>NZ_JAENIL010000005.1 GCF_016595505.1 Pelagicoccus mobilis | reverse complement strand
GGGGGGGGAAAGCAGCGTCGTAATGATTTGATTGTGCCGAGGAAACCGTATTGGCCTCGCTGATGTAATCAGCACGTTAGGATACTTGAGTCTAGGTATGTCGCAATAGTTTGTGCGATTGTCGCAATAGCAAGAGTATTGGAGAGCGATCTTTGCTATAACTGACCCGGTCGCTGAAAAGGTGGCAGGAGGATTTAGGCGGTTTTGCTCTGGTTTGCGGAGCCGGTCGAGAATGATGAATAATAGGGGTATTGGGATAGAGTGTAGTAGCGATTTACTGACTTTGGGAGGCGATACAGTGTCTCCCCGCCGATTGCCGGTTCGTAGGGAAACCGGAACTAATCGGAAAAAGTAAGAAGGGAACACTGACGCTAAAGGTAGTTTTGAAGTCTAATAAAAGATATAATGATCATTAATAAGTTGGAAAACACGTCAATTGGAGCGTTTGCGTCTGCAATCATCATTTGCGCAGCCATTTTTGCAGGAGAGCTGGCTGGAGGTGAGGAAAAGGGAAAGGTCGGAATCAGCCCGTTTGGAAGCTACGATTGGGAAAGCAGCATGGTAATTGCTGACCAAAAACGGGATGAATCAGGCAAGCTATTGCCGCTCCAGTCTTATGACGAAACCATTCGACGAGGAATGTCGTTTCTGTTGGATGGCCACCTCGATTGGTTCAAGGGGTCGACAGAAAGTCTTAAAGATGAAGAAGGCCGTATTCAGATGCCCTGGGTTTACTATTCGAATGTTCAGCACAACGGTGAGCCATTTCCTGCTTCCGTGGACCGTTTTGTATCCTATCCGGCATTGCACCACGCTGGTATGATTAGAGCCTTTATTGATTACTCGGAATACTCGGGCAATAAGCAGGCATTGGGGGACGCTATCAAGTTGGCGGACTGGAACATCAAGCAAAGTACTCCGGCCGATTGGGCCTACGGTAACATGCCTTACAGTACGTTCGAGGAAAGGAAGCCCGGAGGGTTCAGGGATGGGAGTGGTGTCATGCCTGACAAGGCAGCGATTATGGCCCTGGTTTATTTAGAGCTATATGAAGCATGTAAGGAGCAGAGGTTTAAGGATGTTGCGGAGGCGGTCGCTAACACGCTCTGTGAAAAGCAGCGCTCCAATGGTACCTGGCCTTTCCGTGTCGACCCAAAAACGGAGGAGGTTATCGAAGAGTATACCAGTAGTGTAATCTATGCTGTTATGCTGTTTGAAAAATTGGATACGCTTAACGGGAATAGCAGTTATAAGTCGTATCGCGATAAAACATGGTCTTGGTTGTTGAACGGTCCTATCAAGACCAAAGAGTTTAGAGGCTTTTATGAGGACATTCCTGAAAGCGCTGAAGGACGTACTAATTTCGATTGTATAGACACAATTCGATACCTCTTGGCCAATAGGACAGACAGTAACGGGTATCTTGAATTAGCCTTGGAGCTCAATGCCTGGATTGAAGCGACTTTTATGGATAAGATAGAGGGCTTTGAACCAGCTGAAGGTATTCGGGAACAACTTCAATGTAATGTCGTGATGGGGGTTCATAGCGTTAACTGGGCGTCAATGTTGTTTGAACTAGGAGAAACTGCCGGAGACGAGAAAATGAAAGAGCGGGCCTTGCAGACTGCGAATTATGTCACCTATTACCTCCAGCCCGACGATCGGATTGTGACGGGATTTTGGTATCACCAGTGGTGGTACAGCGCCCATATTGGCGTCGTCTTGTATTTGTTCGATTTTCTTGAGGAGTGAAGAAGGCAATAGGTGGGCAAAATTGGATACCAACCGCGTCAAAGTAACCTGTGATGTCTTTCAGTCGGCAGGGCTGCCAGCGAACATCCAGTTCTTAGCGGCCTACTTTGAAGGGCGCCGTAATGATTGGCTCGTGCCGAGGAACTGCGTAGGTGCTAGGGTGTAGTCAACAATCCAGGAGGCTTCTGTCCGGGAATGTCGCAATAGTCCGTGTGATTGTCGCAATAGCAAGAGTATTGGCTTCCGCTTTTCGTTATAACTAAGCTAGTTACGGCAAACGAGTAGGGAGGCGCTTGAGGCGTTGATGCTCCGGTTGGCGGAGCAAATGAATAGTGATGAACAGTAATATTTTGAAAGAGTGTAATGCTGAATGGATCAGGGGAGGATGGGCGACGCGTACCTGTCCGATGCTGAGACGGGATTTCTGCGTCGATAAGGATGTCGTCTCCGCCACGCTGCATGTGACGGCGCTCGGGGTTTGCGAACCTTGGCTGAACGGCAAGAAGATCGGCGATGTGAAACTGCTTCCGGGCTACACCGACTATCACAAGCGCGTTTATTATCACTCGTTTGATGTCAGCGATGTTCTGACAGTGGGCGCCAACACAGTGTCAGCCCTTCTGGGGCAAGGCTGGTTCGCTGGGCATTGGGGCTTCAATCACCAAAAGGGGTACTGGGGGCGTGACGCTTGGTTCGCCTGTGTCCTGGAAATGGAAAAGGAAGATGGCAGTCGCGAACGTTTGGTGACTGACTCTTCATGGGTTTGGAAAGATAGTCCCTTGCTGAAAGCCGACTTGCTTGAAGGGGAAACTTATGATGCCCGCGAAGAGACGCCCGGCTGGAGTGAACCGGGGATCGACCTGAGTGAATGGCAGGACGTGGTTCTCATCAACCGCATGGAGACCCCGCCGGACATCGTTGAACCGCATCCAGGGGTGCCAGTCCGCGAGATTGAAACGCTTTCTGCTCGGTCAGTCAGCGAGCCGAAGCCCGGTACCTATGTCTTCGACATGGGGCAGAACATGGTCGGCGTGGTACGGCTGAAGGTCAACGTGCCGGCTGGAACGGAAATAGTCATCAAGCATGGCGAAATGCGGAACGCCGATGGAACGGTTTATCGCGAGAACCTGCGTACCGCCGACTGTATTGACCGCTTTATTGCCAAGGGAACCGGTGAAGAAATTTGGGAGCCGCGTTTCACTTTTCACGGATTTCAGTTTGTCGAAATCGAAGGGCTTCCCGCGGATTGTCCTCCTTCTCTGGATACCGTTACGGGTGTGGTCTGGATGTCGGACTTGAAGGAGACCGGGACCTTTGAGTGTTCTGACGAGCGAGTGAACCGTCTGTTTGAAAATATCCGTTGGTCTTTCCGTGGTAACTATCTCGAGGTTCCGACCGATTGCCCGCAGCGCGACGAGCGGCTGGGCTGGACGGGGGACGCGCAAATGTTCGTCAAGTCGGCGACTTATCTGGGCGATATCCGGAAGTTCTTCAAGAAGTGGCTGGTCGATCTGAACGATTCGCAGCGCGAAGACGGGGCTTACCCGGAGGTGGCTCCCTATATGGGCATGTTCAACTTCGGTGTGGCGGCCTGGGGAGATGCCGGCATTGTCTGCCCTTACACTCTTTGGAAGCAGTACGACGATCTCTCCTTTGTGCGCGACAATTGGTCGGAGATGAAGATGTACATGGAGTATATCGTTTCCGAGGGGAACAATCACAACGACAGGATCAAGTATTCCTGTGGGGACTGGCTGCATATCAATTCACCGACCCCTGATCGCTTGATCGGTTTGGCTTACCGCGCATTCGATGCGCGAATGATGTCGGAGATGGCTGACGCGCTTGGACTCGAAGGTGATGTCGCCCATTTCGAGGAAGAGCTGCAGCGGAGTCGCTCGCTTTTCCAGGAAGAACTGTTCGACGGAGACCGGATGGCGATTCGGACGCAGACCGCTTGCGCCTTAGCTGTCACTATGGATCTCGTCGAGGGCGAAGAACTCGCTCTGGTCTCCAATACGCTGGTTGAGCTTCTGGAGGAAAGTAAGGGCTATCTGACCTGCGGCTTTGTGGGCACCGGACTATTGTGTCCCGCCTTGTCTAGAATCGGGCGGGGCGATTTGGCGGTGCAGCTGCTGTTGAACGACAAGTATCCATCTTGGCTATACGAGGTGGACAACGGCGCGACTACCATTTGGGAGCGTTGGAACAGCTGGACGAAGGAGGACGGTTTTGGCGATATCGGGATGAACTCGTTCAACCATTACGCCTTTGGAGCGGTATACGAATGGATGATGGAGTCGCTGGCTGGAATCAGGCCGAGCTCTAACGGGTTCAAGACGGTAACGGTAGAGCCGATTTTCACGGGCAAGTTCGATTTCGTGCGTGCCTCTTACGATTCGATTTCCGGGAAGATCTCGGTCGCTTGGGAGAAGACGGATGACGGATTCACGCTCAAGGTGGAGACTGCGGTTCCTGCAGAGATCCGTTTGCCGGACCGTATGGAAAACGTTGATGCAGGACTCCATGAGTTCCGGGTTTCCTCTGAGCAGCTGATGCCTGCTTGAAAGGGAGAATTTGATTGAAGAAAATTGCGGCAGTAGTGTGGATGATTGGCATCCCTTGCCGCTCTCAATAGACACGATTTAGTAGAAAAGAACGATAAGATGAATTGCAGTAAGACAGGGCTATTGTTGTTGGGCTTGCTTGGGTTGGGCCTGAGTGGCTGCTCCACGGAGCCAAAAGCGAAATTGGACCACAAATTTGAGTTCCTCAACAACGGTGAGATATGCATCGGGGTTGATATGAATGCAGGGGGGGCGATTGCCTTTCTTTCGACCGGTTCGGAGGAAGAGCAGGACAATTGGGTAAACATCCATGATCTCGGACGCTATATCCAGCAGTGTTACTATGCGGGCGAAGAGGTCGATCGCCGCGAAGAAGGACAGCACGAACGCTTTTCTCCCTGGAAATGGAATCCCATTCAGGCGGGCAGCATCGGATGTACCTTTGATCCTCCTCATCCGAATGCCCATTCGGAAGTCCTGGAGTTTAAGAAAGAGGACACGTCTTTGTATCTGAAGTGTGTGCCACGTCTCTGGGACATGCCGGGCGAAACTCCGGAGTGCTTTTTCGAGCAGTGGATCTGGCTTGAAGGCAACTCGGTACGGGTGAGAAACAAGGTGACGGTTAACCGTACTGACGATATCTGGGGCGATGGCGAGCTACGTGAACAGGAGCTGCCTTCGATCTATCCGATTGCCCGATTGCGCGACGGCTACACGTATACGGGCAAGGAGCCATGGACTTCGGATGCGGTTGTAAAGATGCCGGACAACCCGGAGGGCTATGATGTGAACATCCCGCCTACGCAGCCAGGCGGCTTCCCGTGGAATCGCTTCGATGCGGCGGAACACTGGATGGCCTATGTAAATCCGAAGACTGGTATTGGATTTGGCGTCTATAATCCTACAGCGACAGCCCGTTGGGTTTGCGGATTTTTCCAGGGTGGCGGCGCGAAAGGCGATGGCCCGTATTCAGATTCCAACTGCTTTATCGGACCGCTTCGTTGGATGAAACTCGAGAAGAATGACACCTTCGAATATGAGTACTATTTGATTCTCGGAACCGTCGAGGATGTGCGTGGCTTTGCCTACGAAAAACAGGGCAAGACACTGAAGCTCGAGGACAGTTAGGTCGGGTGAATTCGGTCTTGCGTTAAATTGAACAAAGAGAGTTAGAAATGAAAGCCAGCGAGGAAATTTCGACTGTGAGTAAAATCCGCCAAAAAGTATCGACGGTTAAGTTATTTGGATACGCCCTCGGGGAGGGCGCGGTTTCCATCACCATGAACGGGATAGGGAACTTCGCGATGCTCTTCTACACGCAGATTCTCGGGCTTTCTGCAGGCTATGCTGGCACGGCTTTGAGCGTTACCCTTGTTTGGGACGCGATCACCGATCCGCTCATGGGGCATTTGACCGACAACACCCGCAGTCGCTTCGGTCGACGTTTGCCTTATGTGTTTTTCGGAGGCTTCGCTCTAGCGGTTTCCTTTCTCTTGCTATGGGTGATCCCGCAGCACGCCGGTACTGCTCAGGCCGCTTTCTGGGCGGTGTTGTTGATTAATCTTTTAGTTCGCACGGCTGTAACCGTTTTTGTGATACCGTATACCGCTCTCGGATTTGAAATCGCCCCCGAATACAATGATCGCTCCCGCTTGCAAGGGATTCGCATCTTTGTAAACCAGGCGTCGAATTTCATTTTTGGCGCGTGCGCTTGGGTGCTTTTCTTCGGCGACAAAACCGGAGAGGACGGTGCTCGGATCGACGGCACGCTGGTAGAGTCGAACTACGTCGTGATGGGAGTCGTACTCGCGATTTTTGCCCTGATGCTCATTCTGGGGTCGATCTACGCCACAAGGGATCGGGCCGTGGATAACCGAAATGAGGAACTGCCCGGTAACAATCTGAAGGCTTTTGTAAGGGACTTCGTGGAAACCATCAGCGACCGGCTGGCCCTGATCGTCATCCTGTTTTTCACCTTTGCCAATTTGGGCATGATGCTCGTCTCGCAGGTCCAGATGTTCACCTATGTTTTCTACATGGAGTTCACTGCCCTGCAGAAAACCATCGTCCATGGCGGGGGAATGATTGCCACTGCGCTGGCCGCTCTGTGGGTGACGCGATTGATTAAGAGGTTCGATAAAAAGGCATTGGCCTATATCGGGATCGCCGTATCCATTTTTGGAGGACTGGTTTCATATGTTCTCTTCTCCGGAGGGCTTGTGGCTCGCGACGCGGTATGGATGCTTGGCGAGACAGAGATTCCTATTGCGGTCATCTTGTTTGGGCTTGGACAGGCGCTTTGGTGGGGCGGTACCGGAATTGTTGTTCCTACCTCCGTCTCGATGATCGCCGATGTTTCCGCCGCCAACTATGCGAAGAGCGGGCAGCTCAAGGATGGCAGTTATTCCGCAATTTTTGGTTTTGTTCTTAAGCTAGGCTCGGCCGTCGGCCTGTTGATCACGGGTTGGCTTGTCGACTGGGCTGGCATTATCTCTCAAGCTGAAAGCCAGACTTTGGAAGCTATCAACCGCATAGCGTCCGCCACTTTCCTTTCCGGTCCTGCCGTGATGATCATTGCGTTCGTGATCGTTGCCAAGTATCCGCTCAACCGTGCGGTCATGGAGAAAATCGACAGTCAGAACCGAGAGAAGGATCAGTAAACGCAGGCTTTTACACGCGGACAGCGTAGCAGCTCTTTGAAGAATCGTATCTTAGGTAGAACGGGCCTATCGGTATCGCCCATTACTATAGGAGCCTGGCAGTTGGGAGGACCATTGTCCTTTGACGGTAAGCCGGATGGGCATCCGGATCCTGGCAAAGACACTGTCATCCGAATGATTCGGGAGCTGGGAGATCTGGGTGTGAACGCGATCGATACGGCGGAGCAATACAGCAATGGCGAATCGGAGCGGCGTGTGGGTGAGGCCATTCGAGGTCGGAGAGATGAATGGGTGCTGTCCACAAAATTCGGATACCGGGTAAGTCCTCAAAATTCGAGGGAAGATGATGCGTCGCCGGAAACCATCCTTCGAAGTTTGGAGGGGTCGCTGCGACGTTTGAACTGTGATACGATTGACGTCTTTCTCTATCATTGCCCGCCAAAGCTTAAGGACATTGTTCCTGCGCGTGAGATTCTGGAAAAAGCAAAGGAGCAAGGCAAAATTCGCTCGTATGGCATCTCTACCAATGATCTGGAGTTGCTAAAGGAGATGGCGCAAGAGGGGAGTGTTGAGGTTCTTCAGTTCGCCAGCAACTTATGCGATCCGCATGACAAAATATGGGATCTCGCCACTCAAAACAACTGGGGTACTCAGGTACGCGGTGTAATGGCGCACGGGTTCCTAAGTGGAAAGTATCTTGAGAGCGGTCCGAAGTTTGCGGCCGATGACCACCGGAGGCTGCACTTCAAAGCGGAACAGTACACCCGGTTTTCTGCTCTGCAGGATCTGTTGCCGGAAGGCATGAGCCTGGCGCAGGTCGCGATTCGCTGGGCGCTCGATCATGATCAGGCTAATACGGTCTGCATGGGGGCGAAAAATCTGCAGGACTACCAGTCCGCTATCGATGCGGCGGAGAGGGAGCCTCTTAGTTCGGAACTGACTAAAGTGCTGGTAGCGAAAGCGGCAGAAATTCTCTCGCAGTAAACAATGGGTAAGGTTCCTGTGGTGAGCCCAATGCGGGTGAGAACGCAGGGCTCTCAACTGGCATGAGTAATGGCCAAGCCGGATTCACGCATATCTTCCTCGATAAGAGAGCGACCTTCGGGTGGGGTTGTAATGAGACGTTCGATACGTTGGATCCCGCAAATGCGACACATGGTGCGTTTGCCGATCTTACTTTGATCGGCTAGGATGATGCTGCGGTCGCTGCGTTCGATCATTTTGCGTTCGGTTTCGACGATCGCTTCGGAAGTGTTGTAGAGCCCGTCTGTGGTGATGCCGCCGACCGATAAAAAGGCCCAGTCGGCATGATAGAAGTTGAGCGAGTGGACCGTCCCAGGGCCGGTGAGCATACTGCTACCGTGTTGTATGCGACCTCCGGTGAGGTAGACTTCCCAGTCGGGATGATGGTGGGCTGGATCGTCGAGATGGGCGGAGAGGCGCAGGGAGTTGGTGATGATGCGCAGGGGAACCTTGGGCAGATGGAAGCACATATGGTAGGTCGTAGTGCCGCCATCGATGAATAGCACGTCGCCGGCGCGTAAGCGTTTGGCTGCATTGCGAGCGATCATCGCCTTTTGGTTGGAGTGCTGCACTTGGCGCAGGTTGAAGGGCATGTTCTCTTCTTTGCGGCTGACGCGGATGCCTCCGCGTATCCGTTCGACCGAGCCCGCTTCGGCCAGTTCGGTGAAATCCCGACGGATGGTGGGGAGACTTGCTCCAGTCTCTTGAGCAGCCCGTTCGAGATAGATCATCCCGCGCTCGCCGGCCAGGTGAAGGATTCGCTCATGGCGTTCATTCTTGTTCATCAATGACTTCCGTTGTTTGCGATCAAAAAGAATCATGATGATGATCAGAAAACGATCATTAGCAACCGGTAACTGATCGAAGTGATCAATTGTATGAGGATTAACTCGATGCCATGGACTTTAAATTAGGCATCAAATCCGATCCGATCGAATATCGGAATTCCTTCCCTTGGCTCTTTCGCTTGATGGCGGAGGAAGGCGTGACTTCTCTTCAGCTGGGGTCATTTTTCGAGATGTACCAATTGCCGGATGAGTATTTCGTTCGTCTGAAAAAGCAGGCGGATGATTTCGGCATCACCATAGACAGTCTCTTCACAGCCCACCGCGAACTCGGCGGTTTCTTTCGGGAGGATCCTGAGTGGGCTCCAGTCGCCCGTCGCAATTTCGAACGTTTCATCGAAATCGGAGCTATCTTAGGGGCGAAGTCGGTCGGCTCGAATCCTGGCGCGGTCCCGCGGGATATGATGGGGCTGAAGGAGGCTGGCATTCGTTGCTACACTGAAAACATGAAGGAGTTGATGGGCTTCGCCGCGGACAAGGGTATCGAGTGGCTGACCATCGAGCCGATGTCCTGCCTCGCCGAACCGCCGACGCTGCCCGCCGAAATGAAGTTGATGGGCGAAGAGCTGACGGCCTACCACGAAGCCAACCCGAACAGCACTTCCAAGATCGGATATTGCACCGATATCGCTCACGGCTATCTCAACGCTGACGAAAGCGAAGGCTATTCCCATATTGATCTCTTCAAGGCGTCTTTGCCTTGGCTCTATGAGATCCATCTGAAAAACACTGACAACCGCTTCAATTCCACCTTTGGCTTCGAACCTGAAAATGTGGAAAAGGGAATCGTCGATGTGGCGCATTTCCGCGAGATGCTGATCGAAAACGCGAGCGTCATTCCGGTCGATCAAATGGGCTGCTATCTCGAGATCGGCGGACCGAAGCTTGGGCGCGATTACTCTGACGGCCATGTCGAAGCCCAGCTGCGTGAGTCGCTAGCTTACCTAAAGGAAAACTTCATGCAAGAGGCTCCGGTTTCGGAGGAGATCGCTTCTCGTATTCCAGAAATAAATACGCCGAATGAAAGCGAAGTGATCATCGCTCCGTCGATGATGTGCGTTGATCCGCTCAATTTCGAATCCGCCTTGCGTCGCGTCGAAGCACTGGGAGCGGGAATGCTGCACATGGATGTGATGGATGGGCACTTCGTGCCGAATGCTCCAATGGGGCTGGCGGTGATCGAAGCGCTGAAAGAGCGCACCCACTTGCCTGTCGACGTGCACCTGATGGTGTCGGACAACGATTTCTTCGTTAGTCTGATGGAGGGTTGGAATGTGTATCAGATTTCTGTACACGCGGAAGCATGTAAGCACCTCGATCGTACTCTGAGTCGCATCCGCGAGATCGGAGCCAAGGCGGGTGTCGCACTAAATCCTTCCACATCCTTGAGTGAGCTCGATTTTATTCTCGAGCGAATTGACTACGTGCTATTGATGACGGTCAATCCAGGCTTCGCCGGCCAGAAGATGACGCCTGCTTCAATTCAGAAGATCGCGGACTGTCGCGCCTATTTGGATGCAAGAGGCTATGAGCATGTTCCGATTCAGGTAGACGGCAATGTGAGCTTCGAGAATATTCCAGGCATGGTCTCCGCTGGAGCTGACAATTTGGTTGCCGGCACCAGCAGTATCTTTAATTCGGCCGCTAGCTGGCCGGAGAACATTGAAAAGACGAAGGCCGCGATCTCCAAGGGACTTGCGGAACGCAAGACTGCGGGCGAAGTCGCAATCTCTGCATCATAACAATGAGCGCTTCAAACGATACCATGGAAGCCGTTGTGTTGCACGGCATCAGCGAGCTTAGATACGAGAAGGTTTCGGTGCCGGAACTGAGGCCTGGAACGGTTCGGGTGCAACTCGCCTTTTGCGGCGTGTGCGGTTCCGATATACCGCGTTCCTTCTCGAAGGGGACGTATTCCTTTCCGACGATTTGCGGGCATGAATTCGCCGGCACAGTGGCTGCGGTAGCGGACGATGTGAGCGACTACGCTGTCGGGGATCGGGTGACGGTTTTCCCGCTGTTGTGGAACGACGATCATCCGGCCTGCGAGGAGGGCGAGTACGCTCAGTCCGATGGCTACGACTATCTGGGTTCCCGAAGCGATGGCGGTTTTGCGGAATATGTGATCGCTCCCACGCGCAACCTCATAAAGCTTCCGGATTCGGTTTCGCTGGAGGAGGCTGCGATGACAGAACCTGCAGCGGTGGCCTTACATGCGGCTCGTCGAGCCCGTATCCGATTGGGAGATACCGTTGCGATTTTTGGTCTCGGTCCGATTGGTTTGATGCTGGCCCAGTGGCTGAAGTCGATGGGAGCTTCGAGAATTTTCCTATTCGATTTGGTCGAAGGAAAGCTGGAGCTCGCACGAAAGTTGGGCTTCGAGGATGTGTATAACAGTCGCGAGTGCGACTCGACTGAAGTGATCGAGGAGGCTACCGGGGGACGGGGCGTTCATGTCGCTTTCGAAGCGGCTGGAGTGCCGCCAACGATGTTGGCTTCCTTAAGGGCGATCCGTCGTGCCGGTCGTATGGTTATGCTCGGCAACCCTTCTGGCGATGTGACTTTGCCAGCTGCGTTGATCTCTCAGCTCATGCGGCGCGAGGTCGAGTTGATCGGCACCTGGAACTCCGGGTTCAGCGTTTATGGCGATGATGATGACTGGCGGACTACGCTCGAAGCGGTCGCTAGCGGCACGCTCGATCTGAAGCCTTTGATCACTCACAAGGTGCCTCTCAGTGAGGGCATCGCCGCATTGGAGATGATGCGCGATCAATCCGAATTTTTTACCAAGGTGCTGCTGCACCCATCGTCTTAGTACTATGAAGAATCTTGTTTATTATCTGGATAAGCCCGGTGGTACATTCACGCCGGTTGAAGAAGAAATTGGCGATCCTGCTCCCGGCGAGATTCGCGTGCGCGTCTTGCGTACTTCGGTCTGTCAGTCAGACGTGGTGATTTATAATGTCGGTTTGCCGCGCATTAAGGAATGGCCTGCGATTATCATGCACGAGGTGAGCGCTGAAGTGGATGCGGTCGGCGAAGGCGTTACGAATTTTGCGCCGGGCGACCTAGTCGGCATCGGTTGCGATATTCCCTGTGGCGATTCCGAGTGTATCTACTGCGGCGACGAGGGGACAGGCGACTGGACCTATTGCCCGAATACGCAGGCGACCGGGCACGAGTTTCCTGGATTCGCCCGCAAGTACGCGATCCTGCCGGACTGGTTCGTTAGACTGGGGCCGATCGCGAAGTTCCCGAAGGGCTTCAGCGCTGATCAGGCCTGTCAGGTCGAGCCGCTCGCTTGTGGTCTCGAGGGAATGACGCGCGTCAATAACTGTATTGAAAACCGTATTGTGGTACTCATCGCCGCCGGTTCGCAGAGCACTTATGCCTTGCAGTGCGCTCAAGCGATGGGTGCCCGAAAAATCATCTTGATCAATCGAGGCAAGGAGCGTCTGGAGCGCGTGCTGCGCGACTTTGGTGACGAGCGGACGGTTGGAATCTTGTGGGACGATGATGTAGTTGAAAATACGTTACGAGAGTGCGCTCCGTTCAACGAACCTCATTTCGTGATGGTCAACGCCCCGGCAGAGCCAGGTTACCGCTTGGCGACCCAGTTGATGGGTTACGGAACGGTGTTGGACGGTCATGCTGGAGTGAAGGGCGCGGACGGTAAGCCGCGCATCGCTCATGAGGTGGATTTGAACAACGACATCCACTACAAGTTGCAGGTGTACCAGGCGACGCATGGTTCGAACTGGCATGGCATTGGTCTCGCTCGCGATATGCTGATCGCGGGAGGCATGACAAAGCTTGATTTGATGACTGATGACAGCGAACGTTTTCACTACACTCAAATCATCGAAGCGATCCAACGGGCCGCGGACAAGGACTCGCTGAAAGTCATCATTAACTGGGAAGACTAAGCTCTTCGAACACACTAATCACTGAAATTTTATATCACTATGAGTCTTTCAATCTACGAATCCGCAAAAGAACAATTCGGCGCAGTCGGCGTTGATACCGAAGCAGCGTTAGAAGCGCTGGATCAGATCCCGGTTTCAATGCATTGTTGGCAAGGCGACGATGTGGCAGGCTTCGAGGCCCCCGAAAAGGCGGGCGCGGGTAATGGTTGCGTAGCGACAGGGAACTATCCTGGCAAGGCAAGCAATCCAGCCGAGCTGATGGCTGACCTAGAGCAGGCCGCCTCGCACATTCCAGGTCCGCTGCGTCTCAACCTGCATGCGAGCTATGCGACTGACGGTTCACCGCTGCCAGAGCGTGACGAGCTTACAATCGATAACTTCCGCAGCTGGGTCGATTGGGCCAAGGAGCAGCAGTTCGGTATCGATTTCAATCCCACCAGCTTCAGCCACCCGAAGGCGGAAGACGGCTTTACGCTGAGCCATCAGGATGCTGGGATTCGCCAGTTCTGGATCGATCACTGCATCGCGTGCCGCAAGATTGGGGCCGCGATTGGTGAAGAGTTGAATAGTCCTGTTGTAAATAACATTTGGATACCCGATGGCTACAAGGACACCCCAGCGGATCGCCTTGCTCCGCGTGAACGTTTGAAGGAATCGTTGGATGCGATCTTCGCTGCGGATGTTTCCAAGAAATGGAACATCGATGCCGTCGAAAGTAAGCTCTTTGGAATTGGTGTGGAAAGTTACACCGTGGGCTCCAGCGAATTTTATCTCGCTTATGCCGCTACGCGCCAGATCGCGCTCTGTCTCGACGCGGGGCACTTTCATCCCACCGAGTCCGTAGCCGACAAGATTTCAGCGGCCTTGCTCTATGTGCCGGAGTTGTTGTTGCACGTGAGCCGCGGCGTGCGTTGGGATAGCGACCATGTGATCACGCTCGATGACCCGACCACCGCGATTCTTCAGGAGTGCGTCACCAGTGGGCAGATGGATCGAATCCACGTCGGTCTCGATTTCTTTGACGCCTCGATCAACCGTATCGCCGCCTGGGTGATCGGCACACGAAACGCCAAGAAGGGGCTGCTCAAGGGCTTGCTCCAGCCAACGGAAAAGTTGCGCGAAGTCGAGTCGACCGGCGACTACACCAGCCGCTTGGCGATGATGGAAGATGCTCGGTCGCTGCCATGGGGTGCGGTCTGGAACGAGTATTGCGCTCGTAAGGAAACCGGAGCGGACAACCAGTGGTTGAGCTCGGTGAAGGCTTACGAAAAAGACGTGTTGCTCGCTCGATAGTACGCGGGACGACTGTATCCATTTGCACTGTGCTTCGCTTCTGCTCGCCGAGCTAAGTTGACTGTCAATCTCGATTGGCTTTGCGGCAGGGCGTTGCTGCAGTATTCCTTTGGTATATGCTCCTTTACCCCAGAAAGCGCTTCCCTTCGCTTCCCTTGAGTTCTGATGCTCTCAAGCGGTCATTGTTGGCTGTCTTATCAATCTTTGCATTCGCGGCTTCTAGTCTCGCTCAGGCGGAGCGACCGAATGTGATCGTGTTTTTCACGGATGATCAAGGATGGGCCGATCTTGGAGTTCAGGGGATTCTCGATGACATAAAAACCCCGAACATAGACCGCATGGCGCGGGAGGGGGTTCGCTTTACCAATGGCTACTCGAGTTCTCCTCAGTGTACGCCTTCGCGAGCGGGATTGTTGTCGGGGCAGTACCAGGGGCGTTTTGGTTTGGACGATAACGCGTATTCGCCCTTGTCCCGTGACGTGATGCTCTTGCCGCAGCGTCTGCAGCGAATCGGGTACACGACTGGCTTGGTGGGCAAGTGGCACTTGGAGCTCAATCGCCTCTCTGAGAGATGGCTCAAGGCGCATCAGCCGCAGTTGAAGCCGGAGCCAGGGGTCGAGGCGAAAATCCCATTCGACGAGCTAATCGATTATTTCCCGCAGGCACGCGGCTTCGATGAAGTCTATTTTGGATACGAGCAGGAATGGTGGATCAACTTCGACCGCAAGGGAAACACCTTCGAAGAGCCGCGCTATGTGACGACCAAGGACTATCGTCTGGATGTGGTCAGCGAGGCTGCTTTGCAGTTCATCGATCGCAACCACGAGGATCCCTTTTTCTTATACGTTCCTTACTACGCTCCGCACGTACCTATGGAAGCGACGCAGAAGTATCTCGACCGTTTTCCTGGCGACATGCCGGAGCGTCGTCGCTATTGTCTCGCTATGATGTCAGCGGTGGATGATGGAGTCGGTAGTATCATGAAGCGTTTGGAGGACCATGGGATCGATGAAAATACGCTGGTCTTCTTCCTCAGCGACAATGGAGCTCCAATCAAAATGACGAAGGAGGATAAGCCGATTTCCTACAAGCTAGGTGCTTGGGACGGATCCTTGAATGGGCCTCTTAACGGAGAAAAGGGGATGCTTGCCGAGGGCGGCATTCGCGTGCCCTTCGTAGCTTGGTGGAAGTCTAAGATTCCGGGAGGTCAGGTGATCGACGATCCCGTGATTGCATTAGATATCAGTGCGACAGTGATGGGGCAGACGGAAAAAGGCGTGCCCGGGAATGCGGATGGCGTAGACCTGATGCCACTTATGACGAAACAAGTTTCGGAGTTGGAGGAACGCAGCTTGTACTGGAAGTTTTGGACGCAGCGAGCGGTGAGAAAGGGGAAATGGAAGTATTTGGAAGTTGGCGACAATACGGAGTTCCTCTTCGATTTGGATTCGGATATTGGCGAGAGCAAGAACCTCGCTAATAAGTATCCTGAACTTATGGATACGTTTAGGAAAGAGGTCGATGCCTGGACTGATGGCATGCAGTATCCGGATCGCCATGCGGGGAAGGGGAGACCGCAGGAAGCTGGGCAAGAGGCTGAATGGTTTCAGTATTACTTTGGTGTAACGCCATAAAGATTTTTTAGTCAGTGTTCTAGGTCGTAGTCGCTTGCCCTTGTTGCGTTTCTCGGTTTCGGGAGGGTGATTGGGGCGAGCGATTCGCCTATGCTGTTTTTTTGAGACAATTATCAAATGAAGAAGTTTGGATTTATTGCGGCCGCCTTGGCGTGTACGATGGGAGCTTTAGCTGAGAAGGCTTACTTGGACAATGGACAGGTTCGGCTTGGCATAGACTTGGAACGCGGGGGCACGATTTGCTTTTTGTCGGACGGCGCAGATGCGGAGAAGGACAACATGGTGAACATCCATGACCTAGGCCGCTACATCCAGCAGTCTTATTACGGCGGGGAGCCTATAGATCGTAGAAGTGAAGGGCAGCATGCCAACTATTCGCCGTGGACCTGGAACCCGATCCAGGCTGGCGGGATTGGTAGCGTGGCCAACCCTCCGCACCCGAACTCCAGCTCCGAGATTCTTGAGTTCAAGCGAAGCGAGGATTCGATGTACATCAAATGCGTTCCGCGACTTTGGGATATGCCAGGTGAAGCGGCGGAGTGTGTATTCGAGCAATGGATGTGGCTTGAAGGCAGTGCCGTCCGAGTGCGAAACAAAGTCACCGTCCAGCGGACTGATGATACTTGGGAAGAGGGGGTAGTGAGAGACCAGGAGCTTCCTGCGGTCTATCCGATAGCGCGCTTGCGTCATTGTTATACTTATACGGGTGATGCACCTTGGACGGGGGATGAGACGGTGAGGATGCCGGATAATCCGGAAGGGTATCGGGTGGATTTGCCGCCGACTGATCCAAATGGGTTTCCTTGGAATCGCTTTACGCCGACCGAGCCGTGGGCGGCCTGCGTGAACCCGAAAACAGGAAAAGGGTTCGGCGTATATAGCCCTCGTGCAGATGCGACCTGGCTGTGTGGTTTTGTAAACCTCTTGGATCGGGATAACTACCGCGATGGTTCGATGGCCAACTCTACTTCTTACATCGCGCCGCTTACCGAGTACGCGATGAACAAGGATAGTGTATTTGAATATGAATACTACTTGGTGCTCGGAGCGGTTGAGGATGTCCGTGGCTTTGCTTATGCGAAAGAAGGGAAGAACTTGCCAAAACAAGTCTCAAAGAAGGCGAGTTCTGCTGATAGGCCAAATGTCGTCGTAATTATCACTGACGATCATGGTTATGCTGATTTAGGTGCGTATGGACTTTCTGAGGACATTCGCACACCTCATCTCGACAAGATGGCGAGAAAGGGAGCGTTGATGACGCACGGGTATGTTACGGCGCCACAATGCGTGCCGTCGCGAGCCGGTATTGTAACCGCGCGCTACCAGAGCCGTTTTGGTGTCGATGGCAACGAGTTCGTGCCGATCCCCGTGGATGAGGTAACGGTCGCCGAGCGCCTGCGGGACGCGGGGTATGCGACGGGATTTGTGGGGAAGTGGCACCTCGACCCGACATGGGAAGGCAAGGAGTGGATGGCGGGCAGCTTTCCGGAGGGGCTGAAGAAAACGCCGCCCTTCGGTATTCCCTTCGAGTTGCGCAAGCCGCATATGCCGATGAGCAAGGGCTTCGATGATTTCTACGATGGGGCCTGGAAAAACTATCTGCGTAACTACGACACGGATGGAAAGGATGTAGCGCCTCCGAAGGATTTCACGATCAAGGAAGATGAGTTCCGCATTGATCACCAGACAGATGCCGCGGTCTCTTTCATCAAGCGTCACAAAGACGAACCCTTCTTTCTGCATCTGGCCTACTTTGCTCCTCATGTGCCGATGGAGGTTACGGAAAAGCACTTTGCCCGTTTCCCGGGCGAAATGCCGGAACGTCGACGCTGGGCGCTTGCCTCGATCGCGGCGGTTGATGACGGAGTTGGCAAAATCAACGACACGCTTGAACAGCTTGGATTGGCGGAGAACACGATTGTCTTTTTCTTCGGTGACAATGGCGCTCCCTTGAAAATCCATCGCAAGGACCAACCGTTTACGGTGCCCGGCCAGTGGGACGGATCGGACAACGGTCCGATGGTCGGCGAGAAGGGTATGATTTCAGACGGCGGTGTGCGTGTGCCTTATGTCGTTTATTGGAAAGATCGGATACCCGCACAGGTTTACGACCGTCCGGTTATTTCATTGGATGCGGGGGCGACTGCATTGGCTCTAGCAGGGGTAGAGACCGCTCCTGGCGAAATCGATGGTGTGGATCTTGTTCCTCATCTTACCGGAGAGAACGAGAGCGATCCGCATGAGGCCTTGTATTGGCGTTTTTGGGGGCAGTCGGCGATTCGCGAAGGGAAGTGGAAATACTACTATTTCAAAAACGGGGTGAGCATGCTTTTCGATATGGAATCCGAGGAGCATGAAAACCGAAACCTGATTCAGAAATACCCAGAGATCGCCAAGCGTTTGGATAAGAAATTGGCTGAGTTCCGCGAAACCCAGCAGCGTCCCGGATTCGCGATGGATGGAGCGTCTTCTGAGGCCGCTTGGTTTAAGCACTACTTTAATGTGGATACGCGGTAGGATGATTCGTGCAAAGGTCGTATCGATGTTACTCTTTCTGGCCTTGCTGATGGGGGTGAATGC
This sequence comes from Pelagicoccus mobilis, assembly GCF_016595505.1. Classification (GTDB taxonomy): domain Bacteria; phylum Verrucomicrobiota; class Verrucomicrobiia; order Opitutales; family Opitutaceae; genus Pelagicoccus; species Pelagicoccus mobilis. The sequence continues at coordinate 209,164 of NZ_JAENIL010000005.1, read as the reverse complement.
GATGGCGCAGGGCGCGACGGGAGCGCCTAATATCGTTGTTATCCTAGCTGACGACATGCACTGGCATCATCCGGGATTCAACGGTGGACCGGCCGAAACTCCCAATTTGGATCGGCTGGCTAGCGGAGGATCCAGTCTGACGCAGTTTTATGTCCATTCGGTTTGCTCGCCAACGCGTGCGGCCTTTCTCACCGGGCGCTATCCGTTTCGTAACGGCATGGAGGAGCGCTCTCACGGCAACGATGTTGCCGGCATGCTGACCGATGAACGAACGCTTGCCGAAGGGCTTCGCGAGGCGGGCTACTACACCGCTATCATCGGCAAATGGCATTTGGGAAACTGGCATAAGCGCCACCTGCCGATGCAACGTGGTTTTGACTATCAATACGGCCTGTACGGCGCGCTGATTGGGTATTGGGACAAGTGTCGGGAACGCTATTATGACTGGCACCGCAACGAACAGACTCTCCGCGAAGAGGGATATTCCACTACATTGATTGGCCAGGAGTTCGCGAAGGTAGTCAAGGCTCACGATTTTAAGAAACCGTTATTTGCCTATGTGCCGTTTAACGCGGTCCATGGTCCCGATGAAGCTCCAGTCGATCTGCTGGAGAAATATCGTGCCCTCGTTGCGAAGCGCCCTGGCGAAGGCGATTTTGAGGCGAAAAAATACGCCATGCTCGACGCCATGGACCAATCCATCGGCAAGATGCTCGGCACGCTTGAAGCCAAGGGGGTTCTCGAAAACACACTGATCGTTTTCTTCAACGACAATGGCGGACGAAAGAGCAATCCCCCTTATCGCGGTGGCAAAGGCGAAAACACTGAAGGAGGGGTTCGAGTTCCCTGTATTCTTCACTGGCCGGGAAACGTTCCGGCGAAGCAAAAGGTGGATGGGATGATGCACGTGGTAGACCTGTATCCGACGCTACTCGGCATCGGAGGAGGCTCGCTGGATCAGTCCCTTCCGATCGACGGTATCGATATGTGGGATACGATCACGGCAGGTAAACCGTCCGAGCGCTCGGAAGTTGTGTACTCGGTGCCGGGGTGGGAGAAGGCGGATACCGGTCCCATTGCGATCCGCAAAGGCGATTATAAGCTGCTGGGTGAAGCCCTGTTCAACATTGAACAGGATCCGAGCGAGGAGACGGATATTGCCGGTGCTCATCCAGAGATATATCAGGCCCTGCACCAGAGGTTGCTTGAGCTCGCCTCGGAGCGACGTATCCCGGAAACGCATACGAATATATCAAAGACAATCGATGAGCCGCTGCTCGTGTTCGGCGAGGAGGAGAATGCGAACCCTCCGCCATGGCTAGAACCCTATGTCAAAGGGCTCCCACCGACCAAAAGGGAGCTTCAGAGAGCACAGAATAGAAAGAAACAGGATTCAAAATGAGGGTGAAAGCATTTGTTGTACGATTGGCTCTGGCCGCAATGATCTTTCCAATGCTTGGAAATGCGGCGGAGGCGCGCACGCCCAACGTTGTGGTCATTTTGACTGACGACATGGGGTATTGGGATACTGGATTCAGTGGTGGTCCGGTGATCGAAACACCCAACCTGGACAAGCTCGCCGAGCGAGGAATGATTCTGACCGATTTTTATGCCAGCTCGCCCTGGTGCTCTCCCTCTCGTGCGGCGTTGTTGACGGGGCGTCACCCTTACCGGTCCGGAATCTATGGGCCGATAATGTTGAAGCATGGGCCGAATCTGCAGCACTTACGCGCGGAAGAAGTCACCATTGCCCAGGTTCTTAAAGAGGCGGGCTATGATACTTGTCATGTTGGGAAATGGCATCTGATCGGACAAAAAGGCGATCCTACCCCAAATGACTTCGGGTTTGATCACGCCTTCTGGACGGAGCAGGACGCGCGGTTCAGCATTCTGAATCCGGCGGGTTTCATTCGCAACAAAACCCCTTTGCCCCGACTTGAAGGGCTTTCCGCGAAGCTTTGCGCGGAAGAAGCGATTGGTTGGCTGAAAGAGCGTCCCGATCAGGACAAGCCGTTTTTTATAAACTTCTGGACGCATGAGGCGCACTCGCCGCACGGGACCACCGATGAGTACATAAACCAGTATCGTAAGCACTATCGTGAAAACGAGTGCGTCTTTTATGGCATGGTGTCGCATATGGACGCCGCCATTGGCATGCTCGTCGATGAGTTGGAAGCGCAGGGGCAGCTCGACAATACGCTGATTCTTTTTTCCGCCGACAACGGTTGCGAGTTCATCGTGGGAGACGACGAAATCGATCCCCGCAACGACACGAATCACGGAAACACTGGGCCGCTGCGCTATTGGAAAGGATTCAACTACGAGGGGGGAATCCGCGTTCCCGCGCTGGCCTTTTGGCCAGGGGTTATCGAGCCCGGGCAGGTCTGTTCAGAGCCGATGTCTTCACTCGATTACATGCCAACCCTTTGCGCTATAGCGAAGCAGCCGTTGCCCGACCGGAATATCGATGGCGAAAACATCCTGTCGGTCTTTCAGGGGAAAGTGTTCGAGCGGGAGCAAGCTCTCTTTTTCTGGTCTGCCGGGCGTGACCGCCACCATATCGCCCTGCGCGATGGCGACTACAAGCTTTTGGCGACCGAAGGGTTTGATGACCTTGAACTTTACGATCTGAGTACGGACATTCGCGAAAAGAGAAACCGAGTTGTCGAGCTACCGGAAGTTGCGCAACGGCTGGTCACTCAAGCCAAGCGAATTAGGGCGGACATTGCGGCGGAGAGAGACCGGCACTCGTCTCATGAGTGGAACACATCGTTTCTACTTTCTCCAGAGGAGCGCACGAGATTTGGCAAAGACGTCTGGCGTGTGAATATGCACACTACGCTACCCGATACGGCGGAGTAGGGCATGCGAATTATAACAAGAGTTAGTATGAAATTTTTAGTAAGTTTCTTTTTACTGATCACGAGTTTGGCCGTTGCGGCCCCGAAGAACGTGGTGCTGATCATGGCCGATGATTTGGGCTTTGGCGATTTGAGTTGTTTCAATAGCGACTCCGCTATCCAAACCCCTAACATTCATCGGCTCGCGGAGCAGGGCGTCAAGCTTACCTCCTTCCATGTCAATGCGGTCTGTGTGCCCAGTCGGGTGAGTCTGATGAGCGGCCAATACACGCTGGATTGCGAAGAGAAGCCGCATGCGGCTAAAAACGGAATCAAACAGAATGTGAGCCTACTCCCAGAGCTTCTGAAGAACGCGGGCTATGCGACCGGTGGCTTCGGCAAGTGGCACTTGGGCAACGGAGAGGGCGACCATCCGATCGATCGGGGCTTCGATGAATGGTTCGGTTTCTATGGTGGATGGATACGCTATAAATACGAGCAAGCGAAGGAAACGCATATCCGCCATATCATACCCGAGCCGCACATGCAGCTCCTTTACGAGGGCAAGGAAGTGTCAGATGAACCGTGGGAGCATATGACTGACCTGCTGACCGATAAGGCGATGAACTTTGTGAGTGAGAACAAGGATCAACCCTTCTTTCTCTTCCTGAGCTATAACGCGCCGCACGGTTGGCTTTATCATGAGATGCATCCGGAGTATTCGGCGACCGACGAGTGGGTGGAGTCAGTAAAAACCAAATACAAGCTACCGGATGAGACCTGGGAGCAGCGTAACCTGATCGACTATATCGCCGTTACCGAGCATATGGACGCCCGGATTGGCGATCTGCTGGAGCTGCTGAAAAAGCAGAATCTAGACGAGGATACACTGGTCCTGTTTATGAGCGACAACGGAGCGATTACGCCGGAGTTTTACTACACGCTCTACGCGTCTGGGAATAACGGGGGCTTGCGTGCCGGCAAAGCGGTTCCTTACGAAGGTGGTATCCGCGTGCCGATGCTGTTGAGTTGTCCCTCTGCAATTGCCGCTAATGAAACCGTTTCCGGTTTTACGATGGGGGTCGACATCCTGCCGACCATTCTGGACTTCGCCGACGTGCCTGTTCCGCCGACAAATGGAGATCATCCGCTTCGCGGAGTTTCTCTGATGCCGTATCTCGAACAGCCGCAAAAACCGATCTCCCCTAGGGAAGCCTTTTTTGTGAACAACGGGCAGTCGGGAGTCTGCGTGATCAAAGAGCCTTGGAAGCTAGTGAACTTGAAGCAACGCGTCGGGGCGAATACCGATTTGGCTACCAACGAAGGGCCTACGGATGGATGGCTACTGTTCAACCTCGAGGATGATATTGGCGAACAGAACGATCTCTCCAAACTGTATCCGGAAAAAACAGACGAGTTGCTGGGATTCTGGGAAGACTACAATCGAAGCGTCGGTCGGGAAATGAAGTGATGCACCTGTTGGCGGTTCTTTGGGGGGGGGGAGTGAAGCCAGGTGACGGTGTAGTTGAACGAGTGATACTCTGTGGCGTGCCCGGCGGTCACGCCCTACCAGTCTAGGATGACGCCTAGGACGGGTTCGCTTTTGGATTCGATCAAACGCCAGGCCTCTGCTGCCTTTTCGACGGGGAAGCGGTGGGTGATGAGTGGGAGCGTTTCGAGAGTGCCGTTGGAGATTAGCTCCATTGTTGCGGCGAGACGCTCGGGCGTTTCTCCTGAAACGAGATCTATGGAGAGTTCTTTGTAGCGGTACGGTTGTAGGGCGAGGCGATCGTTCGCTCCGTAGAATCCGGCTGAAACGAGATGGCCGAAACGACGCATGGTGCTGTCGAGCTGTTCCATCGCTTTTAAGGATCCGACTGTATCCACTCCTACCTGTACACCTTCCGGAAAGCGTTCCTTGACGAGTTCAACCCAATCTCCGTCATTTTCGAGTAGCGTTTGTCCTTTGGAGAAGCGGGCGAGTCGGTCTTGATGTCGTCCCACGAGCACGACTTCCGCTCCACGGGCTGCTAACATTTGTCCCGCCCATTGTCCTACTAAACCGTCGCCTATGACTACCGCGGGATCGCCCGGATTTAGACGCGGACGATTTCCGCAATTGTAGCCGACTTGGGTGAGCACTAAGCCGGCGTAAGCGACAGGATCTATGCCTTTCGGTAATTTTGTCACAGTGGCAGGGCTGGATACCGACGGTGAAACATGCCCCGCCCTTGGCTCGAACATGCCTTCAATTTCGCTTGTGGTGACAAAGACCCTATCGCCGACTTGAAAGTCGTGAACCTCAGAGCCGACCCATTCAACGATGCCCACTTTCTGGTAGCCCGATACTATGGGGAAGGGGGCCGGATCTCCGGGAAGGACTGCGGTTTCTCCATTGACGCGTTCGCCGCGTAGATAGGAGCTCTCGGTTCCGTTGCTGATCCATGAGTGGGTGACGTTTACGACGAGTTGCCCCGCAATTGGATCCGGGCAATTCACTTCGCGGAAAACGACTTCGTTCTTATTTTCGAATACGACGGCCTTGGCTTTCATTGTGATGATTCAGGAATCGGTTCTGGATTGAATATGTGCGCGTGGGCAAAGGGATGCTAGCTCTCTTGGAGCTACTGCGTTGTCTTTTGTGACTTAAGCCATTGGGTTCCGCTGTTGGCTATCCTACTCGACATTGACAGTCAATGTACGAACTTGTTGTGAAGCGAAAAACGATAGGGGATAACGTATCCATCTTACCCCTTCGTGCGCTGAGTTGCCCCGAGCGCAGGTTATCAAAATAACGATGAGCGTCTGCCTTATCGCCAGTATTGTTGATGCCTGTTCACTCAGCTGGAGGGCCCAATCCAAATACAATACTATGAAACGAACTATACCCACCCAGCTAAGAGTCGGAAGGTCCGGACTCTATGCAGCTCTATGTGGTTTAGCCCTTACAGGTTTTTCTGCATATGCTCAGACCGATTCTGAAGAAGATTCGGATGATGTTTACGAATTATCGCCTTTTACTATCGATGGTTCTAAGGACCAAGGATACCAGGCGACGAATACCCTTTCTGGTAATCGTTTGAATACAGAAAATCGTTTTGTGGGAGCATCTGTTACGGAGGTTACCAAGCAACTTCTGGAGGATTTGAACATCGATGACTTCGAGGATGTTCTCAACTACGTTCCAAACTCAGCGCCAGCGGAAAGCGGAGGCCTCTCGTCGGACCCGACCGGAAATGAGTCTATCTTCGGTGTACGATACCGTGTACGCGGATTTTTGCTGACTGGGTTCAGCCGTGATTTCTTCAAGACAAGAGTCGCTCCTGACTCGTACAATACGCAACGTATGTCCTTTTCGCGTGGACCGAACTCTGTTCTTTTCGGGATCGCGGAGCCGGGTGGTGTGACTAACGCGGTGAGCACTCGTGCTTCTTTTGAGGATACAAACCGTGTCGGTATGCGCTTCGATACTTGGGACAGCACGCGTTTCCATGCTTCTTTGAATCGCGAGCTGATTGATGACAAGTTGGCGGTACGATTTTCGACAGTGTACGACGACCATCGTAACCATCGGAATCCATGGCACAATAGAAGTGATCGTTATTATGGGGCGGTCACCTATAAGCCATTCGAGAAAACTACCCTGCGTGCTCAGCACGAGTGGGGTGACGCGGAACGTTATAACGTAAGATCTTGGGCTCCAAGTGACGGTATATCCGTCTGGGAAGCAGCCGGTTCGCCTGCTCTACCTGAAGATTTGTACAATATTACTACCGCTGGCGACAGAATCACTCCAGCGGAGAGAACGGCTCTTGGCATGGCGGAGTTTTGGCCTGCAGCTCACACGGTGATGACTGTCGGTGACGTGGATCAGACTGGCTTTCATGCAGGTCGTTGGGCAATCCGTACTGCGGAAAATTTGGTTCCTGGTTACGGTCAAGGTCAGAATGGAACGGTTTCGTTTACGGACGATTCGGTGATTCCTATGACGGCGAATGTGTTGGGCAATGGTAATCGAAACATGCAGGAGTTCTCCAATACATCGCTCTTCTTTGAGCAAAAGCTCATGGAGAATCTATTCTTTGAAGTCGCTTACAATCGACAGGATACGAACAATTCTCCGAATTTCGCGACAGGTTCTCGTGACACGGTATACAAAGATATCAAGCCAACGATTCGTACGGTAGACCCAAACAATCCACGCACGGAGACGGGTATTGAAATAACGAATCCGAACTTCGGAAAGTACTTCACTTTCAATAATACGCCAGTGACCTTCAATCAGAATTATGATGATGAAACGCTGCGTGCTATGGTATCTTACGAGTTGGACTTGCGCGAACGTTTCGAGGGCAAATTGGGTACCATCCTTGGACGTCACAGCTTGGCTGCGATGTATGAGACTTACGATGAAGGCTACCTAAATCAGGTGTATCATCATAGAAATGCGATGCGCCGTCCGGACCTGAAACCAGGTCAAGGGCTTTGGGTTGCTCTTCAAAATTATATAGATATCGAAAATCAAGTCTTTGATGTGCCTGACATAGCTCATATGGCACCGCGCGTCTGGGCTGAGAACGCTGAGGATCTGCCAGGGAGCGATCCAAGTGGTGTAGCGCCTTTCTGGTTCGGCGTTGCAGGAACGAATACGTTCTCGGAAACCACGTCCGAGATGTTCGCGATGCAGAACTATTTCTGGGACAATAAAATTGTTACGACCTTCGGTTGGCGTTCGGATGATGTGGACAGTTGGAATGTAAATGCAGCAGTTGATCCAGATACGCTGTTGAGAAGCAACGTATCGTTGGTAGATCCCAAGACCGGAGCGACATCCTCGGTTTCAGCGGGTGGAGATACGAACAGTAAGGGTATCGTCATCACTCCGATTCCATGGCTCGGCTTCTTCTATAATGAGTCTAGCAATTTCCGTCCGTCCAATGCGGATCAGGTCAATATCTTCGGTGAGGGCCTTGGCAATGAAGCCGGCGAAGGGGAGGATTATGGCCTGAAGTTCTACTTGATGGACGGCAAGGTGACCGGATCGTTGGCCTATTTCGAAACGACATTCCAAAACCAATCGACGCGTGGACCTCGGGCAGGCCCTGTCGGGTCTTTCGATCAGTCTCGGGTTGCCTCGCGTGCTGCTATCGAAGAGTACTATGAAGATGTTGTCATGCAGCCAGAGTTGGCTGAGATCTGGGATACGCGTGGCTATCTAAACAACGATACCTACTACAATACTCAGGATTTCTCATCCGAAGGTTGGGAGTTGAGCCTTACGGCAAACCCCACGCCAAACTGGCGTATGACCTTCAATCTCTCTAAGCAGGAAAACGTTAGCAGCAACGTCGCTCCTGCCTTGAAAGAATGGGCGAAGTTTATTCGTACAGCTTTCGATGATTTCCCGGAGTTGAAGGCCTTGGAAACGACACTCTTGAGTTCCGACGGAGTCACCTACAATACAGTCGCGGACAATCTGGACGTGCATGATCAACGGATTGTCGAAATCTCGTCCCTGGAAGGATTCGCCGATCAACGTCAACCCGAGATGTCAGCAAACTTCCTGACCGCTTATGACTTCAAGGAAGGAGCGTTGAAGAACTTCGGAGTGGGCGCTAGCTTCCGTTGGAGAGATTCCGCTGCAGTGGGCTATCAGCTGCAGGATAATGGAAGCGGGGCTCTCGATGCGACGCGTCCGTACATGAATGATTCGACGGAGTGGCTCGGTGTGTTCGCCAGCTACCGCATGAAGTTTGAAGGCGGAACTCGCATGCGCTTGCAGCTTAACATCGACAATCTGTTGGATGATGAATCGCTCAACCCGCTACTATCGCGTGAAGTGAACGGTCAACGTTTCGATAGTCGTTGGGTTTTGCCAGAAGGACGCAGTATCGCGATGTCAGCGACTTTTGATTTCTAAGTTACCTCTATCCGAAGGTGGCGGCCTTATTGTTGGGGTCGCCACCTTTTTGATTATGGGGCAGGGGAAAAAATCTATATATTTTGAAAAGTAAATTATACAGGGATGGCCGTCCGAGCACGAGCTTGCGGATGGATGCAACTGATCATGGGATCGTGCTTCGCTTTGGCGATGGACCGGATCGCTGCGACTACTTGGGTGCCCGCGACGTTTGGGTCTATGAGGAAGACGACACCTATTACATGCACTATGATGCGGCTGGGCCGGAAGGTTGGCTTTGCTCGCTTGCGGTGAGTGAGGACATGCTAACTTGGGAAAAAAAAGGACCTATACTCGATTTCGGCGATGCAGGAGAGGATGACTCGAAGTCGGCTTCTTATGGTGTGACCTATAGGGATGGAGAGGATTGGCATTTATTTTATTTAGGAACACCCAATGTAAGCCCGGCGCCGGATCTCGTTCCTTCCTTCCCCTACAATACGATGAAGGCGAAAGGGAAGGGGCCGAGAGGCCCATGGATGAAACAGAAGGAGGTTGTTCCGTTTCGACCGAAGGCTGGTACTTATTATTCAATTACAGCTAGCCCAGGACAGGTCATCAAAACAGATGAAGGGTATATCCAGTTTTTCAGCGCGACCACTGAAGTTCCTGGCAAGGCCTGCGTGCAACGGACCTTGGGCGTTGCTCGGACAAATGACCTAGATCGGGCGTGGACTGTCGATCCTCAGCCGATGGTGCCGATCGAGGAGCAGATCGAAAATTCGACCCTTTACTTCGAGGAGAGCAATGGCACTTGGTTTTTATTTACCAATCACATCGGCATCGAAGAAGAGGAGTATACGGATGCGATATGGGTGTATTGGACAACGGATTTGAATGAGTGGGATCCGGAGAATAAGGCGGTGGTGCTCGATGGCAGCAATTGCAGTTTTTCGAGTCGATGCATCGGTTTGCCTTCGGTCGTGCGAGCAGGGGACCGGTTGGCTCTCTTCTACGATGCTCCCGAGGGAAATAGCGTTAGCCATATGAAACGGCACATCGGTTTGGCGTGGTTGGACCTGCCGCTAACGCCGCCAACTAAATCCTAGTGAATTTTATAGATATTGTGAAAATAAGAAGATTATTATTTCGAAAGACGATCATCGCTTTGCTAGCGGTCGCTGCAGCGATGACGCATGGTAGAAGCTCCAAGGGGGACTCGCCTAACATTTTGCTCATATTGGTAGATGACGTGGGGTATGCTGATGTGGGGGCTTTTGCCTCGCGTCTCAACAATGTGGAGACGGAAAAACTCTACTATGAGACCCCTCGCATCGACCAACTGGCTCGCGAAGGGATGATGTTTACCCAATTCTATGCCTACTCGGTGTGCGCTCCGACGCGGGCCAGTTTGATGACGGGGAAAATGAGCAACCGCATGGGTATGTGGGACGCGTATGCAGTTGTGAATACAACCTTTGAGAATCTTGGCGAATCGACTCCGGAAGGGCTTCATTTCCTCGACCGAAAGTCGGTGAATGCTCCTGCGGACCGAGCTGTGAACATTCCTGTCTCCTCGACGGCGCTGCACGATGTGAAAACGATCCCTCAAGGGTTGGAGGGCTATCACACGGCTTTTATTGGAAAGTGGCACTTGGGAAGTCACAACCATGAAGGTTTTCGTCCGGAGGATAGCGGCTTCGACGAGACGCTTGCTTACTTTGATGGAGGAGGGTCGACATACTATCACCCGTTCCGAGTGGGAGCGGGCAAGACACCGGAATGGGACAATTTAGGCGATCCCATAGATCCGCAGCCTGATTATCTAAGCGATGATGTGGCGGTGCGGGTAAATCGCTTTTTGAGCAAGAGGGCGGGCATGAAGAACGCGGAGCCTTTCTTTCTCTTCTTGTCGCATCCTGCTTGCCATGGCCCTGTTCAGTCGCGAGCGGATGATCGTGAGTACTTTGAGAGAAAGAATAATGAAGCAGACTTGATCGGGCATAAAGACGCGGAATATGCGGGGTTGGTGAAAGGGATGGATCGAAGCATCGGGAGTATTCTCGATAAGCTCGATGAGCTGGAGTTAGCCGAGGATACGGCGGTGATTTTCATGTCCGACAACGGAGGGCATCCTGTCTTTACCCGTAACGACCCTCTGCGTGGTGGAAAATCAATGTTGTACGAAGGCGGGATTCGCGTGCCGATGATTGTTCGCTGGCCGGGCAAAACGAAGGCTGGAACCATTTCCAATGTCGTTGCGGAGGTGACCGATATGTATCCTACCTTGATGGAGATGGCTGGAGTCGATTATGAGGATTTCAAGTCTGATGAAACGACGGATGGCGAATCGTTCCTATCTCTTTTTGAAGACCCAGAGAACTCGGAGAAGGGATACAGTCGCGATGAGTTCTATCAGTTCTATGGCAAGCTGGGCTACTCAGGGTTTCACCAGTTTGCAAGTTGGGCTATCCTGAGGAAGGGGGACTACAAGTTGCATTACGACTATCATGGGAAGGTTGAGTTGTATGATATTTCGCAGGACATGCTCGAACAGAACGATCTCGTTCCCTCTAGGCCTCAGCTAGCTTATGAGATGCTGGTACAACTGACCGATTGGTTGGAAGAGAATTGCCACGAAGCATATTTGCCTAAACCAAATCCGAACTTTGATCCTAATGGCGAGTTGCCCTATGGGGCCTATGTGCCGCTCGAGGAGTTGAAGGAAAAACTGAAAGGGCGTTTTGATTCCTAGAAATATGATTCGCGAATTTGATGATCTGAATCGGCTCAGCACTGAGAATCTACGGTGCGAGTATCTGCTTAATCCCTCGGCGATTGACGAACGAAGTCCAAGGCTCGGCTGGAGATCGGTGAGCAAACGAAAGGGTGCTCGTCAGACGGCCTTCCAAATACAGGTTTCCACGACAAGGAGCAAGTTGCAAGAAGGTGTCGCAGACTTATGGGATACGAGGAAAACCGTCTCGGACGAGAGTCAGCAGATCACTTATAGTGGCCAACCGTTGTATTCAAAAATGCAATGCTATTGGCGGGTTAAGCTATGGGATGATAGGGATAAGGAATCCGAGTGGAGCGAGATTGCCTCCTGGGGGATGGGCCTGCTGGAAGAGGACGATTGGAATGCTGATTGGATCGGTCTGGATCTCAGTGCGGAGAACAACGACCCGGAATACGAGCTGCCGCCATCGCCCTATTTGAGAAAGGGATTCGAGGTGGAAAAGAAGGTAAAGGCTGCTCGCGTGTATGCGACCTCACTAGGCTTGCATGAGCTTTGGTTGAATGGGCAGCGTATCGGAGATCGCGTCCTAGCTCCAGGTTGGACGGATTACAAGAAACGTCTGTATTATAATTGCTATGACGTTACCGATCTCCTGCTCAAAGGTGGTAACGCTTTAGGAGCTATTTTGTCCTATGGTTGGTACTCTGGATACATCGGGTATGCGGTGTTGGTGCAGCAACCTAAGGTGAAGGATTTTTACGGCAAAGGAGCCGCTTTGTTGTGCCAACTCGAAATCGAGTATGAAGATGGTTCTACTGAATCGATTTCTAGTGACTCCTCGTGGAAGGCGACTTCTGGTCCCGTCAGGCAATCGGACATTCTCATGGGGGAGGTCTACGATGCTAGAATGGGTTTAGGAAACTGGAAGTATGCTGAGTATGACGACAGCAATTGGGTACAGAGCCAGCTTGTTCGTTGTAAGCCGGGAACATTGCAGGCTACACCGCACGAGCCAATGCGAGTGACTCAGGAGTTGCCTGCGGTGAATGTGCATCAAGACCCAGACGGAAAATGGATTTTCGACTTCGGGCAGAATTTTGCTGGAGTAGTTCGATTGTCCGTTATTGGCCGTAGTGGTCAGAAAATTACGGTACGTCATGGCGAGATGCTTCACGAGGACGGGAGTTTGATGACGGAAAACCTACGCAAGGCGAGAGCGACTTGCGTCTATACGTGTAGTGGAAATCCGGAGGGAGAGATTTGGAATTCGCGTTTCTCGTATCAAGGATTCCGATATGCCGAAGTGTCGGGTTTGAAGGAGAAGCCTGATCTCGAGTTGTTGACTGGTCTGGTAATAGGATCGGATTTGGAGGCCGTAGGATCCTTCAAAACAAGTAGCCCTCTCATTGATCAGCTGTACCAGAATATCGTTTGGACTCAGAGAGCTAACTACATCGATGTGCCAACGGATTGTCCGCAACGTGACGAACGACTGGGCTGGCTAGGCGATGCCCAAATCTATGTGAATGCCGCGACTTACAATACGAATGTGGCGGGTTTCTTCAAAAAATGGATGCGTGATGTTGTAGACGCTCAGTGGGAGAACGGAGCCTATACTAATTTCGCCCCACGTCCGTTTAACAGGCCGCGATACAAGTACTCGCCCGCTTGGATGGAAGCTGGGATTATTTGTCCTTACTTCATGTATCTCAATTATGGAGATACCTGCATACTAGAAACGCATTACGATAGTTTTAAGAAGTTCATGACCTTCCACCTTCAGTCGGTAGGAGAGTCCATGGTGTACCAAAAGGGGGCGTTTCGAAATGTAACTCCTAGTGGTGGCTGGGGAGATTGGCTGTGTTTGGGGAAGGAAACGCCGAAGCATCAAATAGCGAATTTGTATTTCGGATACGCGTTAAAGCTGATGGCGAGCATATCTGAGATCTTAGGCAAAGAATCTGATTACGCCTTTTATTCCGAGAAGTTCGAGCAGTTTCAAACTGCGTTTGTATCCAGATTTGTGGATGACGGGGGCGTGATTGAAGGGGACACGCAGACGCTCTATGCGATGGCGATCGTGATGGAGGTGCTACCTGAAGCGATGAACGCTCGATTGGGAAGCAATTTGATGCGTCTGGTTGACGAGGCTGAAGGCCGTATGGCGACTGGATTTATCGGGACGCGTTTTTTGATGCCGGCTCTTTCGGCGATTGGACGATCCGATGTCGCTTATAAGCTTTTATGTAACGTCGACTTCCCGAGTTGGGGCTATTCTGTGGTGAATGGCGCGACCTCTGTTTGGGAGCGTTGGAATAGCTATAGTCACAAGACTGGATTTTTCTCTCCAGAGATGAATTCGTATTCTCACTATGCGTTTGGAGCGGTTTGCGAGTGGATGTTTGGAAACATGGCCGGGATCCGCCCGCTGTCTCCCGGCTACCGGAAAGTCTTATTGCAGCCGGAGGTGACTCGGCTTCAGAATCTCGATACGGTAAACGCTCAGCACGATACCCTCTATGGACGGGTCGAAAGTTCGTGGAAGTTGAAGGGAGATGAGTGCAAGTGGCATGTTGTCTTGCCGGCCAATACTCGCGCGCTGGTTCGGCTACCCTGTGAGTATCGAAAAGGACTACTTATAGATGGTCGCTTCTTGGATGAGAAGGAAGGGGAAGCTTTAGGATCCAGTGAGGGCCGTTTTTGCGAGTTTGAATTGGAGGCTGGGAGCTATCTCATTACCTTCTCGGTGAAGGCGCTTGTTTGGAAGGAGCCCTCGAGTTCATCGGAGCTCGTAGATCATGAAGCCGATAAGTTGTCTTCGATCTGAAGTTTGAACCCTCTCTAGCGAGAACTTTTTGCGAAGGAGCCCGTGTCGTGAGAAACTCGGGCCTACGCTTGAACTCGGCGAAATTTCATAGATGAATGCCATAAAAGAAAAGAGTATGGAAAGTGCGAGGAGCTCACATAAGGCGGCGACCCGCTCAAAGATCGCTTGGGGGAGCGGGGCGGTTGCTGATGCCTTGATGAATAACACGGTGGGGGTGCTCTTTTTGGCGATCTACAGTCTGGGCTATGGTCTCAGCGCGAGCTTGCTGGGGTTGATCATGTTTGTTCCTCGTATTTGGGATATGTTTACGGATCCGATGATGGGAAATATCTCGGACAATACGCGTACGCGTTGGGGGCGCAGGCGTCCGTATTTGCCGATTGGAGGCGCTTTGGCTGGACTTTTCTTTTTCCTTATGTGGGCACCGTCTACCGATTGGGGAGAATCGACTAAGTTGGTGTTCTTCCTGGTGATGCTCTTGCTGTTTTATACGGCCTATACGATTTTCGCGATTCCTTGGAATGGTCTTGGGCTGGAGCTTTCGGACGATTACGCGGACCGTTCCTCGGTTCAGGGCTATCGGATATTTATCGCGATGATGGCGACCTTTCTGTATCCCTACGCCTATAAGTTCTGCTTCGACTTCACGCCGGCGATTGGAGATAGCATTGCTAAGATCGAGGAGATTCTCGTCCGAGGGGCTGAAGGTTCGGTATGGGATAGTGTCGATTTTTTTGGAAATTGGGTCTACCACAAGATCCTGATCCTTTTCCAGCCCTTGGTGGAGTCCTTCTTTTCACTCTACTTCAGTGTTTTTCCGGAACGGGCCTCGCTTGAGAAGGTTGAGCTCAACGGAGTTGTTTGCGTTGGGGCGTTCTTCGGTGTGTTGATGTTCGTCTTCGCGACGATTCCAGCCCTGTTCACTAAAGAACGCAAGGATCGCTTGGTTCGTCAGGAGCGTACTGGATTTGTGGATGCGATGAAAGTAGTCACTCGGGACAAGAATTTACTCAGCGTAGGAGCGGCCATTTTTGGGATCTTCTTGGGATTCATTTCTACTCAAGCTCTTCAGCTATACATCAACATCTATTATGTCTTTGGGGAATTGCCGATTGCGGAAGCGAAGGCGCTCTCTGGAGCGATGGGGGGCAAGGTGGGCATCGTCTATGCTTTGGTCGGACTTGGCTCGGTTCCTTTGATTGGCTATGCCACGAGGCGATTCGGGAAACGCAGTGTGATGGTGGGGGGCCTAGGGTTGGTGGCTTGCGGTTGCGTGCTGAGCTTTTTCCTCTTTTCACCGGGCGCGCCCCAGATGCAATTGCTGTTGCCGGTGTTCTTTGCCGCGGGTTTGAACTGCGTGTGGATCAACTCCAACTCGTTAGTGGCAGACATTTGTGATTTAGATGAATTGAAGAACGGCAAGCGGCGCGAGGGAATCTTTGGAGCAACCTTAGCTTGGATCAGCAAACTGGGATTGGCAGTAGCCTTGCTCTTGAGTGGTTTGATTGTCGATCTTACTGGGGTGAACCCAGAGCTGGACCAATTGCAGTCAGCGGATACTGTTTTCCGGATGCGGCTGGCTTATGCCCTTATTCCCACAGTGTGTCTGTTCGTATCCATATATTTGGCATCCCGTTGTTCGCTGACGGAAGCGATGGCGAGAGAAACGAGGGCGAAACTGGATTCGAGTGCGGTCTGAGTTCGATGCGCTCCAATTAAGCGGGCGTGTCTTTGACTTGCGGTGTGACGGATTTGATTTCTTTTTGAGGTAGTGAAGAAGAAAGTGCAAAGACCGACGGTTCGAACGATTGCTGAAGTGTGTGGCGTGTCGCGGACTACGGTTTCTTGGGCTTTGAACGGCAAGCCAGGGGTATCGGATGAGATGAGGGAGAAAATCCTCAAGACCGCAGCCGAGTGCGACTATAAGGTCGACCCGAAGGTGGCTCAGGTGATGGCGGGCATCGCTAAAGACGATACCCGAAGGGCAATGACACAAATCGCGATCGTGAGCGCGAAGGAGGTTAAAGCGGCCCCGCCTTGGAAGGGGAATGATTTGCTCAATCGCTTCTATCGTGGGTTCGAAAGGAGAATTGAGGAATTGGGAGTGGGCTTGAATTCCTTTTGGTTGGCGGAAGAGGGAATGAGCAATAAGCGTTTGAGCGATATCCTGAAGGCGCGCGGGGTGGAGGGGGTTGTTCTGCTTTTCGAATACGGAAGTGAGCAACCGGATTTCGATTTCGATATTTCGGAGTTCAGTGTAGCTTCGATCTGCAAGTTCATCAAAACCCTGAAGATCGATGCGGCGGATGTGGATATCCATAATTGTATGTGCATCGCCATGGAGAAGGCCAAGGAATTTGGATACAAACGCCCGGGCTTGGCGGTGAAGCGTGCGACTTCGGCGCGAGGCAATCACACTTGGGAGTCCGCCTTTCTCTATGAGCAACGGATGTTCATGAAGAAGAATCGTATTCCGGTTTTCGTGGGAGAAGAGGAGGAAATGCTGGGACTGCTCGACTGGTATGAACGCTATCAGCCGGATGTGATTATCGGTCACGAACCTCCTTCGCTATCTCACCTCAGGAAAAACGGGATCCGTGTACCGGAGGATGTTGGCTACATTGCTTTGGAGGAGCACGATCCTGCTTGGAATATCTCATGCGTGAATGTTCATCCTAGGATGATTGCTTCGGCGGCGGTAGATCTGGTTTTGGAGCGAATGCGCGACGGAGTTAAGGGGGAGCCCGAAATCCCGAAGACGGTACTGATCGACGGTCACTGGGTAGATGGATACACGCTGCGCAAGCAAGGGCGCTAGTGGTCGGTTGGTGGAACTTTTTTCCTTTGCCGATTCGTGCACCCGAGGAGCGGCTGCATCATCGTGGATAATTGATACCACTGGCAAAAACGTTTGAGTAAACTGGTAGCGACCGTTGTCCCCAACGGTCACACCTAGACTCAATGGCCGTTGGGACAACGGCCGCTACCTTTTAGGCGCTACAACTGATGCAATGTGCTGTATTTGGTTGTGAACGTATCAATTGGGCACCACGTAATAGATAGCGACCTCTGAGGTTGGCTTGAACGAAAGGGTTCCGTTGCGGGTCTTGGACGCCACTTTGTCACCTCGACTGCCGGGAGTGTTTCCCTGCCTCCATACTGTAACCGGTTTTTCGATCCCGAGAGGAATCTGGATTTCGCCTTTTCCGCCCGCGACGACTACCCATTGAGCCCCGGCTTCGACTTTGCGCTCATCGCTAACCGGAGCCCATGCGATGAGCGTGTGGTCTTGCTTGGCGAGAATGTGCTCTTGGCCGTCGATACGAATCCGGCTGCAATCTTTACCAGCGAAGGAGATGAGCTTGCCAGTGTCGCCAATTCGGAAGCTGAGAGCTCCGCTGCCCTCATAATCTATGTAATGACCATTTACATGGAACTGCTCTAGAGAGAGACGATCGTCGGGAAGCTCGATTTGGGAGAGTATCTTCGCATCAACTTCGGGATCTCGGTGGTAGCCTCCCGGCCAATTTTCTTCGACGTGGCGCAGGTGAGGGGCCACGGAAATTGCTCCATTTGGGAAACGGGCGGTGAAGTATTCGGAAGTGCGAGAAAGGTATTCGGTATTGTCGTTCGCAAGAGCATTCGGTGAGGACGCGGGGTAACAATCGAGGCCGGCGAGAATGTCGAACAGATGGCGTTCATCGTAGCCCAGGCTCATGGATTGGTCGTCTCTCGGTCTGAATCCCAGATAAACTGCTGTACCTCCTTTATTATGTTGCAGGCGTGTTCCTACTGTATGACGCCCTGTGCGAGCGATGATTTCGCTGTTGTTTGTGGATACGGGATAGATCCGGTCCGGTAGTAGGTCTGTTAATACAGTTTGCGGCCCGATGTGTCTTAAGGTTCCTTCGAATGAGATCTGACGACCTGCCGCGATGTATCCGTTATCTTGTGTTGGAAGATATTCGACACCGAAGAGTGACTGCCACCGGTCTAGAATGCGGCTTCCTGAATTATCGAGGATCGGAGGTGGACCGCTCCAAATGACTTGTCCGCTTTGGTCGATCATGGATTCCATCAAGGTCAAGAGTCTCTCGGAGGGGAAGGGCTCAAATGAAGCCATCAAGGTGGAGTAGCTTCGATCGCCAACCACAAGCTTTCCGTCGACCACCTTGCCGAGTTCGGCCAACTTGTTTGCGGTGATGTAGTTGGTATAGGCGTACTGGGTCATCCAGCTCCCGAAGCGTTCGTCGACTGCGACAAGGTCGATAGGGTAGAGGGTGAGAATATCGACAAGGCGATGATCGAAATCCTGGACTAAGGTGTAGGGGAGGCTGGCCTGGGCTCTCCATGCGTGGGTTCCCCATGCGTCTATGAGGTGGCGACGGCGTTCGTTGATTTCCTTGGGCATGCCCCAGTGAGCCGCATAGGCGTTGCGGATGCGATTTAACGGTCCCAACGAACTCGCGAGGGCGAAACCCCAGTAATTGCGATCGAGCCAGCCGACTTCTGCTGTGTCGTTGCCGGTGCCGTGAAGAAAGTCACCCCACTTGAAGTAGTCGTAGCAAGCGGAGGCCGCTTGATGGACGGTGTTGGAACTGATGAAATTTGAAGTGTATTCGTATTTCTGAGCATAGGGATTGAGCTGACCTGAATCCCACTGGTCAATTGTTGGGCTTTCCGCCCAGGTGGCATGGGCTTTGGAGTGAACTTGGTGGCCCATCTTTTCTTCAAGGTATTCCTTGGCGTCGACGAATAGGTCGACCACATGCTCCTGCAGAAGTTCGTAGTAGCGGGCCCGAAGCAAGGCGGTTTGCTGAATGCCCGTAGGGGTAGCGTCCGTAACGCGCATGCTGCCTCGTTTAGCCGATAGATCGTTCTCGCTGTCGCGTTGCCCGCGTGAAAAGTAGAGCAGCCATTTTGCGAAATCCGAATAGTGCTGACCATATAGTTCGGCGAACTTCGCTTCAAATCCGGGACTTACGTAGCGTACGGAGAACTCTCCGTTGTCATGGTGTTCGTTGTAGGTCCAGTCGCCTTGGATGTGTGTTTCATCTGAATACAAGGCATTGATTCGGATGCCGGCATCGGCGTACTTGTCTATCAGTCCATGGAGGTAGGGAGCTGCATTGTCGCTGAAATAGTCCATTTCTTCGGTTCGATATTGCTGAACGACGAAGACGCGATCGAGGGGGCCGATATCGGTTTTTCCTTTGCCGAAAACGCGTATCCGTTCCGCGGTGTATCCAGGGAGGGCAGTCGGGTCGGCTTCGCCATCGCTGGCAGCTTCTGCCCCTCGTTTTATTCCTGCGAATCGTTCGACCTCTACGCTATCGCTGATTTCGACGATATCTTTGGGCGAAACTTCCGAGTAGGGGGATCCTGGAATGGCTGTTTCGCGAAAGGCGAATACGCGGATCCCGTCGGGGGTGAGGGGGATGATGCCTTTGTTGTTTGCCCATGTTTTCTGTCGCCACAGCTGTACACTGTACGCTCCTGTACGGGGATCCCTCAAACCTTCTCGATAGTGCATCCAACGTCCTGATTCGCCGGTCTCACGACAATAGCCACGACCGATTTCCAAGGGACTCAATAGGCTCAGCTCGAAGCCAAGCCCATAGTTCGAGGCGAATGCGCTTATCTTTCCGATTAGCTCGATGTATTCGGGTGTATCAGGAAACAGCTTACGAACGGTTCCTTTTGCGTCCTCGCGGTATTGCGCCCAGAAATAGTCGAAGGCGATGCGGATGGTCGGTTGCTTGTTGGCGACTGCTGCTTCGCATATATCGCGTAGCGAGCGCATCCTTTCATCGGTCTTTACCGAGGTGTTGACCTTGGTGTCCGGATTGCTTGCCAATTGCATTAACTGTTCGTCCGTAACCAGGATGATGCCTTGTTTTCCGAAGGCGAATGCCCATGGCCCCGGAAAGGCGATCAGATCGCTCTGGTAAACATTTTCCTGGGGTGGAGTGGCACTACGGTTTGCGGCACTGCTCCAGAGCGTGGACGATTGCAATGTCATGAGAAGGACGGGGATGAGGATTCGCTTTAACATAAAGTTTCTTGATCTTTTGGGGAGCTCATCGGGGGAGTGTGAGCCTAGATGGAAACTTTGTACCGGAAGAGTCCTGCCGGCGTCCATAAACGTATTCATTGACTGTCAATTATACACTCGCTGTGCCTGTGCTTTCCCGTGGGTGCTTGATATTGAGGACGAAGCGCCACCCATTTTGAGTCTGCTCAATGAAACGAGAGTGCATTCGTGTTGTCGGCTCTGGTTGCGACTCACGAATGCACTTTGTGTTTGTGCTTCAAGCACGTTCAGAAATGCGGGCAAGAGCGTTCCCGTGCGCTGGCAATCCGGCGCTTACGTATTGGAGGGCACCTGCCCAGAGCTTTTTGAAAGAGCTCTATATATCTGAAAAACGACTGATTGCTTCGGGGTGGACCTTGGCTTTAGACAATTTCTGTACGGCACGGATTTCGGCTTCAGCGGACTTGACCGCCTTTTTTGTATCCAAATTTTCGATGACGAGTTTGGTTGATCGAGATTCCCCGCCGGCAAGGGTGATGACGCGACCCTTTGTTCGTTCGAAGCGACGCGTGTTGGGGAAACTTGTTCCTGGCTCTAGTCCCGTGACATACCCGTCCTTACTGCCTGCAGTATTCTTCCAGAGAGTGAAACAGGGAAAGTCTTTCAGGGAGAATCGTAGAAGCGATGCCTGGTCGCCCGTTGCATTTTTCAGCATCGCTAGGCTCTCACGGCTGCCTCGCTTGCCCGCGAGCTCGAAGAAATAGGCTTGTTCTACGAATCCTGGGAGTGGGGCATCGTATTGATCGTAGCTGTCCACCCCTTCCGCTGCTCGGGGATCGCGCGGCGCCATTTGTTTGAAGGGCGCCTGGAAGCGTGCTCCTTGCTCTAGCACCGGGCTTCCGTAATTCACGTGGTAAAGCAGTTCATGCTCAGTCGGGTTGTCGCCAAGGTTCGTGACCGTATCCAGAATCGTGAGCTTCCCGGTTCCGAATTCAGTGCGAATCTCCGTGTGAAGCCGCAAAGCGGGACCGAAGAGCATGGTTTCATCTACCTCGCCGCGGAGTATCAATTCTCGATCCGTGATCTCGATTGAGACCGTATGCGCTGGCAAGTTGGCGATGTTGCCGTGTAGTGGGAGAAAGGCTTCGAGAGCGTTGCCGTTATTGTCCACGATGGTGTCCGTCCCGGGGGCGCCCATGCTGCTGAGTCCGCAACGCACGATCCATTCGTTGAAGCCTCGCAACCAGCCGATGCCTCCATTTTCCAACGAGTTCACGTAGGAAGGGTGTACGGGTTGCTTAACTGGAGAGTCCCAGCCGAGCCGTACATCCCCGCAGTTTCCCTTCCAGATGCCCATGCCACGTGTCGGTAAGACGGCGAAGCACAGTTTCCCGTTGTTAATCTCTACTACGTCTACGCCTTCCTGTGTTCCGCCGTGCAATGTGCGGGTCTGTATTGACCAGTTGTGTTTCCCTCCGACCGCTAGAGTCTGACTGTCTATGCGTAGAGTCGGCATAGGTTCTTGAGAATCAGGGCTTAGGAGAGAGCGTTGGTAAGTCATATTTGCTGTGAGTGACGTATTCAAGATCTTATAGGAAGGACTATTTGTCTGTAGCTTTCTCTATTTGCTCGAGCAGCTCATCGCGTGTGGGAGCGGTCGCATGCGTGACGAAGAAAGCTGTGGCTGCGTTTGCGATTGCGAGACGTTCCTTGATGGAGAGTTCCCCAAGCGAGGCGCAGAGGTAGCCGCCATTGAATGTATCGCCAGCGCCAGCGGTACGGATTACATTCGTTTGTAGCTCCTGTAGAGCGAAGTCTTCGCCTTGAGAAGCGTTTGAGGCTGCGGCGAAATGTGGAGTGTGGACCACGAGTTCGTCGATGCCGATTTTTTCACGGAGGGCGGTTAATCCAGAGGCAACCTGATCTGGTTGTTCGTTCCACTCCATGTCGAATCGAGAGAACAGTTCCGCTCCCTCGTGTTCGTTGAGGCTCATCGTCATGGGGATTCTGTCGTTGAACTTCTTGATTAAAGCCAAACTTTCCATGAAGGACTCATTGGACTTTTTCTTGATGTCGGCGAAATCGAAGAACATGCGCTTGGGAGGCGTTCGGTCTTCGTATTGGGAAATGAAGCCCTCAAGGAAGTTGTCGAAGTCCGGAGTGAGGGACCAATAGCCAAGCCCAAGAATGTCCGTGTTGGCGAAAAGTTCCTCGAGCTTTTCTTGACCGAAGAAAGCGGTGAAGTCGTTCCATGTCAGGTTCGCTACTGACTTTAAGGCGCTCATGAGAATCTTTCCGTCAGAAAATTCGAATACAAGCGTAAGGGCTGGGTCGCCAAGGGAAATGAGATCGCAGTTTTCGGTGAACTCTTCGAATGCTGGATCGATCGATTTCTCGCCGTAGAGTCCGGTTAGGGTAGGCTTAAGACCGAGGAAAGCGGCGACTCGTCCAGTGTTGGGAGTGAAGCCTCCTGAGCATCTGCGCTTAGGGACGATTTCGAGGCCGACTCCGCCATCTGCTCGCTTGGTGATCAATTCGCCGAATTCCTTCAGGTTGTCCATCGGCGTGAACTCGGTCAGGCTTTGTCTGACATCCACGATTTGGTAGACCTCGTCGACAAATCCGTCGCAGCCGAGAAGTACGTTTCCACTGATGTTGTTTAGGAAGCTTGTGTAGTTTTCCATATTGAGCTCATGGGCTGTTGTCGTAGCCCAAGTCATTTCGGGATGAGATTAACGATAAAACTGTCTTAATATATCTTAAAGTGCTTCGGAGCAAAATGCACTCACTGACAAGATGTTTGTACTTTTTGACTAAGTTGACCGTTTCTAGGGCTTTCTTGACCGCTGCGGGCCAACGGCATCGCGAAGATTGTACCCACTGGGATGCTAGAAAGTTGGATTTGCCCGATAGAACGCTTCTCGTCGGCGATCCCTATTCTTGGGTGCCTGATGCGATGAAGCTAGTCCGGTGATCCACAGATCTTGGCGCTCTCTTTTCCGAGTTCGTCCTACCGCCCCGTTTTTCAAATGCTTGGGGCTGGTATTTGCCTTTTTTGGAGCCGTTTAGGCGGGGCGTTTTTCTAGCCAGTTCGAAAGCGCCTTTTTGAGTTTGGAGAAGGATACGGGCTTGGAGAGGTAGTCGCTCATGCCTGCCTCGTAGCAGCGATCTTTGTCTTCAGGGGTCACGTGGGCTGTCATGGCGACGACAGGTGTGCTGGCGTTGCCGTTGCCCAATGCCCGAATTTGTCGGCAGGCTTCGAATCCGTCCATTTTGGGCATGCTGATGTCGAGCAGGATGAAGTCGTACCGCTGGGTGGCTGCCATTCGTACGGCTTCGGCCCCGTTGACTGCTATTTCGACGTCGTGCCCGAGACTGCAGAGAAGGGCGTCCATTAGCTCTCGATTGACGGCTTCGTCTTCGACGAGGAGGACTTTCGCAGCTGAGGCTAGGGCGAAAGAGTTTTCTTCGCCTGATTCTTCGGCGTCCTGTTCTCGAGTTTCGAGCGGTACGGGAATGGTGACGGTGAATTGGCTGCCTTTGCCGGCTTCGCTTTGGCAGTAGATCTCTCCGCCCATGGTTTCGACGATGCGTTGGCTGATGGCGAGTCCGAGCCCCATGCCTCCGTATTCGCGAGTCCATGACGCGTCGATTTGGGAAAAGGGTTTGAAGAGCTTTTCTTGATCGGCTTGGGCTATGCCGATGCCTGTGTCGTCGACCTGGATGCGTAGTTTCCCGGTTTGGTCGCCGAAGCTGTGGAGGGTGGCGGATAGGGAGACGGTGCCTTGGTGGGTGAACTTGATCGCGTTGTTGGCGAGGTTGAGCATCACCTGGCGAAGCCGCCCTTCGTCGATGCTGACGAGTGGGGTCGTTTTGTAGGCCTTGATCTTGTTCTCGAACTGATAGCTCAGGGACAGTCCTTTGGCGGTGGCTTGCGGTTTGAGCAGGGTGACTATGTCGGAACCGAGAGTCTCAATCTCGACGGGTTCTGGGGTGAGTCGGAGGGTGCCGTTCTCGATGCGGCTGAAGTCCAAAATGTCTTCGATTAGGCGGAGCAGTTGCTCGGCGGATTGGCGAATGAGCCCGAGCTCTTGGGCGTGGGGGCCATTGGGGGCTTCTCGTTGGATTTTTTCCACGTATCCGATAATCGGATTCAATGGGGTGCGAAGCTCATGGCTGGTGGTGGCGAGGAATTCGCTTTTGGCGACGGAAGCTGCGTTTGCTGCTTCCATGGCTTCTTGGAGGGCGTAGTTTTGGATACGCAGGTCCTTGGTGCGTTGCTCGACTATGTTTTCGAGATTGGCGTTTATCTCACGGAGAGAGCTATCGCGTTCGCTGATCTTATCGAGCATCGCATTGAAGCTGTCGACCAGCGAACCGACTTCGTCGTTGTATTTTTTGATCGCTCGAGCGGTGTATTCCTCCGAGTTGCGTACTTCCGCGGCGATGATATCAAGATCTTTGATGGGGGTGGCGATGAGCCGCTGCATTCTTGACGCGAGGAAGATGGAGAGAGCCATCGCTCCTACGAGGAGGGCGATGGCGGCGGCGATGCTTTGGTAGACGGATTCTCTGAAGGGGCGTGTATCGACTTCGATGATTAGGGTGCCGAGTTTTTGGTTGGCGAGGTAGACCGATTTTGTGAATACGACCGAGCGTGGCTGCCACTCGATGCCATCTGACGGATAGATACTGGGCGGAGTGGCGGATTCGTCTGGATTGAAGCGTGCGAAGAGGGAGCCTGTTTCGTCAAGGAGGGCGGCTTGGAGGACGTCTGGTTCGTAGCTTAGCGAGCGGAGGTGTTCGTTGGCGGTGTGCTGATCGTTGAAACGGAGGGCGGCCTGGCTGTTGCTAGCCATGATGTCGGCGATGGTGCTGAGCGAGGCGAGTTTGCTTTCCTTGAACTCTAACCAATTGCGATAGACGGAGATGGTACTGATCGCGGATATGGTGACGAAGCTGGTGACGGCGCAGATGGCGACGATTTTTGATGAAATCTGCCAGTCGCACACGAGGGCTTTGAGCTTGGTCCAGAGTTTCATCGCTTAGGGATGGACTGCGAGTTCGAGGAGTTTGGAGCTTAGGGTGACGTCGCTTTGGTTCGCGTTGTCGGTGTTTATCAAGAAGCGTAGTCGGTTTTTCCTTACCACGAGCTCTACGCAGCCGCCGCTTTGGCAGAAGCCTTCTTGGGATCCGATGCTAAGGATGCCTTCTCCCTGGCATTTTTCGAAGATGGTTTTCCAGTTGGCTCGGTTTCCTGCTCCAACAAAGAGGATGTCAACGTACTCGAAGGAGTCGTTCGCGGATAGGTTGACAATCCTGAGCTTTGGCTTGCTGGTGCGCTCGGCGGCTCGCCGTTTCAGGTAGTTCGCGACTTCAGGCGCGTCGATCAGAGCGATGGTTATGTTGTGGCTTTGGGATTCGTTTGGCCAACGGGTGAAGTCTGCGAAACCTTCGATCCAATCTGCGGTGAAGGAGTCGATCTGCAGGGTTTGGGCCTGCAGCTTGGAGGGGAGTCCTATCGCTCCGAGAGCGATGATGACGAGGATGGCAAGCTTGTGAATTACGGGTCGCATGCTTGGGGACGCGCTTAGAATTGCGCTGTGATCTCCAAATACGCTTCACGCTTCATTTCGGTCCAATGGCCGAAATAGTCCTTGAGCCGAGCTTCCTGAGTGGTCGGGTCAAGGAGGTTGCGTCCTACAAGCGAGAGTCTGAGGGACTCTGATTTTTGCCAAGAAAGTCGGGCATCAAGCTGGAAGATATCCTGCTGGTAGCCTTTTGCG
Organism: Pelagicoccus mobilis; assembly: GCF_016595505.1. Taxonomy (GTDB): domain Bacteria; phylum Verrucomicrobiota; class Verrucomicrobiia; order Opitutales; family Opitutaceae; genus Pelagicoccus; species Pelagicoccus mobilis. Next base: position 183,038 of record NZ_JAENIL010000005.1, on the reverse strand, counting down.
AAGTCATAGTCGCTGGAGTAGCGAAACCCTGTATCCAGATTCCAATCTTCGTGGAGCTGGGTGATCAGGTTTAGCGTGGCCAGATGTTTGGGCGTGCTGTTATCGAATTCGTCGAGGGAGAAGGCGATGAAGCCCGCTTGGAAGTCGTTCTCGGGGATGATGAGCGACTCGAAGTCGTCGGTCATGCGAGAGTAGTTGAGGCGGGCTCGTTGCCACGGGGAGAATTGCCAGTCGAGGCTGGCTTCGAAGCCGCGGGCGTCGCCTTCTAGAAGGTTGTCGTAGGCGACCTCGATGTCGACGTAGGGAGTGGGGGTGAAAAGAGAGAGGGACTGGTCGACTCCGACGCGTCCGATCAGCTTGTCGTATTTATAAGAGAAGGCGTTGAGGGTGAAGCTGCCTTTGTTTTCTGGAAAGAGCACGCGGTAGCCGAATTCGTAGGAGTCGAGCTCTTCGGCATCGAGTTGTTCGCGGGAGACGGCGTTTGCGAGGCTATGCTCGATGGTGAGTGGACCGCCTGGCGTGGGGATGGTGATGGGGGCGTCGAGGGCTTTTCCGCTGCGGAGGCTTTCGATGACGCTGAGGGAAACGGGCGGGGTGCGGTTGGCTTGCGAATAGGAGAGCCAGAAGCGGCTGCGGTCGTCGATTTCGTAGATGAAGCGGGCGTTGGGCGAGTAGGTGGAGTCGTTGGCCCGTTCGTCGTGGCGGAAATCGAGGCCCCAGGAGAATTTGATTTTCTCGGGTTTAATTTCCCACTCGTCTTGGAACCCGGCGTAATAGGATGGGTTGTCGAGTTGGCGATCGGTGAAATCTGACGCGGCGGTCGAGGAGGTGTGTTCCTCGTGATAGGCGAAACCTATGTTGGCGCTGAGGCTGTGGAAGTCTGAGAACCGCTGGCTCCCGCGGGCTTCGATTCCGCCGTTCCAGGTGCTGAAGGCGGCATAGGCGGCGTCGAGGTCGGAGTAGCCGACCCAGCTTCGCACGGAGTAGGAGCTATCGTTTGAGCGGTTGCGGGTCCATTTGAACTGGGAGTTTCCTCCGGCTAGCTTTTCGGAGGTGGCGACGAAGCTGAGGTCTCCGGTGTCGAAGTTTGCTAGATCGTAGGCGTAGCCGAGGTCTGAGTAGAAGGCCTCTCCGGAGATGCTGACGAGGTCGTGGGAGGTGGGGCGATGGTCTATCCGAAAGCCGGCTCGGGCGGTGTCCCAATCGTTTTCGTAGGGGAAGCGGGTGAAGCTGGAGTCGCGGTGGTTCGCCTTGGCGTAGACGCGGGCGGAGGTGGTATCGTTGACAGCCCAGCCGATGCGGCCTGCGACGCCGTAGTTTTCGGTGCCGAGATTGACCCGCAGAAGGGAGCCTTCGGTTTCGAAGGCGGTTTTCATGCGGACGTTTACCATGCCGTTTACGGCGTTGTTGTCCCAAGTGCCGCCTCCCGGACCGTAGGCGACTTCTACTGAGGACACGTCCTCCATGAGGAGGTCGTGCTGGTTTCCGAAGAGGCCGGCGAAGATGGAGCCGTAGACGTTTTGCTCGTCGACGGTGAAGAGGGCGCGATTGAAGAAGCGGGAGTTGATGCCGCGGATGCCGAGTCCCCAGATCCCGTTGTTGGGCCGGATGATGTGCACGCCGGGGGCGTAGCGCAGCATTTCGGGGATGGAGTCGACGGGGAGGTTGGAAATGTCGTCTTCGTCGAAGACGAAGGAGCCGGTGGGGGCGTTGAAAACCTGGGATTCGAGTCGGGAGGAAACGATGGCAGGCTTGTTGGCGAGTTCCTCGAGCGAGAGCGGCGAAGGGCCCGGCGAAAGATCGTCGCTAGCGGGCTGAGCGGAGGCGAGACGAAGGATTGCCAGGATTCCGACTAGGCAAAAGAGTCGCAGGCTCGCTGATAGGCTCGGGGTTGAGGGTGAGGGTAACATACGGATATTGCGGCGAATGCTTACACAATCGCCCTCGGTGGCAATGTCTTTTTGAGGTCGGGGCGTCTCTAGGGGTTCGCCTCGTGCGTGATGCAGGAAATTGAGCTATAGCTAGACCGAAAACGAGAGGGGAAGCGCTCTAATCGATTTGTCTCTGGGCCGGTCCTGATCGAGGTTGCGGCAGTGGCGACTTGGGCTGAGTCGCTTGATTGAAACCTGTTAATTTGAAGAAGCTCATGTCGGACAAACCTCTCATTTCTCACACTTATACGGCGGATCCTTCGGCTCACGTGTTCGAGGGTAAGCTTTACATCTACCCTTCACACGACCGTGAAACGGATCAGCCGACCAACGACAACGGGGACCAGTACGACATGGTGGATTATCATGTTTTCTCTTTGGATGAGATTGGTGGCGAGGTGGTGGATCATGGTCCGGCGTTGAGGATGGAAGATATTCCGTGGGTGGACAAGCAGCTCTGGGCTCCGGACGCGGCGACGAAGAACGGGAAGTACTATTTGTATTTTCCGGCCCGGGATGCGGAGGGTATCTTCAGGATCGGTGTAGCGGTAGGCGACCGTCCGGAGGGACCTTTCACTCCCGAGCCGGAGCCGATCAAGGGAAGCTATAGCATCGACCCGGCTGTGTTCGTGGACGAGGACGGAGAGGCTTTTATGTACTTCGGGGGCATCTGGGGAGGGCAGTTGCAGAATTGGCAAGGGGAGAGGTTTGACCCGCAGGGGGAGGAGCCTACGGGCGACGCTCCGGCCTTGCTGCCGCTGGTCGCTCGCATGAGCGAGGATATGAAGGAGTTTTCGGAGGAGCCGCGTAGCATCGAGATACGCGATGAAAACGGGGAGTTGCTGAAGGCGAGTGATCATGACCGCCGGTTTTTTGAGGCGGCTTGGCTGCACAAGTACAAGGGGCGGTACTATTTTTCGTATTCAACGGGAGATACGCATTACCTTTGCTACGCGGTTGGAGATTCGCCGTATGGACCTTTCACCTACGGCGGTCGAATTCTCGAGCCGGTCTTGGGGTGGACGACGCATCACTCGATCGTGGAGTTTAAGGGGAAGTGGTACCTCTTCCATCACGATTGCGAGTTGTCAAAAGGAGTGAACCACCTCCGAAACGTGAAAGTGAAAGAGATTTTCTACGACGAAGAGGGGCGGATCTTACCGGTCGAATAATTTGCCTGAGAATGGCACGTATCCGCTCGTTGGTTACGTGTTTCAGCTGTGACGCTCATTTGGGGGAGTCGTCGGATGATCAGGTGAGCTTGCGCTTTCGCTGTCTGATGGCTCAGTGTTGCGGAATGCTTGATCTGTGTTCCCTGCTTCTCTCTCGTTTTAGTAAGGCGAATTTGTGCTGGCTGGTTGTCTTGGCCGGGTGCGGCGGGACGCATGATGCCTTGGAGACGCAGACGATCTACGACTCCGAAGAGGGGCCGGTGAAGGGCTGGAGTCACATCGTGAGCGATCCGGATGCTTTTCCGTTGATTGCGAGCGAGGTGGAACATTATGCCGTGGACGAGCGATCGATGGAGAGGGATGCTGAGCTTGGTGGGGCTCAGGTTTTTCGTACGACTTTGGTGCGTAAGCTGAGTGACTGGGGGCGTCAGCACGCAAATGGGTTAGAGCCTTTGTTTGTGGAGAGTCCGATTCGGGTGGGGGATTTGCATTCGGTTCACGTGACACTGAAAGTGCATTCGGAGGGATCGGTTATTCCGGATCCAGCTCAGCTGCGTGAGCATTATGGAGCTCATTTGTCGCAGGATCAAATCGACGCGTTGGACGAGGGGGTCGCTTGTCTTGGCTTCACGTTTGTGGAAGCTGGATACAATGACCAGAGTTCGGAGTCGTTGAACGCTTTTTACTTTGTTAGCTTCGATCCGGAGACGGATTTAAATCAATGGGGCGAACTGGAGATTCTGCTGGAGGATTTCACGTTTGGTTTTGAGAAGAACTACAGCTTGCGGGAAGTGGAGCGAGACGAGGTGCTGGATCGGGAGTTTGTCGGTTTTCGCATAAATCCGGAGGGGACTGGTGGGAAGGTTGCCCGGAATTTCCTGAACGAATCTTGGGATGGAAGTGTGCCGGAATTGTACAAAGAAACCTCGATCTCCTTGCGGCGTATCGAGGTTTTGAAGACGAATGGCGAAGAGTAGAGGCTGCTTCGCCGCTGTCGTGAGGATTTGCTTACACTTCTGAGTCGTTCTTGATGTATTCGATCAAGTCGTCGACTTGAGTGAAGGCAACCGCTGAGTAGGTGTCGGCGGCTCCGTAGTAGATGGCGATGCGTCCAGTCGGCGCGTCGTACATGGTAGCGCATGGGAAGGCGACGTTAGGAACGAAACCAGTGGTCTCGTATTCCTTCTCTGGAGTCAGCAAGTAGCCGCGAGTGCGGTAGAGGACCTTGGATGGATCTTCCAGGTCGAGAAGAGCGGCTCCGATGCTGTAGACGAAGCCGTTGCAGGTGCCGGATACGCCGTGGTAGAAGAGTAGCCAGCCTTCCTTGGTTTCGATCGGGATCGGTCCGGCGCCGATCTTGGTGCCTTGCCACCAGCCGGATCCACCTGATGACATGACGTGGCGGTGTTTGCCCCAATAGGTCATGTCTTTCGAGTGGCTGAGGAAGATGTCGCCGAATGGCGTGTGGGCGCTGTCGCTTGGGCGGCTGAGCAATACGTACTCGCCGTTGATTTTGCGAGGGAAGAGCACGCCGTTGCGATTGAAAGGCATGAGCGGGTTTTCGGTTTTGACGAAGGTCTTGAAGTCCTTGGTGTAACCCATGCCGATGGAGGCTCCCTTGAGGTCGTCGCACCAAGTGATGTAGAAGGTGTCTTCGATCTTCACGACCCGTGGGTCGTAGGCGTAGGAGTTGGGATTCGGGTTTCCGGCTTCGTCGACCCATTCGATTAGGTCGTTTTCAAGCTGCCAATTGATGGCGTCCGGGCTGGTGCCGAAGTGCAGGCCGGCGCGGCCGGACTTGCTGTCGACTCGAAAAACGCCAACGAATCCGTCTCCGTAGGGCACGACGGCGCTGTTGTAGGCGCGGGCTCCGCTCGGCATGGGATTCCATCCGATGATTGGGTTTTGGCTGAATCGCCACATGGGCTCGATTGAGCCTTCGGGCCGATCTTCCCATGGAAGATTGGGGAGCGCGTTGCCGATGATCGTTGTGCTTTTTGAGTTTTCGCTCATAGGTTTTGGAGTTATTTTTCGAGGTCGATTTCGGTCGCAATTCGCTTGCTGACTTCATTCGCGAGCGAAGGTTTGGCCCGAATTCCTTTCAACGCCAAAAGTGCGTGAAATCCCGGGTTTTTAGGGCACGGTAGTTGTAAATTCCTAGGAAAAAACACGGATTTTGAGAAAGCGCCATTGCACGCTCAAAAAATCCATGCTCCGTTTCTCAAATTCCTCATCGCCCCATGCCTAAACCTGCCATCTTCTGGGACCCTGCTGGTTTGGAGCTCGATTCGCTCGGCTCTAATTCCTATCTCCGATCCACCGACGGAGATACGCCCTACGTTTCGCTTTCGATTCGGATGCTGAGTGTGGACACGCCAGAGACGCATTACCCGGGGCGGTCGAAGCCTGCGCGGTCGGACGAGAAGTTGGCTGAGTTGGCGAGTTGGATACAGGAAGGTGCTGCTCCAATCGACGATGGGCTTGCGGCTCACCTGCAGCCGAAGTTGGAGACGGGGCGGGCTGGAACATTGCACGGGGAGCAAGGAGAGGCGGCGCATGAGCATTTTGAGCGATTGGTCGAGGAGAAGCTGACCAAGCCGAGTGGGCGAAAGCGTCGCGTCTACCTGAAGTCGGGAAACGAGCCGTTTGATAGATATGGACGTTTGCTTGCCTATATGGCTCCGAACTACACGAGAGCGGAGCGGGATGAGATGACGCCTCTGGAATCGGCCTCCTTCAATTTGCTGATGGTCGCTTCGGGATGGGCGGCGAGTTTCATTATCTTTCCGAGCCTGCCCAAGCACTCTGATCTCTGCCTCTTTCAGGAAGAAGGGCGAAAGGCGGTGGAGGATGGACTGGGGGCTTGGAGCGATCCGCTCACCCTGACCGGTTATGAATTTCGTATGTGCGTGAAGCTTCACACGGTGACAAAGGAGCTGATGCAAGGTAAGAAGCTTAGCAAGGCGGAGCGGTTGCGTTGGATTGACCGTTATTGTTGCGACATGTCGACAAGAGGGGTGTATTCGCCGCAGGACTACTACCGAGTGCCTGCTTACGATCGGATCTTTATTTGGAAGAAGGATGTCAACGAAGCGGTTGCTCGATTGAATTTGAGTCCAGAAGTATGATGGATTTGAGTAAGAGTCGCTTGTTCCATTTTGTCATTTCCCTTGCGGTTGGGTTAATAGCGGCGTTGATCGTTTCGCATTTTCTTCCGGAGAGCGGGCTTGTTCTTGCCATCGTGCCGATGGTCGTGGGGGTGGCCACATTTCTTGTTTTAGAAGCGAGACCTGGCTTGCAGAGCGCTTCGGCGAGGGCTGACTTGATAACGCCTAACCAGTGTCACCCGGCCTTGTCCGCCGCGGGAGTTGGGGCTTGGCTGTGGGATGTTGATTCTGGGGAATTCCATTGTACGGAGGATGTATTGCACATCTTGGGATTCGAAGATCCTTCCGATAGTCTTTCGATCAAAGCGTTTAAGGAGTCTGTTTTTAGAGAAGATAAGGAGGTCTTCGATAAGGCGGTTGAGGGCGTCATCAGCGGGCATCGGAAAAGTCCTATCGACTGTCGCTTCGTGAAACGCGATCACAGCTTGGTTTGGGTCGAGGTGACGATGTGCTTGGTAGAAGGGGAGACTCGCGGTGTCCAGATCGCGGGAGCCTTGACCGATGTGACGGAGCGTAAGCACGTGGAGGCGCAGTTAGATAGAGGCTCGGCGTATTTGGAGGCTATTTTGGAAAGTACCGATGATATGGTGTTTTCGATCGATCGGCAGTTCCGTTTGGTAATGGTTAATCGTCGTTTTTTGGCGGACATGAGGGCGGCCTATGGGGTGTCGCTGCATCTTGGGGATGATGTGATCGAAAACTTGTCCGATGAGTTGGTCAAAATTTGGAAGCCTCGATTTGATCGTACTTTGGCGGGAGAATCCTTGAGGGTGGAAGATGCTTTTCTTGTGCGGGGGGATCGGCTTTATTTTGATGTATCATTGAAGCCGATACGGGAGGCTGGTTATATAAATGGTGTCGCCGTCTACAGTCGGAACGTGACGAAGCAGCGACAAAGGGAGAAGGAGCTTCAGAAAGCGAAGGAGCAGGCGGTGGAGAGCGACCGGTTGAAGTCGGCGTTTCTTGCCAACATGTCGCACGAGATTCGCACACCGTTAAACGCGGTGATGGGTTTTGCTCAACTTTTGAAAGGAGATGCGTTGACGGAGGAGGAGAATGCTCGATTCGTGGACGTGATCTTGTCCAACGGAAATCATCTGCTGCACATTTTGGGGGATATTATCGATCTGGCTCAAATCGAGTCGGGGCAATTGAGGATAGAGCCGGTGCCTTGCGATTTGGGGCTCTTGATGGCTGAGACTTATTCTGTATTTTTTGATCGGATACGTTCGCAGGCGGATGGCCTGATCGATTTGGTGGTTGAAAACAATGTGCGTGAAGCGGACTACGTGGTGTGTGACCAGACGCGTCTGAAGCAGATCGTCTACAACTTGGTTTCGAATGCGATCAAGTTCACCCTGCAAGGGACTATTCATGTTGGTTACCAGAAGCAGCCGGATGGGATGATCGAGTTTTTTGTCGCGGATACAGGGAGCGGAATTTTGCCAGAGATGAAGAAGCGTGTTTTCCAGCGTTTCCGCCAAGGCTCGGATAGCGTGGGGCGGAGCAATGATGGCGTGGGCTTGGGCTTGTCGATCTGCGAAGGATTGGTGAAGTTGTTGGGAGGGCGTATCTGGGTGGAGGATAATCATCCGCACGGTTCGGTTTTCAAATTCACAGTGAAGGACCATGCCGACAAGTATCCGCTACCGGTGGCGGCTAATGCAAATTACGGTTACGAAGGCAGGCTTTCCCGAAAAGAGGAAGCGGCGAAGATCAAGGTGCTCATCGCCGAAGATGACGACACGAACTATTTGGTGATCGAGGAGTTTCTCCGTTTTGAGAAAATTGAGTCGATCCGAGCGGTGAACGGCAAAGAGGCGGTTGAGATGGTCGAGCAGTACAATGACATTGGCTTGATTGTTATGGATCTAAGCATGCCGATCATGGATGGCTTGGACGCTACTCGAGCGATTAAGCGAATAAAGCCAGACATACCGGTCATCGCTCACACGGCACACGCCATGCAGAGCGAATTGGACAAGGCGCTTGCGGCGGGGTGTTCCGATTGTTTGGTGAAGCCCATCAGCATCGAGAGCTTCCGGGAAATCCTCGAACAGTATTCGTGATTGGAATACGAGCTTTGTGGTTGAGTCGACTGTGAGCTTCGCTCTTGACCTTTGGCGGCAGAGGGCGGTAGGGTGGCGATCTAAATGAGACAGCTCACTTCTTACGTTTTTTGGTTTTATTACTTCTGGAAGAATCCAGGGGCGTGATTGAGCACACATTAGTATAGAGCCAAAATAATCCGCAGAAAGCCCTGGTATTCCGATGTGAATCCCAGGGCTTTTTGCATGTCCAGAATCTTGAAAAACAAAAAATTAGGAACGATCCCATGAAAACGACAGCTTTGCCTGAATTAAAGTCTCCCTCTTCAGAGGAGGCGGACCGGAATGTGACGACTGCGATCTTACCTCCTAGCAAGCTGAGGCGGGATATACCGCTTTCGCAAGCTGGGCGGGATACGGTCACTCGGACGCGCGTTGCGCTTGAAGACATTTTCGCGGGGCGCGACGAAGGCCGCTTGGCGGTGATTTGTGGGCCGTGTTCGATCGACGATGTGAATTCGGCGTTGGTCTACGCGGAGCGGATGCGTCGCTTGTCTGAGGAAGTCGCGGATAAGATTGTGTTAGTTATGCGGACTTATTTCGAGAAGCCTCGCAGTGTCGTCGGGTGGAAGGGGATGCTCTACGATCCGCTTTCTGGAGGCGAAAGCAGTCCGAGCGGGGGGATGACGATTGCTCGGCGCTTGGCTGTGCGCCTGAACGAGAGCGGGGTGGCCTGCGCTACGGAGTTTCTTAATCCTCTCCTCGCTCTCTATCTGGAGGACTGCATGGCCTACGGGTCGATTGGCTCTCGCACGGTGGAAAGCCAGATTCACCGAGAGCTCGCGAGTCGGCTCGCGCTCCCGGTGGGGATGAAGAATGCGATGGATGGAAATTCTGCTTCCGCGCTTAATGCTGTGAAGTCTGCCCAATGCGCTCACTCGTTCTTCGGACAAGACTTGGAGGGAAGGCCCGTACTGGTTGAGACCCAGGGAAATGCGGGGGCTCATATCATTCTCAGGGGTGGTTCATGCGGGCCGAACTACTCAGAGGAAACGGTCGCCCAGGTCGTTGAGCAAGGGCGGGAGCTCGGTTTGGTCCGGCCGGTGGTAGTGGATTGTTCTCATGGGAATTCAGGTAAGGACCACCGAAAGCAACCGTTGGTAGCCAAGGAGATTGCTCGCCAGGTAAAGGAGGGGCAGAACGGTGTCGCTGGCATTATGCTAGAGAGCCATTTGGTCGAGGGACGCCAGGATGCCAACGACTCGAGAGGGCGTCGTTTCGGGCAATCTATAACCGACGCTTGTATCGGTTGGAAGGACACCGAATACCTCGTCAAGGAGCTTGCGGATGGCCTTTGAACCGGCCTTGAAAGGGCGCTTAGACGTAAGGAAGTAAAAGTCCCCAAGGGGGGCTTTGGTAGAATCTTCTGCGAAAAGTCGGAATTCTCCCCAGCTATTTGTGGGCAAACTCTTCATGTTCGCACTGGGGAGTGAAATTCTGTTTGCGAGCCCCGAAGTGCGGGGCATGTCAGCGACCTCTTTCCTATCAAACCCATCCAACTGTCTCGCTAAGTGGAGCGTCCTTGCGTTTCTGCTTGTTGCCTTTTCCGGCTCCCTTTGGGGCGACGATGTGCAGCTCACTTGGAGCGACAATTCGGATAACGAGGATGGCTTCAATATCGAGCGCTCGGTAGGCGATGGGAGTTTCGAGTTGATCGCTCAGGTCGGGCCGGACTCCGAAGCCTATGTCGATACGACTGCTGAGGCGGGCGTGGAATACAGCTATCGCGTGAATGCTTACAATGCGTTTGGCGACTCGGGCTATACGAATGTGGCGCCGCATTACATCAATGTCGCCCCTACAATTTCGAGTCTTTTGGCAGTGGAGGTCGAGGAGAACGAATCCACGGGTGAGCTGTCATTTAGCGTTTCTGATTTCGAGGCTGCGGCTGGTGAGTTGGTGGTGACGGTGAGCAGCAGTAATTTGGATTTGATCGATGCCGACGGTATCTTGCTCGGCGGTTCAGGTGCGGATCGTACGCTTTCGCTGATGCCAAACGCCAATAGTTCGGGTGAGGCTACGATCACGCTTACGGTTTCCGACGGGGAAGATATCGCGAGCACGGAGTTTCTCTATTCGGTGAACGCTTTCGAATTTCCGACCCTGCAGCTGGCGGTGGACACGATCGGATCGGCCCCGCGTGTAGGTGAGGCGTTTTCTCTGAGTTCTAGCGCTTCCGACGTGTCGCTCATTTCCTCTGTAAGCTATTTCCTCGACGGAGAACTGCTTGGAGAGGTGGCTTCATCCCCTTACGCTTTCACCATGGACGTGTCGATGGAGGGTGGCTACGAGCTATCGGCGGTTGCCACGATAGAGGGTCGTGTGGAGACGGTGACTTCGCTCAAGGGAATCGTGGTTGGACCGGCTCCGAGCTCCAGCAGTATCGTGGATAATCTGCGGACGCTATCAGTGGACGATGAAGCGGGTTCAGGAACGGCATCCTATGACTTGGCGTCCGACGAGTTCTATTTGGAAAATGAAAACGGGCTGATCGCCGGTGATTCGGATTCGCACCGCTACTATTTCCTGCGGGCGGATGGAGACGTATCGATCAGCGCCAATTTGAATGAGCTCTCGGCTGCTTCGTCTCAGAGTGTGGCTGGTCTCATGTTGCGCTCGGCGCTGTTCGGCATGGCAAAGCAGACTTCCCTGCTGCGCGATGCGGCGGGTAAGTTGGAAGTGAGGACCCGTGACTTGCGTGGGGGGGCGACGGAATCCGTAGGCGGTTTCGAGACAAGCTCGGGAGACTCTTGGCTGCGGATCGATCGGGTTGGAGGAACGGTCCGTTATTATTCGCGAGCCTCGGCTTCTTCAGAGTGGGGATTGCTGCGCGAGGAGGTTATCGATTTGGGCGAGTCAGTCTTTCTGGGATTTGCGGTCGCCGGAGGCTCGCAAAGCGGAATGGCGAGCGCGTCCTTCACTCAGGCAAGCCTGCAAGGGCAGATATTGCCTCTAGGAGATGATGCGGTTAAGCCCGATATTCCGAGTGGCTTGATCATCTCAGGGATCACCCAGTAGAGCTACCATTTGGGCCGGAAGAGTCCGCAGTTGTGGGAATTTTTGCTGAATAATTGAGGGAGCGACGTTGTCTAATGGAGCAAACCGCTTTTAGGGTTGTCCGGAAAGCCGATATCTTTCCTCGAATCAGCAATTAATCCATCAATGAAAAAACTATTTTGCCTCGGCCTTATCGCCCTCGTTTTCAGTGCTAGCTCCGCTTTTGCGGCCAAGAAGAAGGTTCTCGACGCCAAGATCGACCAGGCGATCGAAGATTTTTACGAACATACGACTGCCGGCAAGCGGCTTGCTGAAGATGCGGCTGGGATGCTGGTCTTCCCAAGTGTCGGGAAGGCTGGATTCGGTATTGGCGGTGAGTACGGCGAAGGTGCTCTTTTCGTCAAAGGGAAGCGCGTGGACTACTACAGTACGGCCAGCGCTTCGATCGGTTTCCAAATTGGTGTGCAGAGCCGCAGTCAGGTGATCCTGTTTCTAGAGAAGTCTGCTCTAAACAAGTTTCGCTCGAGCGAAGGTTGGGAAGTGGGGGTCGACGGAAGCGTTGCGATCGCCAATATCGGAGCTGGTGGGGAGATCGATTCCAAGACTCTGAACGAGCCTGTCGTAGCCTTTGTTTTTGGTAGTAAGGGATTGATGTACAATCTCTCGCTCGAAGGGTCCAAGATCACCAAAATCAAGAAGGACTAAGTCGGCTGGCCTTGCTGCCGACTCATGATCGACTCCGCGGTATCGCTTTATCGAGCGAAACTGTGGAGTTTTTTTGTATCTAGATGCTGGATGCTTGGATTAGTATTCTGAATTTTGATACTAGGAGTAGTTCAAAGGGGCTCGGTTTTCCGCGATTGGACTGGTTCGTGGTGCTTCAGGTTCTGCAGGCGTTGAGTAAAATGACGAAGGGGGTCATTAACCATTTGCCACATAGCGGGAGAGTTTGTAGGTGTTTCTGCATAATCGGGATGTAGCTCAGCCTGGTAGAGCGCTACGTTCGGGACGTAGAAGTCGCTGGTTCGAATCCAGTCATCCCGACCACTCACATCAATCGGCGAGAGAAAAGGGCCGGTTGAACAGGGGGGCATCAGTCTGAAGATTTGAACCAGCGAAGCGGTTCGACGTAGCGAGGGAACCTAGCGGAGATGGCCGACCGAAGGGAGCCGCAGCGCGGTCGAGCGCTAGCGAGAGCAATCCAGTCATCCCGACCACTCAAGCCAATCGGCGAGTGAAAAGGGTCGGTTGAATCGGGGAGCATACGACTAGCGAGCCAACTTCAAGAGATTGAGCTACTTAGGCCTGAAACTTTTGATACTTTCAGTGAGCTTTAGTCTCGATGCGTTGCCTGATTTCATGCTTTTTTAGCGAGATCTCATGACAAGCCTGACAAAAAAGAAACTGATCGGAGCGACTGCTGCCTGTTACGGCATCGCTATGCTGCTTATTTTTGGATGCTCTCGCACGGAAGAGAGTGGGATGGAAACCGCTGAAAAGACTGAGAACGCGAAGGTGAAGTCGCATCCTATGGCGGACTGGAAAGATCCTGCGACTTGTCTCAAGTGCCACGAAGACGAGCATAAGTCCTGGATCTCGAGCCACCACGCGAACGCCAATCGGTTCGTCGATCCGGAAATGGAAGGGTATCGCTACGAGGTTGGAGAGTTTAAGGACATCGCGGGTCGCGAGTACCGCGTCGATGTCGACGGGGAACGTCTGTTGATCAGCGAGAAGGACGCCGACGGAGAGTATATCGCCGCCGAGGCGAAAGCGGTTATCGGGACCACGCCGTTGCAGCAGCCTCTCGTGGAAGGGGAGAGAGGACGTTGGCAGGCGCACTCGATGGCTTGGGACATGGACGAGAACGAGTGGTTTAACGTTTTTCGCGACGAAGAGCGGTTCTTAGGGGAGTGGGGACACTGGACCGGGCAAGGCATGAATTGGAACTCGAATTGCGCCTGGTGCCATACGACTGAATACGAGAAAAACTACGATCCAGAGACCGACTCCTACGCGAGTACATGGACGCATCAAGGGATTACCTGTATTTCCTGCCACACTACTGGCATGGAGGAACACGTCGCTATCGCAGGGACGGACGACTATGTCTCGCCGCCAAAGGTGGAGATGCGACGCATGGTTGAGAATTGTGGAAGCTGCCACGCCCGGCGTGAGGAGTTGACCGACAGTGATTTCAGGGTGGGTGACCATTTCGAAGACCACTATCGTCTCATGCTCTATGACCACCCGACTGCCTACTTCGAAGATGGCAAGGCGGATGAAGAGGATTTTGTATTCGGTTCACTGATGCATAGCCAGATGGGACATGCGGGAGTCACCTGCATGGAGTGTCATGATCCTCATTCGGTTGAGCTGAAGCTGCCGGCGGACAATAATGCGACTTGTATTCAGTGCCACAGTACTGGAAGGATGGATGCGCAGATTGTCGATTTGCTGAACCATAGCTTCCACCCGATCAATTCGACCGGTAACTCTTGTGTAGAGTGTCACATGCCGGAACGTGACTACATGGCGCGGGATCCACGCCGCGACCATGGCTTCACGATTCCTGATCCTTATATGGCCAAGCATTTCGATGTCCCAGATGCGTGCAGCAAGTGTCATGATGATAAGAGCACAGATGAGCTTCTCTCATGGTTTGAAGAAAAGTGGGGAGACTCGGAGCGCGTGGCGGACTTGCGCGATCGTGCTCACACGCTAAACGAGGTTTGGACGGGCGAGATGCAGGAGCCAAGCAAGCTGCTTGCGAGACTCGAAAAAACGGAGAATCCGTATTGGAAGGCGAGCTGGCTACGCATGATGCGACCCTTCTCTCCTATCGAGGAAGTGAAGGAAGCCGCTATGAAATACGCGAAGTCCGAGCACCCTCTGGTGCGTGACTCGGCAATTTTTGTGCTAGGCACGCGTCCTGATGCGCTTGAGCAAGTCCAAGCTGCTCTGGTTGATGAACGCAGAATCGTCCGTATGCAGGCTGCCGATACGTTGGCGGGTAGCCCTTTCCTGACGGGAGATGTTCTCGAGGAGTACGAAACGTATATCCAGTCGAATTCGGATCGTCCGTCCGGGGCCCTCAAGTTGGCCGCCTATGCGGCGACGCAAGGGAATATCGAAGACGTGAGGAAGTATGGAGAGTTAGCGATTAGCTTCGATCGGAAGGCAGCAGCGATCCGCTACGACGTGTCGATTCTGATGGACCGGGTTGGACTGGTCGATGAAGCCATAAAGCAGATGCGAATTGCGCACGGTTACGATTCCAGCACTGGTCTGTATCTGTTCTCGACAGGTTTGCTTTACGCGGAAAAGGAAGAGCAAGCCCAAGCGATCGACTACATTAAGCGCGCCCTTAAGATTGAGCCGGACCAGCATCGTTGGCTGTTCAATCTTTCTGTACTGCAAACGCGCACTGGAGATGTTCCGGGTGCGATCGAGAGTTTGAGGAAGGCGATAGCGCTAGCTCCTGAGGAAACTGCGTATACGGACTTCTTTGGACAGCTAACGGGGGGGCAATAGGTCCCTTGTTTTAGAGTTCGTCTTAAGGGAAGAGGGGCTTGTTCCCGCTCTTCCCTGTAGGAGGGAAATGCTCCGTCATTTCCAGCTGAATTGTGGCAACGACGAAGCGTTGCTTTCCTGCTAATGGAACATCGTTCATGCTCACGTGTAACGATATCCAAGGTGGTACGCATGTGCTACTTAGGCTTGCGAGCCACTTGCGACGAACGACACGGAGTTTGAGACTTGTGACTATGTTGGGGAAGCGGGACTTGCGCTATAAATGGGCCCCTTGATTCACCCCATGAAGTATAAGCTCCCCAAAATCCTCGTTTCCCTCTCGTTCGCGGCGCTGGCTGCGACTCTTTCTGCGAAGCCTGCTCCCACGCCCACATGGACGGATGCTTCCACTGCGGCAAAGGAGCATCCTGGTTTTGACTATTTGGGAGAATACAAGAAAGGGAAGACAGCCCTGCAGGTCGTTCCTGCCGAAGGGCGGTTCTATCTCTCGATCTACCGTGGTGGTTTGCCAGGAGCTGGATGGGATGGCGGCCGTATTAAGCATGAGTGGGTGGAGCTGGATGCCATCAAGGCGCGCTTGAAGGGATTCAAGAAAGTAGACCGTTCCTCGAGGTTGGATTTTCCGAAAGCGCCAAAGGGTGCGATCACGCTTTTTGACGGAACAAGCGTCGAGGAGTGGGGGAATGGAAAGATCAAGAACGGTCTCTTACAGGCGGGGACGAAGAGCCGTCGGCAGTTTAAGGACTTCAAGCTGCACCTTGAGTTTATGGTGCCCTACAAGCCGGAGCTTCCGTTGAGCCACCCGGATCGCGGCAACAGTGGCGTTTTTGCCCTAGGTGCCTATGAGGTGCAGGTGGCGGATACGTTTGGTCTCGATGAATCGCCCGAGGCTTGGAAGGACATCAAGCAAATCAAGAAACCGAATACCTGGTGTGGCAGTGTCTATGGTCTGAATACACAGAATGTTAACATGTGCCTGCCTCCATTGAGCTGGCAGAGCCTTGATATCGAATTTACCGCAGCCCGCTTCGAAGGCGAGAAGAAGATTTCATCTGCTCGCATCAGCGTCTGGCAAAATGGTGTCCTGATCCACGACGACTTCGTATTGCCCAGCGGAACCGGTGGTGGTCCGAGGGGGCCGCGACCTGAAGTAGCACAAGGTCCGATCCTGATACAGAACCACCACAACCCGACCCAGTACCGGAACATCTGGGTGATTGAGAAATAGATCGGTAGGGCTGGGACTTGCTCCCCGCGGGTTTGCTTATCCTGCAATGCGGTGCGTCGCGAGCGGCGACCCTACTAATAAACGAGATTCAAAAAATGAATACCCCTGCAAATTCACGTCGTGACTTTATCAAGAAATCGTCGCTCGCTTTTGGCGCGGCCACGATTCTGCCTTCCTATGTCGCTTTAGGAAAGCAATCCAGCAGTGACATCCTGCCGCCCAGCGAACGGGTCAATGTTGCTTTCATCGCTAGCGCGGGAAAAGGCTTCCGCAATCGCGAGGCCTTTCTGACAACCGGCCTGCTAAATGTTGTCGCCCTCTGTGATATCGATCTAAACCGCGACGAGGCCAAAAAGTCAGCGGCTGCCCACCCAAATGCTCGGCAGTTCAACGACTTTAGGAAGATGTTCGATGAGATGGCGGACGAGATCGACGCGGTCGTGGTATCGACGGCTGACCAGTCACACTTCCCCTGTACCATGTTGGCGATGTCGCTCGGCAAGCATGTTTGGTGCGAGAAACCCTTGGCTCACACCTTTGGGCAATGCGAGCGCTTGATGGATTTGGCGGAGCGCTCCGGCGTCGTCACTCAGATGGGGAATCAAGGGCACTCTGGATACAACTATTTCCAGTTCAAGGCGTGGTCAGAGGCCGGTATCATCAAAGATATCACAAAGATCGATGCCTACCAGGTGAACGGTCTAAGGTGGAGTGGTTGGGTCGACAAGTTTAAGGATTATCCGGAGCGTTCGATGGATCCGAGCATCAATTGGGATACTTGGTGCTCGGTGTCGCCAGAGCGTCCCTACAGTGACTTGCTGCATCCTCGCAACTGGCGCGGTTGGTTCGAGTACGGTTGCGGTATGCTAGGAGATTGGGCGGCGCACGTGATCGACACGCCGCACCGCTTCCTGAAACTCGGTTATCCGGAGAAGGTGACCGCGGTGAAGCTGGAGGGACGGCACCCGCTGATCTATCCGAAAGCCTCTCACATCCGCTTCAATTTCCCTGAGCGTGAGGGAATGCCTGCTTGCGAATTGAATTGGCACGACGGAAAAGACAACCGACCGTATATAGCTCCTGAATACAGGGACCTTAAGACTGAACAGCCGGGGGCGATCAATAACTTCAGCAAGGATAATAAAGCTCCACGCAGTCACTATGTTGGCAAGGTGCTCTATGGAAAAGACCTCGTGTTCAGAGGAATTTCTCACGAGCAGCCGCTTCGTATAGTGCCCCGCGAGAAATACAAGGAGATGCATCCTTCGCTCCCGAAGTATCCGACTAAGAACTCGCACCATTGGGAGAACTTTCTGTTGGCTTGTAAAGGGGAAGAGGAAGCTCGTTCGCCGTTTAGCGTGGCGGCTCCGCTTTCGCAGGTTCTCAACATGGGTATGATTTCGCAGCGTCTCGGTGGCGAACTGCACTTTAGCCGGGAGAAGAAGACCTTCACCAATAGCAAAGCGGCCAATGCCTTGCTCGACCCAGCTCCACGGAAGGGCTGGGAGGAGTTCTACCGGATGTAAGTTTAAGGAACCATCAATCGTAGGGCATGCCGCAGGAGTTGATTCCTGCAATGCGGTGCGTCTCAAGCGACGACCCTACAACTAACCCCAAATAATTGATACAGAAAATGACCCCAAACGTTTCTCGTAGAGGATTTGTTCAAAAGGCAGCGATCGCAGCAGCTGGATCTCTCGTCATCCCAAGGTTTTCGATAGCGAAGTCGCTGGGAGTTAACAATAAGCTGAACGTTGCCTGTGTGGGAATCAGTCACATGGGCAAAGGTGCGGTGAAAGCGGGATTGACGGAGAACCTCGTGGCTCTCTGTGATGTGGATTGGCGTAGGGATGATCCGGAGTGGAAGTTCTTCCCGAACGATATTTCACCCGCTGAGATTGCGGACCAGAATCCGCAAGCGAAGACGTTCAGCGACTTCCGCGAGATGCTGCACGATATGGGCGACAAGATCGATGTCGTGATGGTCTCGACTCCTGATCACACGCACTTTCCAGCGACGATGGCTGCCATGGAAGCGGGGAAGCATGTTTTTGTTCAGAAGCCGATGGCTCACAACATCTGGCAAGTACGGACCATGCAGAAAGCTGCTCAAAAGTATGGCGTGCAGACCGTAATGGGAAATCAAGGACACACCTTCGAAGGGGCACGACTCATTGTGGAGTGGTTTCAAGCAGGGGTTCTTGGCGAGGTGAGGGAAGTCCACTGTTGGACGGATCGACCGGAGCCGACCTATTTCCCACGTCAGAAGCAATATCCACCTGTTTCAGCTCCAGTTCCCGAGGGTCTTGACTGGAAGCTCTGGCAAGGACCGATTCCCGAGAAGGAGTTCAGTCCCATCTATGCACCCACGACCTGGCGTGGTTGGTGGGATTACGGCGTCGGCGCGATGGGCGACATCGGTTGCCACTGTTTGGATACACCGTTCTGGGCTTTGGAACTGGGGATGCCGACGAAGGTAGAAGTCGAACTTGCGGAACCGGCGAACAAGCACTTCACCCCTAAGGGGGCTCACCTGATCTACCATTTCCCAGCACGTGGGAAAATGCCCCCCGTGAAATTGCATTGGTACGAGGGAACGATCCGTCCGCCGAAGCTTCCAGGAATGGATACGATGCCGAGTAATGGCATGTACATGATCGGTTCTGAAGAAACGGTTTATCATGAAGGTATGCGCCCGGAGAGCCCGATGCTTTGGCCACGGAAGAATATGGCCAAGTACGGTGATCTGCTCAAGAAACGTCCTCTCCCACGGGTGAAAGGCGGTCCGCATAAGGAGTTGCTAAATGCGATCAAAGGCGGGCCAACTCCTGGCTCGAATTTCGATTACGCGGCTCCCCTGACCGAGGTGGTTCTGCTTGGCGGTTTAGCTATCCGTTCCGGAAAAACACTCAAGTGGAACGCCAAGAAGATGAAGATCACCAATCACAAGGAAGTGAATGCATTCGTTAAGGAACCTGTCCGCAAGGGCTGGGAGTATGGCGAGGATCTTTGGTAACGTAACAATTAATAGTGGATCTACTTCGGGAGCGTCGCCTTGTGCATTCTCACAACCTGTAGGGCGGGGCGTTGACCCGCCAGTCCTGAAATCGCCTCACCGCGGCGACCTACAGCCTCGCCGTAAACGATAAGGTCTCAGACTAAAGACGAAATGAAACACATCCTCTTACTTGTCCTCGTTTTGCAAGGGCTGTACCCCGTACAATTAGTCGAGGCCCAAGACAGGCCGAACATATTGATTCTGTTTCTCGACGATCTGGATCCTGATTTTGGGTGTTATGGAAATGAACTCGTGACTACACCGAACATCGATCGGCTCGCTTCGCAAGGGGTACGTTTTACGCGGGCTTATGCGTCGGGAACCGTGTGCAGTCCAAGTCATACTTCATTGTTTACAGGATGTTACGCGTCGACCATCGGAGCTCCGAATCATCGTAGTCACTACATTGATACGCTTCCGGAGGGGTGTCATATTCTGACGGAACTCATGAGCGAGGCGGGTTACTTTACGGTCAACTTCAAGAGCAATGGCGACCGTATGTACAATAAGCTGTACGGTGCGACGGCTAAGACGGATCTGAACTTTGACCGAGGGAAGCCGGAGAATAATCAGGAGAGTGGGAAGGAGGTTTTCGATCACCTGCAGATAATCGACCCAATTGACATTTCGACTTATTTCAAGGGCGGCGTGTGGAGTCAGAGGAAAAACACGCAACCCTTCTTCGCTTACGCCAATATCGAAACAGGCAAGAAGCATGGCTTCGAACCGGGGCGTAAGTGGGCGATAGAAAAGGGGATCGAAGTGGACCCGGCTGAAGTGGATGTCCCGCCTCACTACTACGACAACGAGGAGGTGCGTCTGGTTCTGGCCTCTGCCTTAGATGCCGTCTCTCACACTGATGTTGAAGTGGGGAAGTTTCTCGATGCCTTGGAGCTGTCGAACTTGGATAGGGATACGCTTGTTATTCTTCTGAGTGATCACGGGGCGACTCTCCCGCGTCATAAACAGAATCTGTGGCTAACGGGTATCCATGTCCCTTTGATCATGCGGTGGCCTGGGAATCTAGATGCGGGTGCGGTCAATGGCGAATTAGCTAGTATCATCGATATCGCTCCGACTGTTTTGAGCGCCGCGAAAGTCTGTGTGCCTCCGACTATGGAAGGTCTGAACCTATTGGCTGATGTTTCCTCACGCGAGTATGTGGTGGCGACGCGCGATGGAATGAATGGCGTCTTCGATTGCTCGCGAGCGATTGTCACCAAGAAGTATCAATACATTCATCACTTCTTTCCGGAGATCCCATATCGAGCAAACCACTACGCTAGAAAAGTCGTGAGTTTTGAGAGTATGGCTCAATTGCATGAGGAAGGGGAGCTGAACGCATTGCAGGCCGTCTATTACGCGTCGGAGAAGGAGCCGGTAGAGCTTTACGATCTAGAGGCTGACGAGTTGCAAACCCGCAATCTGGCTACGGATCCTGAATACGTGGGGGTTCTCAGGAAAATGCGCCGCACTCTCTTTAAATGGCAAAATTCGAGCGGAGACCAAGTTATGGATGCTCGGGGAATCCTGAGTGAAGAAAAGGTCCCGTTCGGGACGAAAATAGATGAGCTCTTGAGCAAGGATTCCTCCAAGTGAATTCCTGAAGGTAGCGGCCGTCGTCCCCGACGGCCAACGTATTCTGCTTAGATTAGTCCCTTTCGAATCGCGGTAGCCACGGCAGCTGCGGCGTTGGGGGATTGGAGTTTCTTGTAGATGTTGTCTGTGTATTCGGATACAGTGTAGTAGCTTAGGTTCAGGCGGTCCGCTACTTCCTTTTTAACTAAACCCATGGCGAGAAGCTCGAGGACTTGTCGCTCGCGATTGCTGAGGGTGCTGTCTTTGCTGGGCTCCTTGGAGTCTAGGGCGTCGAGGACAAGGCGTGAGAGCTGTGGGTCGATGACGCAACCGCCGTCGTTTACTTCGCGGATGGCGCGTTCGATATCTTCTAAGTCAGCGTTTTTGAGGACGTATCCAGATACGCCTAGGCGGATCGCTTCTAGGGTGGTATGGTAGTCGTCGTCTTGGGTGAGAACAAGAATCTTGGTGTTGGGGTAGTTCTCTTTGAGGTGAGGCACTAGGGTGAGACCGCTTTTGCCCGGGAGATGGATGTCGAGGAGGGCTATATGGGGCTCTCGAGTATCCTCATTCTCTGTATCCAAAAAGTCCTCGACGCTATTGAACGATCCGGTGCAAGCCATGTCAGAGTTGAATGCGAGGGTACGTTTCAGTGACTTGGTGAAGGATTCGTTGTCTTCGACGATAATGACTTCGATTGTTCGGCTCATGAGAAAAGACCTCGCTTGAAGTTAAGGGTGATGCGAGTGCCTCTGCCCGTTTTAATTCCCAGTTTGCCATTGAGGAGAGTGGCTCGTTTCTCCAGATGGAAGAGCGATTTCCTTTTGCCAGTGATACCGCAGCCGTTGTCGGTTATGGCGAGCTCGACGCGGCGTCCAGAATGTATCAACTCGATGTCCACATGATTTGCTTGGGAGTGTTTGATCACGTTGTTGAGCGCTTCCTTTAGGAAGAGAACCAGGTTCCATTTTTGTGAGGGATTGAGGCCAAGTGACTCCGGGAGCGTACAGGTGTATTCGATATCGCCGAGTATTTGTCTGGTCGTCTTTTTTATCAGTGCGGAGAGTGGTTGGTTCGCTCTTTTATCCTGCAGGAGCTTTACGATCTCGCGTGCCTCAGAGGCTGTTGACCTGGCGGTCGCAACAGAGTCCTCTAGGAGCTCGCTCTGCAACTCGGAAGGGGTTTCGATTGTTCTACTAAGGAGTGTATTGGAATGGGCGATACTGCTGAGGTTTGCTCCTACATGGTCATGGAGATCGGCGGCGATTTGCTCGCGGATTCGCGTCCACTTGCGTACGGATAGTAGACGCACGATCCAAACGAGGAGTGCGAGTAGGATTATTGCCGTGATTCCCGCGATCGTTAGGACTTGCATGCGCTCACGTTCCTGTCGCCGGGCGAAGTCCAGTTCCGAGTTGAGACTGAGGAGTTGCTTCTCGATTTGGGCCCGTCGGTGAAAGCTCTCTACCCATCGGCGGAGGGGGACAATCTTTCCTTCGCTGGTGAAGCCGTCTGTTAGTTTCTGTACGGCGTTCGAACTCGTTTTGCGTGTATTCGGGTTTTGAATGCTAGGCGTCATTCCGTTGGTCAGTATTTTGCCAGCGGATAATAACTGGATCTCCTCAATCGATAGGTTCTCCCGATATTTTGCTCGCTGTTCGGGAACGGGTTTGGAGAGGGTGAAGCGAAAGTGTTTTCCCGTTGTGGGAGTAATTTGCCTCATGTAGGGATCGGAACCGGGATGGGGAATGCTCTCTCCACTCTCGTAGAGTGTGGACTGTTGGTTTTCTTCTACTTTCTCGAGCTTGATTCCTTTGGGGAATCCAACCCCGCTTATTGGAGGGTAGTACAGGTTGATAAGCGGCCAAATTCTGAACTCGTTGATTTGCTGCTCTTGTTCGAACACGAAATCCAGAACGAGTTTATCTGAGTTGACCTTATAGGCGATGTTGGGCTCCCGGAGATTTCGATCCGAAAGGGAGAAGTGGGTGAAGCCGTCGACGAGCGCTTGGGGAGTCCAAAGTTGCCCGGAAGGAGTGTGCATCGGGGCTTCGACTTGGGCATTGAGCGCGACGTTGTGTTCGCCCGAAAAGGCGATGATCTCGTTCAACGCTACAACATGGGAAGGCCGGAGCCAAACCTGGTTCGGTAGATGTAAGGTTGAGGTGATCTTGAGGCCGGCAGTGAGTGTGTCCGACGGGCAGGGGAAAAGCTGCGGCTCTACGCCGGGAGTCGGGTAGTCGTTTTCGCGATAGTCGGCAATTATCTCGGATGAGCCGTCGGGAAGCAGGCGTTCCAAATAGAAGCGAATCGGGAAGCCGTCAGGGCGAAGCTTGTTGTCTTTGTCAGGGTAGGCGGCGGGGAGGATTGCGATCAGGTCGATGTATGCGGGAGCCGCGAAAGTGATGGTGGCCGAGACCGGCTTTTCCGGTTGTTGGTTGAGGTGCCAGCTAACTCCGCGAGACCATGGCAAGGTGCTGGGATGAGAGATGGGAAGGGTCGCTAGTTCTGCTTCTAAGATCGAGATTTCGTGTTCGATTGCGCTCGTGGTAATTCCCGAAACTGATGTATTGCCCCTCAAACAGAGGAAAACGAGCAGTAGTCCGAATGGACCGATTGGGGGCAGTTTGAGCATAGAGTTGAAGGTAGCTCTTTTTCGGAAAACAGGAATCTCTAAAATCCCCCTCGATTAGGGGGATTGTGAAGTTGGGAAGCACGTATTAGGATGACGTGACATCCAGTTATGATCTACCCCAACCGCGTTTTTTTCAGTTTCGATACCGCCAGAGACGAATGCCGGACACTGAATGGCGTCCTTGAAAAGTCTAAGCCGCGGACGGGGTTGTTTGGGATTCTGAAGCAAGCTAAGGTGTGAAGATCGGAGCCCCTGTCCCTAGTGAGCTGAACCCGAAGTACGATGAGACGGTAGAGCGGGACGCTCTAGAGGCTTTTTCGAAATAGAGGGTGCATAAATTTGTATTAGGTAATTGATGACGAGAATTCTGATTATGATCCAGTTTAGGAAGTTCTTTTTTGTGTTAGGGTTAGTCCTGGCATGTAGCGGAGCATTTGCTGGTGAAGCAAAAAGGCCGAACTTTGTGATCCTATTCGCCGACGACTTGGGGTACTCCGATATCGGTTGTTATGGTGGAGAGATCGAGACCCCGAATCTCGACCGGCTCGCGTCGGAAGGTTTGCGGTTCACGCAATTTATGAATTGCTCGAAGTGTGCTCCCTCTCGCGTGGCCTTGCTAACCGGGCTGTATCCAATCGAAGGGGGCTGCAATGGCCCGCCAGCACAGATGGTAAACGGAATGACCATCGCGGAAGTTCTCAAAACCGCAGGGTACCAGACTTGGATGACGGGCAAATGGCACGCGAAGGAGAACCCAGTCAAACGTGGTTTCGATCGGTATTATGGCTCTCTCAAAGGAGGTTCGAATTACTTCGAACCCAAAGGTGATTTTATGGAAGGTGATAAGCCCATCAAACCGGTCACCGCAGAAAATCGGGACACGTTTTATACTACGGATGTGTATACCAATGAGGCCCTTAAATTTCTCGAAGAGCACAAGGAAGGCGAATCACCGTTTTTGCTCTATGTCTCTTACAACGCTCCACATTATCCTTTGCAGGCCTGGCCGGAAGACATAGCGAAGTATCGCAGGAAGTACTTGAAGGGATGGGACGCGATCAAGGAGGAGCGTTTCAAAAGGCAATTGGAATTGGGGATCGTTAAACCAGGTTGGAAAAATTCGCAGCGAGACCCAGATGTCCCTGCTTGGGAGGATTTCGATAGGAAGGACGATGCCGATTTAACGATGGCTGTTTACGCCGCGATGGTTGATCGCTTGGATTGGAATGTCGGGAGGTTGTTGGCCAAGTTGGAGGAAATCGGCGTATCCGAAAATACAGTCGTTCTCTTTTTTTCTGACAATGGCGCGTGCGCGGAAGGTGCGATGTGGGATGGTGTAACTGCTCGGAACAAACCAGACACGCGGAACTCGCAGGCGAAGCTGGGAAAAGAGTGGGCGAATGCCTGCAATACGCCGTATCGAAAATTTAAGCGCTACATGTACAATGGGGGCCAACTGACGCCGTTCATTGTTAGGTGGCCGGAGGGAATCTCGGAAGTAAACCGCATCACTCATGAGCCCGCACATATCGTTGATTTAGCGCCGACTCTTTACTCGCTCGCCGGAGCCGACTACCCCGAGGGACAAAAATGGGAGGTGCCTCATGAGAAGGGATTGTTAAAGGATTGGACGGTGCAACCGCTGTCGGGCACTAACATGCTCCCGATGCTGAAGGGAGAGCCGGCGGAAGAGGGAAAGTATTACTTCGGGCATTTTCAGGCGGGACGTATGATTATGAAGGATGGCTGGAAACTCGTGTCGGATGGGCATGATGGCACTGTTCAGCATTTATATGATTTCCCTTGGGAGCTTTATGAAATGGATACGGATGCTACTGAGTCGCATGATCTGGCAGCCCAGTATCCAGAAAAGGTGGCTCAGATGGATCGAGACTATCGGGCCTGGATTGATCGAGCGGATCGGCTAACGGGGGTCAAGAGTCATGAATGGTATCAGCCTAGGTTTACTGATGAGCAGCGTAGAGTGGCGGATGAGTTAGCCGATGATCGCGAAATGAAGAGACTCCTGAAGGAGCGAAAACGAATCGGGCTGAAGATTGTCGAGGAGTTGGAAGCGATGAAGTTGGGGATGAAGACTGTCTTGGGGATGGCGAAAGTTCCAATGTCTTATTTTGGCATCGTCGAGGCAGGCAGGAAGTATGCTTCGAAGTCGCGAAGTTTGGATACACTGTATCGCGCGTGGGATGAGAAAGTTCGGGAGTCGGAACGGTTCTGTAGCCAGAAGGGTGAGATCTATGCCGAGGTGTGGGCGATTCAGGAGCGTATCAGGATTCGTCTGCCGGCGGATGAAGCAGACTGATTGAATTGATGGTTTTGGTAGCGGCTATGAGCGCATTCGCTATGTCGCTTCGCTCGGTAGACCCCGATGGCCAAAGTGGGGAGGTGTGGTCATCGGGGACGATGACCGCTACCTTTGGGAAGTCTCTTTCCTATCATGTTTTGGGTGACTTCATTGCCCCCGCGATTGGGGGGATTGTTTTTAGGCCGTTTCGTGCATAAAATGGCAGTGTATTCACAGGTAACGAATTTGATATGAAGATGAAACGAAAGGGCTTGTTATTCTTATCCGCGGTGGCCGCTCTGCTTGGGCTCACTGCTTGTAATCAGGAGGTTGCGCAGGAGGCGTTCGAGCCCAATTGGTCTTCGCTGCGGAAGCACGATATGCCGAAGTGGATGGACGGGATGAAGTTTGGCATCTACTGTCACTGGGGACCGCAGATGGTCAAGATACAGCATGCGGATCAGGGCATGGGCACTATCGAGGCGATCGAAAATTGGACTGGAGAGAACTTTGACGCGGCGGAGTGGGCGGATCTCTTTGAGTCGGCAGGGGCCCAGTTTGCGGGACCGGTTGCTTGGCATGTAACAGGGATGCTGAACTGGGATAGCGAGATCACTGACTGGAATACAGTTGATCGCGGTCCGAAGGTAGACATCGCAGGCGAGCTCGCTCGAGAGATCCGCAAGCGTGACATGAAGTACATCATGACTTTCCACTCCTCTTCGATTTGGGGGCAGGTGTCTCGTGAGAATGAAACCTACAGGGAGCCGTCGGACGAGGTGGATCTGTTGAATATTGATTTCAAAAATCGTACTCGTCCCGATCTCTGGCAGGGGTGGTACGAGCGGATCACTGAGGCGACGGATCGCTATCAACCGGACATGGTCTGGGTGGACGTTGGATTTGGTGGAACGGTTCAGACGATTAAAAGAGGGCGAGCCATCGGTGGGCGCCTTTTGCCTGGCAAAGAGAATACGGTTCCGTGTTTTCCAGAGAGTGGGCAGCAGCGTTTTCTAGCCCGCTATTTTAATGAGGCTCAGAAAGACGGGCGTGAGGTCGAGTTCATCTACAAGTCCTACGATATCCCACCTGGGGTCGGCATGCGCAATGTAGAGAATGGCAGCCTGATCGGGCTGCAATTTGACCCATGGATGGCGGACATCAACATGGCGGAGCATCGAAACTACCCGACGCCTTGGTTCTACAATCCGAAGAACCCGATGAAGGATACGAACCATCTAGTGGATCTGCTGGTTGATATGACCAGTAAGAATGGCCGTATGCTGCTCAACGTTCCGCCGAAGCCGGACGGCACTTTCACTCAGAATCAGAAGACACAACTGAAGGCGATTGGCGATTGGCTTAAGATCAACGGCGAAGCGATTTACGATACGGTTCCCTGGAGTTACTTTGGCGAGGGCCCGACGGAAGAGACGGTGACTGGGCACCACGCTCACGGACGTTTGGACCGGAATGTGCCCAAGTGGACTAAGGAAGACATTCGCTTCACGCAGAAGGGTAAGAACCTGTATGCGATCGTGCTCGATTGGCCTAGTGAGGAACTGGTGGTTCGTGCCTTTGGCTTTGATGGAAAACTGTATCCAAACGACATCAAGTCGGTTCGTCTCCTAGGTAGCGATAGTAAGCTCGAATGGGAGCATACTGCTGAAGCTCTTGTTGTTAAGCTGCCAGCAGAGCGACCCTGTGAATACGCATACGCTTTGAAGGTCGAAAGAAACTAGACTACCATCTTCCACATTTGCACCCCAACTTCATCAGACTGTGAAAAGACTGCTTAACATGATCGTGTGCCTGTGTGTGCTCGGCACGACTGTCCTATCAGCTGAATCTCTGGACCTCTTTAATAAGAAAGCGGGATTCGAGATTTTGAAATCGTATTCAGGTACTCCTGACAGAGAAGGTGTGCTGGAGCAGTATGGGCTCAAGGTTCCTGCCTATTCGCAAGCGGTCTATTATCGGGGCGAATGGTGGCCATATGGTGGCAATCGTGTATTTGGGGAAGTCCTGTCAACGAAATCGAAAGAGGGCGGTATATTTTCTATCTTAGAGCTTAAGGATGGTGACTACCTTGCTTTGCTACCGCTTTGTGGAGAGCAGGCGTATGCTTGGTTTGCTCCAGAGGGTGGGGAATTGAAGCTTAAGTTGGGAACCAAGGGAACGGCTGCCGTGGACGGGGATTTGCCTCTCGTGGCCTGGGCTCGAGCGAACTCTCCTTACGAGGCTGCCAACAAAGTTTGGATACAGGCCAGCAATGCTCCCCAGATCAAGGGCTACATGAAGATGAGGGAGCAGAAGGACTATCCGGAGGTTTTCAATTACCTTGGCTGGTGCTCCTGGGAGGAGTTTAAGAAAAACATTAGCTCGGATCTCTTGGTGGGCGCTTTCAAGACTTTGGAAGAGAACGAGCTGCCGGTGCGCTACATGCTCGTAGACGATGGGCATTTTTCACTGGAGAGCTTGATGCCGAAGAAAGAGACCTTTCCAAGTGGATACAAACCGCTAACTGATCTCCGCAATGAGGATGGAATTCGTTGGGTCGGCATGTGGCATGCGCTTTTAGGCGATGCGAAGGGCATGGGAGCTGGAGATCCTCCGGAGTTGGCGGAGGCGATGATGGAAATGAATAATGGCCGGTGGATTCCCAAACCTGATGAGGCGTCGATTCGAGCTTTTATGAACTACTTGCTACGACAGTCTCGGGCGGACGACATTGATTTTGTGAAGGTCGACTTTTGCGGGACGCTCTTGCCGTATGCGGGAGGTGTTTCCGTAGAAAAGGTCGCGTCAGATTATCCGGATACGAATGAGGATGCGATTGGGAATCCCTCAGCCATGGCGACCTTGTTTTCGAGGATCTATCAGGAAACGGTAGAGGATCAGTTCGACGGTTTGCTGAACTGCAATTGGCATGTGCCGCATTTCATCTTCAACTCCGGCGAGTGCGTGGTAGGGCGTTCGGGGCCTGACTATAAGCTGACAGTGGACCGGGCGAGGCGATCGATCTTCAACAACTTCAGCTCCATCCCTTGGTTGGGGCAGGTGTCATGGGGGGACCACGACATGTTTCATTCCACCGATAAGCTAGCTGTCCGTATGATGGCGATTTCCAAAGCGCTCTCCGGCGGCCCGACGTATCTGTCGGATGACCCAGAGCACATCGTGCCGGAAGAGGTTTGGCCGCTCTGCTATTTGGATGGCAAGCTGCCGCGTCCGCTGGCGCCTGGAGCTCCGCTGCCGGACGACATTTTCATGAATCAGGATGACCAGCGGCTTTTCAGAACAATGGCTCCATTGCCGAATGATTCGGTGGCGGTTGCGTGTTTTAATCTGCTCGGTGATGGGAAGGTGGCTTCGCCTGTTCTAGGGACACGGATAACAGCAGAGCACTATTCAGCGGCCTCTGGCATGATCCAACCCTACGGAGGGGATTGGGATGTGCCCAAAGAAGGACTGCTGGTCTATGATTTTCAGTCGGGCAAAGCGGACAGGCTGAGCGAAGAGGGGTATCCAGTGGAGCTTGCCGGATTTGGCGAATATCTCATCCAGCTGAGCCCAATCGAAAAGGGCTGGTCGGTGATCGGTCGCACGGACAAGTACCTCGCAGCCGCAACCGTCGAGGTATCGAAACGCAGTTCGAAACGAATCACCGTAACACTTCCGGAGTCCGGACCCTTCTCAATCTGGCTGGAGACGGGCGTTCCTTTCGCGAAGGGAGTCACATTTCTAGACAAAGGAAATGGCTTGTTCGTGGCTGGCCTTCCGGTCAAGGCAGAGAGTTTGACCCTGACGATCGAGAGGCGCTGACGATTCGAGTCGCCAGGCGGCTTTGCTGAGGTTGTTTGATCTCGGCTCAACGGCAACGACGGAGCGTTGCCCTCCTGGGATTGGGATTAGGTAACGGCTGATACGTTTTTCTACAAATCGCCGGTTGTCTAGAGGGGGCTCGCCTTTAGATTGGAGGGCTAGGGGGCTCGTCCGCGCTCTCTCGTTTTCCGTAATGCCTAAGTCTTTTTTGCCAGTTTTGATAGGGACGCTGTGTGCCCTGATTGAAGTCGTAACTGCCCAAGTCCCCTACGAGGTGGTTAAGAGGAACCCGATCGAGGAGCCTTGGCGTTGGCATGAACTCGAAGCGCTGAGCGAGCTGTACCTCACTTGCGGAGTGGAAGACGAAGAGGGTAAGCTCTGGCTGGGCTACGAGGGAGGAGTGGCTTCTTACGATGGCAGGGTGGTGCGGCATTTTCCTTCCTCCGAATTGGCGGAAGACGCGAGGACCTACAGTCTGTTCTCAAATGGAACGGACGATGTGATCTTGTTTACCTCCGGCGGCTTGATGCGGTTGAAGGATCAGAAGTGGCAAATGCTAGTCGAGTACGAAGCGGGGTACTACAGTTCGCGGAATTTCGCGGCGACTAACTCCCATGGACTGACTGTCTTTGCGACTCCGGTTGGGCTCTATCAACTCTCTGGAGAGGGGGTTGAATTGGTGGCGGACTTTGGAGAGAGGGTTTTCGATATCGCTTTCGACAATGCGGATAACCTCTGGCTTGTTTTGGGCGGAGAGGTGCGGATTCTGAAATACGCCAATGTGGGACGCTCATTTCCGGATTCGTCGACGGCTCAAACCTATGCGCTCGACGAGCAGGTCGATACTCCGGAAATCGTCTACAACAGTTTTGAGGACGAGTTGCTTTTCCATTCTTGGAAACCGAGCTTGCCCGCTTACCGCTACGACAAGGAGATCGATGGTTTTTTAGAGGAAGATCCGATCGGTGATTTGGATTACCACAACCACGTTACTTCCGTCTCGGTTGAGCGCTATGGCTTCCTTATCTTTAGCAAGTCGGCTCTCTACAATCGAGTCGGTGGCCAGTGGTCGGAGGTGCTCGCTAGGGGCGAATTGCTTCCGCTGAGTGATACCTTTGCCTTTCGTCGAAGTAATGGAAATCTCGTTTTGGGCGGCCATGGCGAGTCGGTGTATGAAATCCATTTCGCGGACGAGCGCTGGGAATCGTTCCCAGGGCTTCACTTCCAATGCGAGGGAAAGAACGGGAAACTTTGGTTTATATCATTGGAAGGGAAGATTGTGGAATACGACTCGGTTACACAAACAGCTCAGCTGCACGATTCCGGCCCGATCGATACTCCAGTTGCTATTCTGGGAAGCCGAGACGGTACGATTTGGGTGAGCGGAAGCCACGACGGCGTGGCGGCGGTGAGTTTCTACGACGGAGAGAAATGGACTCGCCATCAGCACGAGGACCTAGGGCGCTCGATTGGACACTTGTCCGGTATTGAACTCATTTCGGGAGAAATCTGTTTTGGTTCTGGTTCCGAGTATGTCGGCGAGCATGGAGGGATGGTGACTTATTTCACTACGGATTATGGCTATGGCCACTCCTATCTCTTGAATCCGGCTGTTCCGCGTCGAATCGCGGGTATGGCGCAATCGAAGGAGGGGGAGATTTGGATGAGCGGGCCGCGTTTGTGGAAGTTTTCCTTGCCCGACTTCCGAAACCTCGGACTAGCCAAGGATTTAGGAGTGCGTTGGTTGGACCATATCACAACTGACCAGGAAGGAACGTTCTGGGGGGCCGCGTGGGAGTTTGGCCTACTCAGGATCAAGGATGGCGAGTCCACTCTGTATGGCCGAGATGAAGGTCTGGAGAGTGAGCAAGTTCTTTATGTATTGAATGATGAATACCGTCCGGGCACTACTTGGGTGGCGACGCGACTTGGTATCTCGAGATTCGAAGATGAATCTTGGATCAATAACGTTTTGCCGCGCGGCTTTCAGTTCCTGAGAGAAGGTGCTACGCTAAAGCAAGACGGGGCAGGGGACATTTGGATCAATACCGCCAACCGCGATTGGTTCTTCCGTACCCGAAACTCTGATTTCGAACACTCCTCTTTGAAGGAGAAATTCAAATCGGTTCGCTATCGGCCCGATACGCAGGCTCCGGTTGTTACGCTTTTGGAGTATCCGCGTGAGCTGGTGTCTTCCGCGAATATAAGATTCGCTTGGGAAGCTAAGGATTATTGGTCTCTTACTTCGGAAGGTGCCTTGGAGTATTCGTATCGCTTGGACGACGAGGACTGGTCGGTCTTCTCCAAAGACACGAGCGTGATTCTGACCGATCTTTCAAACGGGGAGCACACGCTCGAACTTCGCGTCAGGGACAGGGATGGAAATGAAGGTCGTATTGCTGAAGCGGCTACGTTTAGCGTGATTCCGCCGTTGTGGCAGCGTGTTTGGTTTATCCTTACGCTGGTGAGCGTGTTGTTGGTTATCGTGGTACTGGTGGTGCTTCTGGTACGCCAGCGAGTGCAGGGCATCCTACGTCTAGAGGAGTTTAAGCTCCAGTTCTTCACCAACCTTTCGCATGAACTTCGCACTCCCATCAGCTTGATCCTTGGCCCATTGGAGCAGTTTTTATCCAAGTATTCCGATAAAGAGGGTACGAGTCAGCTGAAACTAGCTCAGAAGAACGCGTTGAAACTGCATCACCTCGTGGAGCAGATCCTTGAGTTTAGGCGTTTCGAAGTGAGTGCGATCCAGCTGCAATATGCTCGGGCGGATTTGATTGGGATCATCAAAAACGCGATCGCCAATGCAGAGCCGCTCTCGCAGGAGAAGAAGCAGGAAGTCTTTCTCGTGTCGCAGCTTACCGACTACGAAGCTTGGTTCGATCCGGATTCGGTCGAGAAGATATTGGATAACTTGATACAAAATGCCATCAAGTACACCGAAGCTGGCGGGGAGATTTTCGTAAAGGCGACGATCGACGAGGAGGAAAGCAATGGGGCCGTCCTCGGTGTCGTCACTGTTGAGGATAACGGGATTGGTATCCCTGAGAACAAGGTGGCTCACATCTTTGATCCTTTCTACCGGGTGAAAGAAACACATGGTCAAAAGAATCGGGGCTCAGGACTGGGGCTCGCTTTGACAAAGAATTTGGTGGAACGCTGCGGTGGGAGAATCCAGGTGAAAAGCCCAGTCGTTATAAAGGATGGTAAAGCGAAGGGTACCCGCTTCGTGGTTACACTTCCGCTGCTGGATAAACCGCCTAGCTCGATGCAGACGACTGATGAAGCCGATGCTCCCGAGGTGCTTGGGTCTTCCTCGCAAGGGCAGATTCCAAAGACCGTTACGGCTGAAAAGGACTCTGAAAACACCACTGATGATCGTCCGAAGATCCTCTTGGTTGAGGACGATCCTGATATGCGAGCCTACTTAAAGAGCGAACTGGAGGAGGGGTATCAGATCCTGGAGGCGAAGGATGGCAATGGCGGGCTGATGGTCGCGGCCAAGGAGATTCCCGATTTGATTGTATCGGACGTGATGATGCCCGAGATGGACGGTAACGATTTTTGTTGGCGTATAAAAAATGATGAGATCACCAGCCATATCCCCGTGTTCATGCTGACTGCTTTAAAGGCGAATGAACACGAGCTGAAGAGCCTAGGGAAGGGGGCTGACGACTACTTTACTAAACCTGTCAATTTTCCGATCCTTAAACAACGGATACGAAATTTGTTCGAGTACCGGGGACGCTTGCACGAGCGCTACGGACAGCTCAAGGCCGAGCAAAGTATCGATACCAAGGAGATTACCAGTAACTCGCTTGATGAGTCTTTTCTGAATCGAGCGATGCGAAACATCGACGAACATCTTGATGATCCGCTTTTCGACGTGGAGGCTCTGGCTGGCTTGATGCACATGAGTCGGATGACCTTGTATCGAAAATTCAAGGCTCTTACTGGGGAAGCTCCAAGCGGCTGCATCCGAAGTAAACGCATGACGCGTGCGGCTGAGCTGTTGGAGACTGGAACTTACAATGTATCGGAAGTTTCTGACAAAATCGGCATGCAAGATGTGGCATACTTCTGCACGATGTTTAAGAAGTTCCACGGAGTCACCCCAGGCGACTTTATGGCGAAGTCTAAAGACGTATCGACGAAGGAATGACGGGTCGTAGTTTAGTAAACTGGTAACACGAGTTGAAGGCTGTAGCGCGGTGCTTCAGCCCGCGTATTGAGAAGGTCGATCTCGCCAACGTGGTGGCGGGCTAAAGCACCGCGCTACGAGTTGTAAGCCCCCATTTCGACTGCGTAACACCCTGTTACGGTTTTCTTGATACCTCACTTTCGAGGGGTAGATCTTTTCCGTTTATGGGTTGAGATATTTCTTAAATGCCTGATCCCGTGTCGGTTAAATGGGTATCCGTTTCGAAGTTTTACGTTACTCAATTACTAACGGCGGGATTGGCCGTTTTGATAACGTGAAGGAGTCCCAAGCAGTGTTTCCCCTCCCGCTTTTCGGATAGGAAGCGGGCTCTAGAGTTCGGTTTAGCTGGCTTTCGAGAATGCTGCGTCACTGGAACCCCTAAGTTAAAACTATGAACCCACGTAAAAACAATTGGTTCAAGGTTGTGCCTGCCGCTGTTGCAGCTGGCGTGACTTTTGCCCCAATCGGGCTCTACGCCCAAGACGAAGATGCAGATGAAGATGTCTTCGAACTCAGCCCCTTCACCGTTGATGCGGGTGACCAAGATGGCTACCGTGCCACGGCAACTCTAGCGGGTACGCGTATCAAGACGGAGTTGAAGGATCTAGGATCAGCGATCTCGGTCGTCACTTCCGAGTTCTTGGAAGATACCGGTTCGACTGACCTGGAAG
The DNA here is from genome assembly GCF_016595505.1 of Pelagicoccus mobilis. Taxonomy (GTDB): domain Bacteria; phylum Verrucomicrobiota; class Verrucomicrobiia; order Opitutales; family Opitutaceae; genus Pelagicoccus; species Pelagicoccus mobilis. Next base: position 148,631 of record NZ_JAENIL010000005.1, on the reverse strand, counting down.
CGGTCATGCCTTACCTGACGAGCTCCGAAATCGGAGGCTTGGACGGTAACTTCTCTGGAACGGAAGTAAATGGATCTCGCCCTGACCAAGATGAGTCTCGTGCTAATCCTCAGTCGACAGCTCGTGTGCGCGGTCTCTTCCGCCCCAACTACACTCGGAGCTATTTCTCTACAAATATCCCGATCGACTCATACAACACTGGCAGCATCACCATTAACCGTGGTGCCAACTCGCTACTCTTCGGCTTAGGTAGCGCGAGTGGTGTGATCAACAATGACCTAAAGGGTCCACAAATCGGTGCCAATAACAGTAAAGTTACTGCTCGTATCGGTAAGCACGGAAGCCACCGCGGTACCTTCAACCTCACTCGTACGCTGATCGAAGATCGTCTCGCGGTGAATGTTGCTGGCATGTACAACGACACACAGTATCGCCAGGATCCAGCTTATGATCGTTCCAAGCGTGCGTTTGGAGCTTTCAATTGGACGGTCTTCAAGAATGAAGATTCGTCTTTCCTAGGTCGTACTACGATTCGTGCGAATGCTGAAATCGGTGAGGGCGATCGTACTCCTCCGGCGAACATCGCTCCGATCATCGCATACGAGGCTTTTTTCCAACCACCTCCTGATTTTCGCCCGTATTCGGGTAATGACTACTCCATCGGTCTTGGCTACGAGCGTCTAGCGGCGAACTGGGAACCATGGAAGCTTGTTGATACCCGTCCCCTCGACGCTGAAACGGGTGAAATCGTAACAGATAGTAGCCGTCTCACAGCGGAAGGCGCCTTTGCCTCACACTATAACAGCGACCCAGATGAGTTCCTGATCCGTTGGAAGGAAGTTGAGAACAACCCTGCACGCCGCGAGGAAGTATCGGCTACTGTCCTGAGCACCGCTCATATCTTCAATTCCATCATCTACACGCACAATGGTAACCCATTGGCGAATCCCGCGCTGCAAGGTATCCATGGGCGTATTCCTCTCCGTGGTGGTCCGTGGGCGACTCATGTCAACACACGTGCTTATGTGGAAGGTCCACAAGGAACAGGCTTCGTAGCCAGTTCTCTGCAAAACCCTGAGGTGTTCGACTACAGAAACCAGCTCATAACTGGTGGCCTTCACGACATTGGAACCGAGTTCGATTCCCAATCGATCACATTCGAACAAGGATTCTGGGAAGGTAAAGCAGGTATCGAAGCGACCATCGACGACCAACGTTGGAGCCAGACCAAGTACCAACCCTTCGGCGGTGGTCACCGTGATTTACCGATCTACATCGACGCAACGGCCTATCTGCCGACCGGTGAGCCAAATCCGAATGCCGGACGCGCGTTCATCTTGAACCGTAACGACAAGGACAATTGGAGAGAGGTGATCCGAAACAACTCTCGCGTCACCGCGTTTCTCAATCACGACTTCGCGGATATGAACGAAGGACTCGGTAAGTGGCTCGGTCGTCACAGCTTCACTGGTCTATTCCAATCCGAGAAGGCGTCCAATCGAAACCTAACTTATTCCCGTAACTGGATTGGTTCCGATTTCGACTACAGAGCCGGACTCAATGGACGTTCCTCTCCGCGTATCGACATCAACGATGTGGGAACGATTGCTTACATCAGTGATTCCAACGTCGGTCTCGATATGAATGACGTTCGATTGAGTCCAGTCGAAGGTTCGCTCCTTCAAGCTGGTGACGCGATCAAGGCGTTCTACTTCGATCGCTCTGATGAGGCGAACTACAAGGAAGGTACCGTTAACGTCGCTCGAGTTCTTGAAGGTGGCGGAGCTTCCGCACAGAAGGTCGATAGTGAAGCTTTGGCTTGGCAGTCTTACCTCCTCGGTGGGAACCTTGTCGGTCTCCTCGGTTGGAGAACAGACGAAGTGACGACTTACAGCCGCGCGAACGGAACTGTCCTGCGTGACATCAATGGTGTCTACGATATGTCGAATCTAGATATCTCCAGCACACCACAAGCGGATCCAGAATCTGGAGACACTTTCACTTGGAGTGTTGTTGGGCACGTCCCGCACAAATGGATCGATCGCCTCTCTGGCCCGCTAACAGGTATGTCCTTCCATTATGGCGAAGGTGAGAACTTTTCCGCGATCGCTCAGAGAACCGATATCTACAACAACACGATCGGCAACCCAAGCGGCGTTACCACAGAGTACGGGTTCAGCCTTGAATTCGCCAACAAGTGGTTCGTTAAGGTCAACAAGTACGAGACCGGAGCGACGCTCTCAAACGCTGCGGACGGCGGTTCTACTTCGGCAGCGGTTAATTGGCACCGCAATCTAGCGGAACGTTGGATGACAGGTATCGCAAATCCTGATACTCTTCCGTTTGATGAAACGAGCATCGGTGCGGCCTCTGCGATCGAAGCCGGTTTCAACTATTATCAGGAGGTCGTTGATGCGATTCTGGGCGCTCAGCCGCAGCCAGCTCAATCGATCTACAGTTACATGGCGGATCCGGAAGATCCAGGAAAGCTCGTATCCACCGATACGATTCGAAATCTCAAGTCGACTGCTGATGTGCAGGCAGAAGGTTTGGAGATCGAGTTGGTGGGGAATCCCACTAACAACTGGCGTATCGCTGTGAATGCGGCCCAAGTGGAGACTGTTGTTTCCAACACCGCTCAAGCGCTCTCTCAGTACAACCAAGAGATCATAGCAAACTACCAAGCTGCTGGGCTCTGGAACCCGATCCTCCGCGAGGGTGCGGACAGCGCGGTTGGATTCGTTGAACGCTGGACCCAGCAAGTCACTGCGCCTTTGGCAGCCGCCCAAGCGAAGGACGGAGCTGTTTCTCAGGAGCAACGCGAGTGGCGTGTAAATATCATCAACAACTACTCCTTTAAGGAAGGTCGTTTCAAGGGACTCGGCATCGGCGGTGCGATTCGTTGGCAAGACAAGGTTGCAACTGGATATGAGTCGCTAATCAACGAGTTCGGAATTCCAGTTCCGAATCTGGACAAGCCGTTCTTCTCCGGCGCTGAGACCAATGGAGATCTTTGGTTCAGCTACAAGCGCAAGCTCGGAGACAAGGTTAACTGGAAGATCCAGCTCAACCTTAAGAATGCAATCGGTGACAACGACGACATCCCAGTCGTAACCAATCCAGATGGTAACGTCGCGATTGTCCGTCTCGCTCCTGAACGCAGCTGGTTCCTGACGAACACCTTCACGTTCTAAATTTCATACAACTATCCTGTATGGTTTAAGCCGGTACGCTCGCGGAGAAATCCGCGGGCGTATTTTTTTTGGGCATAGTCAAAGGCAGTGGATTGCTGTTTGAGGCGAAACCGTTGGAGTTCCCGCTTCAGCGGGCTTGTTGTTATCCGCTGCTTAGGATTGCCGCCTAAAGGCGGGACTCCAACGGTAGGGTTCTCTTCCACTGGGGGCTGGGGGAAGTGCTTTGAGGCAACGACGGAGCGTTGCCCTCCTTTTTGGGGGGTAGTTGCGTTCCTGATTCTCTGGAAAAGTGGGCTGAGTCGCAGAAGCAAGTTGCGGGGGCGGTTCACTTGAGTAGGATGTCTGCATCTCGTTAACCCCCACCCAATAAGTTGTTTATGTCCAATAAGTGGAGAATTGCCGGTATTGAGTTTTCACACATGCACATGGGCGATCTACTTCGCTGCGTCGATGAGCACCCGAACGCGGAAATCGTCGGAATCTGCGATCCGCAACCGGAACGAATGAGGGAAGCTCAAAGGAACTTTTCCCTGTCGGACGCGCAATTGTTTACCGACTACAGAACCTGCTTGGAGGAGACTAAGCCGGATTTGGTTATTCTTTGCCCGCCGACTGCCGAACATGCCCTCTGGGTGGAGCGTGTTGCTCCCTATGGCGTTCATGTGTTTGTAGAAAAACCATTCGCTGGCTCTCTTGACGAAGCGGACCGGATGGTTGAGGCGATGAAAACGACTGGCAAGTTGCTGGTGATCAACTGGCCACTCCGGTGGGTGGAAGCTCACGTGACAACACATCGCTTGATTGGTGATGGCCTGATAGGTGACGTCATTGAAGTCCACTACTACGACGGCAATCGTGGCCCTCTCTATCATGGCGCGGATAAGGTTGAGCGTGAGCCGTCCTCTGAAGCAAAACAGGAAAGCTGGTGGTACAAGAAGGAATCGGCAGGAGGTTCCTTGTGTGATTACCTTGGATACGGAGTTACCTTGGGAACCTGGTTCAACGGTGGGAAAAAGCCGCTTGAGGTGACGAGTGTCGTCAGCGGAGTCGAGGGAATCGAAGTAGATGAACACAGCATAACGATTGCACGTTATCAGGACGGTCTATCGAAGTTTGAAACTCGATGGGGGACATTTACGGATCCGTGGACACACCAGCCTCAACCGAAGTGTGGTTTTGTCGTCCGAGGGACAGAGGGCACTATAAGCAGCTATGACTACGAATCAAATGTTCGTATTCAGACTCGAAAGAATCCAGAGGGGTATGAGTTGCCAGTCGACCCTCATCCGAAGGGTGAGGCGAATGGGATAGAGTACGTGCTGACCAAACTTGAGAATGGCGACCCGATTGAAGGACCGCTCTCCCCCTCGATTGCTCGCATAGGGCAGCAAATCGTGGACACGGCTATTGAGAGCTCTGAAACGGGGAAAACGATCCCTTTAAAAGGAGAATGACCGTATGAGCGAGTCACGCAAAGATGACGCCCGCGAATTGAAAGCTGTGGAAGTTTCAATGACTTCCGCTCCCGACTTGCCGTACCAGCCGCCTGTTCCCAAGGACTATAATCCAGGGATTGCTCTGATCGGGTGTGGTGGGATTGCTAGGAATCACTTGGATGCGTATAAGCAAAGAGGATACAGGATCGTGGCTCTTTGCGACTCCAAGCCAGCTGCTGCTGAGGTATTGAAGCAGGAGTTTTTCCCTGCCGCTGATGTTTGTACCAATCCGCAAGCGATTTGGGAGCGAGGGGATGTCGAAGTAGTTGACCTTGCTACGCATCCGGGGATGAGATTGGAGCTGATTCGTTCCGCATTGAAGGCGGGAAAACATGTGCTGAGTCAGAAGCCGTTTGTAACCGATATCGCAATTGGACGGGAGTTGGTGAAATTGGCGGATGAAAACGAACTGAAGTTAGCGGTTAACCAGAATGGCCGCTGGGCTCCGTATTTTGCGTATCTTCGCGAAGTCTTAAAGGCAGGGCTGTTGGGCGACATCGTTTCCTGCGATATCAATATTACATGGGATCATTCCTGGATAAAGGGAACGCGTTTCGAAGAGTTGCATCACGTCGTGCTCTACGATTTCGCGATCCACTGGTTCGACATTGTGACTTGCGTTTTCGGCGAGCGTCGAGCGAAGCATGTTTTTTCCCAAGTAGAGAAATCTCTAGCTCAAGAGATCGATCCGCCGCTCCTAGCGAACTCAATTGTTGGATACAATGGTGGGCAAGCCACCCTAGCGTTCAGAGCTCATACAAAATTCGACCCACTGGAGAGCACCGTTGTGACGGGGACGAAGGGCGTGTTTCGGAGCTCGGGGCCTCCTTGCTCGAATGATAAGGTGTCGCTAACGACGGAGGCAGGACGAGCGAACGTTTCCCTATCAGGTAACTGGTTCAATGACGGCTTTGCGGGATCTATGGGAGAGTTGCTCTGTTCAATCGAAGACGGACGTGAGCCTGAGAATTCGGCTGCGGCGAACTTAAGGAGTCTCGAGCTTTGCTTCGCCGCAATCGCGAGTGCAGACTCGGGCAGCCCAGCGATTCCGGGGAATGTCCTCTCTTTCGGCTAGGCCTCTTCTTTCTTGTCTTTGAAGAGGACGAGAAAGACGAAGAGAATCACGAGTGCGAGCCCAGCCGGGACGAACCAGAACTGTTTCCAAAGCGCTAGGTTACCTGTATCGTCAGCAAGCCCCATCGCGTTGAAGAGCTGACCGCTGGCTTGCGCTCCGATGAACATCCCGAGGCCGAGAGTCGCCAGGACCAGAAAACCCTGGGCCTGACCACGGATTCGTTTGTCGGCCTTCTTATCAGTATAGATTTGACCGGTGACGAAGAAGAAATCGTAGCAAATTCCGTGGAGCACGATCCCGCCAAGAAGCATGGCGTAGGAGCTGTCGATCGCTCCAAAGCCGAATAGAGCGTAGCGAACCACCCAGGCGAGCATTCCGATTGCCAGTACCCATTTGAAACCAAAGCGAGTTAGGAACACGGGTAACAAAACCATGAATACGATTTCAGAGACCTGACCGAAGGACATGTTGAATGCCGGGTCCTCAACTCCAGCCGCGTTAATATAGACGGGAGCGAATGCATAGTAGGCGGAGAGCGGGATGCAAATAAGGAGCGAGCTGATGATGAAGATGAGGAAACTCCGGTCTTTCAGGAGGGAAAGCGCATCCAGACCGAGAATCTCCCGTACCTTGATCGCTTGGCCTTTTGCAGGTGGAGGAGTGTGAGGAAGGGTGAAGCTGTAAAGCCCCATGAGTATGGCAGCTCCACCTGCAATTTGTAGTGGAAGGGCAAGTTCGTCAGCCTTTAGCCACTTGCTGACCACCACGTTCGCTGCGATCCAACCGATCGTTCCAAACACGCGGATCAGCGGAAACTGTTTTTCTGGGCGATCCATGTTATGGAAGCAAAGCGTGTTGGTCAGACCGAGAGTCGGCATGTAGAAAAGCGTATGCCCTAGCAGCAGGAGGATGAACGGGGTAGTATTTTCCGCGGAAGCGAAACTGGGTGCGAGGAATACGAAGAGACCCCCAATGATATGGACGATACCGAGCACTTTTTCAGAAGGGAAGAAGCGGTCGGCGATGGCTCCGAGAAAGAGTGGTGAAATGATCGCGGCGAGCGGCCCGACTGAGTAGGCCCAGCCGATAGCGGAGGCCATGCCTTCTTTAGTCATGTAGTTTCCGACGGTGACAAACCAAGATCCCCAGATAAAGAACTGGAGAAACATCATTATGGAGAGGCGAATACTCGTGGCGGTGCTTGTATTGGATTTTTCCATTTGGGGGCTTAGGGGGTGTAGGGTCGTCGTTTGCCGACGTACCGCGGTGGAGGATCTTGTGTAGGCGTTTGCGGCGTGGCGCGAGCGCCAGCCCTACAATGTGTTTAGCGAAGATTGATTGTTTTTCCAGTCCGGAAACTTTCGTCTGCTGCGAGAACGATGCGGCTGGCATTGCAGGCGGCGGTGAGAAGTTCAGTCGTGTCCAAATCTTCGATTATCGCTTTGAGAAAGTACTCTTGCTCACTTTGGAAGAGGGCGTCGTGATCGGGCTCAGACTCCATGTCAATGTACTCGTCTGTTTTGGCAAGATTCCCCGCGGAGTCGAGTTCCCCGTAGTGTACGAGCAGACTTTGAGTGGCTGTGTGGGCGGAAACATTGTCGCTTTGTCCGCGTCCGCCAGCGTCTTTGGCGACGATTGAAACGCTGCCTTGAGGGCCGACCACGTCTTTGATGAAAAAAGCGGTTTCGCTCATCATCGGTCCCCAGCCCGCTTCGTACCAACCGACTGATCCATCGGCGAATGTCACTTGGAGTTGGGCGTAGTTTATTTTCCCTTCAGGGAGTTCGTCGCTCAGGCGTGCTCCGATTCCGGATACGCTGACAGGCTGAGATTGGGTCATCTGACACATAACGTCGACGTAGTGTACTCCACAGTCAACTACGGGAGAGATGGATGAGAGCAGGTGACGATGTGTCTCCCAGGCGTCTCCACTCGATTGTTGGTTCAGGTTCATCCGCATCACTAATGGTTTGCCGAGGGTACGGGCTTTTTCCACGAACTTGATCCAACTCGGGTGGTGTCGGAGTACATAGCCAACTACGAGCTTGCGGTTTACTTTGATTGAGAGGGCGACGAGTTCCTCCGCTTGCTCGATGGTTTCAGCGAGCGGCTTCTCCAAGAATACGTGGCAGCCTGCCTCGAGGGCGGCTTTGGTAAATTCGTAGTGTGTGTCCGGATATGTTGAGATGCAAACGGCGTCTGGCTTCGTTTCCGTGAGAGCAGTTTGAAAGTCGTTGAACTCCGGATAAGCTGAACCAAGCTCCTCGAGAACTGCTTTCCGTGATTTGGGAGACCGAGTACAGATCCCTGCAATCTCAAAGCCTTCAAGTCGATGATATGCTAGTATGTGAGAGCGGCCGGTATTGCCGGCTCCTACGCAGAGAACGCGGATTGGCGGATTGGTGGTCATTGTGAGTTATAGGAGGGCAACGCTCCGTCATTGCCGTTTGGAAAGGATGTTGTCTAGGCAACGACGGAGCGTTGCCCTCCTGGTTCAGAACTCGCGGTATTCGCGGCTTAGGTACTGGTTCGCTTCTTTGATGTTCTTGATCCGCATCGCTTCCGGATCCCACTCCAAGGTCTCGCCTGGAAAACGGCTCGCAACAACGCCGATCTGAAGGGTCTCGCAAAGCGGTCCGCCGTAGGAGAATGGGGAGTTGGTCTTGCCTTTGCCAAGGCAGGCGTCGACCCACTCGCCGTGGTGGTTGCGTGGTTTTATTTTGGGGCGGGGAACACTGCGGATCAGCTCCTTTGGAAACGTTTGAGGGGCAGCCTGGTGGGGCATCATGAGCATGCCCTTTTCTCCAACCAGCACGCAACCTTGGTCGGGCATTTCGTTTCCTTCCTCAAGTTCGAGACCTTCGATCTTGGGCGGAGCATACTTACCATCGTACCAAGTCCATTTGAGCTTCTCTGTCGTGAAGCGCGTCGCAGGAAATTGGTATTCGGTGACGGTACCCTCTGGGTGGGCGATGTTGTTGAAGTTCTTGCATTGAGTGCGCACAGAGAGCGGGTCTCCAAGTTCCAGGGCACGGTAGGGCGTATCGAATATATGGACACCCATATCACCCAGAGTTCCCGTCCCGAAATCAAGTAAGCGACGCCATGCGAACGGGTGGAAGGTATCTTTGCGAAATGGGCGTTCCTTTGCGACACCAAGCCACAGGTTCCAATCAAGCGTGTCTGGAACTGGAGCTGTCGGGTTGGGATAGTCGGAGGTGGACAGGCCCCAGGCTTTGTTTGACCAGACGTGTACTTCGCTGACCTTTCCAATGATCCCGTTGCGAAGGTACTCTACCGTCATGCGTTGCCCGATGGAGGCGCTTACTTGGATTCCTAGCTGAGTGACGAGTTCAGTTTCTTCCGCTTTGATGCGAAGCTCCCGGTTTTCGACGACATTGTGAGCGAGGGGTTTTTCGCAGTACACGTGTTTGCCGGCATCCATCGCAGCCATCGCGATAGGGGCGTGCATGTGGTCGGGAGTCGAGACGAGCACGGCGTCTATCTGATCAGCCATCTTATCGAACAACACTCGGTAGTCTCGGTAAGTTTGCGCTTTGGGGACCAGCGTCGATGCTTTGCCGAGAAAGTTGCTGTCAACGTCGGCTAAGGCTACGACTTCCGCATTCTTTAGTCGAAGGAGATTATTGAGGTTTCCGAATCCTTGATTGCCGACGCCGATTTGTGCGATTCGCAGTTTGTCTGGGGCCGATTTCGCGAAGCTCGAACTCGGAAGTATCGAAAATGCGGCTACAGATGCGAGACCCTTGATGGCCTGTCTTCGAGTTAGATGGTTGGACATTTCTTTGGAGATGTAGGGCTGTCGCTTGCGACATGCCGCAGATGGTTGTAAGTTTGTGCTTATGTTGCGGTGCGTCGCGAGCGACGACCCTACTGTTTATTAGAGTTCCTTGATGAAAATGTTGCGGAAAGCGACGGGATCCTTGTGACCGGCGAATCCGAAATGACCGCTGAGCAGTTTTTTGCCGGGATGAGGCTTGTCGTCCAAATAGTCATTCACTTCCGAAAGGTCCGCATCGAGAATAATGACTCCGTTGAGCTCCACCTTGATCGAGTGTCCGATGACAGTGATGGTTTGGGAGTTCCATTCGCCGACTGGGTTTAAGTGTCCGCGTTCAGCCGGGACGATTCCGTATGCGGAACCATGGTATTGGCGAGGGTCGATGCCGGCGTATTTGGGGGATGAGTTGTCGAGTACCTGGAGTTCGCACATGCCGGAGTAGGCTGGATCGCCTTCTCCCGGATAGCGTATTGCCAAACCGTTGTTTCCGGCAGGAGGCAGTTTGAACTCGAGACGAAGCGTGAAGTCGGAGTAGACTCCTTCCGTGTACAGAGTTCCACCCTTGCCAGCTTTACATTGGATCGCTCCGTCGGTGACGGTGTAGTTTTGAGTCGCTCCCTGCCAGCCTTGCAGGTCTTCACCATTAAAGAGAGCAACGTACCCGTCACCGGAATCCGAGAAGGCAACGGACGAAAGCACCAAGGAGAAAACAAGGCAAAGAGATGGGAAAATGAGTGGGGGCGGAACTCGGAGCATTGCCACCACTATACTGCAAGGGATCGATCTGTGTCTTGTATAATTCGCGCGCCGATGTGTAAGTCGGCTCCAGTGTTACCAATGGCGATGTTGTCCTTTTTGACGGTATTCAGAGGGGGAGAGTCCCATCAGCTTCTTAAAGCTCCTTGTAAAATGACTGTGGTCGTAGAAACCGACCTCTTGAGCTATTGTAGCCACGGTATCGTTGCTATTGGCTAGCAGGTGGCAGGCGGATTGGATCCGTACGTTGGTAATGTGAGTGGCGGGAGAGATCTTAAAAGTCTGCCGAAAACGGCGTTGGAATTGCCCAGTGGATAATTTGGTGAGCTTCGCGAGCGTTTCTATCTTGATTTGGCTGGCGTAGTTTTTCCGAACGTATTCGAGGGCGTCGCCCATTTCTGAATACGGCCGCAACTCCTCCTTCGCGTGGGCGAGGTCGCGTCCGATACAGGCGAGTCCGATGACTTTTCCATTTTTGGAATAGAGGGGAAGTTTGGTTGTGACGAACCAGTTGATCGAGTTACGTGGGTCGGGGGCGAGCTCTATGCGATCGATGATTGCTTCTCCTGTTTCGTAGACCGTCTGGTCGTCGGCGACATAGGAGTCGGCCTGGTCTTTAGCGAACAGGTCGTGATCAGTTTTCCCGATCATCTCGGATACGCTTGGCAAACCGCAGAGATTGGACGCAAAGGAGTTAGCCATCATCACCCGTCCTTTGAGGTCCTTGACTACAAAATAGATGCCAGGCAGGTGCTCGAATACGCTCCCTAGCTGTCCGCTTCGCAATTGATTCTGGAATTTTTTTAGGTCGGGCAGCATCGATTCTGGGGTACTCGGAAATTGGGAGTGTTTAATTTTCGAAAAGGTAGGGTCTGGCCGCCGCGGCAGACCGTGTTGCAGGATCAAACTTCTGCGGCGTGCCGGGCCGTCACGCCCTACGAGGCGACACTCTAAAACACATCCTCGCAAAATGGGAGGGCAAGCTGTGGATTGCAAGACGCATAGAAATGCGCTTTGTCTGGTTCGCTGTTACCAGATATGGCTGTAGAGAAACTTAGTTTAGATTTCGGGGAGTTCGAGCTTTCCGAGGAGTTGTTTATCGCACGGATCAACCCGGCCCACAATTTGACCGCGGATGATATGGCGTTGATGGTTGAAGTCGCCTCGGAGCGTTATTCGGCCCCATTTGGATACATTTCTGACCGGGTAAATCGTTATTCGGTCGATCCGATTGCGATGTCCAAGATCTTCGATGCCTTGCCGCTACTCACTTCGTTTGCAGTTGTTGTGGGACATCAGATGGGGCGAGAGATGGCGAAATACGAGCAAGGCTTCGCGGGCCACGATCGCTTCGAAGTTTTCTGGTCCCTCGGAAAAGCGACCGACTGGGTGCTGGAACGTAACGCTGCCTTGCGAGCCAAGCTTGCTTAATGCCGTTTAAGCCAAAACGTTTTACTCAATTGCTTTGAATAAAATGGGAGATTTAGGCCACGAAAAGGCACAAAAATCTTGCACTGCTACCTGCCTTATAAGGCAGGGATGAACAACCTGATTCTTTGTGCCCTTTTGTGGCTAATTTCTCTTACACTACACTAGCGATTCGTTATTTCTTCTCGACGTTCGGGGGAGGCGAGATCGATAGAGCGACGTTTAGGACTGAGTAGCTGTCGAGTTGGCCATCGAGGTAGCCCCAATAGCCACTTGTGTCCTCGTCTTGTTGGAAAGTGATCGTACGCTCACCACCTGTTTCCATAGGAATGCGTGTTTCCAGTTCTTTGGTGCTGCTGTTATCTAGCAGCAAAAAACCGAGCACTTCCTCCAGTCGGCCACTGTAGGGCGAAAATAGGCTGGAAACGTGGGTTTGCTGGAGTTCGAGATACTCGCTCCCGATCTTTTTTTTGCCGGAGTTGATCGAAATTGCATCGTTCGTGAAAGCGATTCTGTCTCCAGGTCCGAGTACGCTGATTCGGACATTGCCAAGTTCTTCCTCGCTCCGTGCCGCATTTTGCGTGTCGATTTTGACGACAGTCCCGGAACCCAGGACAAGCCCCGTTTGATTCGATGCGTCAAAGAGGAGGGCGGTATCTTCGTCGATGCCGTATCCAACTTTCTGTTTCGAAGGGTTGTCGAGCAATGCGACGATAAGACGACCGAGGCGGGCTTTTCGGTCGAAATGTTGGTCAATGATTCCGTGGGGAAAGAAACCGAGTCCGTCTCCAAGAACGAGTGGCCCATTTTCCTGGGACTCCATGCCTGGGTATTCGGTTAGAGTACCGTGATCGAATGCTTGTTGACTGGTGCCGCCAAGGATCATCGTTTCACTTTGGATGGCGGCTCCTGCACTGGTACCACCGATGATGCCGCCGTCTTGATAGATGGTGCGAACTGCCGTGAGAGCAGGGGAGGCGGATCCCGCTTTGTCAGTCAGGGCTTGCATGATCCTGCTTTGATCTCCGCCCGTGAACCAGATCGCGCTGCAGCTTGCTACTTGCTCAGCGAGTTCACTCTCCCAAGCGTTCTTGTTCCACTTAGACTCGTCGATATCGTTTGTGGTTGAGTCATCTCGAATAGCGATCGGGATTATCTGAATACGATCTCTATCGACGCCGTAGCGTGCCAGCGTATCCGCAAAGGTTTTAGCGGCTTGGCTAGGCTTCCCACTCGCGGCAGGGATGATTCCGAATTTTCCCTCTTTCGCGTGAGCGATGAAGCTCTGGTAAATCTCTTGATTGCTAGCCCGTAGACCGCCACCAACGATCATCAATTTCCCGTTGGGTGAGGACGTAACTTGGGCACACGCGTTCTGCCCAGAGATAAGGGCAAGGAGCGTGAGCGAATTGATGAGAACCCGTATCAGCATTTTGGATCGATTCTTTAGAGGAAGCACTTTGCTCTAGTTCTGAAACTCGTAAAGGTTGCCGAGTCGAAGGATGCTGGTCAAGTCGTCTAGAGCTGTGCGACACTCAGTCAGGAGTTGCGGGTCAGCAAGGTCCTCGCTACTCAACTCATCCCGGTAATGTTTTTCTACCCATGCGGTTAATTCGTTAAACAAACGATCGTCGAGAAGGACTCGGCCATTCAACGAATCTCGCTCTTCCTGATTCATGACAACGCGTTGACGTAGGCACGCTGGGCCACCTCCGTTTCGCATGCTCTCCTTGAGATTGAGATAGTGAACCTCTCGGATTTGGTTGTCGGAGGCGACGACGATTTTGCCGAGAGCTTGTCTGGTAGCCTCAATTTGCTCGCATTCGGAAGGAGCAATCACCGCGAGTCCTCCTTCGGGCAACGAAACGATCTGGCTATTGAACAGATAGCTGGAAACGGCTTGAGAAAGGGAGACATCCGCTTCTCGGATTTCGATCGGAACGAGCGAGCCGTTGAAGGCCTTGCCCAGTGAGTCGATGGCTCGTGGACCGTCGATGAACGCCTTTTCGTGATAGAGAAGAGTCGAAAGGTGTCCTACGGAAATGACGTCGTTGTGGAATACGCCGGCATCAATAGCCTCCGGTGATTGCTGGAGAAACACCTTTTGCGTTGGAGTGAGACGATGGAGGCGAGCGATCGAGTGTGAGGCTTCCAAGGTTTGTCGAGCTGGGAAACGTGTAGGGCGTGGTAGCGAGTCGCTTTGCGAGGACACACCGTAGACGAAGAGGTGGAGACCTGACTCTCCAAACGAACGCGTGAGACGAGTGTGATTCGCGGCTCCTTCGTCTCGCATTGCCTGACCGCCGTGGAGAGGTTCATGAACTTGAAACTTCGATGTATCCTGAAAAATAGTACGCAGAACAGTGTATGTTTCTTCGGCCTCGATCGCTCTGTGGAGCTTGCTGCTTAAATTGGCTGGTGTGAGATGCAGCTTGCCATCGCTCGTATCGCAGGATGGCGCTACTGTGGCTGCGTTCGCCGTCCACATACTTGAGGCGGAGGACGCTGCAGCGAGGAGACATGGGCAGTTGCGGCTCGCGTACTCGAGTACGTCTTCGTCTTTGCTTTTCTCGATCCCTAGTCGACGCAGCCAATGTACCGATGGTCGTTCGAGCGGAGGGAGAATTGCTTGAGGTACACCAAGTTCGGCTAGGAACTTCATTTTTCCTAGCCCTTGCAACGCGGCGGCCTTAGGCTGTGAAACGGCGCTTTTATTGGCGACGGAGGCGACGTTTCCCTGAGAGAGGCCAGCGTAGTTGTGAGTCGGACCTACCAGTCCGTCGAAATTGATTTCCTGATACATTAAGTTCGTTTACTTCGCGGAGTCCGCTGCTTGTTCGGAGAGACTTTCTTCGAGGATCGAAAGGGCGAGGTCGATGTGCTTCTTCTCGGTAGCTCCAACGGGCCACAAGAAGCGGACCCGGGTGGGTGCACCTCCTGCGATGAATGACATCAGTCCCTTATCGAAAAGGCGCTTAACGAGTGTTTGGGCTTGCTCCGGCTTTCCATCGAAGGGAGTGAAAGCCGTCATCGCTCCGAGTCCGTAAGGACCTGAGACCCAACCCGGATTCTTTTGGCTTATCGCTTTGAGGCCGGCTTCGAAGTGATTTGAGAGTTCGAGGATCTTCCCATCGGCTCCGAAATAGTTTTCCTGGGTCAGTAGATCGACGATACGTTCGCCAACCGCGAGCGAGGTGCTGCTCGAAGTAAAGGTTTGGCTTAGGAGTCCGGGCTTGGGCTTGTGTTCGCTTTTGAACAGCGTCGCGCACGTTTGGCTCGCTTTGCCGAGCCATAGACCATCGATCTCTTGATCAAGGCCAAAGTGCTGGAATGCGTAGAGCCGTGGAGTGCGGGCGAAGGTTTGCACTTCGTCGCAAAGGTTCATGATGCCGTTCTCGCGGCAGACTTGCATGAGCGCTTTGAAGAAGTCTGAAGAACCAGGGTAGAATCCACCTTCTCCTTGAACGAGCTCATAGATGAACGCCGCGTGTTTGCCGGGGTATCGATTAATATGTGATTGAAGGACGGATACGGCTCGTTCTGTTGAGCCTTCAGGATCGTTTTGATCGTAGAACGGAACGTAGTCGACTTCTAGCGTTTGCGGTAGGCCTTGGCGAAATGCGGCTTTGTCAGTGATTTGAGAAAAGGCGAGCGTGCGTCCGGCGAAGCATTTCTCGAATGCGAGCACCCGGTTGGCTGGTTGCTTCGCTTGGAAGGCGATTTTGAGCATGTTTTCGCCTGCCATTACTCCGGTTGAGGAGAGGAAGCAGTGCTGGAAAACGTCGCCGTTTTGATTGGCGTGCTTCAGGAGTTTTTGTGAAAAACGGTAACCCTCGGCATTTTGTTGGAGGTTGCCTTGCATCACGGTGTCGCCCAAGGCTGCACGCAGAGCGGTATCCAGAAGCTCAGGGTGAGAGTGCCCGAAGGGGTGTGCTCCGATTCCATTGATGAAGTCGAGCTTAACGCTGCCGTCGTCTAGCTCCACCAATGGACCATTGCCGATTCCAGAGCCGATGAATGGGAAATAGAGCTTGCCCGCGCGAATCTCGCTGAATTCTGCGAGAGCTTCTTGGTATTCAACTTGGCGGTCGGCTTTAGGTGGAAGGGGCTCAGTGATTTGGCTGGCGTGTGAGGCTACGCGTTCGACTGCGGACTTGAGTGCGTCTTGTAGCTGCGAGTCGGCGAGTAGTTCTTGAGCGACTGTGGATGCGTTTGAATTAGTCATCTTGAGAAAGGGTAATCTGTTTCACTTGGGCATCTAAAATTTGCAGTCGGATTTGTTCTCCGGCTGCAGCGAGAGCCTCTGTGTTGAATGAAATCGGAGTCGGTGTTGCGGTTAGGCGGGTGACATTAGCGCTCGTTCCTTCGATCGAATCATTCGAGAAGGTGTCGATGGTTACGAAGTAGGCGGAACCTCTTCGCGGAGTCATCACCTGAATTGTACCGTCTGTGTCGATACAGAGTGCTGTTGCCTCATCGATGCCGATACCGATTGTGGCTTCTTCTGGATGCTCGAGGGCGCGCTTCCGGAGCATTATTAGAAGCCGTCCCATGCGTGCTCGATCAGAGAAATGGCTATCCGTCAGAACGTTTTCGAGTCCAGGCAGTTTTAGGAAATCATCTTCGAGAGTAATGTATCTATGGTTAGGATACTTCAGAGCGAGTTTCGAGGTGAGGTCGCCATCATGCATAGCGCTGTAACTGATGTGTCCGAGAATTGCCAAACCGGCACTACTGCCGCCAATGGGCTTGCCGGCTTTAACATGTTTGTGGATGAGATCCTCAACGGGAGTGTCTTTCCAGAATCGGACGTATTTGCTTTGATCGCCACCGGCGAGGAATATGAGTTCAGCTTCCTCGATCGTCTTGGCGACTTCGGGGTCGAAGGCTTGTTTACGTTTACGGAAAACGAGGGATTCAACGGAGTCTACGGTTTCACCCAGTTCCGAAAAGAGGTAGGGGTTGTAGCCGTCGCTTCCGCTCGCTCGCAGAACGACCACATCGCCGCCACCTGATTTGCGAAGAAGCCAGCGGAATGCATCGTCAACGTCGCCTCCGCCGCCCATGAGCGCGTATCCACCACTTGTTTGTAGCGCGTTCGCATCGCCCGCGTTGCCCGTGAGATAGCGTTCTGGGCCGCTTGCAGAGCAGGTCAGAATCGTGGCAAAGCCGATGAATAGGGTTGCGACAAGGCGTTTCATTTACCTGATCCTACCACAGGGTGTCCTAAATCCTAGAGGCAGAGTGACCATATACCACTAAAGTTGTATGCGAGAATGGTGTTTGCCTGTTAGGGTAGGGGCGAACAAGTCCATGACTAAGGTAAGCCAAGAAAATCCAATCGCAATCGCTTTACACGGGGGATCCGGAACGATCCTTCCGAGCCATCTTACTCCTGAATTGGAGGCGGCTTATCGAAAGAGCCTTCAGGAGGCTTTGGATTTTGGCTGGAATTGTTTAGCTGAAGGCGGGAGTGCCTTAGACGCGGTGGAAATTGCCGCGAAGTCGCTTGAGGATTGCCCGCTTTTCAATGCGGGTCGTGGCTCAGTGTTTACCGCCAACGAAGAGCACGAGATGGATGCCGCAGTTATGTGTGGTCGAAATCGAGCTGCCGGAGCGGTGGCAGGCGTTAAAACGGTACGTAATCCCGTTTCCCTAGCCCGTGAAGTTCTGAAGGATGGGCGTTATGTGTTTTTGGCAGCCGATGGGGCAGAAGCCTTTGCTGACAGCTGCGATCTAGAACGGGTCGACCCGAAATGGTTTTTCACCGAGGAACGTCACGATCAGTTGAAGGCGGCTCGTGAAGAGGCCGGTATGGTGATGGACCACGATGGCGCCCAGTCGACTAAGTTCGGTACGATTGGAGTCGTGGCCCTTGACCAAAAGGGTGATCTCGCTGCAGCGACTTCGACAGGTGGATTGACCAACAAGCAATTTGGGCGCGTAGGCGATAGTCCGGTTATCGGATCGGGAACCTACGCAAATAATGAAACCTGTGCGGTTTCATGTACGGGCTACGGAGAAGAGTTTATACGTTCTGTGGTCGCTCATGACGTCTCTGCTCGTATGGAGTATCTTAATGAAGATTTGGATACGGCGGCCCGTGCGGTCGTTTTTGAGAAGCTTCCCAAGATCAATGGTATCGGAGGTTTGATTTCCGTGGATGCAAAGGGACATGTAAGCCTGCCGTTCAATACCGAAGGCATGTATCGTGCATGGCGTACGAGTGCCGGCGATTCCGGAGTAGAGATCTTCGGAGAGTAGGGGCTTTGTAGGTCGCCGTGTTGAGGCGACAAGGGGATGGCGGGTCGGCGCCCCGCCCTACAGGTGGGGGATGGGCACGCGCGGAGCGACTGCCGCACCTGAGGCTTTTGAGCAGTTGGACGATTCGTTTGTAGGTCGCCGAGCTGAGGTGACTTGGTGCTGGTTTAGGCAATGACGGAGCATTGCCCTCCGATTTGGGCGATCGGTTTGGAGATGGGAAGACGCAAAAAAGACCGAGCGGTGATCGCTCGGTCTTTGTAATTGAAGAATTGTTACGTGGACTAGTTGCTCCAGCGGAGGCCTAGCCAGCTTGAACGGCCGGCTTCTTCGCGGTAGCGCATACGGGTTGCTTCGTTGCCTTCGAAGGATCGGGAGTCTTCGTCCGTGATGTTTTGCATTTCTAAGAAGACAGTCCACTGCGGTAGGAAGCGGTAGCGAATGCTGAAGTCGATGCGATCACGCTCGGCGATGTAGTCGTCGAGGTTTTTGTCTGCGTCGATACCACCGAAGTCGAGGTAGTCGCTGCTGCGATTCCAAGCGAGTCGGCTGTCGATTCCCCAACGAGCGAAGTTGAGGGCGAGGTTGTAGGTGTGTGGTACTTGCCCGAAGAGCTGTGTTTCGCCGTATTCGAGGAAGAGGTCGCCGTCTGCATCCTCTCTTTGGATACCGTCAACTTCGGAATCAGTATAGGTGTAGTTGCCGGAGAGGCTGAAGCCCTTGAGAGATTCGACGAGGGTGTCTAGCTCGTAGTCAAAGGAGAACTCGAGTCCGAAGACTGTAGCTCCTTCTGCATTGAGGTACTCGCTTACTTCCGCGGTAGAAGGGAAGTAGTCCGGGTCGCTGTCGAGGACATCGCGGCGGAGGCGATAGATATTGTCCTTCATGTCCTTGTAGAACACACCTGCGGAGATGCGGCTGCCGGAGTCGAAGTAGCGATCCATAGAGAGATCGAGGTTGGTCGAGATGACTGGATCTATGTCGGTGCGGCCCTTGATAGCGATGCCGTCATCGTCGTTGGCGGTAGGATCGATATCGGTTGACGGGTTCAACTGACGGAATGATGGGCGAGCCAATGTTTGGTTGATTGAAGCGCGATAGGTCAAATTGTCGTTTGCGTCGTAGCGGACGTGAAGGTGCGGCAAAACGTCTGTGTAGTCGCTTTCACCGGTGATTGGGCGAATGTAGAGCTCGCTGTCTGGATCGGTCTCGTAGAAGTCGCCAGCGTAGGTGTGGACCTTGACGTCGGTGGCTTCGACGCGGACACCGGTGATGACGGTGAGTTTCTCCATTTGGACCTGGGCTTCAACGAATCCGGCTGTGACTTCCTCTTCGAGGTCGTAGGAATTGATGAGGTCGGCACGAGCGTCGCGACTTACGTTTTGGTTGAGGTACCAGTTGGCGTCGCCTTCGTCGCGAAGACCCGCTGCGATAAGGGCTTCTTCCGCTTCGCGAATCTTGTTTGGATCGATCATCGGACCGAAGGCCTGGCCGTTGAGGGCTTGGTCAATTCCGTAGTCTGCGAGGACGCTGCCGTAAATTTGCTCGTCGCCGATCATGACGGAATCGAGTGTCCAGTCTACGTCGGCGGTACGGTAGCGGCGGCGGATGTCGTCGAAATCGCGTTCTGTATTTGTATGTTTGATACCGAACTTGAGGTATCCGGGCTTGTCGCCCCAGAGCATGTCCTTCTTGGCATTGAAGAAGCCAGAGAGGGTTTCGTCGTTGATGATGCGAGTACCGCGGCGGATTTCGAAGACTTCGAATGCCGAGAGTGGAAGAGTGGCGTGGTTGTCTCCGTAGATAGGGGAGTAGGCGTCGCCGTTTTCGAGTTCGAAGCTGTTTTCGAGATAGTTTCCGTCTGCGTCTTCGAATCCGGTGCGGAAGAATGCGCGAAGGTCCTTGTTGGGATCGCCGGCGAAGTCGCCTTCGTTGAAACCAAGACCGTAGTCGATCTCCCAGTCTCCGAGGTGTTGAACAACTTGGGTCGAGAAGGTGAGATTCTCTTGCTCTTCGTAGTAGTCGCGCACTTCGCGTTGAGATCGATCTTCGGATGTGAAGAGGACAGCAGTGTCGCCTTCGAACTCAAGGTCTCCGACGAGGTATGCTGGATCGAAGTTTACTTGAGCTCGCTGGCTGCCTTGGTTGGTTTCTCGGTTTGAGTAGGCGAGGTCTACAGACCATTCGAGATTTTCGCTGGGACGGAAGTCGAAGCGAGCTGTACCACCTTTTGATTCTACGTTATCGAAGGATTCTTCGAGACGGCCGTAACCTGCGAAATAGTCTCCGAGGTCGCGAACGTAAGGGCCGCTTTCGATGGAGCGGAAAAGGTAAGGGCGGTTGCTTTGGTTGAGCGATAGGGCGAGGCCTAGGGTTTCCTCTTCATTGAGCTTGTCAGCCCAAGAAGCGGAGAACTCGTAGGGAGTTTCGTCGTGGGGGTAGTCGCCCTCGTAGTCGTCAGCGAGGCTTTGGTCACCGAACTTGATTTCGGCGGAGGCCTTCATGTCGGCATGATCGAAGGCTGAGCGCGATTTGATGTTGATAGAGCCGCCAATGGAGTCGGCGTCTTGGCTTGGGAGAACGGACTTCGTTACCTCGATGGTGCCGGCACTGTCAGCTGATACCACGTCCATTGGTACGGAGCGGCTGGCACCGTCGAAGTTGGAGACCACGACCTTCTGGCCGTTGATGGAGACCGAGTTAAAGTCGGCGTTCATGCCGCGGATTGTGACGTAGCGTCCTTCGCGTCCTTGGGAGTCCTTTTCGATGTTGATACCGGGAAGGCGTCGAACGGCGTCGGCAACTGTACTATCTGGAAGCTGGCCGAGTTTATCGGAGGAGACGATGTCGAGACGGTTGGCAGCGGAACGCTGGAGACTCGCCGCGCGGTCGGAGCTGGATGGTCCTGCTTGAACCTTGAAGGAATCGAGTTCGAAGATCTCTTCGTCGTCGGCTTCGAGTATGATCTCCAGGGAGAGAGGGGCGTCTGAAACGGTGACAGTGCGGCTGTTGGAGTTGTATCCAAAATAGCTAACAATGAGAGTGTAGTCCCCATGCGGGATCTTGTTGATTTGGAAGCGACCGGAGCGGTCTGAACTTGTTCGGAAGCCGGTGCCGCTCAGGCTGATGGAAGCACCGTCAAGGTATTGGTCGGTGTCGTTGCCGCCGATGGTACCCTTAATAGAACCAAGGGAACTCTGAGCGGACAAGGTCAGGCCTAAACAGCTCAGTGCAAGCGTCAGAACGAGCCCGAGGCGTGCGAGTTTTTGCGTTTTACAGAATGGTATCATGGTTCGGTTTGATTGTGTGTCTGTCGTTTAACTTTGAATTTACCGCGCTTTGCGGGGCGAGCCAAATGGCTGGGCAAAAATGTAGCATAGGGCATTCCGAGTGGCATACATCTAAAGTAGTAAAAAGGCTGGCATTCGACGCGCTAATTCCAAGAGTAAGGAGATGGATAGGCGGAATGAGTCGGGAAGCATGCTAGAGTCCTCGTTTGACGGGAGTATCCTGTCATTGCACGCAGCTATTGATAGGGAAAGCTTGTGGAATGGGGTGCGTGATTTGTTGGCGCACGTGTGCGATTTTAAGCGCATCACGCTCTTTCTTGGGCACCTTGGGATGGGGGATGCTCGCGTGGTCTATACCGAGCCGGAGATTCCTCAACCGAGTCTTTGGTTTGAGCAGCGTGGGGAGTTAAATCCCTTCAGTCCCTGGATCGCAGAGCATGTAGGAGCTCCGTATTACCTTTTTCGCGACATTATAGGCACACCCTCGGAATTCAGAAAAACTGAGTTCTATCAACGCTTTGCCAAGATCGAAGGTTGGGACAAAGGGATGTCGATTATGTTCTGGGAGGGCGAAGAGATGCGAGCGATGTTTTCGCTGTACCGAGGGCCTCGACAGAAGGACTTTACCGAAGAGGAGGTGCAGAAGATTCTCTCAGTGGCGCGACACATCGACATAGCGGTCGCTCGTGTGCAGCGAATCCATCGTGATCAGAATTTCCAAAACGCTTTGCAGTCGTTTACCCGGACCTTGCCGGCGCCGTTGCTTCTGTTGGACTGGCGATTGAAACTCGTATTTGCGAACTTGGCCGCCTACGAGTCAGCGGCGACTTGGAACTTTGGGAAAACGCGAGCCCGAAGCTATAACCCGCGGGAGTGTTTCAGGATTCCAGGGCCAGTACTGGAAGCGACAAACGAATTGAAAGATCGGATACAGGCTATCCGCCCGAAGGAACTGGATAAGCTGATGCCTGGCCCTGTGCTTGTGGAAAATGGGAAGGACCGAAAGCTGAAGGCAAAAGTGAGTCCGGCTTCGTTTAGCCAGTCATCGCTCGCTCGTCCCGGTTTTTTCGTCTTGTTCCAAGAGCCGTTCGATTTGGCGGATGATTTAGAGCCAGAGGTATTGGCGGAACGGAAGCGTCGGGCATTGCAGACTCTAACTCCTGCGGAACGTGAGATTGTGCGTCATATTTGTAAAGGGGAGAGGAATGCTGAGATCGCTCAGAAGTTGAACAAGAGTATCCTCACGGTGAAGACACAGGTGAACTCGATCTTCCAGAAACTCGGTTTGAAAAGCAGAGCGCAGCTTGTCGCGCGGTTGAAGTAGGAGTCTTGTGTAAGGTCGACTTTGGTAGGGCTCGACCGCCGGGCGAGCCGCATTGGGTGTTTGTGCCTTGCGGCGTGCCCGGCGGTCACGCCCTACCTTTCTGAGAACGAATTGGATGCGTTGTCCTCAGTTATATCCGATCGCTACGGCGACTGCCATGAATAGGATGGCGGTTCCGACGAGGGCGAATTGGATTTTGAGGAAGAATCGAAACCAGGTGACGTAGTCGAGTCGAGCGACGGCGAGGGTGCCCATCAATGACGCACTAGTTGGGATGATCAGGTTCGTGAGGCCATCTCCTAACTGAAATGCGAGAACTGCAATTTGGCGGCTTAAGCCAGCGATGTCCGCGAGCGGTGCCATCAGTGGAACTGTTAGAGCAGCTTGGCCTGATCCGGAGGGTATGAAGAAATTCAATACGCTTTGAAAAATGAGCATTCCGATTGCTGATAGTTCGGATGGCAAGGGTGCTATCCATTGGCCTGCTTGATGGAGAAGCGTATTTAGGACGCTGGGTTCGGTGCTGTCGTCCCCGCCGAGAATGAGGACGATACCTTTGGCCATGCCGACAATCATTGCGGCTCCCAGCAACTCGCTCGCTCCTTTTCGGAAGCTTCGGGCGATGTCGTTTAACCCCATCCCACGGAGATGGAAGACGACTCCGATGATACCTGAGATCACGCCGATAATGAAAAACTGGGTAGCGATCTCTGGAATGTAGTATTGGTAGAGGGTGACTCCGAGAATGATCCAGATGACTCCGAGGGCTACGGTCGCGAGAACGAGCGCTTGTCCGAGACTGAAGGACTCCTTGCTTGAGGAAGTCGGTTGGTCTTTGACCGCTTGGTCTCGGAAGTAGGCGTCGCTTTCGTAAGCTCGCGAGGATTGAGGGTTTCGTCGAATGCGTAGGGCGTAGAGCATTACGAAGAGCGTGCAACCAATTGTGAATACGAGCCACATGATGATGCGGAATCCTGCGCCAGAGAGAACCTCCACTTCTGCTAATCCTTGGGCTACGCTAATGTTGAATGGATTCATCCAAGAGGTCGCGAATCCAATTTGAGTGGCCCCGTAGGTTACGAGCACGGCGGTGATGCTATCGTATCCGAGACCGACGAGTAGGGGAGTCACGATCATGGCGAAGGCGATTGCCTCCTCGCTCATGCCGAAGATGGCCCCACCCAAGGAAAAGATCAGGAAGAGAATAGGGACGATCGCGATTTCGTGGCCTTTGGTCTTCTCGATCACTCTCAGAATCCCTACTTCTATTGCTCCGGTACGAGAAATGATGCCGAAGGCGCCACCAATCACGAGAATGAAGGCGACAACGCCGACGGCGGCTCCGTATTTACTGCCCGATGTGATGCCTTCGAAAGCGTAGTTGAAAAAACCGATGTCCGAGTTGGCATCAGAAGGGAAACGGTGAATGCGGGTTGCTCCCATATGAGCCTCGCCCGAGAAAAGGCTTACATTCACCTTCATCGGGTCACCCGCTTCGTCAGTGGCGTAACGGAATGAGTCTGGATCGATGACCGTACGGGTACGTTCTTCGCCATCTTCCTGATACCTGATCTCCTTCATGTCGAAGTAGCCTGCCGGAATGATGTAGGTTGCAACTGCGGCCAAAGCGATGACGAAGAAGATTATGATGTAGGCATCCGGCATCTCCATGGAGCGGATACGTTTAAGCATGGGAACTTTGGACATGGGTAATGGAGATTCGTTAAGCGGGACGAAGGCCAGGTGGGAGAGCTCCCGCTTCTATTTCTGAGGATTCAAGACTTGCGACTGCGTAGGAGCAATAGTCGGCTGCGAAGAATCCGCTGGGACGATGGTTGCCGCTGAGTCCGATGCCGCCGAAAGGCGCAGCGCCGGAAGCTCCAGTGAGTGGCTTGTTCCAGTTGATGATCCCAGCTCGTACCTCTCTGTGGAAAGTCTTGTAGAGCTCTTGGTCTTGAGAGATAAGTCCCGCCGCGAGGCCGTAGTTCGTATTGTTTGCTTCCGAGACCGCCTCTTCGAAGGTGCTAACTCGTTTTACCTGCAGTAGTGGTCCGAAGATTTCCTCGTCGGGAAGGTCCCTCAGTTCCGTCACATCGATCAAGCCGGGGCTCACTAGACCTGTATTCTCCTCGAGAATACGGCAGGATCTAATTGGATTGGCTCCCTTGTCGGTAAACTCCGTTTGCTTTTCGATGAGGGAAAGAGCGGTATCGGGGCTGATCACCGGTCCCATAAATACCTCAGGGGATGCGTATGCGGAGCCGACTCGTATCTCATCAATTGCAGCGCTGAGTTGATCGATCACGCTTTGACCGAAGCTGTTATCTGGAATGATGAGGCGGCGCGCGCAGGTACAACGTTGTCCGGCGGTAACGTATGCGCTTTGCAAAATGAGATCGATTGCAGTTTCGACATCCGAGCTATCCCAGACGACGAGCGGATTGTTTCCGCCGAGTTCGAGAGCTAGTATTTTGTCTGGATGCTCGGCGTAGCGTTTTCGGAAGTGTTCGCCGAGTTTCGATCCTCCGGTAAAGAGAAGTCCGTCGATCTGTTCGTGCTCAGCCAAGGCCGCTCCGGTCTCGCCGTCGCCTTGAACGATGTTGAGAACACCCTTGGGAAGTCCCGCTTGTTCCCAGCATTTACCCATGAGTTGGGCGGCGAGGGGAACACGTTCACTTGGTTTGAATACGATCGTATTGCCCGCGAGCAGGGCAGGCACGATGTGCCCGTTGGGTAGGTGGGCGGGAAAGTTGAAGGGACCTAAAACGGCGAGAACACCATGAGGGCGGAAACTGACTCTGCTCGGGGCAGATCCGAAGGACGCACAGCGTTGAGCGTAGGCTTTGATGGAGAGGGCGACTTTGCCTGCGACCGCTTTTGCCTCTTGTCGAGCTTCCCATAGGGGTTTGCCGGCCTCGGATTGAATCGCTGCTGCGATTTGATCTTCGTGCTCTGAGACGATCTCAGCGTAGCGTTGAAGGATGCTTTCGCGTTCTTGCAGCGAAGTGTTGGACCACTCTGCGAAAGTGCCTCTAGCGGCAGCTACGGCCTTGTCTACCTGCTCACTGCTCGCGGCTTGCCAAGCCGTTCTCTCTTTGCCGGTGGAAGGATCTACTGAGAGTTGAGAGCGTTCGCTCGCACCTTCTTCCCAGTCACCTGATATGAAATTCTCGATCATTGAACTTATGATTTAGGAAATAAGGGTGTCAGCCATACGGTGTCGCCCGCTTGGAGCCCTAGGCTGCTAGCTGCAACTTCTGAAAGTGAGCAACTGTCTTCCTGTGTATCTGCAGAAGTAATACACGCTTTATAGTCGAGCTGCCCATTGGCGGCTAGCCACGGTGAATTCGAAAGTTCGCTTTCAGGAACTAAGCTTTCGATTTCGTACGAACGTGCTTCCTTGAGGCAACGAACTGAACCTCGGCTTGCTTGGAGGATCGGTCCTGCATCGAAGATATCAACCTCTTCGATTGCCTCGAAACCTTCCCTTTCAAGGATAGCTTTCGCTGGGGCGGTGTGATTGTGGACTCGACCGATGACTGACTGAACCTCTTGGGGAAGCAGCTCGGTATAGAGCGGATGGCGTGGCATGAGGTCACGGATGAAACTCTTGTTACCCAATCCGCTTAGAAAGTCCGCCTCGCTGAACTCCTGTTCAAAGAAGGGCTTCGCGACTTGCTCCCAAAAAGGAGATTTCCCTTGTTCGTCCAAAAAGCCTCTTAGTTCGGCGAGGATCTGAGAGCGAAAACGTTTTGGGAAACGGGCGATAAAGAGGAAGCGTCCGAGGGATAGCAGGCGTCCCAACCCGGAGTGGCGGCAATCGGGGCGAAGGTAGAGACTACCGATTTCAGTGGGGCCGTCGTGGCTTGCCTTGAGGGTGAGAGTCGGATGCGACTTTTCGAGTTTGAGATCCGCGTTGGCGAAATTCTCTCGTTCGATTTTGTAGGTGTAGAACGGCTGGAAGCCACCCACTCTGGCGATGATGGCGGATGTGCCGACGATGCCTTCCGGGCCTTCCAGAACAAAAAGGTACTGCTCGTCGCCCGCTTGGTCAATATTCGGATAGAATGCCCGTAGTGATTTGTGGATACGTTTCTCGAGAAACTCTTTATCCTGTGGAATCGAGGTGATGGAGTCTGTCAGGTGGCTGACGAGATCTACCAGGCTAGGGAGATCCTCAAGCTTGGCCGGTCGTAGAACGTATGCGCTATTGGGTTCCATGTGATGTTAAGAGGGCGAGTGCTCGCTGTCTTGAGAGGTTGAGCGAGGGAACTCGAACTTCCCGCTGCTTAAATTGACTAGGAATGAGGCGACGAGTTGAGCACGGCTGACAAGGCTGGAACACTCTATGTACTCCTGTTCGCTGTGGATGTGAGCTCCGATGGCTCCTAGGTTGTCGATGTTAGCTAAGCCAGCCGCTTGGAGAATATTGCCATCAGAGGCACCCCCGGTGTCTTTCCAACTGAGTTTTTCGCCCATGCCGGAGGCTGTGTTGTCCCAAGCGCTCATGAGATGTTCTAGTTTGGCGTCAGCCTTTTTTGGCGGGCGGGTAAAGCCACCGGTAAGAGAGAGGGAACATCCTGTCCGTTTGCCGGTTTCGTTGGCGTGTTTTTCGAGTCCGTCAAGGATCGCTTGCTCAGCTTGGCTGTCGCTTGCTCTCAAATTGATTTTCGCACTGGCTCGGTCGGGAACGACGTTGACAGCTCCGCCGCCCTGAGTCTGGGCTACGTTGATGATTCCGCCAGGAATTGAGTCGTTCAGCTCGTGGGCTAAGTTAATAAATCGGGAAAGGGCTACTATGGCGTTTTTGCCTTTCTCAAAATCGCGTCCTGAGTGAGCCGCTTTCCCCTGGACCTCTACTTCCACGAGACCAGTGCCCATTCGGTTTCGGATTAGTGAGCCGTCGGGTAAGGAGGATTCGAATACGATTCCGATATCATTCTCGCGGGCGGATTGCTCTAGTAGCTCGCGACTCTTGTGGGATCCTATCTCTTCGTCGAAGGTGATCAGGATTTCCCAGGAAAGCTGGTTGGCAAACTCGGTTTCCAAAAACGCTTTGAGTGCGGCGAAGAGGATTACGATGCCGCCTTTCATGTCGGTGACCCCTGGACCGTTTATGGTTTTTCGGTCTACGGAGAAGGAGCAGGTTTGAAAATTGCTCTCCGGTTCGTAGACGGTGTCGAGGTGACCGTTCAGGAGGACACGTGGCGTGTTGGGCGTGATGTGTCGCCAGCGGAGAGCGAGGAGTTCGCCGTTTTGGGGATTCGTTAGTCGTTCTACCGGATTGGGAATGAAGCCCTCGACAGATTCGATTACCGCATTAGCCACCAGATGGTGGCCGTCTGGATTGTACGATCCGGAGTTGATATCCGCCAAACGTACCAATTGCTCCACGAGTTCCGCTTCGCGTTGGGCGAGCGAACGACGAACCTCCCGGCAAGCAGGGTGTTCTTCGAAGCATTGACTGTTCTCGAGGCGACTCATTCTCACAGCATTCTTGACCGTAAACAAGGCGCCAAGCACAAGTGGCACAGTCGCTCTGACTTTACACCTAAAGTTGTATGCTGTCGAGGGGGAGAGTCGCGAAAGACGCTCCCTAATAGGTACTTGTCTCGCGGAGTCTGTATGGAGACTCCACGATCTGAGCTACTTCGAGCCGAGTCGTTCGATTTCGACTTCGATTTCCTCGATAGACTTACCCTTGGTTTCAGGGGTGAGTTTAGCGAGGGCGATCATCCCGAAAAAGCAGAAGGCTCCGTAGATGAAGAAGGTGGTGGTGGATCCAAGTGTCTCCACCTGGATGGGGTAGAGTTGAGGAACGACGACCCCACCGAAGACAGAGGTGACGAAGGCACAACCCGTGATAGAGAGGGCTCTGACCTTCGTCGGGAAAAGCTCGGAGAATAGGATCCAAAGGATCGGGCCGGCTGAGAAGCTGAAAGCGCAGGCGAAGACGATGATTGCTGTCAGAACGAGTAGGGCGTTCATGGATACTCCATGGTTGAACACAGGACCTTCGATCGTACGATATTCGTCCGCTGTGACGAGTTGCATCAGCTCGGTTTTGAAAGTGAGCTCATCTTGGAAAACTTTACCTTCGATGGCTTGGAGCTTTGCTGGGTCGATCTCTTCTGAAACAGCAGCGATCACTTCAGGGGTAACCGAATAGGTGGCGGAACCGAAGCCGTAAGCGATAACGAACCAGGATAGGGCGCAGGCGGAAAGCCCGCCGATGAGAATTTTGCGGCGCCCGATCTTGTCGATAAGGAAAAGGGCGAGAAGCGTGAAGAACATGCTGATGAAGTTTACGATCATCTGATCGTAGAGCTTCGTTTCGCCGCGGCCTGCGTATTCAAAGATCTGAGGCATGAAGGATTGGAGCGCGTTCATGCCTGTCCATGGTTGTACGATGGCAAGGATGAGCCCGACGTAGAGAGCGATCTTCAGCTTCGGCGAGAAGAGCAGCTTCGCTTGTTGGGCGTAGTTGAGACTGTGGTGGGTGTCTTTGAGATTGAGGACGATTTGATCGAACTGCTCTTGAACTTTGTCGGGATCGGTGATGCGTGAGAGGACTTTTTTCGCCTCGTTGACCTTGTCGTTCAGAATAAGCCAACGAGGGCTTTCTGGGACTTTGAGAAGGAGTAGAAACCAAATGACCGCCGGGATGGTCTCGATCCCAAGCATCCAACGCCAAGCCGTGTCCTCGTTGAGAGCGATTAAGCTAGCCCAGGCTGGGGAGGATGCGGCGGAGTTGGCGATCAGGAAATTCAAGCCGGAGGCTGCGAAGGTGCCGATGGCGATGTTGAATTGGTTCGCGCCCACGAGTTTCCCTCGAATGGCTGGGGGGGCGATTTCACCAATGTACATGGAGGCCATGGAAAGGGAGGTGAAGGCGAGCCCGCCGATCAGGCGAAATGCGAACAAACTCCAAAGTCCAGCAGCGAGGGCGGAGCCTATTGCGGAAACGGTGTAGAGGGCTGCGATTAGGAGGAGCGTCTTCTTTCTTCCAAATCGGTCGCTGATGTAACCGGCGAAAAGCAGAGCGGCGAGGGCTCCCCAACCAGGTCCGGAAGCGATGAGGCCGATTTCGGCAGCGCTGAGCCCGAACTGGATTTTAGTATACTGGAAGGTGCCGGCGATGAGGACGAGATCGAGTCCGAAAACGAATCCGCCGAGAGCGACGATTAGGGAGTAGAAGAACGCGTTGCGATGGGCTTGGGACATAGGTGAGGCTCTAGGTAGGTAGGGATTGGGTGCTTGTTGAGCGAACTCTCGCAGGAAAGTGTGTATTGCGCGCAATAGGTCAACCTGCAAAGGGCTGAATGAGTTAAGCGAAATTGAGAGATCATTTGGGTATTTTCCCAAATTTCCGGGTGAGGTTTTTCTTCGAGAGGCAATTGCTTGGTGTTGATGGGCACGCCCTCGGGAAGGGCCTGTTGGCAGAGACCTCAAGTTACTCCCAGATATGAAACTCTCATTGTTTGTCACCCTCGGCCTGATTCTTTCCCAAGTTGTTGCAGCGCAAGAGCATGGGATCGCAGATAATGCGGAAAGTCCGCATGTCAAACTGCGAAGTATCAACATCGGCGACTGTGTCTGGACGGAGGGATTTTGGGCCGACAAGTTCAAACTTGCTGAAGAGGTGATGGTTCCCCACATGGGCGAAATCCTGAAGGGCGACATCGGAGGAGCGTACAACAACTTCAAGATCGCCGCGGGCCTTCAGGAAGGGGAGCACTTCGGTACCAACTGGCACGACGGAGACTTCTACAAGTGGATGGAGGCGGCGACTTACATCTACGCAGTTAACAAAGACCCAAAGATTCTGGCCGATTTAGATGAGATCATTGAGGTGATTGCGACTGCTCAAGAGTCTGATGGCTATCTTCATACCAAGAATCAAATCAAGGGTATCGAACGATTCTCCAATAGACAGCTCCATGAAATGTATAATGCGGGGCATCTGTTTTATGCTGCCTGTATCCACAATCGCGTCACAGGGCAGAGTAACTTCCTGGACATCGCGATCAAGCACGCGGACTTTCTCTACAAAACTTTTGTCCCGTGTCCGCCTGAGCTAGCCCGCATCGGCTTCAATCAGACGAACATCATTGGGCTCGTCGAATTGTATCGGACAACGAAGGACAAGCGTTACCTGACTCTTGCTCAGCATTTCATCGATAACCGGGGCGTGAATAAGAACGACGGGACTGAGGCGGTTTCGCACCATACGAAAGGCGACATGGCTCAAGACCGAACTCCATTTCGGAAAGAAAAGCATGCGGAGGGACATGCGGTGCTTGGGATGTATCTGTATTCGGGCGCGGCTGACGTTTATGCGGAAACCGGAGAGAAGGCCTTGCTTAGATCGCTCGATCACATTTGGCACGACGTGGTAGACCGGAAGATGTATGTGACAGGCGCGATTGGCCAGACCCATCACGGAGCATCCTCGCACGTAGATTTCGTTCACGAGGCATTTATTGACGAGTACATGATGCCCAACGCGACAGCGTACAACGAAACCTGTGCGAACGTATGCAATGCCATGTTTAATTGGCGTATGATGGGGCTGAAGGGCGAATCCAAGTACGGTGACATTATAGAGCTTGTGCTCTACAATAGTGCTCTATCCGGTATCAGCTCTGAGGGTACACATTACTTTTATACTAACCCGCTTCGCCGTACGGCGAGTCAACATCTTGGTAAGACCGACTACGCGACTCGGACGCCCTATATCCCTTGCTTTTGCTGTCCTCCGAATTTGGTTCGCACCATTGCCAAGCTTTCAGGATGGGCTTATAGCCTGTCTGACAATGGAGTTGCCGTAAATCTCTATGGTGGCAACAAACTGGATACAAAACTACTCGATGGCTCTCCGATTAAGCTGAAGCAGGACAGTCGATATCCCTGGAACGGATCTGTGCGAATCGAGATCGAAGACTGTAAGGCGGAAGCTTTCGACGTTCAGCTTCGTGTTCCACAATGGGCAAACGGAGCAACGCTCAAAGTAAATGGAAAGAAGGTAAAGGCAGTGGTTGAGCCTGGTCAGTTTGCGGTGTTGAAGCGTAAGTGGAAAAAGGGTGATGTAATCAAACTTGAGTTGCCGATAGAAACGAAACTCTTGGCCGGTCACCAGCGGATCGAAGAAGTACGTAACCAAGTGGCGATTAAACGAGGTCCGGTCGTATACTGTCTCGAAACCTCTGACCTACCCAAAGGGACTGGTGTTTTGGATGTTTACCTGCCGGCTGACCTAGAGCTGGATGCAGAGTATAAAGCGGACTTTCTAGGAGGGATGACAACGCTGAGCGGTCAGGCCCTGTTGGATACAAGCGACAAGTCGGACCGCATGTACTACGAATTCAGAAAACCAGCGCTAGAAGCGATCGAGACTAAGTTTATACCGTACTTTGCTTGGAGCAATCGAGGAGAGTGTGAGATGAGTGTTTGGTTGCCGCTTGCTTGGGATCGTTAGTTGAGTGTAGTGTCCCGAACCTGATCGTTTCTTTCTTTTTCAATTTTGTGCCTAATGAAAAAGCCCCTCATATCCCTAATCTGTTTAGCTGTCGCTGCTTTGAGCGCAGCTGAAGAACGACCAAATATACTGTTTATCGCGATTGACGATCTTCGCCCCGAGCTCGGGTGTTACGGTTCTGAAATCGCTATCAGTCCAAACCTGGACGCTCTTGCGGCTGACGGTTTGCTATTCAATCGAGCCTATTGCCAGGAGGCTATTTGCAGTCCTTCTCGAGCTAGCATCATGACAGGTGCGCGGCCGGATACGATTGGGGTTGTCGAAAACTACACTTATTTCCGCGATGCTAATCCTGACATCGTTACGCTACCACAGCACCTGATCGCTCAAGGATACGAAGCGGTACACAGCGGAAAGATCTACCACGGAAAGTTCAACGATCCCGAAAAGTCATGGAGTCGCACGCCGGCCAAGAAGCGAGTGCCCAAGAAGACAGTGGGCGGATTCGCGCTTCCTGAGAACCGAGCGATCGCCAAGGAGAAAAGGGAGCGGCTCGGGAAAGATGCTCATAGCGCGCTGCTGAAGGGGCCTGCCTATGAGAGTGCGGATGTACCGGACAATGCATATGAAGATGGATACGCGACCGATTTGGCGATTGGGACCTTGCATGACATGTTGGAGAAAGGGCAGAAACCATTCTTCCTCGGGCTCGGTTTCAAAAAGCCGCACTTAGATTTTGTCGCGCCCAAGCGGTATTGGGATTTGTACGACAGAGATTCTATTCCATTGGCAAAGAACCCAAAGGCTCCAGAGGACGGTGCGGCAATGGGCTTGCATGCGTCTTTCGAGCTGCGAACACGCCATGGTATTCCTAAGTACGGTGACATCGACGACGAGCTCGCTCGAACGCTGCTTCATGGTTACCTCGCCTGTGTTAGCTATGTGGATGCGCAGATTGGCCGGATGATAAACGAGCTAGAAGAGGTGGGAGAGCGTGATAACACGATCATTATTGTTTGGGGAGACCACGGTTGGCACCTCGGTGACATGGGGATCTGGGGGAAAGCGACCAACTACGAAATTTCAGCACGCGTGCCATTGATGATTTGGACACCGGACATGCCTGCGGGAAGTCGTGGCAAGACGACGGATGCTCTCGTTGAGCTTGTCGACATGTATCCAACTCTATGCGACTTGGTAGGAGTCGATATTCCTGAGCATGTGGAGGGGCATAGTTTCAAGCCATTGCTTGAGGATCCCGATAGGAGCTGGAAGACTGCGGCGTTTAGTCAGTATCCAAATCCCGCCTTGCGTGAGTGGGCGGCGAATCCATTGACCGAAGATATGCGTGAATTGTTTTTCGGACCCCTGATCGAGGATGTGGAAGCGAAGATTATTGAGCAGCAGAAAGATCGTTGGGATCGAGAGCTTTTCGAAAAACACCTGATGAGCTACACGATGCGTACCGATACGCACCGTCTTGTCCTCTGGAAGGACTATCGGAACTTGGACGCGGAGCCGATTTTTGTGGAGCTGTACGATCATGATCAGGACCCGGATGAAACTAAGAATATCGCTGCGGATAGCCCAGAGCTCGTTGAGGCGTTAATCGCTCAATTTGATAAAGGCTGGAAGGGCAGTTTGCCGAACTGAAGGCAGCGGCCGTAACTGGTTGCTCAGAGGTGAGTTGCTGGAGTGGGTGCATGCACTTGCTTCTTTATGTGAGATTTTACCTGGGAGGGGAATAGACAGGTGAACAATGCCAATGCCCCTCTCTATGAGCTCAGCCAAAATTTCCGCTTTTGCTTTACTCCTGTTAGTCGCCTTAACAGCGACTCATGGCCGTGGAGTCGTGAGCTACGATACGGGATATACCGTGTCCAAGGTCAGTAGTGCGGCTACGGAAGAAGGGTCGTATGTTGTCGCAAGCAGTTATGAGGGAACCCTTTTAGGGATTGGTTTTGATGGGAGTACTCTTTGGGAGAATCCACTCTCGGGTTTGATGAACTACGATCTCTGGACGGGGGATCTGTCCGGAGATGGAAGCGATGAGATCTTAGCTGCGAACGCGGATGGAGCAGTCTATTGCCTCGATCGCTTAGGAAGGACGCTTTGGAGCTTCCAGCCGAGCGAAACGCCGATGATTTCCGTTTGTGTGGTGAAGGACAGGAAAGGGAGCCAATACATTGCCTGTGGCGGAACGGATTTGAATTTCTATTGGCTGTCGAGCGATGGAGAACTGCTGAAAACGGTGCCATCCTCTTCCTACGAAAGCGGCATGCGTCCCAGCAAGAAATGGGCGGATGACGGAACGCTTACCTACAATGTTCACTCGGTGAACTTCCTGCGAGCGATTCCGCAGGCAGACGGTTCGGATGTGCTGCTGATGGACGGAACGCTGACCAACAACACCAAGAGTGCGATGTTTTTCAAATTTAAGCCGCTCGCAAGCAAGCCGTATAAGCGTTTCAATACGGGGCATGGGTATTCGCCTATCGGAGACATGCGAGTGCGTGATCCGGACGGTGACGGAACCTTTGAGACTCTTGTCGGGACCTCGGCGACTCAACACCGAATCACTCTTGGAGTCTACGATGCTGAGAAAGACAAGATCCGAAAGTTCCGCTTGCAGTCGGTGAAGAAGAACTTGGGCTTTGGGTATCGTGTAGTGCAGACGGAGACCATTCCAGACGGCGGCTCGTTTCGTTACTTTGTCCTAGCAGGGGAGCACGTTTTGCTTGTGCAACCTTCTCTAGATCCCAAGTCGACGGAAGTCATCAAAGGCACCTACGCTTACAACGACCTCTACAAGGATCCGAAGACTGGAAAATTGATCCTAGCCAGCTCTCAGAGCGGAGGAAGTTGTATTCACATCGTGGATGTGGAAAAGAAAAACTGGAAGCGAGAGTTCGCACAGCTCGAACCCCCGGGTTCGATTCGATCAATCCTTGAGAACACCGAACGGTTACACTCTCAGTTAGATGAGTTCACTAAGCCTGATTGGGAACCTCAGTCAGCTTCTACCTACATTATGTCCCCGCCGAAGGGGATTGACTCCGTTGTGAAGGAACTTAAGGCGTATCCAGATTCTCCTGCCTTTCTTGGATATGCCCATATGAAGGGCCGTGAACTTTGGGATCGTTCTGTTCTTGGGCACGAAACATGGGAGGAGCTTCGTGACGCGCGACAGAAGTACAACCAAAGCCACGAAGACGTGGTGGATCAGATGGTCTCAAGCTATTCGGAGGATGGTTTTTGTACCTGGGGCGGGCATGGGACAGATCCGTATTTTTATTCGCCAGAGACGTTTAGGAAAGTGATTGATGCAGGCGAGGGACGTCAATCGGTCTTTATATGGCCGGAGCTAACTATCGTACACAAAAAGGACTTCCCATTTGTTATCGATAATCTGTTTGCTCCACTGGCTGAATACGCAGCCGAGAACAACTCTCGGGTGTTCCTGAGGAACAAGCATAACTTCTGGTTGGGTGATATTCATCAGCCGATTTGGTCGCGCTTCCTTTCGGGGGAATTTGCAGATGTGGCGATTCCGTCAATGGAAGAGACTGCGGATATGACGATGGAGCTTAGCCTCGCGGGACGTCTCGGCGTTTGGGCGAGCGGGTCTTTTGATAGTTGGGGAACGCGTTGCGCTCGTGACAATCCTTGCTTTACCCGGGCGAGGCAGTTTGGGCAGCAAAACTTGCCGAATCACTTCTTGCGGAACGCGGTGTTCCATGTGTCCTACGGGGCTCAATACATCAACAACTTCAATATCAAATCCGATTACTCGGATTACATGCAGGTGTTGTGGGAGCTGATCGCCAAAAGTGCCTTATATGTGCCGCGCCGGGAAGAGATAGTAAGCTTTTCTCCTGTGCATTTAAGCATGACTGAGCCTGATGATCGCTTTATCCGCGAAGGGCACGCGACTACAACCACGATTCGTTACGACAAGGATTTCCATCCAAACAATCCGTACGTGATTGGTCGCCTCGATGGCGCTTGGCCAGGGGCGAAGACGACCGAGTGGGATTTCTCTAGATACGCGGCAGGTGTTGATGATCGACGACAGAATTTCCTGGCCCCTTACAGCGATGGTTTGGTCCTTATTACGCCACCGCAGGAGGGAGCGATGGCGGATCGCGGTGCGCCTAGAGGTAAGTTGGGCGATAAGCTACACCCGATGTATCGTGATATTCTGGTGGAGCACTTTACCGATGGACGCAGCTATTTTTCTAAGGATGGACAGACAAGGTACCCGGCTGATGAATACTATGGACGAGTCGTTTCGGACATAGAAGAGCGTGCTAAAGCTTTACCGATAACGGTATCGGGGGATGTTGCTTGGGTGGTTGCCCAGACAGCTCCTAAGCACTTGCGGTTGACCTTGATCGATGGCGGATACCTGAACCCGTCGGATAAGGTGGCAAAGATCACGTTTGGATCGGTGGAGCCAACCCAATTGACCGATCTGTTGAGCGAAGAACGAGTACCTGTCGCTGGACGGAAAACGGTAGAGTTAGAAGTACCGTGTGGCTTGTTCCGATTTATCGACGTGGAACTCGCTGAGGATTGGACAGGGAAATAGAATTATAGTAGGAGATTGGAGCAGTAAAAATGGCCGAAGAAGATCCCATCGATGACTACGAGCTTTATGTGAAGCTCTTTACACAGCATGAATCTCAGCTGCGTAACTTCGCTCGCGGTCTGGTGCCGACTTGGCATGATGCGGACGAGATCGTGCAAGAGGTCGCGTTGACGGCTTGGAAGAAGTTTGACCAGTTCGAGGTTGGAACTTCCTTCATCAAGTGGGTGTGCGTGATCGCTCGGTTCAAGGCTTTATCGTATCGCCGAAAGATGGCGCGGGATCGTTTGTCCTTTGGCGAGAACCTAATTGAGCTTATGGCTGACGAGTCGATCGATGAGCTCGATCAAAGGCAGAATGAATACGAAGCCCTCGAGCTCTGTCTGAAGAACTTGCCGGAGAGGCAGAGAATCTGGGTGAAACTCGCTTACACTCCTGGAATAACAACGGCGGAGGTTGCCGAGCGTGCAGGGGTGAAAGCTGGGACATTCTACATGCGCTTGAATCGAATTCGTAAGGCGCTTTTGCAGTGTATTACTGCACGATTAAAAGGGGAGGGACTCGCGTGATGAGTGAGGATTTAACAGCCCAGGAGCTCAAGTGGGTTGAGGATTATTGCAACGAGACGATCACTCCCGAGGAGTTTGAACGCTTCGAGGCGGCGATGCTGAAAAGCCCTTCCTTGCGAGCCGCGACTCGGCAGTATCTGGCTCTTGATGCGAACTTAAGGAGTTCGGCAGATTTGCCAGAAGAGCTTGAGGATGCTTGGACTGCGGAGACTACTGGGAAAGTCGTTCGTTTTCCTCGTTGGATTCCAATCGCTGCTGCAGCGGCTGTTGCGTTTTTCGTCGGTATACTGCTCGATGGTATTTTCCGTTCGGATACAAATTCTGTCAGTGAGGAAACCGTGGCAGATGTTCCTGAAGTGACGGCGGAAGGTTACGCGGTTGTGCATGGACTCGTCGATGCGGCTGCTCAAGGTGGTCTTGAGTTGCGAGTTGGGGAAATGTTGGGTGCAGAGGTTTTGGATCTGACCAGTGGAAGTGCACGAATCGATTTCTTCTCTGGCGCTCAATTGTATGTCGAAGCTCCGGCTAAGCTGGAGGTCGTGTCCGCATGGGAAGCCACTTTGCATTCTGGGAAATTGCGGGTGAAGGTTCCACCCGCGGCTAGAGGTTTTGTAGTTGAGTCAAATGGTAGGCGTATTGTCGATTTGGGTACTGAATTCGGCGTAGATACAAGCTCGGAGGAGGTGCGTGTAGAGGTTTTCTCAGGTGAGGTAGAGTTGGAGGATCGAAAGCTAACTGAAGGGCAAGCGGTTGCTTTGCGGGGAGACGGAGAGACGATTCCTATTGGTTCGAGTATCGAGTCGTTCTCGAATCTGTTTGGAGTCTCCAAAGGGTTTTCTGATACGGCTAAGCGGGCGTTTGAGGTATGGAAAAAATCGAGCGAAGCGTTGAGCGAGGATCCTCGAGTCATTGCCTATTATCCGTTTTTGGCAGAACCATCAGGTGAAGCCGATCGGGTGCCGAGTGGATTGTATCCACAAGATGGAGAATTGGATGGTGCTGCAATTTTGACCGAATGGGTTGATGGGCGTTGGGGTGGCCTCAAAAGCGCCGTGGAGTTCAGTCAACCGGGCTCCCGGGTTCGTGTTAAAATTCCCGGTGAGTTCAGTGCGTACTCATTTTCTTGTTGGGCGCGTATCGATAGTCTGGACCGTCAGTACAACGCTTTGTTTTTGTCTGACGGATACGAGGACGGTGAGCCGCATTGGCAGATCCATCAGGATGGTCGGATGATGTTTGGTGTGATGGTGGATGAAACTCGCCCAGAAGCGGCGAGGGATGGCTTGACGAAGATCACCGGATTACGAGCGGCGAGGAGCTATTACACTCCACAGATTTGGGACATGTCGATGAGCGGGCAGTGGATTCACTTGGTTTCGACCTTTGACCCAGCGAATCGGAGGGTCGCACAATACGTGAATGGGGAGCTCGTGAGCCAGCACAAGATCAAGGAAGGCTATGTTATCGACCAATTGCGTATCGGCAATGCGGAGATCGGCAACTGGGGGCAGCCCTTCCGAAAGGATCCGGAGTTCGCGATTCGAAATCTGAATGGTCGAATCGATGAGCTCGTTGTTTTCAAGGAGGCGATCTCCGCGGAGGAAGTGAAACGACTTTACGACCAGGGGCGGAGTAAGTGAGGGGGAATCGCTTAGGGGGCTACGGCGTACCGCGAGCGGTAGTGCTACTTCTGGGAATTTAATGGTGTAGCAAAAAACTTTTAGTCAATTTGAGGCCTTGGGGTAACATCCATTATACTGTAGCTCCCCACCGCCTTTTATGCCGCCAGAAACCCCTGAACGAAATCGTTGGTTCGAAGAGAACGTACAACCGCTCGAGTCCGAGTTGCGCATGTGGCTGCGTGGACGGTTTCCACCTCAGTTGGAGTTTGATGACATCGTGCAAGAGGCGTTGATGTCGACGGTGAAGGCGCATGAAGAGGGCGTTTTGCGCTCTCCGAAGGCCTTCCTGTTTGGGGCGGCTCGCAATTTGGCTCTCCGTTCACTTCGGACCCGTAAAGTGCGGGGCTACGATGTGAGCGTGCAGATCGAGGATTGCGATTTGCTGGACGAGAAAGTGGACGTGCAGGAGACAGTGGTCAAAAATCAGGAGCTGCAGATTTTGACCTTGGCGATCCAGTCCTTGCCGGATCGCTGCCGTCAGATTTTCACTCTGCGAAAAGTGTATGGAATGACACAGAGGGAGATCGCAGAGAAGTTGGGCATTTCGACACGTACCGTTAATGCTCAGATTACGATAGGGTTGCACAAGTGCGCCATGTACGTGAGGGATTACTGTGGAGAGGGATATTCAGCGTGAACGAGGATAGTTTCCAATTAGATCCGACTGATGAAGATCGGGTGAGTTTAGAGGCTTCCGCCTGGGTGGCGAAGCAGGAAGAAGGTTTCACGGCCGAGGAGCAGGACGAGTTCCACGACTGGCTGGCTCAGGACCCGATGCACAAGAAGGTGTACCAAGAACGCTTGTCGCTATGGTCCTCGATGAATGAGCTGTCTGATTGGAAGCCGCAGCATAGTTTGGAACCGAATCCGGACTTATTGGCGTATCGAGTCAGGCCGCGATTCGGTGGGAAGGTTTTCTCTGCTGGAGTGGCTGCCGCGGTAGCGGTTGTGATGCTGGTAGGTTTTTTTGTGCTCAGGCCAGCAGGTGAGATTCAGAGCGAGGTTTTGGCCTTCGGAGGGGCGAGTTCCTATGAAAATCATCTCTTGGAGGATGGTTCGGTTGTGGAACTAAACGAAGGGGCGGAGGTGTCGGTGCAGTATTCTGCGAATCAGAGGTTGGTTTATCTGCACTCCGGCGAGGCACACTTCATGGTGGCAAAGGATGAGGACCGTCCGTTTAGAGTACGTGTAGGGGATGCGGTGGTGGAAGCTACCGGGACTGCCTTTAACGTCTGCATCGAAGATTCCGGGATCGAGGTAATGGTTACGGAAGGAAGTGTTGCGCTTGATGGCGTGATCGAGCGATCGGTGGACGCGATTAAGTCAAAGATGAGGCGGAATCTGGTGGCTGGACAATTGTCTGTCTGGGATCGGGCAGTTGGAGGCAGTTCTTTCGAGATAAAGACCGTGACTGAGGAAGCGATTGACGAGCGCTTGTCTTGGAAATCTGAGATGCTGGAATATTCGAATGTGCCTCTGGTGGAGATCGTTGAGGACTTCAATCGACGGAACCGGGTGAAGATCGAGCTGGTGGGTGGTTCGCTGCAAGCGCACAGGGTTACGGCGACAGTACGTTCCGACAATGTGGATGGATTTATCGAACTATTAGGAATTGGACTAGAAATCGAAATCGAAAAACGGGACGACTTTCTTATCGTATTGAAAATGAGATAAGGGTGGTTTCGAATTCGTGGTATAGCTCTTTTACCCCGGAGTGCTGTTATGCGGATCAACTTACACCTGCCGAAATGCTTGGCGATGAGAGCTGCTATTAGCAACGTTTCAGCCCTCTAGTCAGGATATTTTGAATACTTATCAACGCTGCCTAACCAAGGGATCTCTATACGCTCTGGCTTTCTGGATACTAGCCAGCGCGCGTTTGGCGTGCGCAGGTGAAGCTGAGGTCGCTTTTGATGTCCCTGCTGGAAACTTGGCGGAATCGCTTCAGGAGGTCTCACGGCAAGCGGGTGTCGAGATCCTGATTTCAATTCGAATTCCGGAAACGCAGTCGAGCCTCGCGTTGGAAGGCGAGTATTCCGTGGACGAGGCGTTTCGTTTATTGCTGGGTGATAGCCCTTGGAAGGCTGTCGCGGCGAGTGGCGGTAGCGCTTTCGCGATTGTGGAGCGAGAAGAGGATTTGGTCGCCGACGATGAAGGCGAAGCGCGCGTTTCCAATCCGGAGGAGCGTAAGAGGGGGATGGATCGGTTTTTTCGGGGACTGGCCTCAACCTTCTCGGGGAAGCGCGGTTTGTGGAATGCAGGCGGAAAGGCGGGGAGCGCTGATGATGCCAGTGTCTTTTTGCTATCCCCGTTTGAAGTGCTCGCCGATCAGGATCGAGGTTACGAAGCGGTAAACACCTTGTCTGGCACGCGCTTAAACTCGGCGGTAAAGGACTTGGGCAATACGCTCTCCATCCTGACTCCTCAGTTTTGGGAGGATACTGCCATGACTAGCGTGAATGAGATGATCCTCTACACACCGGGGTCGGAGAGAGCAGATACGCAACGGGATCGTGGAAATGCGGACCTGCTCTTTTGGGGAGATACGACGATTTTCCGCGGAATACACACCGAAAACATAATGCGGAATCAGTTTCGCTCGAACATGCCTTCGGACACGTACAATGCGGAACGGTT
Source organism: Pelagicoccus mobilis (assembly GCF_016595505.1). GTDB lineage: Bacteria > Verrucomicrobiota > Verrucomicrobiia > Opitutales > Opitutaceae > Pelagicoccus > Pelagicoccus mobilis. The sequence continues at coordinate 107,051 of NZ_JAENIL010000005.1, read as the reverse complement.
CGAGTTTTCCAGAGGGCCGAATGCAGTGTTGTTTGGGATAAACCGCGCTCCGGCGGGCTTAGTGAATCGAACGACTCAGGACGCAAGCCTTTCAAACAGTGGCGAACTAAAGGTGCGCGCGGACGATAATGGGTCGTGGCGCTATTCGGCGAATTTTAACCGAATGGTGCTCGAAAATAGGCTGGGGGTGAGGTTGGCCGTTTTAAACGACCGTCATAACAGCTGGATAGAGCAGGGGTATCAAGATCAGGACCGGTATTACTTGGCCTTGAACTACAAGGTGAATGAACGACTGTCATTGAAAGTTCGGTACGAAGATATGGAATGGGAAAGGGCGGCGGTGGATCCCACGCTGGCCAAGGATCATGTTAGCGCTTGGGTGCGAGCGGGAAGACCAGCAGTGGATGTTTCTGCTGAGGACGATGATGTCGAGTTTCCGGAGGGAGTGGCAGGGCTGTCGGCGTTGAACGAGTATGGATATGTAAACGATGGATCTGGGCGGATGGTCAATTTGCGTAACTTTGCGGCGGGTGATGAAACCTTGTTGTTATCTGGAGACATCGCTTCGGTGGAGGAAGGGATGTTGCCGCTTGAGCTAAACCATTCAGGAGCTTTCGGGTCGCAGGTTTTTGACGGTGATAATTTTCAGTTCGTGGCTCAATACCGTGTGAAGCCTGGTCTCGATTTGGAGTATGCAGCAAATTCTGAATACATGCTCTACGACTTTATCGCGGCCGATGAAAGCGAAGTATATGTGGATGCCAATGCTACCCTAGATGACGGGGTGACACCGAACCCATATTTTGGTGATTTGTTCTCCCTCGCTGAGTTTAACTATCGGTTGAAACAGGATCGCTATTTACGTGCTCATCGTCTGTCTGCCTCGTTTAGCCATGATTTTGGAGGAAGCGAGGATTTCTCCTTCTTGGGAAGACACAAGGGAGCTCTTGTGTTGGAGCGGAATACGGACGAGTTTTATTGGGATGTACTGCGCTTGATAAACGTTACGCCACCCGATGGCGTTGAAGCGAACGACCAGGATCGCACGGCCCGGGTGATCACTTACATCGATCCGCTGGCGAAGCAATTTTCAGGACCGGTTTCAGCTCTTGGATTCCAAGACATACTCAACGCGGTGCCGGGAAATGACTATCAATGGTTAAATGGAGTTGTGGGGGGCAATAGCGCCAATCGAACTGAGATAGACTCGCTCCTTTTCGTTTGGCAGGGGCATCTCTTTGATGGGCGGTTGATCCCAACTATGGGTTGGCGAAAGGATCGTATTGATCAATACGATACAGCTCCTCTAGAAGTTCCCAGAGCGACTGCTCGCGAACAAGGTTATCTCTACCGACCTGAAGTTTCCGGGATATCGCCGGAGACAGCCAACAAAGGTGTCGTTGTAGAGGTGATACGCGACAAAGGGGCTTTCGATTATCTTTCGCTCTTCTACAATCAGGCAGATTCCTTCTCCGCTTCTAATTTTGGTCGTACTCCAGAGAACCGCAATAATCCGCCGCGACTCGGGGAGACGGAGGACTTCGGGATGCGCTTTGGGCTCGGGAAAGGGAGTTTAAGCGGTGTCTTCACGGTATTTGAAATGCAGTCGAAAAACGAGCTGTTGGAATCCGGCTTGGTGACCAAAACCTTGTTGGGTGATTTGTTTGGAATGATTGGAAGGCACGAGTTGAATGACATCCCGGCTGTAAACGATACTCAGGATCTGGTTTCAGAGGGATGGGAGTTCCAGCTAACGGCGAATCTGCTTCGTGGATGGCGCATGATGTTGGCCGTCGATCACTTCAGGACCTATGACTCGAATGTCGCCCCGAACTTAAGGCGATTGATTGCTGACTATGGAGACCAGTTCATTGTAGATCCCGACCGGATCGTACCTGACCAGGGCACCAAGACGGCGGGCGAGATTTACGAAGAGATGATGAATTCGCTTAATCTGAGACTGGCTCAGGCGGGAGGATTTAAAAACAACGAAAGAGGGAACAAGGCGACGTTGCTCTCGACCTACGAGTTTCGAGACGGTCCGTTGGCCGGTTTTTCTGTTGGAGGCAGTGTTGTTTGGCGCGACAAGCCGTCCACTGGGTTTCCCTATCGCGAGGACGCCGAGCTTGGGTGGGTGCCTGATATTGAGAACCCGTTCCTTGGGAAGGAACTTTTGAATCTGAATTTGCACGCGGCTTACAAGCGACGCGTTTTTGCCGATCGCTGCGATTGGAAGGTACAGCTCAATATAACGAACCTAGGGGATGAGGAACCCTTTGCCATTCGGCACTCGGCGGCTGAATTGAATCCTCGGGTGCCGATTTTGCAATCTATGAGCAAAGGGAACCCACAGGTTGTTTTCCTGACGAACACCTTAACGTTCTAGAGCATTTTTCTTATGAATAGGCGCTAGGTAGGGCAGACTGGCCCAGTCAGCCGCAATGCAGAATCAAGGCTCTACGGCGGCCTACGGCGTGGCCGCCCTACCTTCCGATCTTAGGAAGAGTACGCTAGTTCAAAAGAAAAGCGTTCTAGAAGATCTTTGGAATACATGGCTGCGGAGCTCCAGATTGGGAACCGGAGAAATTTCAAAAAAAAAGACGTTAGAGCTTAGTCACTTTTGGCTTCTCGGGTAACAAATGTATACAACACACAAATTTGTTTTCTTTGATTGCCCCGACAGATTCAAGGCATCACCCCGAAAGTAAGTCCATTTTGCCAGTTTAAAATCCGTAACAGCTTCTCCACTACGATCTAATTCGAGTGGGAAAGTGTGAGGTATTGTGTCTTCACGATGAGCCCTAGGCCCTTGTGGGGAGTGTTCTGGCTACGCGCGTTTCGAGGTGGGTACCCCTGGTTTTGAGGGGAGGTCAGCGAACTAAGAAACTAGAAACCACAAAACTACCCATGAACAAAATGCATACCATAGATAGTGGGGAACAGCGTTCAATGTCCGGAAAGGTGAAGGCGAGCAGTCTTCTTGTTTCGGCATTGCTGTTCTCGGGAGCTCAATTGAGCTACGCTCAGGACTCCGCGGAAGAGGAAGTCTTCGAGCTTTCTCCCTTCGAAGTCACTGCTGAGAACGACCGCGGCTATGTTGCGGAAAATACCTTGTCTGGCACTCGCCTCAACACGGCGGTCAAGGACTTGGCTACTACGATGTCCATCCTTACTGAACAAGTGTGGCAGGACACCGCGAGTACCGATATCAACGACATGTTGATCTTTACTCCAGGCGCGGAGAAGTCTGAATCCCAGTTTGGACGTGGCAACAGCCGCCAGCAATGGTGGGGTGACAACACCATGTTCCGCGGGGTGCAGGTTGAGAACATCGTTCGTAACCAATTCCGTTCGAATATTCCTTCCGACACCTACAACGCGTCACGTTTCGAGATCTCGCGCGGACCGAATGCGGTACTGTTCGGTGTGACTCGTGAGCCTGCGGGTCTGGTGAACCGCACCACTCAGGATGCGACGTTCACGCGCTCTAACGAGCTGCAGGTACGAATTGACGACAACGGTTCTTACCGTACTAGCCTAAGCTTGAACCAGGTTCTGATCGAAGACAAGTTGGCGGCCCGCGTTTCATTGCTCGATTCCAATTCCAATCACTGGATACAGCCAGGTTTTCAAGATCAAGAGCGCGCGTATTTCGCTCTTAACTACACGCCAAATGAGAAACTTTCTGTCAAGTTTAGAGGGGAGCACCTCTCTTGGGATCGTGCTGCGGTAAATCCTTCGGTGCCGGCTGACCGTGTTACTGCCTGGATCAACGCTGGCAAGCCCGGCGTCGATGCTGCTGCGAGTGACGAGGACGTGGAGTTCCCGGAAGGGACTGCGAACTGGACCGGAAACGATATCCAAACGGCCTTCGTTAACGATGGTTCGGGTCGTATGGTTCAACTTCGCAACTTTGCGCGTGGTACCGGTACTCGTCTGCTCTCTGGCGGGATCGCTTCTCTCCCTGTCGACTTCTTGCCGCTTGATCTCAATGTTGGTGGCGAAGGCGGAGCGCAGCACTTTTCTGGATACAACTACCAGGCGATCGCTCAGTACCGTGTAAACGAGAAGATCAACCTCGAGCTCGCTTACAACGACGAGTTTGTACTCTACGGTTTCCGTCCTTTGGGCGGTAGTAACCTCTTTGTCGATGCCAACACTACGCTTGATGACGGAGTCACCGCGAATCCTCATTTTGGCGACTACTTCACGCTTTCCACCGGTGGATTTGCCATGGATCAGGATCGCTTCCTCCGAGGTATACGTGCTTCCGGTTCGTTCACTCACGACTTCGCCGATGGCGATCAGTACCAGTGGCTGGGCAAGCACGACTTCGTCTTGATGTTCGAACAGAATACCGACGAGTTTTACTGGGACGTTTTGCGTCTCCTCCCAGAAGGAGTGATGAGCAACGGAGAGGAAGGTCCTCTGCTTGGCCGAGTCCTTACATACGTCGACCCTGACACCAAGTCGTTCTCGGGTCCTACTTGGGGTTACGATATGGCGGAAGTTATGAACAGCGTCCCAGGAAACACATACGATTGGAGAAATCGTCTCAATGGTGCCGGTATCAACAACAACCGAACCGAGATCGATTCCTCTCTGCTGGTTTGGCAATCGCGTTTCTGGAACGGACGCATCGTCCCAACTCTTGGCTGGCGTCAAGATGAGATCACCCAGTGGGGAACAGGACCACGCAATAGCCCGACTGTGCGTTTGGACTCTCGTGAAGTGGGATTGGCGGCCGACCCGGAAACCGAAGGCCTTAAGCCATCCACCTCCAATCAGGGGATCGTTTTTCACGCTATCGAAAACCAAGGCGTCTTTGATCACATTTCGTTGTTCTACAACCAAGCTGATTCCTTCTCCGTGGCTAACTTCGGCCAACGGCCAGACTTGACTTCGATGCCAGCGAAAACCGGGGAGACAGAGGACTATGGTGTGCGATTCGGCCTTTTTGAAGGTCGGGTTAGTGGTGTATTCACAATGTTCGATATGGCTGTTGCGAACGCGACGGTTCCAACCTCTTGGCGTCCGATCTGGAGCGACCTCGGCGATCTGTTTGATACGATCGGAAAGTCGGAATGGCATGAGGTGCCACAGGTGAACGACACCCAGGATATCAAATCCGAAGGTTGGGAGTTCCAGTTGACGGCTAACGTGAATGAAAACTGGAACATCATGTTCGGTCTCGACCACTACAAGACCTTCGACTCCAATGTCGCGCCTCGTACGCTCGAGTTGATCGATGAGTACTCAAGTCAGTGGCAGGGCAGCTCTGAAGAGGTCCCTGACCGTCAAAGCGAAGCCAACCCATCTGACCCGATGACTGCGGGTGAACTCTTCGATGTGATGCAGCGTAAGGTTGATCTGCAGCTTGCTCAAGTCGGTGGATACAAGAACAACGAGCGCCAGTACAAGGCGACTTTCTTGACCAACTACAAGATCCTCGACGGAACGTTCAAGGGTGTCGCTTTTGGCGGCAATGCGATCTGGCAGGACAAGGCGGCGACTGGCTTCCCGTTCATCGATGATCCAGAGCTCGGAACGATCGTGGATGCGAAGAATCCGTTTTACAGCAGCGATGTCTACAATATTGGAATACACGCTTCCTATAACCGAAAGATATTCGGGGACAAGGTGGACTGGAAGGTCCAGGTCAACGTGAACAACTTGGGTGACAAGGACCCGTTTGTCACACGTCACTCGGTGGTAGCGGACGATCCACGTACCCCAATTATCGATACGTACTCGCGCGGGGCTCTCCAGACCTTTGTTCTGACCAATACCTTCAAGTTCTAGCAGAGTATCTGATTCAGTTTAGTTTGATCTGATTTGGCACCCGCTCCGGCGGGTGCCATTTTTTGGTCCCATCGCTAAGCGTGCTGAAAGGAGCTGCGTGGTGAAGCGCGTGTTTGCCATTGAGCGCAAAGTAGGAAGAAGTCCATTCTTCTAGAGTCAGCGGGTTCTCGATTCAGGATGTTCTGAGCTTCAATGTTTTACCTTCGTCTGAAGCTGCGCTTTGAGTTCTTAGGAGTCAGAAGAGGGGCGTATATGCGAGCTTTTCTAGTTTTTACGATTCTATGCTCCTTTTTCGCTAGCTTTGTCTCGGCTAGAATCCCTTTGTTGGGAGACAACGCTCCTCATGCTCCCTTGTTGGATGGCGATTTTGAAGCGGTGCGGGCGTATTGGCGGTCGGCGACCCAGTCTCCACATTGGAGAACGAAAGTGGTGGAGGGCGAGGGGATTATGGGGATTCATCAAGGCGCTCTCTATGGAATGGATACGCTCGGCATTGCTGAGTCGGATATCTTGGATGCCAATCCTGATTATCAAATTCCTCAAGCTGGTGACGTGTTGGATTGGAGCTTTGGAGCGGATCTTCAATACATAAGCGATGGAACTATTTCGTTGTATTTGGTATTTGGTGATGTGGAGCGACCGATGGCGGAACGGGTTGAGCTGAGGGGGTCCGACAAGGTTGTGGAGCATTTCAGTGGGGTCTATGTCCTCACGGAGGAAGACGCTGCCGCGGGCCTGCCGTTTGTGCGGGCTAAGTTCTACACTGGGAATGAGATAAAGGTTTTGCTGGATTATGTAAACGTCAGTGTGCGAGTCCCGGGGAGAGAGGGGCCTGTTCTCAATGCGGAAGTGAGAAGGGATGAGGGGATTTCTCTTCGTTGGTCCGATCATCTGGCGAGTGAGAGGAGTATATTTCGCGTATATCGAAGTGGAGGTTCGCAGTACGAAAAAATTGGAGAGACTGGGAAAAATGGATTTTTGGATACTGATCCGATTCGCGGATTGGAGTATTCGTATGTTGTGACTCGAGTGGATGACTTTGAGTCGGGGGGATCAAACAAGGTGTTTGCAACGTTGTTCGATGAAGTGCCTCCGCTGCCTCCAGCGAATCTTAGGGCCGAAGTTTTGGATACGGAGGTGAGGCTACGTTGGGAGAAACATTCTGAAACGGATGTGAAGAGCTACTCGGTCCACCGGGGTGATGCGAGAGGGCGCGATATGAGAGAAGTCTCACGGGAACTCAAAAATACGAGCTTCTTAGACTTCACGCCAACTAAGGGTATCGAGAACACCTACGTTGTCTTTGCTCACGACTACAGCGGAAATCGAAGCGTGGCATCCAAGCCGATCAAGGCGAAGGTGAAGACTGTGCAGGGGGCTTCGTTCAGCGATCTCATACGCCCCATGCCTATTCTCAGGAGACTGAGCTCTGATATTTGGGGAGCGGATGGCGTATTGCCAAGAGATCCGGATAACGGAATCGAAGATCCCAATTGGAGTTATTGGGGGGGCCGTCCGGTGGAGGATAAGGATGGGAAGTTCCATATGCTCGTCACCCGCTGGCCTGCGAATGCGACCAAGGGGCATTGGGAATGGCCGCATTCGACGGTATCCTACGTGGTGGCGGATAAGCCGACTGGACCGTACAAGGTGGTCGAAGAGACAGCCTACGACTTTGCAGATGGGTATGGGCACAATCCTGATATCATTCTTTTGAACGATGGCAGCTACATGCTTTATTCGTTGATCGACTGGGAGGCTACTTTGTTCGTTTCCGACACGATGGGGGGACCATGGAAGCGCCTTGGGACTATGACGGTGAATTGGACGGAGGAGGATGAGTTGCCGGAACGAGCCTACCGCTTTTATCGAAACCTGTCTGGGGTGCAGCTAGAGGACGGGCGGTTTCTTTTCGTGACCAAGGCGGGGGCCATGATGATTAGCGAAGGGACGGATCCGCTGGGGCCATACAAAGTGATGAGTAAGCCCTTGCAGCATAACCCAATTATTCCGGAAACCTACCGGAAGTCGAATTACGAGGATCCCGTGATCTGGAAAGACGAGGTGCAGTTTCACATGATGATCAATGCCTTCCTCGATTACCGGGCGATCTACCTGCGCTCCCCGGACGGGATCAACTGGAAGTTTGATCCAGGGACTGCTTACACGCCGGGTGTGACGGAATACGAAAACGGAACGCGTACGTGGTGGTACAAGTTGGAACGGCCTCATGTGCTCACCGATGAATACGGCAGGGCGACGCACCTATCTGTTGCTGTGATCGATGTTCCAAAACGAGACGACTTGGCTCGGGACAAGCATAGCTCGAAGAATCTCATCATGCCGCTCGCGAAGCACAAACGGATTGAGGTTCTAAATAAGTCCAGAATCGACGACAAAACTGAACGCATTGATGTGCGTTTGATTTCGGAGCCCGGCTTCGATGCTCAGCGTGATGTCGATCTGAATACGCTACGCTTTGGAGCATCCGAGGAAGTCAATTTCGGCCGAGGCTGCAAAGTTTTGACTTCGCGAAAGAAGGGGAAGGATCTGATTGTGTCATTTGACGCAGAAGGTCATGGCCTCACAGAAGAGAACTTCGCTAGCAAGTTGCTCGGCAGGACTAAGAGTGGAGAGCTGATTATCGCTTTTGCCAAGCGAGTGGAAAGGTAGGGCTCGCCGGCCCGGCGAGCTGTTTTGCAGCATCCTGCTATTGCGGATTGCCCGGCGGTCAATCCCTACCTGTATTCGCTTGGGGATGAGCAGCAAGGGAGATTTGTGCGAGCGAGTTATGATCGGGTGTGATGGATTTTTAGCCAAATTCATCTTTCGGTCATCTTCGAAAGTATATTGTGCTCGTTTTAGATTTATTGTAATTGGTTGGTTTTATGAGTTTTAGGCTACAGACATGAGGGTGCTGGTTGTCGAAGATACCGTTCAGATTCGAAAATCGGTTGTTCGAGCCTTGAGGGCAAGCGGCTATCGAGTTGACGAGAGTGGCGATGGGGAGGAAGGGCTCTGGTTGGCGGAGGAGAACGACTACGACGTGGCTATCCTCGACATCATGCTTCCTGGAATTGATGGCCGGGAAGCTTTGAAGCGCTTGCGTGGCTCGGGGAAGGATACGCCGGTTTTGTTTTTGACGGCTTTGGACGCGATCGAGGATCGGGTGGAGGGGTTACGGATGGGAGCGGATGATTATCTGGTGAAGCCGTTCGTGATCGATGAATTGCTCGCGCGGGTGGAGGCTTTGAGTCGAAGGCGTTACCAGCAGTGCGTGTCGACGGTCTCGGTGGGGGATCTGGAAATGGATCGCTCAGCTCGGATTGTTACGCGTGGAGGCAAGGAGTTAACCATGAGTCCTCAATCTTTTGCATTGCTGGAATATTTGATGCTGCGTAGTGGACAAGTGGTGACACGCGGAGAGATCGAGGAGAAAATCTACGATGAGTTGGCGTCGCCCATGAGCAATGTCGTGGAGAAAGCTGTCTATTTGTTGAGGAAAGCAATTTCGGTCGATGAGAATGATGTGACTACTATCCAAACCCGACGCGGCATGGGGTATGTGCTGAAGGAAAGCGATCGATGAGTAGCGTAAGGGGAATGTTGCTTCTTTGGCTTCTGCCGGGGTTTGCTGTGATCTGTTTTTTAGGAGGTGTCACGCTCTACCAGTCGGAAAAGGCTCGGATGGAAGTCGATCTCAAGAGCGAGCTTGGGGAACTGTCAGTCGTTGGCAGAAACGCGTTGATCCCTGTCAGACCCAGAGGGCCGAGGCCTCCGCGTATCCTCGATGTGGATGGGCAAGAGGAGGCGGACCCTCTCTCTTTGATATTGGCTGCCTTTTCAGATAGGGACAGCGGAAAGTACTTTCAGCAGTGGAACGAAGACGGCGACGTTATGCGTCGATCGAATAGCCTGAGGGGGAGGAACTTGTCTATCCCCGAGGCGGATTCTCGAGCCTCTGAAGAGTATGAGGAGTTCTTAGATGATGGTGAGCGGGTTTTTTCTCGTAAGGTTCGAATGGGGCCTCGATACGATCCTGAAAGGGGGACGGTGGTTTTCGCAATCAGCTGCGGAGACCTGGATGAGCAGCTAGAGTTGTTTGGTAGGAAACTTGTGGGGGGCGGAGTTGTTTGTTGTTTCGCATTGTCTGGCTTACTGGTTATCGCTTCACGGTTTGCTTTGAAGCCTGTGGAGGAGATCGGGCGGCGCGCGTCCAAGTTGTCGGCGGATTCGCTGCACGAGCGTTTTCGGGTGGACGTTCTGCCAATGGAGTTACGCCCGATTGCGAACCGCCTGAACGATTTGATGAACCGTCTGGAGGATAGTTTTGTGCGGGAAAGGCGGTTCAGCAGCGACTTGGCCCACGAGATTCGTACGCCGCTGGCTTCGATATTGTCGATGGCTGAGGTGGCAGCCAAATGGCCTGACGACCAGTCGGTGGAGGGTTTCGAGGAGATCGCGAATGTTGCCAAGAAGATGAAGTCGACGGTGAACAGTTTGTTGATGTTGGCTCGTCTTGAAGGGAAGGTTGGGCAGCCGGAGAGGGAGTTGATTGGACTGAAAGGGATTGTGAGTGAGAGCCTTCGGTTGCGTGAAGCGCTGATCGATGAGCGTTCGCTCAAGTTATCTGTTGAGGCTGACGAAGAGGTCGAAGTTTTGGCGGATCCAGTGCTCATGGATTCGATCGTGTCGAACTTGCTTGGCAACGCCTTGCTTTATGCGCCTTCGGGCACATTGGTGCGTATCATTATTGGGGGAGAAGGAGTGTTGTTGCGTGTGCTGAATGACGCTCCTGACCTGAATGAGGATGATGTGCAGGTGATGTTTGACCGGCTTTGGCGACACGACAAGGCAAGGTCGGATGATTCGCATGTGGGGCTAGGACTATCGATTGCCAAACGTTGCGCCGAGGTGCTGGACCTTAGTTTGAAAGCATCCTTGGTGGATGGGGTGCTCGAGATGCAGTTGAGCGGATAATATTCTCGGTGAGCATCTTTTGAGCATCTTTGCTTCGCTAGGATGAACCTCATTGATTGATGGTCGTGAGGTTTAGGGTAGATCGAGGTTTTGGGGGAATTCTGGTGTTTTGGCTTAGTGGAGCTTTCTCCTTGTGCCTAGGGCAGGTTGTCATCTCGGAGCTAATGTATCATCCGCCGTCGGGGTCTGGATTCGAGGGGAGCGAGCTCGAGTTTGTCGAGATTTACAATGCGGGGGAGAATGCTGTCGATCTCTCTGGGGCTTACTTCAACGATGGAATCGTATTCACATTTCCTGACGCTAGCTCGCTGGATCCCGGGGAATTTTTAGTGATCGTTTCGAATACGGCGGCCTTTCAGGAGAGGTATTCCGGAGTGTCCGCTTCGGGTGAGTATGAAGGGCAGTTGGACAATTCTGGCGAGCGGGTTCAGTTGTTGGACGCTTCTGGGCAGCTCTTGTTTGTGGTTGATTACAGAGACTCGAGTCCTTGGCCTTCCGAAGCGGATGGGGCAGGAAAGTCGTTAGTGCTTCGTGACCCGAGCCTCCTTCCAAGTGATGAGGATGACTACTCAGCTTGGCGGGCGAGTTCGGAGGAGCTGGGATCTCCGGCCCGGCCTGAGCCAAGCTTGGATATAGTCCAAGTCGTAATCAACGAAGTTCTCACTCATACTGACTTACCCTTGGTGGACGCAATTGAGCTGCACAATCCGACAGGTGAGACCGCAGAAATTGGCGGCTGGTATTTGAGTGACCAATACGAAAACCCGAAGAAATATCGTATTCCCAATGGAAGCTCGGTCTCTCCTGATGGTTACTTTGTGGTTGATGAGATCGCGTTTGGGGTAGGCGAAACTGGTTTCAGTTTAAATAGCCATGGCGAGCCGCTCTGGTTGTTTTCGGCTGATGAAAACGGAAATCTGACAGGATACTCATATGGCGTTGAATTTGGGGCGTCGGATAATGGGGTTTCGTTTGGACGTTATGTTTTATCTACGGGTGAGACGGAAATGGTGGCTCTGTCAGAACGTACTTTGGGAAGTGAGAATGTTGAGCCGTTACGGGGTGAAATTGTAGTTAGTGAGATTTATTACGATCCCTCGGCCGGGGGCTATGAGTATATCGAACTGTTGAATACGAGTGGTGAGAACGTGAGGCTGTACGATATTGAAAATCCGGCGAACACGTGGCGAATCAACGGACTGGCTTTTGATTTCCCTTCTGGATTGACCTTACAGCCAAATCAAATGGCTGTTGTGACTCAGGTGGAGCCCTCTGTCTTTCGAGAATATTATGGTCCGCTCGAGGGAGTCATGGTGCTGGGGCCATATGCAGGGGCCTTGGACAATGCAGGGGAGCGCATCTCGCTTCAAAAGCCTGATTCTCCAGATTTGGTTGATGGGCAGGTGTTTGTCCCATATATCGACGTGGATGTTGTCGACTACAACGATAAGGCTCCTTGGCCAGTGAGCCAGCAGGAGGGGGCTTGTATTGAGAGAGTTGACCTCGTTGGATTCGGCCGCGATGCAGATAGCTGGGCGTTGAGTTACTGTGAGCAAGGTTCTCCCGGTTGGGTAAGGGGAATGAGCTATGAGGTTTGGAAGCGTGCTTGGTTTTCAGATGAGGATCTGCAATTGGTCGAGCTAACTGTCCCAACGTCAGACTTCGATGAAGATGGAGAAGCAAATCTCTGGGAGTACGCGACAGGTGGATCCGGCCGCATTTCGCTAGTCGGAATAAACCAAACGAATCCTGAAGGAGGTGGTTTTGAAATGAGTGTTCGACGATCACTTTACCCGAGTGATGTCGTTTGGAACCTATGGTTTTCGGATGCTTTGGGTGATTCGGGCCTTTGGGAGGAGAGAGAGAATGAGGCTGAGGCTATCACCCGTACTCTGCTAGGAGATGGGAGTGAGCTGATTGTCTTTAAGGGAGAGATAATCGGGGAGGCCTCTTTTTTTCGTTTGGGGCTAAGTCTCGAAAACTAGGCATGGGCATCTTTCGATCATCTTTGTTAATCTATAGTTCTCGCATGTTACGGATGGGTTACGTGTTTATGGAAAGGAGGCAGGAGTGGTAGGGCTGACATCAGCTTTGAAAACTGAAGACTCACCCACTGTCGTGACACCAAGGGTTCGGCACGAGCTAAAGTATATCGTGCCTAAGCATATGGTGGACGAGATTCGTGCTTACGCTCGGTTGTTCTGCGAGCCTGATTGCAATGCTAGTGGCACGCCGCCGAGCTACACGGTATCGACCCTCCAGCTGGATTCACCCAAACTAAGCCTGCACTTAGCTAAGGAGCGTAAGTTGGTGAACCGTTTCAAACTTCGTGTCCGAACCTATGGAACGGACTTGAAGGGGACCTACTTTTTCGAAGTAAAACGTCGGGAAGAGAACTATGTTCGCAAAACGCGTTCGAAGGTGAGAGCTGAGCAGTATTGTGACGCATTGTTTGAGGAGCCGTTTTGTATCCCGGATTTGGATGCAGATTTCGAGGTTTCGAATCACTTGGAGTTTTTGCGTTTGAAGAATGCGATCGGGGCTCGTCCGGTGGCTCATATTCGCTATGAGCGCGAATCGTGGATCGGGACAGTCGACAAGGATGTCCGCGTGACCATGGATCGCAATATCCGCTACCGACGGGCCGAAGGATATCGGTTTTTTGGCGAAGATGATGGCAAGTGGCGTGTTATGGATAGCGAAATGGGTCTGAGACGGCCATTTGGCGGTCTGGTTCTGGAAATCAAGTCATCGCTGCAGGTGCCCACTTGGATTCTCAAAATGATACGGCACTTCGACCTTAGCCGAACTGGATTTTGCAAGTACTCGACCGCGATGAGGTTAGAGAGCTTGTTTTCGGGAGATCGCTACACGGCTGCTTCCGATCGATGTGGGTTTTAGTATACTTAGGATGGATACATTTATTGAGGGATTGGGAGCGGTACGCCAGCAGGGCGTAGTCGAGATATTGACTTCACTCGGGCTGAGCTTGGTGCTCGGTTCGATGCTGGCGACCGTTTATCGTTGGACGCACGTAGGCTTTAGCTATTCCCGTTCGTACGTTCAAACGCTGGTGCTAGCGAGTATTGTGTCTACGATTATGATTGTAGCGATTGGAAACAATCTAGCTCGTGGCTTGGGGATTCTGGGGGCTCTAGCGATTATTCGCTTTCGTACCCCGATTCGCGATCCAAGGGATATCATTTTCTTGTTCGCATCGCTAGCCGTTGGGATATCGAGCGGTTCGGGTATCTATGCGGTCGCTGTCCTTGGAACGGTGTTCTTTTGCTTGAGTGTTCTTGTTCTCAGTTGGTCACCTAATTCTACTCAAAGGCATAATGAAGGCTTGCTTCGATTCCTTGCCTTCGGCGGTTCGGACATAGAAACGGTCTTGTCGGAAGTTTTTAAGAACTATGCCAACTCTGTTGAATTAGTTGCCATGCGGGAGGCGGCTCAGGGCGAAGGGGTTGAGTACGCTTATCAAGTTCAACTCGTAGAGAAGTCGCTACAGTCGGATTTTTTGAATACGCTTAAAGAGGTGGATGGACTCCGTGAAGTGAGCTTTATCATGCAGCGAGAGACGGTGGAGATCTAGAGGATGGGGAAGCAAGAAGTGTATCGTCTAGATCGGACTAAACGTTTCCGCATTTGGTTGGCTCGAAACTGTAAGCGTTGGCCAATCTTATTATGGGCATCCTTGGTTTTCGGCGTCGTCTGGGGCATGCAGGTCGGGAGTCAATCGGCGACTTTTGTGGGAGTCGTAGAGTATCCGAAGTATAGTGTGTCCGCGGAGCAAGAAGGGCGAATTTCGCATATTTCAGCTGAAGTAGGAGATCGAATCAGAGTTGGTGAACCGCTGGTGAAGATCGATAATTTGAGAACTGAAATTGCTCTAGCTGAACTCCGCGAACGCAGTGAACGTGACGCTCGGGATGCATACCGTCAATTTTTCGCTGAATTGGCGGGAGTGAGACGCGAGATACGCGACCTCTCGCTGAAGCGGGCCACGGAGGAGGCGGAGTTGATCGTTCTGCGAGAGGAGAGCGAACGATTGGAAGCTTTGCTTGAAAGGCGTTTGATCGATGTGGAAACAGTCTCCAGAAATCGTATACGACTAAATGTATCTGAGACCCTCGTTGCAGAGTACCCGAATCTTTTAGCAGAATTAGAAGCGGAGAAACAGGAACTGATTACAATGAGAGAATCTTACCTGGTTAAGGATTCTCCGAAAAGAGATAGGCTAGAGTCTCTTTTACTAGAGCAGCGAGACGCTCTTTCGCTGAAAGCGAACCGGAGTGGCTTGGTAGCTCGGGTTCTGAAACGAGAGGGAGATGTCGTGCGGTCCGGTGAAACGATTTTAGAACTGGTGGAGGAAAAGTCTCCCGTTGTTCGTGCCTTTCTTCCTTTGAGTTCACAACAACTCGTAGAGGAGGGCGACGAGGTTGTGATGAGATTTTCTGGTCACGGGGCTCAGCGAGTCTTTGGCGTTGTTAAGAGTATGAGCCCGACAGTGATCGATGTTCCTGATACCTCGAACCCGATCATGTCGCGAACAATCAGTGGTCGGATACTAACGATCAGTCTTCCGTCGCCTACAGATTGGACAGAAGGGCAGCGGCTATTGGTATCTTTGGATACAGCTGAGCCGTCTGCTTTGAGAACGCTTGTCGCCAACATATTCTCAAAGATGAGAAATGGCGGGGGAGAAATCTAGAAGTGAAAGTGTGTAGTCAATTTATCACTCTTATTCTCTTTTGTACTTTGCTGTACCCAGCGCGGGGGGAACCAACGAACGAAAGCGTTTCCCGGATCGTTGCATGGATGGACGAGACTGAAGTGGGGCTCGAGGTTGGAAAACCGGGGCTTACGCTAAAACGCTACATATCGCAGGCTCAAGAGTCAGACGAGAGAATTGCTCGTTTGAAGGCTCATTTGGAGGTGATTCGCCTGAGGGCTCGGGCTGGGCGCACTTGGCCTGACCCGGAAGTGAGGCTTGGTTATGGCGAGGACAGTCTTCGTGAGCGGGAGGACTATGAGGTAGGACTGCGGATTAGGTTGCCAAGGAAGGCGGAGCAAAAACAGATTCGCCGTATCGAGGAGATCGATTCGGATTGGACGAATGAGCGAATCGCGGCCCTGCATGAGCGTATTTCGGTGGAAATGCGGGACAGTTACATTGAAGCTGTTTTTGCTCGGTGGCTCTTTGTTGAGAGCTCCTCTTTTTTGCGGGAACTATTGCTGCACCACGGACGAATGAAGGAGTTGGAGGAGGCTGCCCTCGTAACGGTTGGAGAGGTGTCTCTAGTGGAGGTGGATATTGTTAAGCGGTTCACTCGCCTGAGTGAATTGTATACAGAATATCAGGACACTATCGCTAAGCTGAGCCTTTTTGGCGAGACTGTTGAAAACTGCGAGGTTCTCGTTGCAAGTGAGGATATTGAACACTGGGAATTGCCAATTCTTCCTGATTCACAGTTGGCTTTGACTTTAGCGATCCGGAACGACGAGACGATTCTGGAGCTGACGCGGGACAACGACTTATTGAATGCGGATTTGATTTCACGCAAAGGGTCTTGGATCCCTCAGCCTACCTTTGCTCAAGTAGAGTGGGGTGATACCAATCAAAGAACGAGTGGAGACTTGGCCAACGAGTGGGGAGTTAGGGCAGGCTTTTCCGTCGATCTGTTCAGCTCAGTTGAGCGAGAGTTCTTGGCGGCCGCCCAGGCGGAGGGAGTGGTGCTGCTCAGGAGTGAGTTGAAGAAAGTCGAGAATCGCGTGTCAATGGCTTGGAAAGAAGCGAATCAGTACGTAGAAGCGAATCGTCGCTTGCAAGAGGTTCTGGGGCAATCGAACGACGGTTTGTTTGGCGAGAGTCCTGGCCATAAATTGATGGAGAACTGGAAGATGCGGGAAGCTCAGTTTGAGTTGCGAAGTGAATTGATTGAGCAAAAGCAGAGGCTCTATCGAGCCTGTTCGAATTTGGAAAAGTCTGTTGGCGTGTCAGTTGTGGATGTGGGCATTCGCTAGGGTGTGTATACAAAAATTCGTTACGTTAGGAATTTGAAATGGATACAAGAGTTGTTTATTGGGTCGCTTTACTTTCGATGGGGGGAGCTCTAGCGGAGGGCGAAGAAATCGTAGGGAAGCTTGAATTGAAAATCGATGACGATGAATTTGAGCTCTCCGTGGATGGTGATAAGGACGATGCTTGGGTGTTTGAGTCATCGAGCGACCTCGTAGAGTGGGCTCGGCTACCGGATGTGAAGGCGGTGTATTCAGATGAAAAGCCTGTGTCGGTACCAAAATCAGATGGAGCTGTTTTCTTTCGTGCGAAGCGCTTTCCTGGTTTTTATGATACATCGGTTGTGCAGACGATCAGCATCGCGTTTGAGGAATCGAATTGGCGTACAATATTGGACGAGAATTATGCGGATGCGACATTCCTTGCTGGAGAGGTAACTTACGATGGATTTTCGTATCCAGAAGTCGGTATACGGTACAAAGGTAATACCTCGTATCGCCAAGCGGGTGAAAAGAAGTCGATCGCAATCGACATGGAGTACCTCGACGCAAACTTTGATATCATGGGTTATGAGAGCTTCAATTTCAATAATGCTCACAACGACGAATCGATGATGCGTGAAGCGTTGTATTTTAATTCGATCAAGGATTACTGCATTTCTCCTGCTGGCGGCTTCATCAACTTGGAAATAAACGGGGAGAACTGGGGATTGTACTCGAATGCGCAACAGCAGGATGGGGTACTGATCGAAGAGTGGTTTGACGACTACGATGGGGATCGTTGGAAAGCTGCGAGCGGTACTGGCGCTGGTGGTGGGGATACTGGGCCTGGTGGCGGAGGAGGTAGGCCTCCCGGTGGCGGAGGCGGCGGTGGCGGCCAATTCGCAAGTGGAGACGTTGCCTTGATGTACCTAGGGGACAACTCAAGTGACTACCCAAGTGAGTACGAGCTGAAAAAGGATGGAACGGGAGACGCTTGGGGAAATTTGATCGCGGTGGCAAAGCTCTTAGACGAGACCGATCCCTCTTCTTCGAACTATCGTGAAACGATGGAAACGAAATTTGCGGTAGACGAGTGGCTCTGGTTTATCGCCGCGGAGAACATCTTTACGGATGCGGATGGTTACTACTCTAAGGGAAGGGACTATCAAATCTATTTTGATCCTGAAGCGGGTCGCATGCATCCAGTTGAGCACGATGGAAATGAAGCGTTTACGGTAGGCCAAGAGACGTTAAGCCCATTGGATAGCGCGAACGATCCGAACCGTCCTGTTATCTACAAATTTTTGAATGATCCGGAATTGAAGCAGCGCTACTTCGCTCACTTTCGGACTATCTTGGACGAGAAGTTTAATCCAGAGTATATGGATACATTGATCGAGGCCTACCGGACTGTGATTTCTAGTGCAGTAGACGATGATCCTAAGCGGGGCTTTACCTTTGCGACTCACAATCTAGATATAAGTAATTTGAAGTCGCACATACAAAGTAGGTACGACTACTTGCGCGGCCACGCGGATATTGGAAAGTCTGGGCCGACTGTTGAGAGCGTGACGCTTTTGGAAGTACCCGCCGCGGGCGAGCCAGCTCCGGTTGTGGCATCTGTTTCTCAGCATGACTCGGAAGGGATAGACTCTGTTCGTTTGTACTACCGAGTAGGTGATGTGGGAGGTTATACGGATGTTGAGATGTACGACGATGGACTGCATGACGATGGTGCAGCTAACGACGGTCTCTTTGGAGGCGTAACCGCAGGCTATCAAGCAGGACAAAAGGTCCGATACTATGTAGAAGCTATTTCGGGAAACAGTGATCGGTCCGTTACTTATTTTCCTGCCAGAGCGGAGTCTGATCCTCTCAAATTTGAGATCGTTACAGCAGACGCTGTGGATACGAAGATCGTTATCAACGAGTTCATGGCTTCGAACGATACTGCCCTTGCTGATCCACAGGGAGACTACGATGATTGGATCGAGTTGAAGAACCTCACTGACGCTGAATTTGATCTCTCGGGCATGTTCTTGACGGACAACGCCAATAATCCGCGCAAATGGGAGATTCCAGCGGGCACAACGATCCCTGCTAATGGTTTTCTGATCGTGTGGGCAGATGAAGATGGTTCCGATGAAGGACTTCATGCGAACTTTAAACTCTCTGCTAGCGGTGAAGAAATCCTGATCGTGGATACGGACGCCAATTGGAATGTCGTTTTGGATCGAGTGGAGTTTGGGGCTCAGGCAGTGGATACATCCTATGGTCGACTAGAAAGCGGTTCGAACACCTTCGACTTCATGACGCCGACACCTGGAGCAGAGAATCTTGGAGAGTAACAGTTAGGAGCTAGGTCAGGTAGCATGGAAGGGAACTTCGCTAGCAAGTTGCTGGGCAGGACTAAGAGTGGAGAGCTGATAATTGCTTTTGCCAAGCGAGTGGAAAGGTAGGGCTCGACGGCCCGGCGAGCCGATTTGCAGCATCCTGCTTTTGCGGATTGCCCGGCGGTCAATCCCTACCTGTATCCACGCGGGGATACACCGATGGTCTTTTTGAAGAGTCGGGAGAAGTAGAAGGAGTCGCTGTAGCCGAGTTGGTCTGCGATCTCGCCAACGGGGAGTTTGGTCGTGGTGAGCAGTTCGCAGGCTCTCTGTATCTTCAGACGATTGAAGTAGTCGATCGGAGTGCTGTTGAAGCGTTTGAGAAAGAGGGCTCCGAAGTGGTTGGGGCTCATGTTGGCGACCTTTGCCAAATTTTGGAGGGTGAGCTTTTGGCTTATGCTCTGTTGCATGAATTCGATGGTATTATCCAGATTCTCTTCGGCCGAGCGGGAACGTGGCTCGATGGTTCTCATGCGGAATTGTATGAGGGTGAGGAGGCGGGAGAGCTCCCCGGTGGCTGCGAGCACGTTTACGAATGTGTGCACGCGGCTCATGGCCTTGATGAGTTGCTCGAGGGAGAGGGTGACTTCTTGGGCGTGGGGAAGGTGGATGACTGGAGGGGCTGAAGAAGGTGTGATGAGCTCTTGAAAGGCTGGAGCTTGTTTGCCTTGGAGATGAACCCAGTAAGGAGCCCAAGGATCGTCGGGATCTGAGCCGTACTTGTGTGAGGTGTGCGGCGGAACGATGAAGGCGTCGTTTTCCTCAACAGGCCATGCTTGTCCGTCGAGCTCCAACCAGCCCCGACCACGAGTGCAGAAGATGAAAACAGTGTTTTCCGTTCCGCTAGGTCGGTTGAGGTAGTGGGAGTAAACGGCTTGGTGATGTCCGGCTCGGGTGCAAAGCAGGTCCTGGGTGATTGGTTCCTCGAGGAGGGCGGGGCGGAGATTCTTGGCGAGTTGCATATCCCGCATGCCGGGCGCGACGCCACGCTGGACGTCGGCGATCGTTTTGGTCGGGAGATCTGACAAGTCTTGGAACTTATGCCCGGCGGAACGAAGGAGCTTCGCAACCTCTGTCTCGCAGCGAACTTGGGCGGGCGGCTTTTTCATGTCGGGATATTGTCCATGTATACAAATGTATTGTCCATGGCGAATATCGGTTAGGTTTGGTTTAATGCCCAACCTCAGACGTAGGGTTGGTGCTCGATCTGCATTGCTTCGCTCTCGTGCTATCTTGCGAAGTCGTTTGGAGCGGGCGCCATTCCTACAGCTACTTTATCCCCCAAAACCTAAGATTTTGAAATGGACACTAAGCCAGTCGTCAAACTATCGGACTTCCCTTGGGATATCCCGCAAAGCAAACCTGATCGCCCTCTGAGTGGCTCGATGGAGCGTCTCTATGAGAATTACGCGACGCCTCGCCCTGAGGACAATGAGCTCTTCACCAGTTTCAAGTACACGAAGCTAAAAGGTTTCGACTACCGTGATGCGGATGGAACGCTCACACGTCGTGATCCGTCGAAGATCATTTTTGAGAACGGTAAGTACTACGTCTGGTACACGAAGCGTGATACGGTTTGCCCGCCGCGAGGGGCAGCGAATTGCACGGATGAAATTCCCTCGACCGATTGGGATTTAGCTGAGGTCTGGTATGCGACCAGCGAGGACGGTTTTACCTGGGAAGAGCAGGGCTGCGCGGTACCGCGTCCAGCTAAGCCTCAAGTTGGGTGGCGTTCGGTGGCGACTCCGGATATTCTGAAATGGAAGGGGAAATTCTATCTCTACTATCAAGCCTTTGAGGAGGCAAGCGGTACGAAGGGAGATAATTGTCCGGTAGCAGTTTCGTATTCGGATTCTCCTGACGGTCCTTGGACACGGGCAGAGGGAGTCACGGTTGAAAATGGAGAACCGGGTACTTGGGATCAGTACTCGATCCACGGTCCAGCTCCTCTGGTTTACAATGGAAAGATCTACTTGTACTATAAGGCCGCCTTTGGCGATCGTCCGGATTATCTGGTGGGGCTTGGATTGGTAACTGCGGATGACCCTCTGGGACCGTTCGAAAAGCATCCCTTGAACCCGATCATGAACTCGGGGCACGAGACGACTTTCTTTCCGTTCCGCGAAGGGATCGCGGCTCTGGCGATTCGTAACGGCAATGAGGCCAATACGATCCAGTATTCTCCGGATGGCGTAAACTTCGACATCGCTGCGGTTTCGACTCTTTTCCCGACCGCCGCCAAACCCTACGCTCCGGATGCTTTTCTGGATACAGGTGATGGTCGGGGATTCGAGTGGGGCTTGTGTCATTTCACCAACGGTGGCTCGCCGGGCAAGAAGTACGGTTTTCTTGCACGCTTCGATTGTTCATTGAGTCGTGATGAGGAAAACCCGCAGATGAAGAATACTCAGGTGAATATCAAGCCAGAGGTGTACTTTCAGCAAGGGTTGACTGATGAGCAGCGTAAGGCTCGTGGGGAGAAAGGGTAACTCGTGATCTCTTTTCTGTTTATCCCTAGGGCTGTTGCCATCACCAGTTGCTTGCTTGCGTGCTCGATGGGGTTCGCAAGCGAGCGGATCGATTTGGATCAATGGAAATTGGTATGGAATGATGAGTTTGACTACCCAGATGAGCAATTAGAGGAGAAATGGACTGCCCAGCATTCGGCCTCGGGCGGTTTCGTCATATCAAGCCGTTGGCGTGAGAACGTTGTGGTTCGAGATGGAATCCTCGAATTGATCAACCGTAAGGAGAGTCGCGGTGGCCAGGATTGGACGTCTGGAAGCACCTGGACAAACGAGCGTTTTCACTACGGGTATTACGAGGCTCGATACAAGTATGCGGGAGCGACTGGTACGAATAATTCGTTCTGGATGTGGCCTCGTGGAGGCGTTGGGGAAGGAGAGAAGGCTTTCGAGATGGATGTCAACGAAGGGCACTATCCCAACGAGATAAACACTAACGTCCACAATTGGACCGACAAGTGGATCGAAAACGGTGTCGAAAAGCACGAAGATGATCCCAAGCACTTTACTCCGGGATCACTGCCGATATCGGAGGCCTATTCGCACGTGCTTCAAACCCCTGTATCGACAAAACGGATAAGGTTTTCATCCACGCATGGAGCTCATTTCCATATCCGCGAGTTTCGGGCTTATGCACCGAACGAGGCAGGCTATCCGGTAAACGTGTTGTCGGAGACTGCGGATACAGATGTTGCTGGACTTGTTAACCATACGCGAGCGACAGGGACGAGCATCACTGCAAGTGGTTTCTTCAATGACAATTCGAAGACTTCGAGCATTGCCGACGGAAAGGTGCTTCAGGGCAGTTGGATTTCCCAGATGGCCGGAGACAAGTGGTTGGAGATCGAATGGGATCAAGAGAAGGAGATTGGTGCCATCCAGTTCGTTAATGGTTGGCTTAGCGGCGGAAAGTGGAAAGCTCTCATCTCAAACTACCGGATACAGTATCACGATGGTGAATCTTGGCAGGAATTAGTTGATTTTGATTCCGTCAATGGAATCGACTATTCAGAGGAGTATCACACCTACGGTCTTGAGTGGAATGAAACGGAGATGAAGTTCTACTTCGATGGAGAGTTGATTCGTACGAAGGCGCATACACTCAATCATAGCCTCACGAATATCTATTTGAGCCTAGCTATTCTCGACGGAGGGATAGCAGGAGCGGTAACCGATGCGATCGATGGGACGAGTATGAAGGTCGACTATGTTCGCTATTACCAGAAGCGAACGGATGTGCCTGTGTCCGATGTTTCACTTAGCCCAGGAGGGATCGTCATGGAAGTTGGTGAGGAGTATACTCTCAATGTATCCGTTATTCCAGGCGACGCGACGAACCGAACGGTTAGCTTTTCATCAAGTCGACCAGAGGTCGCGAGTGTTGATGCGAGCGGAAAGGTGCAAGCGGCTTCCGAAGGAAGAACGATCATTTCAGCGATAACCGAGGATGGCGAAAAGGTCGCTAGCTCGGTTATCTACGTGGGAAATATTGTGAGCACGGAGAACGCGAAAATTTCCGAATTCACGATGAGAGGTGGGAATGGGGGGCCGGAGTTAGTCCTGAGATACCCTCGCTTGAGCGATCTCCAGGCGTTGGGATTGGAGCACGTTTTGGAGTATTCCGATGATTTGAGTTCTTGGAGCGAAATTGGCGAGATCGATGGAATGAGTTTCACTTCAGAGGAACTCTCTTTCAGCGAGCAAAGTGGCGTAGCCCAGTTGCAGACTGTTGTGCAAGCGGGTGGAGAGACTGGATCAGCACCCGGATTCTTTCGGGTTAAGGTGAACGAGATCTAGAGTCGGTAGTACGAAGATGATGATTCGAAGTAAAGTATGTGGGTTGATTGGTTTGCTCGCTTTGGCCATGGTGGCCTGCTCGCCAACTGTGCTAGAGGATGACTCTGTTGATGAGAGTCGTGTAAGTGAGGTTTTTCCGCACAAGATGCCAGAGTCCAAACCGGATTTCCCTATGAGTGCAGCAGCGGATCGAATGTTTGACTATCCCGCGCCACGCGTGCAGGACAATGAACTCTTCTCTCAGTTTAAGTACACTCGCCTGGAGGGCTTCGACTATAACGGCGGAGATGGCACTATTACGCGTCGCGACCCGTCTCGACCGGTATTGGTCGATGGTAGGTACTACATGTGGTACACCAAGCGTCATACGAAGGTGCCGCCTATCGGTTGGAACAAGGCAGATCAAGCGACCGATGAGATTCCTTCAACGGATTGGGACTTGTGTGATATCTGGTATGCGACTTCTGAAGACGGTTTCAAATGGGAGGAACAGGGCGTCGCAGTTTCCCGCCCTGAAAAGCCTGCCCTCGGCTGGCGTTCGGTGGCGACGCCGGACATCTTGATTTGGGAAGGTAAATACTACCTCTATTTTCAGGCCTTCAATGAACCTAGCGGTACTCGCGGTGATTGGTGCCCGATTTCTATGGCGTATTCAGATTCTCCAGATGGGCCTTGGACGCATGTGGGGAGAGCGGTGGTTCCTTTTGGCAAGAAAGGTGAGTGGGATCAGGATCAAACGCAGGATCCTCATTTGATCGTCTACAAGGATAAGATTTATCTCTATTACAAGGCGGCCTATAACAAGTGGCCGGATGTACGCGATAAGTACGCGGTAGCCCATGGATTGGCAATCGCAGACAATCCGTTTGGCCCCTTTGAAAAGCATCCGCTGAATCCAGTCCTGAACTCGGGGCACGAAACCTGTTACTTTCCGTTCAAGGAAGGGATCGCTGCAATGGCGATCAAGGACGGGAATGAGGCTCAAACTATGCAATACGCACAAGATGGTGTTAACTTCGAAATCGCATCAGTGATCGAGTTGACGCCAACAGCGACCGGATTCTACACCCCAGATGCATTTACAGGAACCGAGTATGGGCGTGGTGTGACATGGGGTGTGTGCCATTTCATCAATGCCGCTCAATCCCGTGACAAGAAGCATTCGATCATTGCTCGTGTGGACTGTGATCTGAGCTTAGATGTGCACGAACCTTCTTTGAAGAGCACTGGAGTCTGGCACCGTCCGGAGGTGTTCTTCAAGCAAGGGTTGGGTGGTTTGAGGGCGAAGCGGGAAGCTGAGTCTAAGCGAGTGGACTGACGGTTCGGAATAACCTTGCTGGCGATACTCTATTTGGGGTCGATAGATCTTCCGCCTTACCGTGGCGAGGTGTCCTGTTCGCAAGGGTTAATGTCGATATCCTCTTGTAGTTGGTCTGTAGTTGTTCGTTCAGTACGCGTTGATCTTAACGATACTCTCCCAATGGCCTGCCTAGCAGTATGGGTGTGGACGTTTGTGTTGCTCCTTAGTCCCCGAACTAACTTATGGAAACGTTTCCGGCCTTTGTCGTTAAAGCTAGAATCTGCATAGCCAAGGTCAAAACGTGCATTGCTCGTTTGGTTGGTTATCGTTAGTATGGGTGCGATTTAACCCCGATAAGCCACACTATGTCTCGAAACGATATGTTCCCTTGCAGACTGGGTCGTTTGATCCTCTCTGCGCTTGCTCTACTACTCATTTCCCAGTTCATCCCGCAAAGAGCGATGGCTGGTGATGTTGTCCGAGATTTCCTTAATTTGAAATTCGGCATGTTTATCCACTATAACATGGGGACCTATCATGCGGAGCAATGGGCCAAGCCAGGACACGATCCGAAGTCGTTTGCTCCGACTGATTTGAACTGCTCGCAATGGGCAAGTGCGGCCAAGTCTGCGAAGATGAGTTATGCGGTTTTTACCACAAAGCATCACGATGGCTTTTGTCTTTGGGATACGGAGGTAACTGACTACGACATCGCTAGTAGCTCTTATTCGGGAGACATTGTTCAGGAGTATGCTGACGCGTTTCGTAAGGAGGGGATCGAGGTCGGCCTGTATTTCTCGGTCTGGGATCGCCAGCATAAGATAGAGCACGGGGCGATTACGCCGGAGAAGGTGGAGTTTACGAAACGTCAATTGACTGAACTGCTGACCAACTACGGAGAGATCGTATGCATCGTAATCGATGGTTGGGGATCTCGTTGGGGGCGGGGACCGAATTTCGAGGAATTCCCGTTTGAGATACTAGCGGATCACATCCATTCGATCCAACCGGACTGCTTGGTGATTAACCATAGTTGCCGTGCCGATCTCGCATATACGGATGTTGTCCACTACGAAGCAACCCATGGGCAACACATTCCATACGATAATACCTTCCCATCTCAGCAGGGACCTACTCTGCAGCCCTCATGGTTTTGGGAGAAGCACTTTGTGGATCTTGAGCTGAAATCAGTGGAGTCGGTTTTGCAGGAACTGAAATTCTCGAATGCTCACCTGAGCAACTACCTGCTAAATGCCGCTCCCAACGATAAGGGGTTGATGGATGATAATATTGTCCGTCGGTTGGCTGAGATCGGAGAGGTCGTAACGTTTACACCACCTCTAAGAGCGTTGCCCGAGCTGCAGCCGACTAATAAGAACGTGACTGCAACGGTGTCGAGCCGGTCTGAATACGCCGGTACTGATCCTGCAAACGTTTTGGACAGCAATTTGTTTACGGGTTGGAAGGCTTCTGCGGAGGACGAGGCGGCATGGATCGAACTCGATTTCTCTAAGCCGGAATGCTTCAATTTTCTGTCCATGCATGGTGGGTACAAGAAGGCGATCCAG
The DNA here is from genome assembly GCF_016595505.1 of Pelagicoccus mobilis. Classification (GTDB taxonomy): domain Bacteria; phylum Verrucomicrobiota; class Verrucomicrobiia; order Opitutales; family Opitutaceae; genus Pelagicoccus; species Pelagicoccus mobilis. The sequence goes on along the minus strand of NZ_JAENIL010000005.1, from coordinate 80,686 downwards.
AGATATGTCGTAGAAGCCTTGGTTGACGGCGAATGGAAGGAACTCTTTTCAGCTGGACCTATTACCTTCCACGAAAAGCATCACTTCGAGGAAGTGACAGCTCAGAAGTATCGCCTTCGTGTGCTGGAGAAAGAAGGTGTTCCAGAAATCGTGGAAATGACCTTTGTTCGATACGAGTAGCGTGCTTGGGGAGGGAATTTAACGATGATGGCTTTGCCAGCGATGATGCTTCGCAGCGATGATGTTTGAGGTGGATGCTATCATCGCTCGCCGAAGGTGATCATGTAAGCCGCAGGCTGTATCATCGTTAAAATATAGCCCTAACCGAATGGGGTTTGGGACAAAAAAATGGCCATGGGGGACCATGGCCGCTACCTTTCGGTGAAAGCGAAGGGCTTGAGGTTCGTTTGACCCTCAAGCCCTGGTATTGAATTAGTTAGTACGCAGACGGTAGACGAGGGCGATTTCGCTCTCGAAGGTGTTTGGTGCTTCGATGTGGATACCTTGCATGTCGCGCTTCCACTCAACCTTCTCGGTAGATCCGATGAGTTGGATGGAGTCGATCGCCAGGGCTTCTCCGGCTTTGCCACGCTTGAAGGACTCGAGTGTAATGACTTCGTCCTTACCTGGTTGCTTGAGAACGAAAGCGTAGACGTAGCTGCCGTCTTTGCTTTGCGTGTAGCGGATGTCCTTGGATGTGTAGATCGTGGTGGTCTTGATGCCGCCATGAGTACCCTTTTGGTATTGAGTTGGGCCTTCACCGTAAACGTACCATGGACGGGTCGCGTAGATGGCTTCACCGTTCATTTCGAGCCACTCACCCATCTCGAGAAGAACGTTCTTTTGGTCCTCGGGAATCGTTCCATCGGCCTTTGGAGAGATGTTGAGCAGAAGAACGCCGTTCTTGCTTACGATGTCGATCAACCCGTGAACGACCATAGAGACTGGCTTGATCTTGAGAGTGTCGGTGAAGCTCCAGCTACCAAAGCTAACGGTGTCGTCACTCTGCCAAACTTCTGGCGAGATGGTTTTCTTGCCGCCTTTTTCGATGTTGAAGACCGCGACATCGTCAGGGAAGTCACGTTGCTTGTAAGTGGTGACAACTTGCTGCCCCTTCTTTTTACCTTCCTCGTAGTAGTATTTTAGATACTCGCGACGGTAGTCCTCAGGGATCTTGTCGAGCCACGCATCGAACCAGATGATGTCCGGATCATAGTTGTCGATGACTTCCTTGAGCTTGCCGAGCCAGACTTCCTCGAGCCATTGGTCCTCCGGCATGTTGCCGTAGAGATACTTGAGCTCGTCATCCTCGCTTGCAGGTGGCATGCCTTCGAAAGCTGGCATGTGAGTGTGGTTGTAGTGACGTCTGTGTCCGAACTCGTACTCGTAGTTTTCCGGATCGTTTGGACGCTGCAGGTTACGAGCGTGGTGGAAGGTGGCGATGAACTTCATGCCTTCGGCACGGATGGCTTTTTCGAGTTCGCCGGTGATGTCGCGCTTCGGACCTTTGTCCGCTACGTTCCAAGGCGTGATCTCGCTATCCCACATGGCGAAACCATCGTGGTGCTCCGCAACCGGGCCTGCGAAGCGAGCGCCAGCCTTTTTGAAGAGTTCTGCCCATTCTCCGGCATCGAAATGTTCTGCTTTGAACATCGGCACGAAATCGTGATAGCCGAATTCAGAAGGGTGTCCGTACTTTTCCACGTGGTGCTTGTAGACCGGGTGGCCTTCGAAGTGCATCCAGCGCGGGTACCATTCGCTGCTGTGCTCTGGCACGCTGTAGGGACCCCAATGGAAGTAGATTCCGATTTTAGAATCCTTGAACCACTCAGGCTCGTTTTCAAATTGGTGGAATTCAGTCCAATCCAGCTTGAACTCGTCGGCGCTGAGAGAGCTCAGGACTACGGTAGTTGCTAATGTTAGGGTCGTTAGGGGAGACTTCATGAGTTACGTTTCGCTGATCTATTCGATTATCAAAATACGTTCCTCGGTAGGGCGAGGATGCGAAACGCTCTCTCATCGAGGTTCATTGGGCAACGCACAATGAACTGAGCCATTTCAGTGTGGCGGAAGATTGTACTTTTTGAACCACATTCTGACTGTTTTCCAAGAGGGGAGACGGGTGTGGATATAACAAATGCGACAAAGCGTTGTAGCTGGTGTGAGCCGCTGGCAGGGAAGTAGGGGTGGCGCTTGCCGCCACGCCGCATTGCAGGAGGTGGTAAGCTAAGTCCTTGCGGCGTGCCGCAAGCGGCAGCCCTACATGAACCAAAACTACTTCTTCTCCACTTGGTCCTCCCAATCCTTTGGATTGCGGTACTTTACGGTTTGGATGTGTTCGGCGTAGAGGGCAAGTTCGCCTTCGCCTTTGAAGATTTCGTAGCTCACCTTGATGAGGCCCATCTCGGCGTACTTGGGGCGTTTCTCGAGGTGGGTGCGGATGGTGTAGATGGTGTCTCCGATAAAGACGGGTTTGATGAAGCGCAGCTTGTCGTAGCCGTAGCTAAAGGTGTGGATGTTGTTATTGGCCATCAAACCGAGGCCGTAAGAGAATACTTGAGCTCCCGCGACTAGGCGCTTGCCGAAAAGGCCCTCCTCTTTGGCGAAGCGTTCGTCACCAACATATGGATGCATATCGAGGACGAGAGAATTGAAGAGCATGGAGCGTAACCGGATGCCGAAGATCTATCCTGATCCTTGGCTAACGGATAATTCTATCTCCAAGAAACTGTGGATCTGGTCAACGGAGCTCGTTTGCTATCCAACGAACAACTTAGTCGATGACCTGGTGGACATCGTGAGTAAGAACGGATGTTTGTTGCTTAATTTGGCTCCACCCCCTGATGGAACGATCCCTGAGGATCAGCAGCAACGCCTGCGTGAAATGGGGAAGTGGCTTAAGATGAACGGCGAAGCGATCTATGAAAGCCGTCCTTGGTTGATTTATGGTGAGGGGCCGACGGAAACCAAAGTGGGGCATCTCGCGGATATGCAGTTCGACGGTTTTGGGAATGAAGACATTCGCTTCACAACCAAGGGAGAACAACTGTATGCGATTGCCTTGGGCTGGCCGGAAGATGGCACGTTGGAGATCAAGTCCTTAGGCGGAGCTCGTTACAATACCGACATTGAGAGCGTCGAAATGATCGGTCACAAGGGTGAGCTCAAGTTTGAGAAGACACGTGATGCACTGGTTGTTCACTTCCCAGAGGAGAAGCCTTGCGAGCATGCCTTTGTGTTGAAGCTGAACCGGTAGGGGTTGTTGATCATATTAACGATGATACGGTCTTCGACCTACAAGATCGCCTTTGGCGAGCATGATGAGAGTTCGAGTTGTCTTTAGAGAACACTTGGATTTCGTTGCCATCATGTTGCGAAGCATCATCGCTAGCGAAGCGATCATCGTTAATTTCTTCAGGTGCACAATTTACCACGGGTAGAGATTAGAAGCGTGGCACGAGGAATAATTGGTAAATTCTGAAACTGATTTTGTCTGTTTGAACCTGGTTGCGCTGTTGACTAGAGGATCGCTAGTAAAGGGGTGCTCAATCGATTCAACGTAGTTGTTTTGGATATAATAAACCCAAGCAGTTAACGATCACTTTCGAACGACTACCCTGAATTCTATGAAGCACTGTAGCCTCTTTACCCTAACATTCTTTTTTGCCTCGGCCCTTTTCGGATCGGCTGCGGGTGAAGGCGAACTCTCGCTAAATGGTGATTGGAAATTCTACGCCATCTACGGCGAGGGCTCGAACTACATGAATATCCGTGTAACGGATACGGATATTGTGGTCGACAACACCGACCCAAATGTCGAAGCGAAGGGGAAGTGGAAGCTCTCTTCTACAGCGGGGAGAAACTCCCGGTTTTATGGGAAAGACTACGTGCAGCATAACTTCACGCTCACGAGTCTTAAGGGGGGTGACAAGGATGATGACTCCTACTTCAGGTTTTTGCCGCAGTTCGAGGAGTCCGGATACTACGAAGTATTCACCTATTATCCGTTCTCCTCGCATCTGACGACTCAGTACAACGTGAAGCACGCCGATGGAGTAACGACCAAGTACGTGAGCCAGCGTGTCTTTTGTAACGAGTGGAACAGCCTGGGTATCTTCAAGTTTGATCGAGAGGAAGAAAACTATGTCGAGCTAACCGCGATCGTGAGTGGAACAGTGGCTGCGGATGCGGTGATGTTTAGAGAAATCTCCGAGGAGCGTTACTTGAAGGCTAAAGAAGAGCCAGCTCGCGTCTTCCTGAGCGACTTCGATGACTCTGACTGGAACGACTTGGAAGTCCCTGGTCATTGGGGAATGATCAATGAATTTTCCAACTACACGGGGATTGGTTGGTACCGAAAGACGATCGACCTTCCTTCCAATTGGAAGAAGAAGTCTGACGAACGTTACTACCTCAAGTTCGGTGGAGTGTACCATCTGTCCTCTGTCTATCTAAATGGAAAGCTGCTTGGAAAGAATCGGGGCGGCTTCACGCCTTTCGAGTTTGATGTGACCGATGTCTTGGACTTTGGAGGAGAGAACGTAATCGCTGTTCGCGCCGACAACACTGCCGTCGTGGGGGCAACTTGGAATTGGGGCGGCATCATTCGAGATGTTGCTTTGACCAAGAACAAGGATGCGAGGATCGACTATCAGTACATCCATGCTGATCCAAACCTGAGAACGGGTGCAGCCAAGCTCACGCTCAGGGTGAAAGTCGAAAACTGCTCTGCTGAGGAAAAGACCATCAAGGTCACCTCTCGTGTTCGAGACAGTGCTGATATTGGAGACATGAGTGGCTCCTTCCGAGTCGCTGCGAATAGCGTGGAGGAAATCCAGCTGGCCACTGTTCTCACATCCGACGAGGTAGAGCTGTGGCATTTCGATAACCCGAAACTCTACCAGATGGAAACAACGATCTCCGAAGGGAAATCCGTTTTGGACCGAAGAGTTGATGACTTTGGAATCAGGAAGGTCGAACTCACTGATTCTCAAATGCTCCTGAATGGAGAACCTGTCCGCCTGGCTGGATACAACCGTGTTAGTGAGAGTCGCTACTGGGGCTCTTCGGAACCGCTCCATGTATTGGAAGAAGATGTGGATCTTATGAAGGAGGCAGGGGCGAACTTCATGCGCATCATGCATGGTACCCAGAACGAAAGGCTCTTCGATGTCTGTAATCGCAAGGGGATACTGATTTTTGAAGAGGCGAATATTCGCGATTTGGACAACGACGAGTTTCGAGCGAACTACTATCCGGTATCCAAGCTAGAAGCCGAAAAGGGGATCACGCTAGATCCTGAGATTGAGGAACTTCTCATACTCGACGAGCCCTACGTTAAGCTACGCGAAGAGCATGGTGTAAGAGTTACCGAGAAAAACTACTTCCTGTCCAAATACTGGCTAAAGGGAATGATCGAGCGCGATATCAACCACCCTTGCATCATTGGTTGGAGTGTAGGCAACGAATTGAACAATCACTTTGAATACGGGCGTGACATGATCGAGTACGTCAAGAAAGAGCTCGATCCTTACCGCCTGGTAACTTGTGTGAGCAACTCGGGACAGAAGGAGGAATACACGCCTGAGACCGACCCGAACACTTTTGTGGATATGATCATGCACAACATGTACCGTTGGCAGGGCGACCCGCAGGAGATCCTGACGACCCTCAGAACCAAATGGCCGGACAAGCCAGTATTTATCTCTGAGTTCGGATTCGATCCGTTTCCGTCTACCGCTTTGGACGGGGACAAAGAGATCTTCTCCGAATGGACAAACCACTACCGCGACAAGAACGAGTTTGTGATCGGTACCTCCATGTGGACCTTCAATGATTATCGAAGTGCCTACGCGGGAACCACCGCCGAGGAAAACCGTGTTTGGGGTGTCATCAATACTTGGAGACAGAAGCGTCGCTTGTTCGATCGGATCAAGCGAGAGCATGCTCCGGTGAAGGGCATCGAAATTACGAACATCGATTTCGACAAGGGAACTGCAGATGTGCGTATGCCAGTGCGCAGCGAGCGTGACTACCCAAGTCATGCGATGCGTGGATACAAGCTAGCCTACCAGTTCAGAGACATGAGCGGTAAGGTCGCATTCAATGACTCTATCGATTTGCCGACGATCTTGCCAACGGATGGTGAGTGGAGTGGTTCTATTTCCTGGGATGGAGTGGGATCGGATGTCTTGGACCTAACGGTAAGCCTCATGACGCCGACGCAGCACTCGCGTCTCGACAAGACCGTCTCTTTTCAGAATGCCATAGCACCTGAAATAGCGCAGATCATTTCCGGTAAGGACTCGGTGCGGATTCTCTTTGAGCAAGTTCCCAATGCTGCCGAATACTATGTCTCTTATTCTGGTAAAGGCGGCAAGGTTCAAGAGTCTTATAAGACCATCGATTCTTGGATCGATGTAGAGGGTTTGGAAGCAGGGCAGAGCTACAAGTTTCAGCTTTATGCGCTCAACGACAAGGGGAAGAGCAAGCCTTCGAAAACTGTTAAGGCGAAGGTTGGAAAGAAGGTTCTTCCACCGATCATCTGGGACTCGTTCATTGCCGGCGATAAGCTGGTGATCGGCTACTCCAGTGACTTCTTTGATGGTGACTACGTCATTCAGTACGGCTCATCCAAAAACAACTTGGACAAAGAGTTTACCTCAAATGTGAGGGGGATGGTATCAATCGAAATAGAAGGTGGAGACGAAGTGTTTTTTAAGATGAAACGAAATGCTGAATCGGGAGAGAGTAGTTGGTCTGAAACTAAGAAGGCGATCCGCCGTGTTACGGAGGACTTCAAATTATCCCTTGGAAAGGTTTCGCCCAAATCAGTTTTGAAGGATGAGGACATGCATACGTGGGGAGGGTCTGTCATTAAGGGGGAAGATGGCCTCTATCATATGTTCTATTCCCGCTGGAAAAAGGATCTCGGTTGGGCGTGGGTAACGCACTCTGAAGTCGCACATGCTGTTTCTGAATCCCCGTTTGGACCGTTCACGTTCAAGGACGTCACCCTGCCTTTGAGAGGAGCTGAGTTTTGGGACGGCTTGTGTACCCATAATCCCACTATCCATAAGTTCGACGGAAAGTACTATTTGTACTACATGGGCAACACGGGCGATGGCATAAATCCCTGCGAGCCCGGAAAACTCGAGTACAATTGGGTACATCGGAACAACCAACGCATAGGTGTCGCCGTTGCGGACGACCCGAATGGACCTTGGGAAAGATTCGACGAGCCATTGATCGATGCGAGTACCGATAAGAATGCCCTAGATGCTCTACTGGCGAATAACCCATCAATCACCAAGCGTCCCGATGGCGGCTACTTGATGGTTTATAAGGCGGTAGGGAAGAAGATTGATCGAGTATCAGGCGGTCCAGTCGTGCATTGTGTAGCGACTTCGGATCGCCCGACAGGCCCGTTTAAGAAGTATGATAAACCTGTGTTTACAGCTAAGGGGACTGATTTCCCCGCGGAGGATCCGTTTATCTGGTATCAGGATGGTAAATACCGTGCGATCGTTAAAGATATGCATGGAGCCTTCACAAGCGCGGGGCGTGCCCTCGTGTTATTTGACTCTGAAGATGGTTTCGATTGGGACCTCGCTTCAAACCCTTTGGTGTCCACCTTACAGATCGAGTGGGAAAACGGTGAGGTGCAGGAACTGGAGCATTTGGAGCGTCCGCAACTTTACATGGAAGATGGCAAACCAGTCGCCTTGTTCTGCGCGGCAGATACGCGGGATGACAATAATGTCCTGCATTCCTTCAATGTACACATTCCTGTGCTTTCTGAGGGGGCACTGGAGTGATGGAACTCCTTTCAATTTAGATACTTATGAACGTTCTCATTAGGAAACTTCTGATTCTAGCCAGTTGCTTGTTGTTCTGCGTTGAACTGCAAGCGAAGGCGAAACAGCCGAACATCATTTTCATCATGTCGGATGACCATGCCGCCAATGCAATTGGCGCGTATGGAAGTCGTTTAGCCGGTCTCGATTTGACTCCAAATTTGGATCGCCTGGCGGAAGAGGGAATTCTTTTTGAGAATGCATTTTGTAATAACTCCATCTGCACCCCGAGCCGTGCATCGATTATCACTGGTCAGTATCCACAAACCAATGGCGTATTGGACTTGGACCATAAGCTCGGTCCGGAGAAGCAGTACCTCCCAAAGGAACTTAAAAAACTAGGCTATAGCACAGCGGTTATCGGGAAGTGGCATCTGAAGAAAGAACCGGCTGCTTTCGACTACTACAAGGTGCTGCCGAGCCAAGGAAAGTATTTCAATCCGACCTTCCTTGAGAAAGGGAAGGGCGAATGGCCGAAGAATAAAGTGGAAAGCGAAGGGCATTCCACGGACGTGATTACGGATCTGTCGATCGATTACCTCAAGAACTTGGACAAGTCGAAGCCCTTCTTTTTGATGCATCACTACAAGGCACCGCATGACTTTTTTGAATACGCCCCACGCTACGAGGAGTTTTTGGCGAAGACAGAGATCCCAGAGCCCTCAAGCTTGTACTACCAACCAAACTGGGGCTCGGAGGGAACGCGTGGTAAGGACGGATCGCTCGAGAATTACATCGGGACATCCGTTTCGGATAGGCACATGTACCGCAACTACAACGACATCTTCTTGGATGGGAAGTTCGAGGGAAATGAAGCAACCCACCTTGCTTATCAAAGGTACATGAAGGACTACCTGCGTTGCGTGAAGGGGATCGACGATAATCTCGGTCGCTTCTTTGATTACCTTAAGAAAGAAGGGCTTTGGGAAAATACAGTCATCATCTATACTGGCGACCAAGGCATGATGCTTGGGGAGCACGATCTTCAGGACAAGCGCTGGATGTATGAGGAATCGATGCAGATGCCCTACATCATGCACTACCCGAAGATGATCGAATCCGGAAGGGTGACTGATCTCTTGGTCAATAACACGGATTTCGCTCCGACCATGATCGAACTGGCTGGTGGCAAGACGCCTGATTATATGCAGGGCAAGAGCTTCAAACGAACGCTAGAGGGCAAGGAAGAGAAGGATTGGCGTAAGGCGACTTATTATCGTTACTGGATGCATATCATCCATCATTATGTTCCGGCACACTTCGGGGTGCGTACCAAGGACTACAAACTCATCTTCTACTACGGTAAGCACTATCTGCCTGAAGAGGAATTCAAGAATTTCTATTGGGGGAAGACCTACCACGGCATCGAAAAGGAGACGCCGCACACTTGGGAATTCTACGACTTGAAGAACGATCCGCAGGAAATGGTCAACAGGTACAATAATCCTGAATACAAGCACATCATCGCCCAGCTTAAGGAAGAGCTGAAGCGACAACGCATCGAGCTAAACGAAACCGATGAGGCCTATCCAGAGATCCAAGCAATTGTGGATGCCTATTGGGATAAGTAGAGGTGTTCTAAAGGTAGCGTCCGCTGTCCCAGCGGACATCTAATAGGTAGGTGGTACGCCCGCTCCGCGGTCGTACGGTCGGCCGCGGAGCGGACGACCCACCTCAAATATTGTTTTGTGGCCGCTTGGGACTACCGAGCAAAGCGACAAAACGAAGTGCCCACGGCCGCTACCTTTCCTCCCAGATCGAGGACATCTCGTAGACCTCTAGCTTATCCAGCAGTGACTGGGCTTTGTTAGACCAAAAGGGGGAAGATGAGAAGACTTTGAGGTGGAGGTTGTCCTCTTGGGCGATGTGGTTGGCGGTGATGTAGGCTCGGCCGTCGTTGCCAAAGATCTCGATACTGGTTCGGTCTACGATGATCTCGAGTTTGATTTTGTTGTCGATGGGACGGAGGTACGAGTCTTGGATTTTGTAGTCCATCGCATCGTATCTGATCTTGTATCCATTTATCTCTAGTCCGAACTCGAAGTCGCCGAGGAGCTCGAACTCGGCTTTGATATGGAGGGTGCGGCTTTGGATGCCGGTATCTAAGGTGTTGTCTTTGTCGAGAACACGTTCGCTCCAAGTGTGTTGCTTGGTGTGAAGTTTTTCGATTTCAGAAATGGGAGTCGGTAGCATGAGGATCCCGTCTTCGTAGGTAACGAGTTTGAGCTCGGTAGGGAAGAGCATGATCTGGTTGAAGGGCATACCGGGGGATTTCATGCCTCTTCCCCAAGCAACTTGGATGCGTCGCCCATCTGGGGTGTCGTTGTAGGTTTGCGAGGCGTGGAACTTACCTTTGAAAAAGAGCTTCTTGTCTGTCTCAGGTGTGAAGACCTTACCATCGAAGGAACCGAGGCGGTACTGCCCGTTGCCGCCGTACATTACCCATTTCATATTGTTCGGGTCACCGTCGACGGGGAGCTCGAAGAGTTCAGGGCATTCAAAGAAACCATGTACCTGAGATTGGTATTCCCATTCTTTCAGGTCTGACGAGGTGTAGATTTGCAGGGCACGATCGCTGTATTTGAAACCACGTTCGTTTGTCCTGTCGGTCTCGTCATAGAGAACCATGACCCAGTGCTGACCGGGTTCGTACCAAAATATCTTTGGATCACGTCCGGCGTGGGTGATGACCGGATTGCCCTCGTATTGCGCAAAGGTGAGGCCGCCATCGAGGCTGTAAGCGATACACTCGCCGCGCCCTGTGCTGGTGTACGCGACCACAAGTGGAGCTTCTCCGTTAGTTCCGAAGCCCGAGGTATTGTGGTGATCAATTACCGCTGCGCCGGAGTAGGCGTTGTCGTTATAGGCGGGAGGGGAAAGAGCGATTGGCAGTTCCTTCCAGTGTATCAGGTCCTCGCTTACAGCGTGTCCCCAGTGCATGTTGCCCCAGTTCCAACCGTAGGGGTTGTGCTGGTAGTAGAGGTGGTAGACGCCGTCTTGGTACACGAGCCCATTCGGATCGTTGAGCCAGCCGCGTTTGGCGGTGAAGTGAAGCTGTGGTCGTAGCGATTCCTGGTAAACGGTTTCAGCGTTGTGGATTTGATCAGAGAGGTAAGGTTTGGCGTCCTCCCCCTGCAGGGGCTTCGAGAGAATGATCTCGAGCGTTTTGCCTTGATGATTGCTGAGGTCGTGAGGAACCCAGAAATCAGGCTTTTCTGATCCTATCTGAATGTCGAACTCGGCGATACGTTCGCCATCTGCTTCGAGGCGTACGCGTTGAGTTCCGCGCTCATTGTCTATCGGGAGATTGAGATACCTGTTGTCGATCTCATGAGTAAAGCTCGCTTGTCCTACTGCGTTGCATACGTGTATGGCTACAAGGGTGACGATCGAAAGTGTTCGGGATAGGGGGCGTTTTTTCATTCGAATTCGGGTCTGACAGTCCGGTGCTAGCGGCGAGTCTGTAGGTCGCCGCGATGAGGCGACAGGGATGGCGGGTCAGCGCCCCGCCCTACAGTTTTTGGTGATGAAATGACTGGTAAGCGTTTGGATTTTATAGGTTGCTACCTTTTTTGTGCGAATAAAGCCTGTATACGCTCGAGGGATACACCTTTGGTTTCGGGAACGAAAAAGCGGACCCATAGAAGCTGTATTACCATCATGAGACAGAAGAAGCCGAAGACGTAACCGGCTGGAAATTTCGTGACGAAAAACGGGAATACGAGTGTTAGGCTAGCGGCGAAAATCCAATGAGTGAAGGATCCCAATGCCTGACCTGAGGCACGATCTGAATTTGGAAAAATCTCTCCTATGAAGACCCAAATGACGGCTCCTTGGCCGATCGCATGTGCGGCTATGAAAGCGAATATGCAAATTGGAACGATGGAAAAATTCTCGGTAAAGAATGCGACCGAACACGCTCCGAGGGAAAGTATGTATCCAATCGATCCTAGATAGAGCAAAGTGCGCCGTCCAAGTCTGTCTATCAGGTACAGGCCTACAAAGGTGAATATAAGATTGGTAACTCCGATACCTACCGACTGCAACAATGCCGCTGATTCCCCGAGGCCGGTTTTCTCGAAGATTCTAGGAGCGAAATAGAGGATAGCGTTGATTCCGCTGAGCTGATTGAAGAACGCGATCAGGAATGCGAGCAGAATAGGGCGCTTTAACTCCTTTCTCCAGAAACTTGCCTTAGGGCCAGTCGGTTTGCTGGTCGCAATTTCGTGAGCTTTATCCAAGAGTTCTTCTTTGGAAAGTCCCGGATGCGTTTGGGCAAGAGTCTCGATCGCTTCGTCGGATTTGTTTCGCTTGGTGATGAGCCAGCGAGGGCTTTCGGGGATTAGGAAGCAAAGTGCAGTGTAGACGATAGCAGGGAGAGCTTCGATCCCGAGCATCCAACGCCATGCGTTGTCGCCGATGTTGGCGAGTGCGGCGTTGGAGACAAAGGCGATCAGGATTCCGAATACGATATTGAACTGGAACATCCCCGCTAGTCGCCCGCGTAGGTGCGCGGGAGCGATCTCGGCGATGTACATAGGTGCGGCAACGGTCGATATGCCCACTCCGATGCCTCCGATGAAGCGCGCGAACATGAAGGTGTATTCTTCCGGAGCCAATGCGGAGCCAACAGCGGATGTGAAATAGAGCACGCCGATGCCGAGCAGAGTGTTGCGACGTCCGAACCGTTCAGCGGGCCAGGCTCCAATGAGTGCTCCGAGAACGGTTCCCCACAATGCGGCGCTCATCGCTAGGCCATGCATCGTAGGCGAAAGCTGCCAGAGTTTTTCGATCGTTTGCTCGGCACCCGAAATAACTACGGTATCAAAGCCGAAAAGGAAGCCGGCGAGGGCGGAGGTTACGGACCAAAGGTAGAGCTTGCGATTGTTCATATGGTTTGGGGGAGGGATGGAAGAAGATGCTTGGGAAGCTGCACTGTTGCTCCAATCTGCGAGCAGACAAAGGCTGAGACACGAGTTGCTTGTTTTGCCGCGTGCTCGATGGGGGCCCTCTGAGGAGGTATGTACAGAATGTGGCTGCAAATGAGTCGCCAGCTCCAGTTGTATCCACAACGTCAATATTCTCAGCGGGCATTCGGACGATCTCGTTTTCGTGCAAGATCAGGCTTCCCTGCCGACCGCATGTCAGGATTATGAGTTTGAGGCCGTAATTGCCACGGATCTGCTTCAGTTGATCTCTTACTTCCCCTTTCAGATTTAAGATCTCAGAGAGCTCGCCGAGCTCCTCGTCGCTTAGCTTCAGAGCGTTAGCCATTTCAAGTGAGGAGAGAAGCGTTTCGCTGGAGAAGTGGGGCTTTCGAATGTTTACATCAAAGAGCTTCAGCGTTTGCGGTGGAGCCTTTGTGATAAGCTGCCGGATGGTCGTCTTGGAAGCGTTAGATCTTTGGCAAAGGCTACCGAAGAATATTGCGTCTGCGTTTTGAGTGAGGAGTTCATCTTCGGGGAAAAGTCGAAGATCGTCCCAGGCGTTTTCCGGATCGAGACTGAAGATTGGGCTTCCTTGCGTGTCGTGGGCAATTTGGGCTTTGCTCGTCGGCAAAACTTGGTGGCGCTGTACGTGGGCGGAGGAGAGTCCATGACTCTCAATCTCGCGAATCGCTTCAGCCCCATCGGAGTCGGTGCCGACTGAGGAGATGAGCGTTGGTTTCGCTCCCATTTGCGAGCAGATATACGCAAAGTTGAGAGGAGATCCTCCGAGCCGCTTCTCTTTATCAAAGCAGTCCCAGACGATCTCTCCAATGCAGAGAATACGTGGCGATGGGGAAGGGGGCATTTCTGGCAAAGAATTGAAAGCCGGTCAGATTATGTAAACGCGTTTAAAGCGAATAAAACCGAAAAGTCTTTGTCAAAGTTAGCATTTACTTGTCATTTGTGAGCTGTGGTGTGGATCTTAGAAAATAGCGAGCATGAGGAAGCTGAGGCACATTGAGATTTACGAGCATCTGAAGAAAGGGATTCGCCTAGGACACTACAAATTTGGGGAGTTGCTTCCTACCGATCTCGAGGTTTCGGAGCGTTTTTCGGTCTCGCGTCCGACTGCCTCGCGAGCGTTTTCTTTGCTCAAATCGGAGGGATGGATCTCGCGTCAGCCAGGTCGTGGTACGGTCGTGACGCGGCGTCCAAGCAGGCGATTGCTCCGCGTGGGGGTGTTGATCCCGCATCTGGGCAGAATCGAAATTTTCGATCCGATCGCCGAATCGCTCGAGAGTTTTTGTTACGAGGAGGGGATTGAGTTGTTTATCGCAAGACCTGACTCTAGGAAGTCATCAATTGAATCAATCGCGAAGCAACAACTTGATGCTTGTTTGAATGCTGAGCTGGATGGTGTCTTCTTTGCTCCGGTTGAACATGTCGATGGTGGTCAATCTTTGAATACGAGGATTCTTGATCGGTTGATCGAGGCTGGAATCGCTGTCGTACTGCTGGATCGTGATGCTTTGCCTTGGCCGCAACAAACTTCGCATGATCTCGTTGGAATCGACAACATTCAGGCAGGTTTTGTTGTGGCAAACCATCTGCTGGATCGAGGTTGCAACAATCTGCTTTTTGTTTCGGGGGCGAAGTCTGCCATGACTATCAAATTGAGGATCATGGGTTGTCGTGAAGCGCTGATTCAGCGGGGATTCTCAACTAAGCAACTGCAGTACCTATCGTTGTCTCAGAACACTGAACGGAGTGTATCAAAAATATTGAGACGAAATGTGGACGGCCTTATTTGTGGAAATGATGCTACCGCAGCAATCGTGCAAAGGCACCTTCTGGACCATGGAACGGCGATCCCGAACGAGCTGAAAATGGTTTCGTTTGATGATGTCCGGTTTGCGACCTCGGTCGACGTGCCGCTTTCCACTTATCAGCAACCTTGTCGCGAGATAGCTCAAATCGCTGGCCAAACGATGCTCGAGCGCCTAGAGCACCGCGAACGTGCTCCTCGACGAATCTTTCTCAAGGGTAAGCTAGTCGTGAGGAAGAGTAGCTAGTTGGTGTGCTGTTAAGGCGAAACACTCGTGTCTTCAGATTCTAAGGACACTTCACTTTGGGATCAGTATTTTCGTTCCCGCTCTCTAAACTGTGACGGGGAGCAGCCTTGGACCTTTTTGAAGAGGCGGCTGAAGTAGTAGGGGTCGTCGTAGCCAAGAGCTCGAGCGATGTGGATGATCGGTTGTTCGGTCTGGTAGAGCAGGTCGCAGGCTTTGCGGATCTTGAGTTGGAGGAAGTAGGAAATGGGAGATTGATTGGTATGCTCCCTGAAAAGCTTGCTGTAGTGGGGAATGGACAAGCCAGCTTGTTGGGCGAGCTCTTCCAGTGAAAGCGTAAGGTCGAGATGGCGCTCCATGAAGCTGATGGTCTTTCGGATACTTGCTCCTGATTGTTGGTTATCTTGCTGGAACCGGCCGGCGTGGAGCTTGAGCTTGCTCAGTAGCCCCATGAACTCTGCGGTCATGGTGAAGAGGCCAGAGTCGGAGTAATTGTAGTTAGTACACGAGTAGGTGCTTTCGAAGGCTTCTTTGATTTGCTCAATGTCAGGGGAGTTGATGACGGGAGAAGAGAGGTGGTAGTCGAACGACTCGAGAATTGAATCCGTCAAAGGGCCGTTGAAGTGGATCCAAAAAATCGACCAAGGATCCTTTTGTGAAGCTTGGTAAGTGTGGGCTTGAAGTGGCGGAATGAGAATGGCTTGGCCGGCAAGCACGGAGTGGGTCTGATTGGCGATATTGAGCCATCCTCGCCCTCGCAAACAGTAGATCAAAATGGCCTGAGGAACTCCCTCTGGTCGCTCCACGTGGTGAAAGGGAGCAGTTTGATAGGAGCCGATATGGGTAACGTAGAGTTGCTGGACAACCGGGAGAGATCGACAGCGTTCGATGGCCGATTCTGGGAGGATGGTGAGACGCTGATTGGGAAAGCCCTCACGGATGCGCTTGATGGGACCGATCGGAGAAGGTGAGGAGGGGAGGTTTTGCCCAGAATTCATAAGATAGTCCATTAACTAACATGTGATAGTTAATTTCAAAAGGAATTAATCTGTGCTTAAATAGCCGTTTTAGCATCAGAATATACATCATGAAGATTGAAAGGATCTCAAAAAAAGGGAATTCGTATAATCTCGGATTCGTGTGGATGATCAGTCTAACCGCTGCGATGGGTGGGATGCTCTTCGGTTATGATTGGGTCGTGATTGGTGGAGCGAAGCCCTTCTACGAGGCTTACTTTGGATTAGTGGGTGAGGGGCAGGCGTGGAGAGCTGGATGGGCCATGAGTTCGGCTCTTGCTGGATGTTTAGTCGGAGCGTTAGTGTCGGGAGTCATTACTGACTGGGTGGGACGGAAGAAGGTTCTGATTGTGGCGGCGATGTTGTTTATCGTATCTGCTGTTTGGACGGCTTTGTCTTATTCTTTCGATACGTTCATTCTTGCCCGTATCATAGGCGGAATGGGGATTGGCCTGGCTTCCAATGTCTCGCCGATGTACATCGCTGAGGTTTCACCATCGGAAACACGTGGTAAGCTTGTATCCATAAACCAACTAACGATCGTGGTCGGGGTGCTCGCTGCCCAGATCGTAAACCTTCTGATCTACAACTCTGATCCAGTGCCGGAGGATGCGTCGGCAGCAGTTATTTTGGATACTTGGAATGGCCAATATGGCTGGCGTTGGATGTTCGCTGCGGAAACGGTACCGGCTGCCTTGTTCCTCCTGTTTGCGATTATCATTCCCGAGTCTCCTCGTTGGCTGATCAAAAAGAACCAGACTGAAAGAGCTCGTGGGATTCTCGAGAAGATTGGCGGAAAGTCTTACGCTGAGTTTGAGCTCAGGGACATCGATTCGACGCTCGAAGGCGAGCGGGATCAAGCAGGAGTTCGAGAGCTGCTGCGACCGAAGCTGCTCAAGATCCTTGGGCTCGGTATCTTCATCGCTATGTTTCAGCAGTGGTGTGGCATCAATGTGATTTTCAATTATGCCCAAGAGATTTTTGCGTCAGCTGGATACGATGTGAGCGGTATGATGTTTAACATCGTTATCACCGGAGTTGTGAATCTGGTCTTCACCTTTGTTGCGATAAAGACGGTCGACCGGTGGGGACGCCGTCCTCTGATGCTGTTGGGTTCCGGCGGCTTGATGGTGACTTATGCGATCTTAGGGGCGTGTTATTATTTCGAGTTAAAGGGGGTAGTCGTACTGGTAGTCGTTCTGACCGCGATTGCTTGTTACGCCATGACGCTTGCGCCGATTACATGGGTGCTGCTTTCTGAGCTATTTCCGAACAGGATACGAGGTGCTGCAATGAGTCTTTGTGTATCCGCACTTTGGATCGCGTGCTTTGGGCTGACGGTTTCGTTCAAGCCGATCAACGTTTCTCTAGGAGCTGCTGGAACGTTTTGGCTGTATGGGGCGATTTGTTTGCTCGGGTTTGTGGTGTTGAAACGGTTTGTGCCGGAGACGAAGGGCAAGTCGTTGGAAGACATCGAACGTGAGTTGGTGGATTAGTTAGGGGTACCCTGACGTTTTAATGAGGAGAATAGCAGAGGTATTGTGTCCAGAGATTAGAGAAAATGAAGACAACTGAAGCTAAGCGCGAACCGCTTGTAATCCCAACGTATGGTTTGGGAGCTCCCGAGAAGAATCCGCTTTTTTTTGAAAAGCGAGTGTACCAGGGCTCTTGTGGAAAGGTTTACCCGGTTCCGTTTATCGACAAGGTGTTCGATACTCCGGATCCCAAGGCCTATGACTCAGTGCGCTTGGAAAACGAATACGTACGCTTGGTCATGCTTCCGGAAATCGGAGGGCGGATTTTTCTAGGACAGGACAAGGTCAACAATGACTACGATTTCTTCTATCGGCAGAACGAGATAAAGCCTGCTCTCGTCGGTTTGGCGGGGCCCTGGATATCCGGTGGAGTCGAGTTCAATTGGCCGCAGCACCATCGCCCCGGTACGTACATGCCTACGGATGTGCATATCGAAGAAGAGGGGGATGGCGCTCGAACCGTTTGGATGTCGGAACATGACCCGATCAATCGCATGAAGGGGATGCACGGGATTCGACTGAGACCGGATAGTGCTCTAGTAGAGTTAAAGGCGCGTCTTTATAATCGCACACCGTTTACGCAAACCTTTCTCTGGTGGGCCAACGTCGCGGCTGAGGTGCACGATAACTTTCAGAGCTTCTTTCCGCCAGATGTGCACTACGTGGCGGATCATGCTGTGAGGGCGCAGAGTTCGTTCCCAATCGCGAACAATGATTACTATGGTGTCGACTACGCTTCACGAGCTGGGGCAAACGACATCAGTTGGTACAAAAATATCCCGGTGCCGACCAGCTACATGGTTTGTGACACCAAGTTTAGTTTCTTTGGAGGTTACGACTACAATGCGCAAGGTGGCTTTATCCACGTGGCGGACATAAACATTTCGCCAGGCAAGAAGCAGTGGACTTGGGGGAATCATGAATTCGGTTGGGCCTGGGATCGCGAGCTGACGGATCGAGTTGGAGCAACGGGACGTCCCGCCCCCTATGTGGAGTTGATGGCCGGTGTTTACACCGATAACCAGCCGGATTTCAGCTACTTGCAACCTTACGAAACCAAAACCTTCTCGCAGTTTTGGTGGCCGTACAAAAAGATAGGGCCTGTGCAGAATGCCAATAAGGACGCGGCTTTACGGTTGGTTTTAAGTGATGAAGGTACGCTCGATCTTGGCGCTGTGGTATCGCGAAAGATGGAAGGAGTACGGATCCTTTTGAGAGAACGAGACAAGGTCCTGATCGACGAGCGAGTGGATCTCTCTCCTGAGGATCCTTGGCAGAATCAGAGCTTGCGATTTGAGGGCGAAGATATCGGTGACTTGGAACTTAGTATCGAGAATGTGATTACCTATCGCCCGATTGATGCGAGTCAGCTTGAGCGTAAGCGTGAGGTGGCTACGGAGCCTGCCTCTCCTGAAGAGACAGAGACGATCGAAGAGTTGTACCTGACCGCGGAGCATTTGGAGCAATATCGTCACCCAACGCGTTACCCAGAGTTGTATTGGGATGAAGCTCTCAAGCGAGATCCGCAGGATGCCCGCACCAATATTGCGTATGGTCGAAGCAAGTTGAAGAGAGGCTTGTTGGAAGAGGCGGTGACGCATTTCGAGACAGCAATCAAGCGATTGACTCATCGACACCCAAATCCTTGTACCAGTGAAGCTCACTATTTCCTTGGGGTGACGCTGAGATTCCTAGGGCGTTTTGAGGAAGCTTACGCGGCTCTGTTTAAGGCGACTTGGAACTATGAATGGCGTTCCGCTGGTTACTATGAATTGGCCCAGATCGATTGCAGTAGAGGACGTTATGAGTCGGCGTTGGAACACTGTGACTGTGCTTTGGATACGAATCGGCAGTTCAATAAAGCGATCATCTTGAAATCGATCGTCTTGGGAAAATTGGGGCGTACATCTGAAGGCTTGCTTGATTCGTTGCTGGAAGTGGATCCATTGGATCACTGGGCTCGGTATGTGTCTGAGGATATTGAAGGCTTTTTGTTAAAGAGCCGGAATGATGCCCAGACGGTTCTGGATGTTGCTTATGACTTTGCGGATGCGGGTTTGATCGAAGAAGCGATTGCTGTGTTGGAACTCCACCATAGTCGTTCGGTAACGGAAGTGGCTGTCCCGAATCCCTTGCAAGAATCTCAATTGACTCACTATGTGCTTGCCTGGTTGAAGAAAGATAAGGAGGCCCTGAAGGCGGCTAGTCGATTAAAGTCTGACTACCTGTTTCCCTCGCGTTTGCATGATCAATTGGTCCTCGAGTGGGCATTGGGAGTGAATCCTGAGGATTCGAACGCCGCGTATGGCTTGGGCAATTACTACTTTGATCGCAAGCGGCACGAAGAGGCGATCGCTGCGTGGGAACAAGCCAGTAGAGTGTCACCCAAGTTCGCCACGGTTCACCGAAATCTTGGGATCGCCTATTGGAACATCCGGCGCGATGTGGAAGCGGCCCGTGTTGCTTATGCCCGAGCGGTTGAGTGCGACCCTAGCGATGCACGGCTTTGGGCTGAGTTTGACCAGTTGAAAGCTAAACTTGGCGATCCAGTTGAGGAGCGTTTGCAGTGCCTCTTGGAACGCCCGGATCTCGTGTCACAGAGAGATGACTGCACTGTTGCTCTGGCAGAACTTTATAATGAGACAGGGCAGCCCGAGCTTGCTTTGGATATTCTTTTGAATCGCCGTTTCCACCCTTGGGAAGGCGGCGAGGGTAAAGTGCTCAGGCAATACACGACTGCCAGATTGTTGATTGGTCAAAGAGCTTTGAATACAGGAGATGCTGAGGAAGCTCTAGAGCAATTTGAGCTGGCTATGCAACCGCCTCAGAATTTAGGAGAGGCGTATCACTTGCTCCAAGCGAAAGCGGACGTGAGTTATTGGACTGGGATGGCTTTGCGTGCCTTAGGGCGCGAGGAGGAAGCGGTGGCTCAGTTTGAAACCAGTGCAAATGAAGCAGGCGATTTCCAGGCGATGGCGGTTACTGAACACTCGGAGTTGTCTTTCTATCGAGGTCTTTCACTCAAAGAACTGGGTCGAGAAGCGGAGGCGGAAGCATTGTTCGAAGACATGAAGTCTTTTGCGGTTAGAGAGCGAAAGAAGTCCGCTCAGGTCGATTATTTCGCAACTTCGCTTCCACTGCTTTTGGTCTTCGAGGACGACCTCAACGAAACGCGGCAACGTGAAATGAACGAACTGATTCGTTTAACCGAAGAGGGGCTAGAGAAAGTAGAAGGCGAAAAACTAGTTTGAGAGAAAAGCTTCTATTGGAAGGGACTTCTCAAACTCTTTGATTTCGATATTTCGGTAGAAGATCTCTGCGGTTTCGGATTGAAAGCCGATGATGCCTTCCGAAAGGGGAAGGTCCTGGGCGATGTTGACGACTTCACCATTGAGCTTGTGGATCGTGTATTCGTTGCCCATGACGATGACTTCGCAGTGGTTCCATTCACCGTCGAGCGCGTGGTAGTTGTCCGTT
Source organism: Pelagicoccus mobilis (assembly GCF_016595505.1). Taxonomy (GTDB): domain Bacteria; phylum Verrucomicrobiota; class Verrucomicrobiia; order Opitutales; family Opitutaceae; genus Pelagicoccus; species Pelagicoccus mobilis. The sequence continues at coordinate 59,805 of NZ_JAENIL010000005.1, read as the reverse complement.
GGGGACGCTAGGTGCATCCAGCCTTCGGCCCGAGTTGCTTTGCCACCTTTTTGCGGGTGGAGGAAGGTGGCCTCTTTAGTATCGTCTGATGGGAACCAGAGATAGTTTTTGCCAATAAGGTCACCGGTATGATTGCGATTCTTGGTGTGATCGTAGCGGACTTGGTACTCGATTCCTTCTGGCCAGATCTTGTCGTCTACGACGTGGTAGTAAACGCCTGCGTCGTAGTGCCATTTATCGAAATTGTTAGCTATCTTGCTTCCCCATTTGTAATCGAAGCGGAGGATGAACTTGCTGAACTTCTTTTTGGTGTAGGCCATCCCGTGGGTGTGGTTCTTGCTCGTGGCAAGTTCGTACTCCTCGGGGAAAGTGTCGTCGAAGACGTGAACAATGCCGTCGTTGATCGCGAAAACCCGCCGGGCAAGGTCCTGATCTTCGCTTCTCAATTTGAGATACCACCCATCCCAGTTTTCGCCGTTGAATAAATCTTTGAAACCATCGTTGCCGGAAGCAACTGCCGAAGGAGCAACCGAGCAGGTGAGCGTCAAAACCGCGAATAGAAGGAGCTTAAGCTTGAGAAGTGGGGTCATACGTTTGGGGGCAGGAGGTTTGGGAGGTAGGAAACGAGAAGAATACGGTTTTTCTGAGACTTTTAGTTGAACCTCAAGGCGCTCAACTACTGTAAGTGTTAAGTAAGCGAGTCTGGAATCGTCGGCTGTTTTAAATTGTAGGGCGGGGTGCTGACCCGCCATCTTTGTCGCCTCGGCGCGGCGACCTACAGAAGTTAGCAATGCAAGATGGAATAGCGTAAGCCTACGCCACGCTCGATCTTCACTTCATCAGGTTCTCGTACCACACTATGTTTTTGCTTTCGTGGCCAGCATTGAGAAGGTCTGAGTCTCCATCTCCGTCCATGTCTATGGCGCGTAAATCATAGGAGGATTGGTTTTCGTCGATGGTTTCCTTCGAGAAATTGCCGTGCCCATCGTTTCGATACCAAGCGAGCTTCCCATCTTCTGCTCGCCCGCATGAGGCTGCGTCGATGTGACCGTCTCCATCAAGGTCTTGGGCTACCAAAGAATGGGGGCCTTCAAACTGGGGATCGATTTCGATCTCATTGAACTTAGGTCCCTTAAACCAGAGAATCCCTTTCCCGTGACCTCGACTAGCGAGGAAGTCCGTCGTCCCGTCGTTGTTCAAGTCTGCTGGAATGATGTTGCTTGCTCCCGGTTGCTTATCGGAGAGCAGGTGCTTCTTCCATACTGTGTTCGGGTCCTCGGGGTGCTCCCACCATGCAAACCACTCCCCTCCGGGAAAGCCCTTGCCACCCTTGGCTCCGCAACTGATGTCGGGGCGTCCGTCGCCATTCACATCACCGAGTCCCATGTAGTGGTTGCCTCCCGGCGCATCGCGATCAGCAAAAACGTGGCGTATCCAATTCTTTGCGGTATGAGGATTTTCAGGTGTCTCAAGCCAGGTGATCGAGTTGGGGAAGCTTGTCGCCGCATCCCCACGAAACGAGTTTGCGATGAGATCAATTTTTCCATCCTGATTTACGTCTCCCGTAATTAAACAATGGGTACCGAGGATTTCATCATCAACTGTGCGATAGACCCATTCTTCGCCTGAGAACGGATCGTCCGGAGTCTCAAGCCAGAAGACTGTGAGATTAGAGCCGATGAAGTCCATATCCCCATCACCATCCGCATCCATGACGCAGCTATGGATGCAGGCCGCTCTGGGATGGTTTCGGGACAATCCAGAACGTAGTTTGAAAACGACGTGCGGAGTGAAATCAGGACCTTTGAAGGCTACTGCTTGGTGTCCGAAAACCGACATCACATCCATGTGCCCATCTCCATCGAAATCAGCCGCCACAGCGGAATTGATTCTTCCAGGGGCGTTTTCGACGATCGTGTGCTTTCTCCAATTTTCTGCGGAGAGACTGTTGGTTCCGCAGGTCAATAGACCGAGAGCGATGGTTCCGAAGATACGGGACTGAGAGGCAAACGCGTTCATAGTAGAAAGTCTTACCGGAATTGATCCAAATGTGGACTCTTATCTCTTGGAAACTCGTACAATCACTCGCAATACAGAGGAGGCGAGACCTTTACTAAAAGACCCCTGTGGCCAGTTGTAACCGTTCAGCGGTAAGCTGATTGCCTATGGGGAATGAGGACTTCCTGCTTGATGGTTTTCTTGCCAGGGGCGTAGCCTCCGGTTGCAAATTTATTCAAGAGAATGCTGAGGTGCTGCAAAAGGTTAGTCATATTCGGGGTCGGGCTTTGTTTGAGCCTGACCGTGGCATTCGGTAATTTCGTTCCTTCCACTTCGCCAACACTGCTCGAGCCCTGGAGGTGGAAGGAGCTGGAACCGCTTGATGGTTTTTCAATGACCTGCGGAGCGGAGTCCGAAGCGGGTACGCTTTGGTTTGGGCGCCAAGGTTCGGTCTTGTCCTATGATGGATACGAAGTGGAGGAGTGGTCTCTCCCTGATGATTTCGGGAACGCTAGTGTCTTTCAACTTTACCCAGAGAGTGACTCTTCCGTCTACGTCTATACATCGGAAGGCATCCTTTATCTTGATGGCGATGGATGGACTCGATTGGCACGCTTCAAAGTGGATCACCCCTTGCAGGTCCGTGACTTCATGGTTCGAAACAGTCATGGAGTCATGTATGCTTGTATCCCAAGCAGTATCGTAAGAATTGAAAACGGACGATTGTATCTGGCACTCGCTCTTTCCGAGCCATCGCACTCATATACGATCGATGCATCGGATCGGATCTGGTTTGTCGAAGAGAGCGAGGGGCGCCTCGTAAGTTATCAGACGGATGAGTCAGGGAACTTGTCCAAGTCGAAGCGGCGTGTTTATGAGTTGGGAGAAGGAGAGGATCTCGACGGTATTCATCTGATCGGATCTGTGCACTCTGATGAGGTTTGGGCTGTATCGCGGCGTCCGGGAGTGTTGCCTAATGTGTACTCCTCTTCGACTCAACTCTGGGAGAAGCGTGACCTATCAGCCCTGACAGGTAACAATGCTCATGCAGCCGGGAGACGTCTTTCGGAAGATATTTTGTTTATCGAATCCAAAACGAGGCTTTTGTTGAGGCAAGGGGGGCAATGGATCGAATTGGAGGTGCCTGGAGTCAAATTGCCGATTTCAAGCGTATTCACTTTTTCACGTCGAAATGGAAATTTGATTATTGGTGGACAAGGAGAACCGACCTACGAAGTGGAATTGTCGGGCGATCATTGGGCATCGTATGAACAGTTGAATTTCCACTGTGAAACTTCGAACCAGCATCAGTGGTTTATCTCCTTCGAGGGAGCCATCCTCGAATTCGATCCAGTGAAAGGTGAGTGGCTGACGCATCTGGATGGTGTTTTGGATACGCCGGTTGGTATGCTGAGGACGAGCGATGATACTGTTTGGGCGTATGGATCGCATGGTGGTATTCCTGCTGTTTCGCTATTTGATGGGCATTCTTGGCGACTCGACGAGTTATCCGATTTGGAGAGCTTCGTTGGTTACATGTCGGCGACGGAGTTGCGGGATGGTAGGGTGTTGTTTGGGTCTGGACCGGCAAGCAGTTCCTCTGGGCGTGGAGGTCTGATCGTCTACGAGAAGGATGGTTCGGGCTATCGCTCACGACATATTCCTCGAACAATCGCTCCTGCTCGACCGGTATCGCTTGCGGAAGGTAAGGACGGAGCTGTTTGGATGAGCGGTTCTTCGCTTGTCGCTTTGAATGCTTCACTCGAAGCCTCTATTCCTGTCGAGCAACCGCCTAACCCAGATGAGTGGATTGATCATGTTGCGAGTGACCACGAAGGTGCCGTTTGGGTAGCCAACTGGACTGAGGGGCTGTTTCGGAAGGAAGAAGACGGGTGGGCGAAAATCTTAGCTCCAGACGATATCGCGAGTGATCACGTTGCTTACGTGCATCCCGATGCAATTCGAACCAATCAGATTTGGGTCGCTACGAATAGAGGCATCTCGCGTTTTGACGGGAAAAACTGGATACCAGAGAGTCTACCCGAATCGATCAGTTTCCGTCGCGAAGGCGGGACGCTGCGGCAATCGATGAATGGAGATGTGTGGATCAATAGAGGTCCGAGAAGTTGGTATTTCCGAACGAGCGAAAACAAGATGATACCGGAACGGATCGCGTCGAGCTTCACGACCATTCGATATCGTCCGGATCAAACACCGCCTCGTGTTCGTATTGAGTCTTTTGATAACAATACGACTCGACCCTCAAGTATCCATGTTCGCTGGAAGGGATTGGATAAATGGTCGGACACGCCACAGAGTGATCTCAGGTACTCTTATCGATTCGGCGAGAACGATTGGTCTGCGTTTTCAACTGAGACCAACGCGACGTTTGTGGATACTGCGAGTGGTGAACATCTGTTTCAAGTGAGAGTAATTGACCGTGATGGTAATGTGAGTACAGCTCCGGCCGAGGCGTTGATCACTGTGCAGCCACCTTATTGGCAGAGGACTTGGTTCCTCGTCGGAGTGCTCGGCTCTTTGCTAACGATCGTATTGCTGATCGCCCTCTTGATCAGGCAGGGGATTCGACATGTGCTTAAAATCGAGGAGTTCAAGATACAGTTCTTCACCAACATATCCCATGAACTGCGAACTCCGCTCACCGTGATACTTGCTCCTCTCGAGAGGCTGTTGGACAAAGGGAAAACTAAGGAGGAAAAGTCAGATTTGGAGCTCGCTCATCGGAACGCTCGGAAAATGCAGCTGTTGATTGATCAATTGCTCGATTTTCGAAGTGCGGAGCAAGGACCGATTGTGATCAATCGCTCTGAGTTTGACTTCATTCGTTGCGTCGACGAAGCAGTCCGCCTGATCGAGCCGCTAGCTAAGGAAAAATCACAGGAGATCCAGCAAGTTCGTTCAACAGATTCTTATGAGGCGAGTTTCGATTTGGAGAAAGTCGAAACGATTCTGAGTAATCTGATTAGCAACGCCATCAAGTACACCCAAGAAAATGGATACATACGAGTCGAGGCGGCGATTTCGGAGGGAGAGTACGAACCAATTGCTACAGTGACGATTGAGGATAATGGTCCGGGTATTCAAAAAGGGGATCTTGAGCGAATTTGGGAAACGTTTTATCGTGGGCAGAATACAGCGGATAGTGGTACTCGAGGTTCCGGTATAGGGCTCGCTTATGCAAAGGCGCTTGTTGAGGCTCACGGGGGATCTATTTCGGTGGAGAGTCCGGTAAACGAAGTGGACGGAAAGATGCGTGGCACCCGATTCCAAGTTTCGATTCCGCTTCAGACGGTTTCTGATGAAGAGCGGGCCAAGGTGGGCGAAGAGTCGCATGCTTTTGAGGCCTCCGAGGATACTCCACGAATTCTCATTATCGAAGATGACGACGATATCCGCTCGTTCCTTGCCAATGAGTTGCGGAAAACGTTTGTGGTGAAGGAAGCGAGCGATGGAGTGGAGGGATGGCGGATCGCCCAGGAGATGATCCCTGATCTTATCGTGTGCGATGTGATGATGCCTCACAAGGACGGCCGTGAAGTTTGCCGTTTGGTTAAGAGTGCTGATTCCACAAGCCACATTCCGGTTTTCTTGCTGACTGCCCTGAACTCAGAGACGCACGAGATGGCTGGGCTCGAGTCGGGTGCGGATGACTATATCGCGAAGCCAGTGAATTTGGGTATTCTTAAACAACGTATCCACAATCTGATTTCGTCGAGGAAGAAGATCCATGAACGCTACGCGAAACTTAGTCCTGAGGCTAAGATTGAAGCCAAGGAACTGACTGGGAATCCGCAGGAAGAAGCCTTCCTCGCTAAAGCGTTAAAAACGGTAGAAGAGAATGCCGACAATACAGAGCTAGATGTTGAGTATCTCGCATCGCAGATGGGAATGAGCCGGATGTCTCTCTATCGGAAGTTTAAGGCGATGACAGGGGAGTCTCCCGGTAACTTCATCCGAAGCGTGAGAATGAAGAAGGCTGCGGGCTTGCTTGCGGGGCATTCGCTCAACGTTTCACAAATCTCCGATAGCGTAGGATTTTCCGATATCAGCCAGTTTAGTAAATCCTTCAAAAAATACTTCGGCGAATCACCTTCGCAGTATCGCGAGCGCGTACGGGGTTAGAAGAAGATCGAACCGTAGCGCGGTGCTTCAGCCCGCGACCTCAGAGAATTGATCCTGCAACGCCGCCGCGGGCTAAAGCACCGCGCTACGCTTTTCGCCTCCCTCGTTGAAAAGGAAACACCAAGCTCTGGTATGAATGGACAAGTCTGCTTCGCGGCAATTGTGGTACAATGTTACCATGCCCCATCGTTTGATCCTTTGTTTCCTCAGTCTACTTGTTGCTGCATCGGCTGCCGTTTGCCCGGCAGCCGCTAAGCACCGCCTCATCATTCTTGCCGACATGGGGAATGAACCGGATGAGATGCAGCAAATGATCCACATGATTGCCTGCTCTAACGAGTTCGACATCGAGGGACTCATTGCTGTCACCGGAAAGTACCTGCACCCGGATTCTCTCCTTGGCGAATACAACCGGGTCACCCACCCGGAGCTCTTTCACGAGATCATCGATGCTTATGCCGAAGTTCTGCCGAATCTGCGGAAGCACGCTGATGGCTATCCGGATCCGGAATGGTTGAGAACAAAGGTAGCCGCTGGCCAGAAAGGGTACGGGATCGCTGATGTTGTGATAGGAAACTCCTCCGCTGGATCGGAGCTCATCATTGAAGCCGTTACCAATGGGGACGAGCGTCCTGTTTGGATTGCGGTCAATGCGGGCTCTAACACGCTGGCTCAAGCCTTAGTCGATTATCAATCGAGACATTCGGAGGAGGCGTTTGAGGCTTTTGTAGCGAAACTGCGGGTATTCGAAAATGGTTCCCAAGACAATGCGGGATCTTGGATCTGTAATCAGTATCCGGATATCCACTGGATTCGTAGCAATTTCCAAACCTACGCCTACGGCGGTCCTACCTGGAATAAGCAAGGAGAGGGGCTCGGCCCGCACGACTGGAAACCCTACGAGTATACGACGAAGGGCCAACTCGATTGGCAAAACGAACACATTCGTTTCGATCACGGTCCCCTAGGTGCTTTGTATCCAGAACGCGTTTACCATGCCTGGGGCGAAGGAGTGGTGGGCTTCATGGAAGGGGGCGGCACCATTCCCTGGATGGGCTTGGTCAATAGAGGGCTGTTCGATATCAATCAACCGTCGTGGGGTGGGTGGAGCGGTCGCTTTACTGAAAGCAAGACCAAGAACTTTTGGTCGCGGCACAATGACATCAGAGAAGACGAAAAGGAGGTTACTCCATTCTACACCTATAGCGAAGCCAGCGACCACTGGACGCATCCAGCGAGCGGTAAGAGCTTCAACAGCAACTACGTTCCGATTTGGCGTTGGCGCGAGGCGATGTACAACGATTTCAAAGCCCGAATGGACTGGTGCATGATGGATTATGAGGACGCGAACCATCACCCGATCGCAGCCCTTAAGGGTGACAAGAGCCGATCGATCGTCCGAATGACCGCACGAGCGGGTGAGATGATCGAGCTGGATGCGTCGGCGAGTGAAGATCCGGATGGCGACACGCTCTCATTCCACTGGTGGCAATATCAAGAGGCGGGCACTTATACTGGGGTTGTGAACGTACACGATAGCCGTGAAGTGAAAACAGAGGTGACGATCCCAAGTGGAGCGCGTGGAAAACAGATCCACATCATCCTTGAGGTTCATGACAACGATCCGGATGGGAAGCTCTTTGCCTATCGTCGAGTTGTTATCGATGTGGTGGAGGAGTGAATGAGGAGGGCAACGCTCCGTCGTTGCCTTTGCAGGAACCTAACTTGATACGGCATTGACGGAGCATTGCCCTCCTATTATACGGATGCTGATTATCAATGACTTGCAGCTGTGTGAAACAGAAGCACCAACAACTGGTATGAACGGACAAACGGAGAAAACGGCGATTTTGCTAGTTTAAGAACACCCTAGATCCCCTGAATGAATCGGTTGTCAGATTGACCACGCCTGCGGAAGGAGTGTCTGGGCATTTTCTATTTTCTCAGACCAATGACCACACGTTTGTTCAAATCGAGCCTCCTTCAAATCTTCGCTATTCTCGCTCTCGTTGCCTTCAGAGTTGAGGGGGCGAAATTAACCGGTGAAACCAAGCAGTGGCACACCGTCACCTTAAGCTTCGATGGGCCGTATTCGAGTGAAGCGGCGGACGTGAATCCGTTTTTCGACTATCGCATGGATGTCGATTTCACGCACGAGTCTGGAGCGAGTTACTCGGTCCCGGGTTACTTTGCGGCTGATGGCCAGGCGGGCGATACTGGGGCGAAAGAAGGGGATCAATGGAGGGTGCATTTCACGCCTGATCAGCTCGGAACCTGGAAGTATTCGGTACATTTTCGCCAAGGTGATTTGATCGCGTCCAAGCCCATTCACGAGTATCCAAACGCTGGTGATCGCATTTCAGGGGTCGATGGCTTGAGTGGATCTTTCGAGGTTACCACCTCCGATAAGAGAGGGCGTGACTTCCGTAATCCAGAGAATGGCCGCTTAGTTTTTAACGGCAAGTCTCACTTGAAATACTCTGGGAGCGAACGCCACTTTTTGAAAGCGGGGCAAGGGTCGCCGGAGACCTTTATCGCGTATTACGAATTTGACGACGTCCGCGACTTGAAGGGCAACTTCATTCATCGCTACGAAGTACATGGTCAACACTATGACGAAGCCGCAGCTCCGTACACCTGGAAGAATGGCAAAGGAAAGAACCTGCTGGGTGCAATCAACTACCTGTCTCAGACTGGCGTGAACAGTCAGTACGTTATCCTGACCACTCTCGAAGGGGATGGCCAAGATTCATGGCCTTGGGCGGATCCAGAGGATCTCACTCGCTATGACTGCTCGAAACTGGACCAATGGAATCGCGTTTTTTCCTATATGAACAGCAAGGGTCTCATGCTGACTTGCCTTCTGCTGGAAACTGAAAACGAGCAGATTTTCGACGAAGGCGAGGCGATCGGTCCGGAGCGCAAGGTCTACTTCCGTGAAATGGTTGCCCGTTTCGCTCATCTACCAGCTGTGTCCTGGATCATGAGCGAAGAGACGCGTTTGAAGGATTTGTTTCCGGCGGACTATAATCGTCAGCGTATCCGTTATTTTAGAGGGATTGATCCCTACAACCATCCAACCGGCCTCCACAATGGAGTGATCAATGGGATGGATTTCGCGGATGTGCCAGAGTTTGACTACTTTTCGCTGCACTCGAGCGCGGACAATTGGACGCAGGCGAACGCGAAGATCCTTTTCCGTGTAAACGAAGCAAAGTGGCGTGGTCACCCATGGGTGGTTTTCTACGACGAGTGTGTATCTGCCCGCTATGGCGTGCCTCCGGATTCGCAGGATCCAGATCACGATCTCGAGCGTGAACACGGTTTGTGGGGAACCTTCCTCGCCGGTGGCGGCGGTATTTCTTGGTATTATGGATACAAGAACCCGCATAACGACTTGAACTGCGAGGACTTCACGCTGCGCGAAGAGATGTTCCGTCAATCCAAGATCGCCATCGACTTCTTCGAGGAACACGAGATCCCGTTCTGGGAAATGGAAAGCCGTAACGAGCTCGTAGACAGCGGCCTCTGTCTCGCGAAAGAAGGCGAGATCTACGTGGTGCAGATGGATATGCCGACCTTCGGAAAAATTCAGTTGTTCGACGATACCGAATACGAGGTATTCTGGTTCGATCCTAAAACTGGGGGCGATCTGCAGAAGGGAACGGTGTCTCGTATCAAGGGACCAGGCAGTGTTTCGCTGGGAAGGCCTTCCGGAGATCCTGAGCGTCATTGGGTGAACCTCATTCGTGCTACAAGCGCAAAAGGAGCAGCTAAAAGTAGCGAATCTTATTTTGATGAAGAGGGCGGACTCCTTGTCGTGGAGGCTGAAGACCTGCCGCGAACTAAGAATTGGGTAGTCCAGTCGCAATCCAATGGATACACGGGAGACGCTTATCTCCATTGGCAGGGCACGGATTCGCCCTCAGAGCCAGCCGATGAAGTGATAGAAGTGACAATTAAAGTCACCTCTCCTGGAGCTTACAACTTCTACACAAGAGGTATGGAAGGAGTGGCCTGGGTCCGTTTTCCGAATGCCTCCAAGATCCACGCTGAGACCATCGACGGTTGGATTCCTTTGGGAGGGATTGATGAATCGTCTTGGTCCTGGAGCGGAAAAAAGGGATCGGTCGTCCAAATAGATTTCGAAGAGCCCGAGTACTACACGCTGCAAATTGCCGGTGGATCTAAGGGGGCGGCTATCGACCGTCTGGTTCTGCGCCATTCAGGTGTCTCACAAAAGAAGGCACTCTCGTTGTCAGCTGCTAAGTCCGAAGTCGGAAGCGGGGTTGAATAGGGATTGTTCGCGGGCCATCGCCCTGAATTTCCTCCGATAGTTTTATACCAAGAAAACCCAATGTTAATTGTGCAAAAGAGAAAACGAATCCAAAAATACCTTACGCTTGCGAGTGCTCTCGTCACAGCGTGTCTAATGAACGCAAAGCCACCTGCCATTGTTGGAAGCAATGGAGACTACATTGTCATCGAAGCCGAATCAGCCAACGAACTGGGCAATTGGGTGGTTCATCAGGATAACTCGAAATACGAGTGGTTAGAGGGATTTACCGGAGATGGATGTATCCAGTTTACGGGGAATCGAGAGAACAGCGGTCCTCCCGATAGTATCCTGACCTACCGGTTTAAAGTGAAGGAAAGAGGAATCTATCGATTGCTAGCCCACGGCTTAGAAGCTCCAATGGAGACTCATGAAGGAGACAAGGCGAACGACTGTTATGTCCGACTTCTAGGAGCTCCCAAATACAAGGGCGAGTTCACGAAGTTTGTTCTCGGCGGTGACAGCTATCAGTGGTCTTGGAACATCAACCTCGAAGTTGGGCACCACATGTTTGAACCGCCTATCTACCGCTTGCGTGAAGGCGTTTACCAGCTTCAGATCGCAGGCAGATCAAAGAACTTCTTCTTGGACCGGTTTGTTCTCTATCCTATCGCTGAGGAACCCGCAGCTCGGAGTCTATCGTTAGATCCCGTGAAATTTGAAGAAGGTAAGCTGAACGGTGGATACGTGTATGATTCAGCCAAGGACTTCGCTTCTGTTTCCGATCCGGAGTTGGGCGAGGTCTATGTGGATAAGTGGCGTAACGTTCTGGCAGTTGATGCAACCAAGCTGGAGCTGCGGAAGATATTTTCTGGGGCGGCTCTCACGTTTGAAGGGAAGAGTGGTGTCTATGACGTTCAAATCAAAACCATGACTGAAATTGATGGAGAGAGTGTGTACCGCTTCTATCTCAACGGAGAACGTGTCGGGCACAACTACAAGAATCCGGCTTCTGATATCGACTACAGTCCGTCCTATTTCACTTGGGAAGGTGTCAGTATCAAAAAGGGCGATACGATACGCATCGACAGCAAGCCCGATACCAACGGAAAGATCCCAGAAGGGGACGAGACCGCCTGGGCTCGTGGTCGTTGGGTTAGTCTGACGCTCAGACCGAGTACTTGAGCGCTTTACTCCCGAACGCCGGGTGGAGGGGGTTGATTCTCTACCCAGTGAAAAAGCTATGTGTTTTGACGTAGTCTGGATCAACGGTCAGGCCGGAGCCGGGGAACGTGCGAAAAGGGCGGTTCACTTGAACGGTATATTGGAACATCTGTCTCCGATCATCGAATACATGGGAGCTCTAGGGATGTTCCACCTTTTCATAGAAAATACTGAGACCGTTCACAGTCAGTACCAAAGTGGAATCTTCTTCGATGACGAAAGCCATTACTCCGTCGTCCTGATAAATGAAGAGGTTTTGTTTGTATATGAAATAACGTCCCTCATCCCGGTCGCTTCCATCCTCCTTCTGAGTTACGCTAATGTTGTTTTCTTTCAGAATAATTTCCGTACCCCCGAAGTTTTCCTTCAATTGTGGCGCAAGCGATTCCTCGAGTGCCTGAATTCGATTTGCAATGAGCTCAAGGGGAGCGTCATGCGAGGCCAATTTCTCCCGCATAGAGTGGATAGCCATCGACATATGTGCCGCTCCTGTTGTGGGTAAGTCGAGCTTGTACACGCCGATTTCCGATTGCCCCTTCGCTAGCGTTAGCACTGTCAGTTGAAACAATATGACTATGTAGGTTTTCATTCGATACTGTCGTTGATCTTAGAATTCAAAGTTTACTCCAGCAACCCTCGCTGGAGCGTTGCGTCTAGAAGATGGTTACTTGGGCTCTTGTCGATGATTGGGTAGCAACGATTTTACCCGAAATTGATCGCGCTGTCGCTATTTTCCTGTCTTTCGAATCCTAGGTGGGTGAGGGGCGTGAGGGGCTGAGAGTCCGTTTGCGACGTTCGCGTAGCTTTGCAGCGTTTCGAAGCGTACATCGGTTAGACCTTCTTCGAGAGGCCAATCCTTTCCTATGTCGCGCACTTTTACGCCGAGGACCCGCTTAAAGAGGAGCTCGGTGAGTTCGTGACGGATCTTTTCGTATTTGGGATCTTCGTACAGATTGTTGGATTCGTCGGGATCTCTTGCGAGATTGTAGAGTTCGCAGCGGTCATCGTAGTAGAAGCTTAGCTTCCAGTCTCCTTTTCGAATCATGCTTCCTGGGCCGAAACTAGTTGGGGGACCGGGCGCGCGAAGACAGAGATTGTCGATCGGGTCCGTCCAGGTAGGAGCTCCTGCTCCGGCTTCGCAGAGAACGCTCTCACGCCCTGAATCGTCGCCTGCATCGAGATCAGCTTTCCAGGACTTTCCGACCATTGTGGAGGGCATGTGGACGCCTAGGCAGTCGAGCAGGGTGGGAACCAGGTCGATTTCCTCCATGAGTCCTTTAAAGGTCGTATCCGCCCAACGACCGTCTGGATGACGGATGATGGCGGGAATGCGGGCGAGGGAATCGTAGAAGGCCGGAAGTTTGTGGGTCATGCGATGGTCTCCCAATAGCTCGCCATGGTCGGAGAAAAAGAGCACTACAGTTGTTCGATCCTTACCCGTTCGCTCGAGCGTATCCAGTAGCCGGCCTACGGAATCGTCGACGTAGCGGATTTGTCCCATGTAGGTCGCTATGGCCTCCTTCATCTCTGGGTCGGAGCATTCGTGCATCATTGAGTGCTTCCGCCAGACTTCATTGCGTATGGGCTGTTTCGATACGTCGTAGTTCTCCCAGGTGTTCGGGAGTTCTATCTCATCCGGATTGAAAAGGGATTTGTAGGGTTCGGGACAGATGAAAGCGGGATGCGGGTCTTGGTAGTTGACCCAAGCAAAGAATGGACCCTCTGCGCGTTCGATGAAATCGATGGTCTCGTCAGTGAGCCGTCCGGTGATGTTGTATTCATGCTCGGCCTCGAGTTCGAAGGCTCTGTAAGCTCGGTCAAACTTGGGGTGGTCGTCGTAGTTGCCCAGACAGACTTCATCGATCTCGTCCCAAAGGTCAGCCAGCTTTTCGTAGGTGAAAAGGTGGTTTTTGCCGAACATGCCAGTGCGGTAGCCTGCGTCCTTCAGCGAGGAGACGAGGTTGGGTACGGCAGGGTCGATGGTGGAACCGTAGTTGCGGCATCCGTGTTCACCGACATAGGTCGAGGTGGTGAAACAGATGCGGCTGGGGCCGCAGAGAGGGGCTTGGCAGTAGCAGTTTTCAAAGCGAACCCCTTCTGAACTCAGCCGGTCTATGTGCTGGGTGTTTACTTCGGGGTGACCGTAGCAGCCGAGATAGTCGGCGCGTAGTTGATCGGGAGTGATGATCAGGAGATTGTAATCGGACATTCGTCGCTCGGTTGAGGATATGGGGCGAATCTGAGTACGGCTTTTCAATTGGCTGTGTCGCTCCATTGCAATGTGAGAGCCGGATTTGTTACCCTAAGCTAAGCCTTTGTTACCGCCGCTACGGTGCCGCAATCTAATCGTACGTTATACTGTTAACCGTCGGCGGATAAGATCCAGTCGCTAGCGACGCTTTGAGAAACGTAATCCCTCGGCTTGAGACACGACGAGTTCACGAGAGCCTTCCATTTCTTCGGCTATTGGATGAACACTTGTGCTTCCATCGGGCCAAGTAACCGATACCGATTGAGGCCAGCTTGGTGTCCCGAAAACATGGGTGGCCGATTCTTGAGACCAGTAGCCATTTCCTGATGATATGACACGCGTGGTGGAGTCTGAGCTCGAGAATTGCAGACTAAGCGTTGCTCCAATTGCGTTGGGATTTTTGTCGTTACCCTCCAAGCGAACGCGAAGGCCTGGTTTGGCTTGGCGGTTGATGAAGAGTTTCGTCTGTGCCCCGTTCTGCGCGACCGCTAAGTCGACGCGTCCATCGGAATTGAAATCGCTAAGGGCCGCTCCTCTTTGTTCACCGTAGATCTTTACGCCTGAGACGGAACCTGAGACTGGCTCTAGGTTTCCTTTCCCGTCCCCCTTGAGCCAAAGGCCGCGGCCACCATCGTTGCGAGGTGTTTCGATTTGGACGGCAAAGAAGTTTTGGGCTAGGAATACATCGTCGTTCCCATCACCATCCATGTCTCCAATACAGACGCCGAAAGCAGGCGCCCATTGGGATTCGATCGGCAAGCTGCGAGCTTCGTAGTGATCCCCGCGGCGGAAGAAGACCTTGTGGTCTAAGGTATTGGTCTCAAGTTTCTTGGTCTTGTTGAGATGGTCGCCGTAGATTGATTCCAAGCTGGCGAGTCCGAAGTTCTCGAACGTCTTCATCTTTTGGCGGACGAAAGGCATGGCACGGCTGGAGCAGCTGAAACCTCGCTCAGGAACGGTACAGGCCATTTGTGTATCATAGTGGGCCTCGATGATGTCTTCGACCCCGTTGCCATCCACATCGCCATAGTAGATCTGCAGAGGACCTTTCTTCGATCCGTAGCTGCCTTCGTACTTGCTATTACGTCCCCAATTTGTGGCGACGATATCGAGTTGGCCATCGCGGTCTAGGTCGCCGATTGCGACTCCATTCCACCAGCCGGTTTCATTCGCAAGACCGAGTTCCTGAGTCTTGTCGGCAAATATTCCGTCATTATTTTCAAATACACGGACAGGTCCCCATTCCATGGCGAGAACGAGGTCCTGATCTCCATCGCTGTCGAGATCGGCGAAGGTAGCGCTGCTGACCAGACCTACTTGCTCGAATGATTCGCTTACAACCGCATCGTATTCAAACTTTCCGTTCTCGTTCTTGTAAACCCGAGATGTGGCCGCTCGCGGGTACTGTCCTGGGATCACGCGGCCGCCCACGAATAGGTCGAGATCTCCATCTTGGTCGATGTCAGCTTGGGTCATTGGGCCGTTAGCGTCCGTGATAGGGGAGAAGGCTTCTCCAAGTTTCCAACCTGATTCCGCTTGAAATTTGAAAGGGAGTACCGGGGAGACATTCTCGCCTTCGTAGCCGGACATGCCCAAGATGAAATTCGTATTCCCTCGGCCGTCAGGTTGGGCGAGGATCGTAGTCTGGTCGACGGGAGCTTGGAGGCTGTCTACCTTACGGAAGCCCTTGTGCCCCAGATTGGCGATTAATGCCAAGGTGCCTCCTTGGCCGCTAGGAACGAAAAGCTCATCCAAACCATCACTATCGATGTCGACCCAGGTCACACCCGGTCCGAGTTGGGAAAGGCGATTGGGCAATAGGGGCTGTCTTGCGAAGTCGTTAAACTCCTCTTCGTGGTGAACATGTTTCAAGAGCCGACTGATGTCTTCGAAGATGGGACGAGCCTTTATAGCATCGAGCTGGTTTTTCGGCTGCGATGAAGCGTGGCTGATTGTGTGCAGGTAGTTTGGCTTTGGGGAAGGGAGTGTCGAAATTCGTCCGTCTGGCCATTCAACCTCTATGGAGTGCGGAATCGAGGGTGCTGGAAAGGAGGCTTTAGTATCGGAGCTAGACGCGTAGCTGCCGCCGGAAACGATCTCGCGGAGACCGAGTTTAGCCTCCTTCGAAAGAAGTCGGATCTTCGCTCCGATTGAGTGTTCGTTGCCCTCTGGGCCATTCAAGCTCACGATGATCCGGTCAGAGCTAGCGTTGTTTCGATAGAGCTCGGGAGCTGACTCAGTGTTATTGATTATTAGGTCGAGGTCACCGTCTTGGTCGAAGTCGGCGAGGGCGAGCCCACCGGATACCGCTTTGTCGGCAAAGCCCCATTTTGCGCTGTAGTCCTTAAACGTGCGATCGCCTTGATTGCGGAAGATGAAGTTCCGCATCGGTAGGCGAGGGTAGCGTTCTTGGCGGGCGATATAGGCGCTCGGGGTTTCGTAGCCCTCTTCTTTTATTTGGGCGATCACATCGGCGTCGGTGAAGTCACGTATTGAACCGGTGGTGACGATTACATCCTCAAAGCCGTCGAGGTCGATGTCGAGAAACGCAGGAGACCAGGACCACTCGGAGGCTTTGACTCCGGAAAACTGTGCGATTTCGGTCCAAGTGTTGTCACCTCGATTCAAGAGAAGCGTGTTCTGCATGATTTGCGGGCGATTATCGATTTTTCCGATCGAAGACTTGGTCACCACCATTTCACCCATTTGTTTTTTGCGAAGCGCGTGGCTGCGGCTGAGCATGTCTACCACGAAGAAGTCTTGATGTCCGTCGCGATCGATATCGGCAAAGTCGACCCCCATCGAGGAATTGCTGGTTCTGCGGATGGCGAGTTTGTCAACGGGGCTGAAGTAGCCCTCGCCGTTGTTGATCCAGAAGTGGTCGGGCGAACTGAAATCATTGCATACGTAGAGATCGGGATCCCCATCCTGATCCACGTCGCGAAAGCTCGCGGTCAGTCCCCACTCTTCGGGAAGGCGTTTGAGCGGGGCTCCTGATTCATCGAGGAAGCGATCGTAGGCGGGCGTGAATTTCCCGGTACCGTCGTTGAGGTAGAGCACGTCATGCAGACCGTTTTCTTCGATTGAAAAAACTTCGGTTCCGTTGGCGCTGTCGAAACGTAGGCTGAAGCGGGCGGAGAATTGCTCGCTTGGAGATTTGCCCGCCTTCACCAACTCAATGTCTGGTTGGAGGTGCTTGTTCAGGTCCTCCTCGCTGAGGCGGTCGCGGGCCACTGTGTTGAGGTAGCGGGAGGTAAAGAGGTCGAGGTCCCCATCGAGGTCGACATCCGCAAGCGCGAAGGATGTGGTTCCTCCGATATCGGAGCGCACCCAATCGATTTTGTCGGAGATACTGAAGTTCCCTTGTCCGTCGTTGAGAAGGAGGAGGTTTTCTTCCAGAAGGCTGCCGCAGAAGAGGTCCAGGTCGCCATCTCCGTCACAGTCAGCGAAGGTGGCGGCGTTCAGATAGAGCTCCTTTGCAAGCTCGGGCAATTGATCCGAGGCGTCAGTAAACTGCCAGTCTCCAGAGTTTGTATACAGGCGGCTGGAGCCATCGAGTCCGCAGAGAAAAATATCGGGTAGTCCGTCCTGGTTGATGTCTCCCGTCGCGACTCCACCGTTTTCGATGTAGAGGGTGCGGTCGAGCTGTTCGCGAGCCTGCGCCCCAGCGAAGTCGATACCGACAGTGTGTGGCTCGATTTGGCTGAAGCCGGGAGTGCCGGAGTTGGCGGGGGCGAGGCGAGTTGACTCTTGGCCATCGGTCTGAGCGATAGCTAGGGGGAAAATTGGGGCAAAGAGAGCAAAGCTAAGCTTCATTGAGCAAAGGTAAGGTAGGGGTAGGGTTCTTTATTCGAGAAAATGCTAGATCGAGATCGCTTTCGAGAATTTTTCGATGGATTCGCTGTTGTATCGCCAATCTTAGCGCATGGCTAGGGAGGCCGTACTTTCGTCCTCGTAACAAAAGCTCTTATACAGGCACTTTTTGAAAAGGCTTGTTACTTGTACAAAAGACTTTGTTACCCGTCTCACACGGGGATTGGAGAGCGGTGCGCTATAATTGTGCTTTGCCCTCTTTGGAGGGAACCTTGCTCACTCCCAAGCCGCTGCACGGCTCCTACTGAATGCTTCCTGAAAAACAACCGAATGTAATCATCGTCATGACAGACGATCAGGGCTATGCGAATTTGAGTTGCATGGGGCATCCGATCCTGAAGACGCCTCACGTGGATCAGTTGTTCGCCGAGTCGGTTCGTTTGGCGGATTATCATGTCGATCCGACTTGTGCACCGACCCGAGCTGCCATGATGACGGGCCGGTATTCGGACCGGACTGGTGTTTGGCATACTGTCCTAGGGCGGCACCAAATGCGTCTCCGCGAGACAACAATGGCGGAGGTGTTCAAGGACTCGGGCTACAGGACTGGGATTTTTGGAAAATGGCACTTGGGTGATTTGTTCCCGTTTCGTCCGCAGGATCGTGGGTTTGACGAAACCTTGATCCATAGCGGTGGCGGAGTGGGGCAAGGACCGGACTATTGGGGCAACGACTACTTTGATGACACCTATCAGGTGAACGGGGAATGGAAACAGTTCAAAGGGTTCTGCACGGACGTATTTTTCGATCAGTCCTTGGACTTCATGCAGGGATGTATCGAGGACGAGCAACCCTTCCTGACTTGGGTGACAACCAATGCTCCGCATGGTCCATTCTACGCTCCGGAACGGAATTTCGAACGATTTCGAGGCTATGAGCACGAAGGTGAACGACTCGAGGACGAGACGGCCGGCTATTACGGGATGATCGAGAATATCGATGAAAACCTCGGCAAGCTCGTCGCTTTTCTAAAGGAGCAAGGCGTTTACGATGATACGATCCTTGTTTTCACTAGCGATAATGGGCCAGTTACGGAGCAAGGTATCCAAATTTATAATGCGCAGCTTCGAGGAGGAAAGTGCGAGGTTTGGGATGGTGGACATCTCGTGCCCTTTTTCATGAGTTGGCCAAATGGTGGCCTTTCCGGAGGTCGAGACGTTGCTCCGGCCACGGCCCACTTCGATCTTCTGCCCACATTGATCGAATTGTGTGGCCTGAAAGACCCGCAAGTTGAGTTCGATGGCAAGAGCCTCGTGCCCTTGCTGCGCGACTCGGAAGAGGAGTGGGAGCCACGCAGTTTCGTAGTGGAGAGTCAGCGTGTGTATCATCCTGAAAAATACCGACTCTTCGCGGTGGTGGAAGACGGATGGCGTCTTGTCGGGCAGGAAGAGCTCTACGACATAGAGAAGGATCGAGGGCAGCGTAATGACGTGTCTCGCTCCTACCCAGAGCGAGTGGTTTCGATGAAAGCCACCTACGAAGCCTTTTGGGAAGATGTATCCAAGGATCATCACATCGTGTCACTCCCGGTTGTGGGAAGGGCGGAAGCGAATCCGGTTTGCTTGCAGTCGCACGATTGGACGAGTGAAGGGTTTTGGAATCAGCCCCACATTCTGCGACCCTTTGACCAAGAGGAGACTCCGATTGGTAAGTGGGTTATGGATGTGGCGGAAAGTGGCTGGTATCAAATCTCCTTCAGGCGCTGGCCTGCTGAGGCTGATGAAGCGATTGTGGATGCTTATGTTGGGCAAGCGGCTGATGTGTGCGAAGCGCGTTTGCGTTTTCGAGATGAGGAGCTGAAGAGCGAGATTCTACCTGATACCCTAGAAGTGACCTTTCGCATTAGGATTGATCAAGGGGAGTTCGAACTGGACGCTATCTTTTGTGACCGGAGTGGCGAGTCGGTTATCAGTCCGTTTTACGCCTATGTTTGTCGCGAGGACGGTAGAGAGATGGACGGGTGGCAGACTCGAGAAGGTTTAGGACTACCTCAGGCCGAGTGGCCAGTTGTTCATGGACGGGACCCATCGGTGGAGTCGACCTTTGCGAGATGACGTTGGTATTTGAATACGAATTTTGAGTAGAAATATGAAAATGAAAAAAGCAATTTTAGCGGTAGGTCTTAGCGCTTTCGCGTTTAGTTCGGCGTTGGGCGAAGATGAGCCAGCCGAGTATAAACTCGATTGGTCCGAGATGGAGGCCTATGAAAACGAGCCGGAATGGTTCCAGGATTCCAAGCTCGGCATCTATTTCCACTGGGGAGTGTATTCTGTGCCGGCGTTCGGTACAGAGTGGTATCCTCGTTACATGCATCTGAGCGATAGCTGGGTTTATAAGCACCACGTCAAAACCTACGGCCATCCCTCTGAGTTCGGATATCACGATTTCGTGCCGATGTTCACGGCCGAAAATTTCGATCCGGTAGAATGGGCGGAGCTTTTCAAAAAGGCGGGAGCGAAGTTCGCGGGTCCAGTTGCCGAGCACCATGATGGTTTCGCAATGTGGGATACCGAAACCTCCCCCTGGAACGTTGTAGATATGGGACCGAAGCGAGACATCACCGGGGAAATCGCAGACGCGATTCGTGACCTCGACATGAAGTTTATCGCGACTTTCCACCACGCTCGCCAATTGCAGCGTCCGAACCATCCGGAAAGCTACGAGAAAGAGTACCCGCATCATCGATTCTTCTACCACAGCCATTTCCCTCCTGTTGAGGGGATGCCGACCCTCTCGGACGACAAGGATCTGCAGATGTTGTACGGCCAGATGGACGAGCTGACTTGGCTAGAGGAGATTTGGTTGCCGAAGTTGAAGGAAGTAATCGACAACTACGATCCGGACATCATCTGGTTTGATGCCTGGTTGGATAAGATTCCCGAAATCTACCGTCGTGAGTATTTGAGTTACTACTACAAGGAAGGTGCTAAGAAGGGGCAGGAAGTTGTTACTACCTTTAAGCAGGACGACCTTCCCGAGGGGACGGCTGTTTTCAATATTGAGAAGGGCGGAAAAACGGAAATTTCCGAGAATGTTTGGCAGAGTGATGACACGATCAGTCTTGGTAGCTGGAGCTACACCGAAACCTTGAAGATAAAGCCAGCCTCCATGGTGGTGCATGGACTGATTGACATTGTATCCAAAAATGGGGTGCTGCTTCTCAATGTCTCTCCTATGGCGGATGGAACTATCCCGCAAAACCAGAAGGATGTACTTCTTCGCATGGGCGAATGGCTGGAGCTCAATGGCGAAGGAATCTATGCGACCCGCCCTTGGAAGGTGCACGGTGAAGGCCCAACCGGTTGGGAGAAGGGGAACCATGGAGGAATGAAGACCACGAATGTCTACACCTCCAAGGACAAGCGTTACACGCGAAGCAAAGATGGTAAGTACGTTTACGCCTTTGTGCTCGCTCAACCCGAAGATGGCGAGGTGATTGACCTTGAGTCCTTTGCAAAGGGGGCAGTCGGTGAGGGCGTGAAAGTGAAGTCCGTTGAACTGGTGGGCTCGAAGGAGAAAGTCCAATGGTCGCAAGACGGCAAAGGAGTTCACATCGAGTCTAGCGATTCGTTTAATTCCGATATCGCCCTCATGTACAAGATGCGGGTGAAGGGCTAGTTTTTGACTTTCCTAAAGGGTAGCGGCCGTTGTCCCTAACGGCCACAAATGCTATTCCAATCCATTGATGCCCGCTAGGGACAGCGGGCTCTACCTTGGGGTTTGGCTCCGCTTGCGGTAGGCGGCGGGGCTTTGGCCTGTTTTGCTTTTGAACTGGCGAGAGAAATGGAACCGGTCTCGGTAGCCGGTTTTTTGGCTGATTATGTCGATTGGGGTATCGCTGAAGGCGAGTAGCTCCTTTGCTTCTGTGATTCTAAATTCACTCAGAAGAGCGTAGGGAGTTCGTCCGGTCTGGGATTTGAAGAGACGAATGAATGCGGCACGGCAAAGCCCTGCTTCTTGGGCGAGCTTTTCTATGGTGTGCGGTAGTTGGGGGCTCTGCTCCATCTTGCGCATGGAAAGCTGGATACGTCGGTCGAGTTTGGCGGGCTCGAAGACAGTGTCAGGAAGCTTCGCGAAGGCGTAGCAGCAGATAGAGGAAACCAAGGACAGCCCACGGGGAGTAAAGTGATGGAGGTCACTTTTAGACATGTTGTGCTTGGCGGATTCGATGAGGTCTCGAAGCATCCCATCAAAGGGGATTTCAAAGAGACCAGGTTGAGCTGGGTCATAGGGGGGCACTACCGAGAAGTGGACATAGAATTGGGTAACGTTTCTTGATTGATCTGTGATGAATAGGGTGCCGGGCGAGAGGATCTGGCACCGTTGGGGCGATAGCGGGATACGTTTCCCTTCGATTGTCACCGCGGTACCCGAACTATTATTGTGATAGAAACGCCATGAATGGTTCAGGTAGGTGCTGCCATTCCAGCTGTTCCCGATGGGGATGTACTCAGCTTTATCGAT
The DNA here is from genome assembly GCF_016595505.1 of Pelagicoccus mobilis. GTDB lineage: Bacteria > Verrucomicrobiota > Verrucomicrobiia > Opitutales > Opitutaceae > Pelagicoccus > Pelagicoccus mobilis. Next base: position 37,576 of record NZ_JAENIL010000005.1, on the reverse strand, counting down.
TTCCAGTTTGAATTTCATGACCGCTTGGATTTCAAGAAATATCACTAATTTGCATAAAGTCTAGAACAATGACCATGGAAATCTGGCTTCGCGGATGTTATAGTTGGGCGACCCCATTTCCCTGATTGAGACAAAGCAAATCATGAACGTACTCTGGATTGTGAACCATGACGTTTCGCCCGACTTCGGGTGCTACGGTAATTCGCAAGTTTACACCCCAAACTTGGATGGGCTCGCTCGCGAGGGGACTCGATTTGATCGAGCCTACACGACTTGTCCCGTGTGCAGCCCGGCTCGCTCCGGATTTCATACCGGAATGTATCCTCAGTCGATCGGAGCTCACAATCACCGGAGTCATCGCGGTGACGGGTTTCGCGCTCCGGGCGTCAAGACGATGGCCGAGCGCTTTCGCGAAGCGGGGTGGCACACGACCTTTGTCAATGGTGACTCGGTGGAATCGCAGTCGCATGATCTGAATTTTGAATACGGTCGCCAATGGGATAGTCTAGATTGGAACGAGCGAAAAGAAGGGCAGCCTTTCTTTGCCTTTGCTCAGCTCTCCGAGCCGCACCGTGATTTCGTATCTCCCGATGAGATTACTCATCCGATCGATCCAGCAGATGTCGTACTTCCTCCATATTACGCCGATGATCCGATCGTGCGACGAGACTATGCGGATTATCTGAACTCGGTGGAGGCTCTGGACACTCGAGTCGGAGAAATCCTGCAAAGGCTCGAGGCCGATGGACTGGCGGACGATACCATGGTCTTCTACTTTGCCGATCACGGGCGGGCCCAGTTCAGAGACAAGCAGTTCCTCTACGAGGGTGGCATCCATGTGCCGATGATTGTACGTTTGCCTGGTGGCGGGCTGGGGGCTGGAAGCGTGGTTGAGTCTCTGGTGAGTACTATTGATGCAGCAGCTACGACTTTGTCATTGGCCGGGCTAGAGGTTCCCACCGAGTTGCAAGGAATTCCCTTCGCAGGTGCAGGTGCGAAGACAAGAGAGCGAGTCTTTTCAGGACGCGATCGATGCGACGGCACAATCGACCCGATGCGCTGTGTTCGGGACGGTCGCTACAAGTACATCCGAAATTATCAGCCTGAGAAACCGCGATCCCAATTCAATCTGTATAAGGAAGACAAATATCCCGGCTTAAGACGCATGCGGAAATTGGCGGAGCAAGATGCATTGCCACCTGAGCAGGCGACCTTTTTTGATCCGATCAAACCAGCCGAGGAGCTGTACGATCTCGAACGCGATCCCTACGAGTTCAACAACCTGGCTGGGCGTCCCGAATACGAGGAGCGATTACTGGCAATGCGCAAGCAACTGGAGCAATGGCAGGACGAGATTGGCGATTGCGGTCGGACTCCGGAGCTGGAGGAGGTCATTAACTACGAAGTAGCGGAGATGCGTCGCCTAGCCCATGCGGATGGGTGGACTGATGAAGCGATTTCAAAAATCAACGACAGATGAGTGTAGAAACAGAAAAAGACTATTTCACAGAGGATTGGGAATCACTTAGCGGATACGAGTGTCCCGAGTGGTTCAAGGATGCTAAGCTAGGAATCTTCGTCCACTGGGGACCGTACAGTGTGCCTGCTTACCGCTCCGAGTGGTATCCGCGTCTCATGTACATGGACAAAGAGGTTTGGAGCCCGACAGGGGTACCTTGGGATGACGATCCACGTGCGGGTGACAAGCCGGTCAATCATGTTTACCAGCATCACGTCGAGAACTGGGGCCCGTTGGAAGAGTTTGGATACAAGGATTTTATTCCGATGTTCACCGCGGATCGTTTCGACCCTTCCGAGTGGATGGATTTGTTTGTCGAAGCGGGAGCTAAGTATGTCGTTCCCGTTGCGGAGCACCACGATAGCTTTGCCATGTACCATTCCAATCACACGCCATGGAACGCGGTCGAAATGGGGCCGAAGAGAGATATCCTTGGAGAGCTTTTCGAAGAGGGAAAAAAGCGTGACCTCAAGATGGGCGCTTCCTCGCACCTGGCGTTCCTTTGGAGCTACTACAACAAGCGGGAAGGCTGGGATACGGCGGACCCTCAGTACCGCGATCTCTATGGCTGGAATGCCGATCCGCACGCCCCTGTGGACGATGAATTCCTCGACCTTTGGTGGCGTCGTACCTCGGACATTGTGGATAGCTATCATCCCGATATCCTGTGGTTCGACTTTTATTGGGACCGCGAGGAGTTTCGCCCGATGCATAAGAAATTGGCTGCTCACTACTACAACATGGGCATCGACCAAGGAAAGCACGTCTGCTTGCAGTCAAAGAACTTCAATGACTTCGAATCTTTCCCCGCCGGTACGCATACCTACGATCTCGAGCGAGGTAAATTAGCTGGAATCGGGAAACGTACTTGGCAGACGGATACGTCTATTGGCGTGAATTCCTGGTGCCATATCAGCAATTGGATTACCAAACCGGTGAATACGATCATCAACGATTTGATCGATATCGTCAGCAAAAACGGGTGCTTGCTGCTGAATGTTGGACCGAAGGCTGACGGTACAATTCCGGAGGATCAGGTTAAGGTCCTAAAAGAACTGGGCCAGTGGATGAAGATCAATGGCGACGCGATCTACGGAACGCGGCCGTGGAAGACTTTTGGCGAAGGGCCAACTGAAGTTCAGGTTGGGCATCACACCGAGGCCAAGAACAAGGAGTTCACATCGAAGGACTTCCGGTTCACGCAAAAGGAGGGGCGTCTCTATGTGATCGCGCTCGATTGGCCAAAGAGCGGGAAAGTATGTATCAAGTCGCTCTCTGAAGGAGCGGAACACAGAACGGGCAAGATTGCTTCTGTCCGTATGCTGGGCGGCAAGGGAGCGCTTCCGTTCGTCGACAGCGAGAAAGGCTTGTCGGTGACGGTTGGCAGCGAGCGATTGGGTGATTACGCCTTCTGCTTGGAAGTTTGCTTCGAGTAGCGAGCGGTCTGCTGAGTTTGGCTACTTGGCAGTCAGCGAGAGAGGTTCGGGATCATCGGCGGCCTCGAAAAAGCCGATGAACATTTCGTCCCATGATTGCTGGCCGAAAAGAACGCGTTTTTTAGGGTCAGGGTTGGCAGGATTTTCAGGCGAGTTGTCGAAGGCACCTGTCACCATAAGCCAACTACCGGCTGGAACTTTCAGGGGCTCCTGGAGGTAGTAGCTGAGTTGCCACTGGAAGTCGTAGCGAGGGACATGAAGCAAGGTCTCTCGCTTCCCGTTGGGGGTGAGCAGTTCGTAGCGCATCCATTTTCCTCTGAAGTGCATATGAGGGAAAAGGGCGTAGAGCGTGGCTGGCTTTTTGAAGGCGTAGGTGGCTACGTGGCGTGAATCGTGGTCGCCGGGAGCAATTTCGAGATTCCAGTCGGCGGCGGCGCGTGTTTCGGCATTTCGCTCTTGCGGGCCTTTGGCGAGATAGAGGGCGACTTCACTCTGGTCGGTTTCCTCGGTCCCATTGGTAGTGTAATGCATTTCGATGGTGAGCTTGGCGTGGGCCGGCAGCTTTTTAGCGACTCCGTCCGAATACTGCAGAGCGCTGGCTCCCGGGGCCCAACCGATGAAGAAGGCGCCGTTGTCACCGAAGCTTGGCCCGCCCGGCCACTTTGCATAGAGGATCACGTGGTGGACGACGGAGCGGTTGCCAGGCTTGACGTCGAGGCCACTGAGCCAGACGTCTTCGTCGAACGGGTTTTCTACTTCGATGTATCGATAGGGTTCAACGCCGGTGGCGGCTATGGTTTGGACTTCTGGGAGTTTCAGGACGACATCAGGCTCGCCGAGACGCCAATCCGGATAGTCGGGGAGAGGGGCACGAAGCGGATCCTCGCCGTCTCCTTTGGGGGCGCCTGCTTTTACCCATTGCAGGATGGTTTGCAGTTCCTCGCGGCTGAGCTCTTGTCCGTCCTTGAAGTGACCGTAGTCGGGATGTGGATCCCAAGGTGGCATGCGGCGGGTGAGGATGACTTCCTCGATCATGTCCGAATAATTGGATACGCGTCGGTGGCTGGTCATGCTCCAGGGGCCGATCCCGCCTCGCCGGTGGCATTCGACGCAGTTTTCTCGCAGCAGGGGAGCGACTTGCGTGACGTAGTCGGGAACGCCGGTGTCGCCTCCGACTTTGGCGTATGAGATCCGGCAGCCGCGGGCCCGCGTTTTGGGGCGAGCGATCGGTTCTCCCGCTAGAAATTGGCTTAGGCTCTCGTCCAAGTAGTTCTCGGTGGGGGCCGGCCTTTCGGCGCCTTCACCGAATTGGTCGTTGATCGCTCCTTGGTAGAAGATTTCGAGCGATGTGGTATCGATGGCGATGATTTCGGCGGTGCGGTTCACGCCATAGGAAAGGGCGACGAGTTGTTTGAGGTCACGCAGGTAGATGAACTCTCGCAGGCCGAGGTCGTTTATCTCCTTGTTGATGTCCTTCTTCTTCTCGTCGAAGTAGGAGTTCACGATCCAGAAGTCTACGCCTTGAGGTTCGTATTTCGCCTTTAGCTCTTTGAGGGCGGCGGAGCTCTTGCGGGCGATTGGGCAGCCGGTTCCGGTGAAGAACAAAACGACGGCTTTACCTTTGGCTCGGTAGAGTTCGTGGTTCCGGTCATGAATATCCACTAGGTTGAAATTTGGCACTTCTCTGGCGTTTACACTGGCGAGGAGAAGGCATGCGGCGACGACGAGGAGGAAGGGGTAACAGCGCTTCTGCATAGTGGGGCTTATAGTGCATATAAGCCCTTTGTTAGCGAGTGCTTTCGTCTGGGGGTACGCGTTGCTGGGGAGGTATTAGCTGGCGTGCTTGCGGCGGTAGGCAAGGGGGGTGAGACCGTAATGCTTTTTGAAGAGACGAGCTACATTGGTGTCGGACTCGTATCCCATTGTGTAAGAGATTTCGGATACGGTTAGATTTGTTTCCAGGAGAAGTTTGGAGAAGTGCTCGAGTCGCCGGTTGCGGATATAGTTTGAGATGGTTTGTCCGGTCGCTCTTTGGAAACGGTCGTAGAGGGTGCGTCTGGAGAGGTGAACCTGGTCGACGATGTCGCTGACTTCGATAGGGTGGTTGATGCGTTTGAGGATGTAGGAAATCGCTTTGGAGACGACTGGGTCTTGCGTTTCCTTGGCGTCGGTGGAGCGTCGCGCGGCGATGCCCAGCGGGGGGATTATGATATCGGTAGGGGGTGGGGGCGTTTGTTTGAGTCGGTCCGCAATGTGTTTGGCGGCGTCGTATCCGGCTCGCTTGATATTGAGCTCGACGCTGCTTAGAGGGGTGGTGGCGAGCTCGCAGACGGACTCGTCGTTGCCGACGCCGATGATGGCGATCTCGTCGGGTACGGAGCGTCCAATGGCGATGCATGCTTCTTGGACCAGAAGGGCGAAGTCGTCGGTGCAGACCATAATCCCGGTGTGGGCGGGCAGGGCGGCGAGCCAGTCCTTCAGTTTGGAAAATCCTTTGTTCCAACTCAAAAACTCTTCGCCTTGCGGGCTGTCGAAAACGTGTGCTGCTTGGCCGTAGGCATGCGCCTTGTCGCAAAAGCCTTGGCAACGTCTTCGTGACCAGAAGAAGAGGGTGTTGATGCCGCAGAAGGCGAAGTTGCGAAATCCGTTTTCGTAGAGGTGTTGTGCGGCGAGGGCTCCGACCGCTTCGTCGTCGACGATGATGTTGCTGACGTCTGGCCGCGGCTCGGTAGTGGGGCTGTAGATGATGGGGATGCGGCGGGTGAGGATCTCGTCGTAATAGTGGGGAGTGGACTCGCGAATGATCATGGCGTCCGGTTGCCAGGAGTCGATGAGTTTGGTGGGGGTGATCTTTTCTTCGCTGAGGTAGGAGACGTTGCGGTAGAACTGCCAGGGGCCGTGGAGATTCGCGTAGTTGGCGATGCCGCTCAACATCTCACGCTCGTAGTGGCGAACGCCTTGCAAGAGAAGGGCGACTTTGGGGGGCGTTGCGTGAGAGTTTGTCATGGTAGGGAGATGTTGGGTGGCTGGCTCCGGTGAGGGTTGAGCCAAACCTTCCTGAAGGGATGATTGTTTGATAGCCGGGGACAATAGGGAGGGCAAATACGTTCTGCACGAATTGAAGGTTTTTACGCACAATCTGCCGTTGTCCTCAGCGGACGGGCTGTGCTAACATACTCTCCCCTTTAAGCGCAGCTTGATTCGAACGTATGGAAACGCAGACGCCCCAAAATCCGAAAATTGATCACGACCGCCGCATTCTACAGGAAGCCGACGCAAACGGCGGGATGGCCCGCTTGCTCTCGTATATTCGTCTTTCGGGGCCGGGGTGGTTGCAGTCGGCTATTACGCTTGGTGGCGGCTCTTTGAGTACGAGCTTGTTTTTGGGAGTGCTGGGGGGCGTGTCGCTTTTGTGGATACAGCCTTTGGCGATGATGTTGGGGATTATCATGCTGTGCGCGATTTCCTACATGGCGCTTTCCACTGGGCAGCGTCCTTTTGGTTTGGTTCGCAAGCATGTGAATCCGGTGATCGCGTGGGGATGGATCATTGCGACGGTTCTGGCGAATATCATTTGGTCGCTTCCTCAGTTCAGTTTGGGGACGGCCGCGGTGACGAGTAATCTGATTCCGGGGGCGAATCCGGTGATGGTTAGCCTCGTGATGCTGGCGGTCTCTGTATTGATCATTTGGTTTTACGATTCCGGGAGTAGAGGAATCCGGATTTTCGAGAACCTGCTGAAGCTGATTGTCGCCTTGATCGTACTGTCGTTCGTCGGGGTGGTGGTGAAGATGGCTGGAACTGGTGGTTCCTTGGATTGGTCGGCGATTGCGGGCGGATTTATTCCTGACTTCTCTCAATTGACTCAACCTGCTCCCAGCTTCGCTGCTAGTCTGCAGGGGCTTGAGACGGGAGCGTATTCGTTTTGGAGCGAGTTGATCGTGAGCCAGCAGCGGGGCGTGATTTTCTCGGGTGTGACTTACGCGGTTGGGATCAACATGACTTTTCTTTTGCCGTACTCGCAGCTTGCGAAAGGGTGGGATAAGGACTTTCGAGGGTTGGCGGCATTTGATCTTTCGACGAGCCTGCTGGTCCCGTTTATGATTGCGACGAGCTGCATCGTGATCGCCGCTTCCAGCCAATTTCATACCGTGCCTGAGGAAGGCTTGATTACGGAAGTAAATGCGGCGGGAGAGATCGTGCTGGTTGATTCTGAGACCAAGAACACGGCGCTCGCTGGAACGTATGCGGGGCTGCTTGATCAGAGGCTCGCGTCTGCGGGAGTGGATACGGCGAGTATGAGCGAAACTGAGCGGGAGTTGGCCCGCGCGAGTTTGCCTATGGAGGACAAGCAACTGGCGGCGATGCTGGTGAAGCGTGGAGCGTTGACATTGGCCAGTTCGCTCGAACCGTTGATGGGAAAAGTGTTCGCCAACTACGTTTTTGGCTTCGGCGTTTTCGCCATGACTTTGTCGAGCATCATCATTTTGATGCTGATCAACGGGTTCGCTTTGTGCGAGATGCTTGGATTGCCTGACAAAGGCGTGTGGCATCGCTTCGGTTGCATGTTGCCGGGGATTGGCGTCTTGGGACCTCTCGTCTGGAAGGAAGCAAGCTTTTGGGTGGTGGTGCCGACGGCGACGATCGGGCTGGTCGCTCTACCTCTCGCGTACCTGAGTTTCTTCGCTCTTTTCAACAACAAGGAACTTCTTGGCGAGGAGCGGGTGGAGGGAGGCAAGCGGACCGTGTTGAACGTGTTAATGGTCGCGGCGATTCTCTTTGTTTCGTTTGGCTGCATTTGGGCCGCGTACGACAAGGCGGGAAATGTCGGCTTGTTGGGGATCGCAATCTTTTTGGCGATGGTAGTGGTGGCCCACTTCCGTCGAAACAAGGCCAGTAGTTGAAAAGCTGTTACTATGTCTAATCTTAATCTTTCTCAAAAATCGACGGGCTTGATTGGAGGCCTGGGGATGACACGTGTCGACGTGTATGATCAACGACCTGGTCCCGATGGGAAGATGACCGGTAGCCCGCATATCCACGCCGTCTGTTCCGAGGCTTACTATGTGTTGGAAGGTGAGGGCATGGTTGAAATTCATACCCTTGAAGCGGGGTGGCAAAACGTAGAGCTAAAGCCGGGCGTCTATTTTCAGTTCCCGCCCAAGGCCTTGCATCGTCTCGTAAGCCATGACGGGCTCGCGGTGCTCGGCATTATGAGCAATGCAGGACTGGCGGAGAACGGAGACGCAAGGATCTATTTTGGCGAAGAGGTGGATTCCAGCCCCGAGGCCTATGCTGAAGCGGTCGGTTTGACTGCGAAGGGAATCGAGGGAGCTCTGGAGCGTCGCGACTTGGCTGTGGAGGCGTATCAGAATTTTCTGACACTTTGGGAGGAGGAACGCGAAGCGTACTTCGCCGAGCTTAAACGCTTCATTGAACTCCACGAGCGATCAGTGTTGGACAGCGCCGATCGTTTCTTACCGTACGTGCAGGAAGGGCCTAAGGCTTGGGGCGCGCATACCGAGAGGCTGCTAGGGGGAACGCCTTCACGGCTTCCTGCGGAGGGATTTGTGCGACACGAGTATTTGGGGGAGCCGCGCCTTGGCATGTGTGGCACCTTGCAGACTGTGCAAGTCGAAGGCGTGGCAAGTAGTGGAGCGTATTAGGAGATTTGAATATGAAATTTAGGAAGACGTTTGTGGCGGCGATTGCTTTTGCTATCTGCCTAGCGAGTTCGAAGGGACAGGGGTTGCCGGAGATAGCGTTGACCCCTGAGTGGATCGCGAAAATAGAGGCTCTCGCTCCTCGGGAAGCGCAGGCGGAGCCGAAGAAAAAGCGCCTCGTGCTCGTCTTTAACTTGATCACGGGCTTTGTGCATTGGAATACGCCTCATTTCTCCGAGGTGGTGCGCCTGATGGGGGAGAAAAGCGGAGCTTACGATGTGGTGATAAGCGACGATGTGAGCTGGTTTGAGAAAGAGAGTATCCAGAAGTTTGATGCCATCGTGCTAATCAATACCTGTTCGAAGCGTCCGCATCGAAATCTGTTTTTCGACAAGCTGCAGGATATGGACAAGGCGATGGAGCTGGAGGCTAACTTGATCGAGTACGTGGCTTCAGGAAAAGGGCTTGTTGGTTTTCATGGTGCGATTGTGATGCAGAATTTATCGGAGGCCTTTAGCGATACTATGGGGGGCTCCTTTGATTATCACCCGAAACAGACTACAGTGGTCGGGAAGGTGTTGAATCACGATCATCCAATTTCTTCGGCGTTTAAGGGGAAGAACTTGGAGCACATCGATGAGCCCTATTGCTTCAATGGAGCGTATTCAAAGTACAACTTCCATCCGTTGCTGGAGATGGAAGTGCCGGAATTTACACCAGAAGAACAGGAAAAGCTGTTTAGTCGTTCGAAAGAGAAGGTGACGCGTTACATCTCGTGGATCAAGCCGCATGGTGAGGGACGAGTGTTTTACTGCAGCCCGTCTCACAACGCGCAGAGTTTCGAGAACTCTGATCTGCTTCAGTTCATGCTGAACGGGATCCAGTACGCGTTGGGAGACCTTGAGTGCGACGACACGGTATTAGGCAAGTAAACAGATTGTAGATACGGAGAGATAGATGAAGAGAAGAACTTTTATTCAGAGCACCTTGGCTGCGGGAGCCGCTACCTTGGTGTTGCCGCGTTTCGCTTTCGGGGCGACGTTCAACAACGAGACGCTTCGGGTGGCTCAGATCGGTACCGGCAGAATGGGGCATGGCGACATGCAAGCGTCGATGACGGTGGGTCTTCGCCCGAAGGTGAACGCTCGGGTGGTCGCGGTTTGCGATGTAGACAGCAAGCGTGCCGAGCATGCGAAAGGGGTGGCGGAGTCCTTTTACAAGGAGCAAGGCGAGTCCCATGTAGAGGTAAAGGTGTATGAGGATTTTCGAGACGTGTTGGCGCGTGACGATATTGACGCGGTGAATATTTCGACTCCAGAAGCTTGGCATGCGTTAATCGGGATTGCCGCTGCGAATGCGGGTAAGCATATCTACATGCAAAAGCCGATGACTTATTCGATTGGAGAAGGTAAGGCACTGGTCAAAGCGGTGCGTGCGAATGGAGTTACTTTGCAGGTGGGCACCCAGCAGCGCTCTTCAGTCTATTTCCATCAGGTGTGTACGATCATCCGTAATAATTGGCTGGGGAAATTGAAGCGGATTGAAGTGGGGGTGCCGCAGGACAAGGGAGAGATGTTTGTGAGCGGTACGGAGCAAGTGCCCTCGAATCTCAACTACGACCTCTGGTTGGGGCCGCGCGAGCCTGTCCCTTACTTTGAGGGCGGAGTGCATTCTCAAGAGAAGATTATGAGCCGCCCGGGCTGGTTGCAGCGCGAGCAGTATTGCTTGGGCATGATTACTGGCTGGGGGACGCACATGTACGACATCGCTCAGTGGGCGATGGGAGAAGACTTTGATGGTGGTCCGGTTCGCTACAAGGCGAAGGGAGATTTCCCGGATCGGGGCTTGTTTAATGTGCATGTCGGATACGATGGTGAAGCGGTGTATCGAAACGGAGTTAAGATGACTTCGTCGGCGGGCAGCGCGGGAGTGAAGTTCATCACGGAAGACGGGTGGGCTTACTGTAATCGAGGCAATATGAAGTGTAGCAATGAGGAGCTACTTCGTCGTCGCCCGAAAGATAGTGAGGTTTCGTTGTACAAGAGCAAAAACCACATGGAGGATTTCTTGACCTCGGCTCGGGCGGGCAAGGATCCGATCTGCCCTGTGGAAGTTGGGCATCGTTCCAACACGATTTGCGTCTTGCACCACGCTTCCATGAAATTGAAGGGGAAGAAGATCAAGTGGGACGTAAAGCGGGAGTCGATCAAGGGAAACAAGGCGGCAAAGGCGGTCATCGATGTGCCGATGCGCGAGCCCTGGACGATTTAAGGGAACGCAGAGTTTCTAAAATGGGTGAGGAGGACCTTCATTGGTCCTTCTTATTTGCTGGTATCCACGCGGTAACTTCGGTTCTAGTTGTGGGTCTATGAGAATTGGAGTTATTGGAACGGGCTGGGTTACGGAGCATCATCTTAATGCCCTAAAGAACATCGAGGGCGCGCAAGTCGCGGCGATTGCGGGACGCAACGTGGGACGAGCGAAGGAGCTAGGTGAGCCCTGGCAGGCCAACGCCTACGAGACTGCACTTCCGATGCTTCAAAATGAGTCCCTAGACGCGGCGTTTATCCTTTTGCCACCCCACTTGCACGGCGAGTTGGAACGGGCTTGCTCGGAGTACGTAAAGGGGGTGCTGGTGGAGAAGCCGATCGCGCAGTCTTTGCAGACGGCGCAAGAGATAGGTGGATATTTCAAGAAGGCGGGAACGATCGTTTCTGTGGCCTACCAAAACCGTTACCGCCAAGCGGTACTGCGAGCGAAGGAGCTTTTTAGCCAGGAGAACGGGCAGGGCATTTTGGCTCGAGCTTGGTGGACCACCGAGATGCCGCCGCCTTTGTGGTGGAGAAACTTTGAACAGTCGGGCGGGCAATTTGTGGAGCAATGTACCCACTTGTTGGATATCTGCCGCTTTACGATGGGCGAAATCGAGGACGTGAGCGCCTATGCGACCCGAGGCTTTATGACCCAAGTGGATGACTACTCGGTGGATGATGCGATGGTAGTGAATGCTCGCTTCAAGTCCGGCGCTTTGGCGTCCTTCGCGACTGGCTGTTTCCCCGAGGGAGGGCATGATCAAAGCCCGGGCGGCGGAATCGGGATCAGTTTATCCTCGCGGGCTCATCGGGTTTCCCTGGAGGGATGGGGCTTTGATGGCGCGGTTTATTCCGGGCAAGGGGAGACGGAGGAGATTCCTTCCGAGGACAATATCTTCGAGATCCAGAATCGCGCGTTCTTGAAAGCCGTGGAGACGGGCGATTCTTCGAGCATCCTTTCCAGTTACGAGGATGGACTCAAGACGCTCGCGGCAACTCTCGCTGCTAACGAGTCAGCTCGCCACTGCGGCGGGGCTCCGGTGAAGGTCGAGATCTAGTCCTAGAATTTTTGGTGGTAACGCTTGGGGCTGGTTGGCCGTTCTTTCGGGCTGCACGTATTGAAGATATTTGCGCACAATAGGCTCTGGTTTAGGAGGAAATGGTGTGCTAGTATGATGGAATCCCCGCCAATATCCCCACGCTTTGCCCCAGGACTTTTGGGTCGTCGAAGAGAAGGCGGGCATTATCAATGCTAACAGAAATGAGACGGCTTATTCTTTTTCTTTTCGCTCTTGCGAGCGTTGCCTTTTCTTGGGCGGAGACGCTTCGCTTCGAGTTGAAGCCAGCGCCCGGATTGAAGTTCGACTACTCTGCCTTCTATGTGACACCAGGGCAGGAGGTTGAGCTCACTTTCCGAAATACGGACATCATGCTGCATAACTTGGTGATCACCGCTCCTGGCAAGCGTGAGGCTGTGGTGAAGGCCGCTGAGAATCTAGCGTATCGGGCGGCGAAATTGAATTACATTCCTAGGACCGAAGATGTGTTGTGGAGCATTCCTGTGGTCAATCAGGGGGAGGCGATGGCTATCACTTTTAAGGCGCCAGAGATTGAGGGGAAGTATCCTTATGTCTGCACGTATCCGGGACATGGATATATCATGTACGGGGATATGATCGTTTCGCAGACGCCGCAGGCTCCGGTTCCGTTCGACGCAGAGGCTGCTTCTGAGGAGGAGCATTCGCATGCGCTAGAGCTTACGCGACCGCTGGTGCGACGTTTTTTCTTGCCGCATACTGGACCGGCTTCGATCGCGGTCGCTTTGCCGGGAGGCATGTCTTACTGCTGGGATACTGGCGCGTGCCGGTTTCGCTATGCTTGGGCTGGTGGATTCGTGCACAATCTCGATTCGTTGCCGAGCCAAGCTCCTTCCAGCGCGGCGACCTTGGCGGGGAATATCTTTTACACGGAAACCTTCGAGATACCGATCCGATTTGGGAAGGGGAGCTATCAGGCGACGCAAGAGGTCCAGTGGCGTTACTTGGGATACCGATTGGACAGTGGCGGGTACCCGAGCTTCGAATACGAAGTGAACGGGAACAGGGTGATCGAGACAGTGAAGATCGAGCATAAGATGATTACCCGCACCTTCGAGTGCGATACGGACGAGACTGTTTGGTTTTTCTTTGATCCCGAATTGGGTGAGCGTTTCCACGCCGATGGCGAACGAGTTGAAGATGCTGCGGCATTTCGATTCCCGTCGGATGGCTCCGGAAAGACCTCGGTAACCGTAACCATGCATTTTCACTAATTCTGCCTGAGAGTCGTCGTACCATGACCCTGCTTAAACGAATTTCATTCATCCTGTTTGCTGGATACGCCTTTCTTTCCGCGAAGGAAACCCGTCTTGAAGACTACTACGAGATTGAAAACATCGATTTGCCGGAAGGTGAGTCCAGCGCGGATGGGATATCCTTTCTGCCTGATGGTCGGCTAGCCGTCTGTTTGTCTCTGAGTAAAGTGTATATCTACGATCCGAGTGACGAAAGCTGGAGCCTGTTCGCAGAGGGGTTGCAGACTCCTTTGGGAATTTACGCGGTGAGTGAGTCGGAGATGATCGTGTGCCAGCGTCCTGAAGTGACCCGAATTTTGGATACGGATGGCGATGGCAAGGCGGACTACTATCAATCGCTGACTGATCAGTTCGGGCTTTCGGGAACGTATGGCGACTGGAATTTTGGACCGGTGAAGGACGAGGAAGGGAACCTGTTTTTCAGTCTCGGTTCGGGATCGCAGTACGGGAAGATTTACTTGGATGAGGTGAGGGGTGAATACAGTCCTGCGGGGCATTGGGGGCGCATGAATTCGTTGACGCCTTATCGTGGTTGGGTGATGCGGCTTTCGCCTGATGGCGAATTGACGCCTTGGGCTTCGGGGATGCGTGAACCGAATGGTCTAGGCTTCGATTTGGAAGGGCGCCTGTTCGTGCCGGACAATCAGGGCGACTGGGTAGGGTCGAGTCCGTTGTATCACGTGGAGCGGGACAAATTTTATGGCTGGGTGCCGGCTTTAACGTGGGACGAGGATATCGATGAGTTTCCAATCGATATCCCGGTCGACAGGCTCGATGAGATGCGTACGCCCCCAGCGATCGTGTTTCCGCATGGGGATATGGCGAATTCGGTGACGCAGCCGATTTGCGATACGACCGAAGGGAAGTTCGGCCCCTTTGCGGGGCAGATGTTCATAGGGGAAATGAATCACAACTACCTGATCCGTTTGAGTATGGAGGAAGTGGATGGAGCTCTGCAGGGAGCGGCGATTCCATTTTTTCGTAGCGATTCCTTGAATCTAGGAGGGAATCGTTTGGCTTTCAATCCGAAGGACGGGAGCCTGTGGATTGGTCAGACCAAACATGCTAGCTGGGTTGGCGATAGCGGGTTGCAGAAGATTTCCTACAAGGGGAAGTTACCGATGGAGGTAAAGAGTATCAGCCTAACTGATACGGGATTTCGTTTTGAATTTACCCAGCGAATCAATTTCGCGACTGCGAAGGACGTTTCGAGCTACGGTGTTTCTAGCTACTACTACAATTACGATGGGCACTACGGTTCTGAGAAGCACGGAGTGAAAGAAGTCGCAGTGGAGTCGGTTACGATTTCCAAGGACAAGCGAAGCCTCGAGGTTAGGCTGCCGCTTGAAGCGTGGAGGTTGTACGACTTCAAATTGCCGGCTATCGTTTCGAAGAGCGGGCATGAACTCTTGAATCGTAATGTCGTTTATACGTTGAACCGCTTGCGCGATGGAACGCCGGATCGACCAAAGCCGTTGCCGATGACGAAACCGGTTTATCCGCATCCGAAGAAGCAGCTGGTATCTGGGAGTGAGCCCCGCTCTGTAGGCGGGCCGCAGAATGTGAGCCGAGTTCCTCGTCCGGGCTTGGATGTGAGAGTGGAGAAGGGGGCCGTTACCGTGCACGAGAATGGTCAGCCGGTCATACGCTACAATCGAGATCCTGTCTCTCGCTCGGATGGAACGTATACGAGAGCTCACTACATACATCCGCTTTACGCTCCAGATGGAACTGTGATGACGGATGACATGCCGAAAGATCATCCGCACCATAGGGGAATCTTTTGGGGCTGGACGCAATTGGTGGTAGACGGGGAGGCGATTGGGGATCCTTGGCATCTGCGTGGTCTTTCGCGACATGTGGAGGATGTAGATGTCGAGGTCTGTGAGAATGCTGCCCGTCTCGCTTGCGATGTCGTTTGGCATACGGATTTATTGGATACGGAGAGCGGGGGGCGTGACCTTGTGAAGGAACATGCGATCATCACGGTTAATCGGATGAGAGGCTCGACGCGTCGGATCGATTTCGAGATCCAGCTGCAAGCCTTGCAGGAAAACGTGCAGATTGGGGGATCTCGCAACACGAAGGGGTATGGTGGCTTTTCAGTGAGAATTCCGCTACCGGAGGATCTTTCTTTTGCGGGACCGAGCGCGGAGCCGGAAGTGGACTGGACTGCGCCCGCGGTCGCGAATCCGTGGGTCGATTTCTCTGCGAGTTTTGTGGAAGGCAAGCGCTCCGGCGTGTCGATCTTTACTCACCCGGCAAATCCGGGATACCCGCATGGGTGGACGCTTCGCAAGGCGAACAGTTGCCAGAATCCTGTTTTTCCGGGGCAAACTCCTATAACCTTGCCGGTCGGCCAACCGCTAGTGCTACGGTATTCGGTTTATGTGCACGACGCTCCCTACAGTTTCGAGAGCGTCGGCGCCGCCTACCACTCGTATGTCGAGGAGACGCGGGATGTTTCGGACAGTGGGCGAGTGGCTCGGCGAATATTTCCGTTTGATAACGCATTTTCCAAAGAGGATTCGCTCGAGAGTCAGATGAGCTTGATCAAAGGGCTTGGCTACAGCGGAATTGGGTCCCGCCCTAAGAACGCGACTCCAGAGCTTTTTGCGGCATTGAAGAAACGTAAGCTCAAGATGGAGACGAGTTACGTTACGATCCGGGTTGAAAACGAGGGGACCGAGGTTCCGGCGGAGGTGGTTCAGCATCTTGTTGATTTGAAGGGGCATGATACGATCGTATGGCTTTCCTTGACTGGAAAAGATGTATCCGACGAAGTCGCAATGGATATGATCGAGCAGGTCCATGATCTCTGTTTGGAAAGTGAACTCGAACTCGTGTTGTATCCACATGATAACTTCGTGACGGACACGGTTGCGACGTGTACAAGGCTTGCCGATAAAATCGGTCGAAACTCGATAGGGATCAGCTTCAACCTTTGCCATTTCCTCGCTCAGAACGATCGCTCCAAATTGGAGGACACTCTGCGTTCGATGGGGTCGAGGCTTAAGTTGGTTCAGCTTTCCGGCTCTGATGACCAGAAGACGAATGGACCGGGGTGGTCGGATTTGATCAAGCCCTTGGGTGAAGGGAATTTCGATATGAGGAAATTTCTCGATCTGCTGGACGAAGTCGGATACGAGGGACCTATAAATCTGCAATGCTATGGCCTTGAAACGGAAGCTCACGATCATCTCAGCCGATCTATCGATTCGTGGCTGCTTCTGAATAAGTAAGGAAAGTTAAGCTATGAAAGTTCGAAGTATCCTGTATTGGAAATTCTGTTTGTTGTTGGTGGTTGGAGTCGTTCAGCTCATTCATGGAGCTCCGGAAAAGTCGGGGTTGGAGGTTAGGGCTGAAAAGGGAGTTTTCGTCGTTAGTGAAGACGGGCAGACCGTGTTTCGCTACAACCGAGATGCGATTTCGAGGCCAGACGGATCTTACCCTCGGGCGCATTACATCCATCCCCTTTATGCGACGGATGGGACGCTCATGACTGAGGATATGCCGGATGACCACCCGCACCACCGTGGCGTTTTCTGGGCTTGGACCCAGTTATGGGTTGATGGAGAAAGGATTGGCGATCCTTGGCACCTGAAGGGGCTACGTCGTCACGTGACCGATGTTTCAGTCGATGTTGAAGATTCCTTTGCCCGTCTCGTGTGCGATGTTGTTTGGCATACGGAATTATTGGATACGGATGCGGGAGGACGTGACTTGGTAAGCGAGCGCGCAATTGTTACTGTGCATCCAGCAGAGGGAGAAAATCGCCGGATCGACTTCGAGGTTCGGCTGCAAGCTCTCCAGGATAACATTAAGCTTGGCGGTTCGATGAACAAGAAGGGGTATGGCGGATTTTCGGTGAGGATTCCGATGCCGGAGGATTTGAGTTTTTCTGGATCAGATGTGGAGCCTGTTGTTAATCGGAAAGCTCCAGCTGCAGCGAACCGTTGGGTCGATTTTTCCGCCAGTTTCACGGAGGAAACGCGTTCAGGGCTCGCGATCTTCACGCATCCCGGAAATCTCGGATACCCGCATGGCTGGACCTTGCGAAAGGCCAATAGCTGCCAGAATCCCGTCTATCCTGGCGAGCAACCGGTACCGCTTTCAGCGACTCAGCCGCTGGTGCTCAAATATTCCTTGTTCCTGCATGGATCGGACTACGATGCGACGGAGATTAATGCTGCCTACCAGAGATATCTGAACGAAGTTGAGTAGGCGGAGCTGTCACTTCGTTTCAACTACGTTATAGTAGATGGTATCTCCCATGAGGGGACTGCCGTCGGTGGCCTTCGCTCCTTCGAGCTTGATGGTGTAGAGATAGCCAGGAGTGATCTCGGGGAGTTTGAACTTCAGAGTTTTTCCGTTGCTGCTTCTGTTCACCTCTGAAACTTCCACTTCTTGTTCGTTAACCTTAGGTGAGCCATAGGCGGCATGGTAATGGTAAGTGTGTTTGACGACTGTGATCTTGGGTAGTGCCTCGCTTAGTGAGGCGTTCAGCCTGAGCTTAAAGCCAGACTGTTTTAACTCTGCCTCTTCGACGAAAAACAGAGGCTTACCAGTCCAAGTGATTTTGCGGATCCCCTCGTCGCCAGCCCATTTCAAGTGGGTTTTACCAACCCAGAGAGCTCCCGACTGGTCGAAGCAGAACCTGTGGTTACCCATGCCAAGACCAGAGAAAGGAAGGAATGGGATAAAGGCACCTTGCACAGTTTCACCCACCTTGTCGGCTAGGAAGCGGCTTAGGATGGGTTGATTCATGTCACCGATCAGAACCTCTCCTTCAGGGAGCCCGAATTTTTCCGGGGCGATCGTTGGGATTGGCTGGGTCGGGGAGTTGGCCAGTTCTCCGTGCGGAAAGAGAGCCGCAGCGGGGGTGCGCATGGATTGTAGTTGCTCAACGGGCACTTCGAGCGGGTCTTGAGTCCAACCTTCCTTCCAAACGAGGGAGGCAGGGTGGCCGTAGAAGTTGCCTTCTGTGACATGGTAGAGCGGACTTGTACCACGCCAGTCTCCTTGGTTGTCCGTCACCCAAAGGCGGCCTTTGTCGTCGAAACCGATTCCATCCGGGGAGCGGAAGCCGTAAGCAAAGGGAGTCCCTTTGCCATCGGGGGAGATTTTCATTACACAGCCACGGTAGGGAACCCGCGAATACATGCGACCAGCCTTCTTTTTGATCGTGGGCCAGTCAGGATTGTCTTTCCAGCCTTTGAGGACTGACTCTTCGAGTCCGATGGGAATGATAGGGCCGCGCACTTTCTCGAAAGTGCCGGCGAAGTTTGAGGCTACGTTGAGGGCTACATAGTAATTTCCCTCGTGGTCGACTGCGGGACCAAAATTGAACTCGTGGTAGTTGCCGGATATTCCGAAGTCGTCCCAAACGGTTTCGTAAACGTCCGCTTCTCCGTCTCCATCTGTATCGCGAAGACGCGTGAGCTCGCTCCATTGGCTAGTGACGATGGCACCGTCGGGATCCTCGACCATACCGAGAGGGCATTGCAGGCCTTGAGCGAAGAGGGACCACTCGTTTTTAGTCTGATCGAATATGAGGATTTCGCCGCTGTAGAAGGATGCGGCAATTCTTCCGTCTCGAAGCGTAAGCATGCCGCCGATCTGCTTATCGATTTCGACTGGAAGCGGGACGTTTTCAATGACGTAGTGATCTTGCCAGCTTTGAGCGAGCAGACTGGTATCGGACAAGCTAATGAGGGCGAGGCAGGAGCGGATCATCGTTGGGAAATAGTTAGGCTAAAGGATTTTGCTTCGGACGCTGTCAGGCGTAATGTGTCGCCTTTGAGTTTTCCTTTGTTCGAAGAAATGGATACGTTACCGATGTGAGAGAGATCGAGTGTTACCGGGCTAGATATTCCGGATAGAGTGAAGCTTCTGACAAATGAACCAGGTTTCGGACCGTTTGCTATTTTCTCTCTGATTTCTATGTCGCCGAAACTGTAGTGGAATTCTGGAACTCCATCCACCAGTCTGTATCCGTGGGACTCTGGTTTGGTTTCGTTTGCGAAAGACCAGAGCTGCGGGGAAGTCTCTTGGTAGTAGGGTTCGGGGAGCGCTGCTGGACTACGGAATCCTCGCAGCATTGTTTTAGATCCCGTCCATGCATAGCGGAGGCGACACGCTTCCGAGTCGAAGCAAAGGCTAATGTCTCCTTCTAGTACGATCGCTGCAGATGCTGGACTCGTGTTGGGTAGGAAGGTGCGGACGACGTAGGGAAGTTCGCGCTTCGGTTCTTTGAAATTTGGGAATTTCTTCTTCTTTTCCTTCTTAATCCCTTGAGTGGCTTTGAGGGTGTAGTGGTGGATCTTAGCAAGTCCCTCATCACCAACGTGGGCCATGGATGGCATTTGAAGAAGCGCTGGATCTTTTTTTCCTGGGGCTTTGGCCCATGCGATGAACTCAGCCTTATTTTCCGCCGGATAGTTCTTGGCGATTGCGAAGAGAGAAGGGCCCATGGACGGCGTGTCAACCAGATGGCAGGCCGCGCAGTTCATTTGGTATTCCTTTTGTCCTTCGATTTGCGGCTCGTTCTGAGCGTGCAAAAGCGAAGTCATGCCGGCCAAGGCAAGAAGTGTAACGGAGTTCAAGCGCATTGTTGGAATAAACGGTAAAGAGTAGGGGGCTGCAATGGATGAGTTTACTTACTAAGTTTAGTAAGTAAACAAATGTTTCGGAGGACAATGCTCTGTCATTGTTGAATCCAGAATTGGGATACTAGTAAGACAATGAAGGAGCATTGCCCTCCTGAGATATTGGATACAAAAAAGCCAGGCGCGGATGCGCCTGGCTGATACCTATATACTATATCTAGAGTATGATGTTCTAGAATTGGAAGGAGTTTGTGAGGGAGAAGGTCTGTGGCGCAGGCGTACGTACGACTGCAACGGAACCGTCTGGCTGAACGCCTACTGGAATGAGCTCATCCTGATCGCTGGTGATGTTGTTCAGGTTGAGGGAGATGTTCCAGTTGATGCCATTGCTGAGCTTGGTCTTGTATCCAGCGCGGAGGCCGAAGTTAACTTCGTCGGGACCGTAGTACGGGTTCTCTACGTCTGGGATTGTGGAACCGAGGATGGTCATGAGCGGGTAGCCGATCGCAACTTCGTCCTGCCAACGTACGCTTCCACCGAAGCTGAAGCCCTTGAAACGGCCTTCGCGGAAGGTGTAGTTGGTGATGAAGTTCACACGCCATTCACGCTCTTCCGGGTTCTTTTGTCCGTCGAGTGCCTTGGTTGTGTTGTAAGGGTTAACAACCGCCTTGTCCCAGGTTTCGAATACGTGACCCCAGCCTTGGTCCATGTCAGCAGCTTTGTAGGCTTCGCGTTGTGTACGGCCAACCAAGCTGAGCCCTGCGTAGTCGATGTCGTTGTTAACTTCCCAGAGCTCTGTGTCGGCGTTGTAGATGTACGGCGCACCGGAAGGAGTGCCTGCGGTTCTGTCGCCCCAGAGCACTGGTTCCCAGAGATCGATGAGCTCTTTGGTGTACGGGAGGCTGTTCGCAGTTTTCGTTTCGGTGCGAGCCACGTTGAGCATCATACGCAAGCTCTTGGTTGGGTTGAATATGATTTCCGCTTCAAGGCCTTCGGATACGATATCTTGTGTGTCTGCGAGATTTGGCGGAGTGCGGTGGAACCAACCAACACCGTTGAGATCGCCGTTTGAGTCAGTGATAAGCTGAGCTTGGGAGGCGATCCATACGTCTGCCATCGGATGGCTTTCGTCGAGGGTGAGGCTTGGGTTGCTGATGACGCCATCAACCGGCATAGGGAGGTTGATGGATGCTCCAAACAAGTTTGCGATCGCATCCACGTGTGCTGGGATGTTTTCGTAGTTTGGATACAAGCGTTCGCCGAGAGGGATCTTCTGTCCTTCTTCCTCCTGAACTGCGTCCCATTCTCCCGCGAGGTCGACGTAGTCGTCCATGACGGTTTGGATGGATTTGAGGGCTGCGTCACCGATTGCGGATCCAAGACGACCGCGTCCGTTTGCTCCAACGATGCTGGACTCGAACTTGTTTACGCGGAGGTTGAGCTTTCCTTCGAATAGTGAAGCGTTGACGCCGATTTCTTCCGTCTCGCCAGATGGCTGAGCGATTGGGTCGTAGCGCCAGTCGAGACGAGCTGGGCCAGCGGAAGTGTTGTCGGAGGTACTGTAGAAGAGAGCAACATCGTTGTTGCCGAAGATGCGATCGTTCCAGCCCTTTGGCAGACGAGCCACTACGCTGAAGCTAGAGGTGTCTGCATCTTGAACTTCTGGCGTGATGTCGTCGAGATTCCAATACAGTGGGTCGATCGTCGCGTTTCCTGTACCCTGAAGCGCGGATACGTTGTTTGGATCGTTTGGATCGAGTGGGGGAGGAGTGTTCTTCAGCTCCGAGCGTTCGTCTTCGCGGTAGCCGTAAGTGGTGATGATGGTGTCATCAAGCCAACGGCTCTGAAGCACGATTGCTCCGGAGTCTACAACGACGTTGCTGAGAGTACCGCCGCGGATGTATGGAGCGCGTTCGAGATCGTAGCTCTCAAGGATGCCCTGATTGTACATCTGGATTGTTTCGATTCCGCCTGTATCCGGAATTCTCTGGTTGAGGATCGCGTTTGGTGTGAGCGCGAAATCCTCGACCTCGATAGACTTTGGATCTGAGAGAAGGTCGACTGCTGGGCCGAGGTAGGTCAAGTAAGCGACTTGTCGCTGGAAGGACTTAACGCCTACTGTCTTTTCGAGAACCGCTTGAACGTCTGGGTCTTGGGAGATCCAGTTTTCGTTGATGTTGTACTGGATGGAATCCAACTCATCGCGAGCGTAGAGACCAGTGAGTGTATGCTCACCGAGGATACGTCCGAGGAAGTTGTCGGAAAGGAACTTCTCTTCGAAGTCGACACGTGCGAAGGCCGTGGCGCGGATAGAGTTACGATCCTTGGTTTGGTTGTTGATGCTCATGCGATCCACAACGTAGGTACGACCGAAGTTCGGGTTCTCGCCACCGATAGGAAGTGTCTTCTGAACATCTACTGTGATGGCTGCCTTGCCCGCACGGAATGGGTTGGCGTTGTACATCTCGTAGGTTTCGTCGTAGAAGGAGACTTCGAAACCGAAGTTGTTTTCCCAGAAGGTTTGTTCGAAGGTTGCGGTAGTCGCGTCGAATTCCTTGATTTGGGAGCCAGCTGTACCGGCGAGCAGGTGACGTGTGAAGTCGAAGAGCTCGAGGTTCATGACGGTTGGGTAGTGGTAGTTTAGGTTGGTGTATCCAACATTCTGAACTCCCTTCATGTCAGCTGTGCCGCTCTTGCCCTTGATAGGCTTTCCGTTGAAGGTAAGCGTGTCTGGGTTGACGCCACCGTTTAGGAGGTAGGTAGCGTAGTCAGTCGCTTCTTTGTTTCTGACTTGAGAGATGAAACCGCCAGCCGCGTCTGCGGACATGTTGTCATCATAAACCAACGTCAGGTTGCGGAAGAGGCTTGAGCCACGAGTGTGGAACGGGTTCGCGTAGCCTGCATCGCCGCTGATGACCTGGTTGGGTAGGCGGTACAGAGGGGATTGCGCTACACCGTCGATTTCGTGGGCTTTGTCCAGTTTCGCTGCGCGAGCGAAGCTATCGTAGTAGAACGGAAGGTTGTTTACATCCCAGTCTGCGGGAATCTTGGTGTAGTCGGGGTTGCCGTCCGCGTCTGTGACGACTCCGAATTGATCAACCAGAGAGTGGTATTCCTTGAGGGCGTTCACATACGAAGTGACGTTTTCTGTCGGCGATACTGGGTCCGGATTGTTGGCGTCGATCTTACCCCGCTCGTGGTTGACTTTGAAGGTAGCTCCTTCCCATGGCTTGTAGGTGAAGGCCATGTAGGCTCGGGATGAATCGCGGAATGCTGGATCCTGACGGAATTTGCGGTCGTCTTGGACGCCGGAGAAGCGGAAGCCGAGCTTTTCGTCGATGAGAACTTTGTTGTAATCGACTTCAGCGCGGTAGGAATGGGAGCGTGAAGATCCGCTCGCGATGCGCAGGCGAACTTCGCCGCGATCCCTGTTGGTATTCGCTTGGTGCACGCCGGCGTCGATTACACCGGCAGGCGAACCGAGACCGAAGAGTATGGAGTTCGCTCCACGGCTGATGTCGATACGTCCTGAGTTATAGGAGTCGTAGGGAATGTCTGTGATGAAGTATCCGCGGGTGCGGTCGGGAGCGCCCAGTCCGCGGATACGGTAAGCGTTGCCAGGGTTGTTGACGACATTGTTTGAGTTGGCGCGGCTTCCGGTGGAGACGCTCGCTCCGGAGAAGTTGCCTCCGAGGCCGGCTGCTTCGGTAGCCGTTGTATAGAGGAGAACGTCGTTGAGGTCGTTCGCCCCGAGGTCGTCCATGAGGTCTTTGGTGACGACCGAGATCGCGGCACCAATGTCCTTGAGGTCAGTACGGAGGCGGGAACCTGCCAGCGAACTTGTCGCCCGGTAGCCTTCGTCTTCGGTTGCCTCAACGGTGAAAGGACTCAATTCGAAGATTTCCTCTTCTTGGTCCTCTTGCCCGTATGCCGCCTGGAAGGCCAAGGGCCCGGCGACGATCAACGCAGCCCAGCCAAGGGTGCTGCGGTATCTAGGTAGCTTAGGTATCTGTATATCCATCTAGCGTAGTTGTTAGTTTGGTTTTGTGCCGATCACCGGCTGCCACGGAACCAAAGGGGGTAGGGGGCGTCGGGGAACGGGTGGGTGGTAAAGGTTTAGCGCGAGTTAGGAGCAGTTGCGCTGGTGGAGTGGGGAAATGGGGTGATTGGGGTGGGGAGTGATATAGGGGAGGCGGGACTGGCGTCGCTTGTTACGGTCCTGATATTAGCGAAGTACCACCTACTCTTCATTGAATTATGTTGCAGGCTTCGCTTGCTCAGGTTGCGCGGTGGCTTAAGTCATTGATAGCGAACCTCTAGGCGTGATTGCGCACGATGCTTGTTTCGCCCTTATTTGTGCGTATCAGACAAGCGTTTGATACCGCTGGACATGCGAAATGAGCGCTTTACCCCTGTGGGTTTTGATCCGGATTCGGACAAAACGAGCAACGGCAAGCTCTTCCATTTTGCCACCAAAGCGACAGGTTCAGTTCTACCTTAATGGGGCTTCGATGGCGTTTTTGCGGTCGCCGATCTACGATTTTTCGGTCTTCCGAAACGCGGGAACGAACAGCACAGCTAATAGAACTGTGTTTTCCCAGAAGAGGATATTCATCGTGAGAAGGACTGATAAGTGGAATCCGAGTATGGAAACCAGGAAGGGAATCCGGAGCTTCGAAAAGATCAGTGTAAGCGGGGCGATGAACTCCCAAATTGTGATCCATAGAAATCCTGCTTTTAGACCCAGAGCGAGAAAGGGGCTATGTGCCACCGAGGTTCCCAAGTTGAAGTCAAAATAGCTAGTGAGCTTGGAGTTGTTCTCCGCCCAGAATAGTACGGTATCCGAGAGAAATATTTCGCTCCCTCCGGTTATGAAACGATGGGCCCCGATCAACGTGTATGAAAGGCAGAGGAGCAATGTGATTGCGAAGGGCTCGGGGTGGCTCTGCTTACTTTTGGAGAAGGAGTAGCAAGTGTAGACGAGTACCGCTATCAGGGCGATCACTTCGGCGTGGTTCACGTGACCGAAACCACGAACGAGACACTGGTAGAGAATGACGCAGAGGGAGGCGATCGGTCCGGCTGCGGGAATCAGTTTTCTATTGAAGCAAGCGAGGCAGGACAGGGCTCCGACGCATTTGATAGTGATCAGAGCTGGCCAGCTGAGAAGAACGTTGTGCCACTGCGGGGGCAAGGCGTTGAGAGGAAATGGGGGACTGAATACGGATAAGGGAAGGACCGAAAGGTCTTGGATCGGATCAAAAACGAACTTGAGAATCCAAATGCCGAATACCGTGATTCGTACTAGATTTGCGTAACTTTCGCTTGGGGCGGCGTGTAGCATCTAGCCTTGAGAGCGGTTCAGGTTGAAAAGTACTTCCGAATGAGAGGAGTTATCGGAAAGTGATTCGGTGATCCATTTTAGGGATACTGCATCAAGCGAGGCCTGCGGGTGCTTGCGTTCGTATTGGTAGGCTATCGCTTCCAGTAGCTCTTTTGCATCTGACTCGTAGCTTTTCGCGTCCGTTTCCAAGCGTACGCACAAGTTGTGGATCTTATTATGTATCCGCAACGAACCGAAGCCGAGTGACGGGAATAGCCGACTAGGGTTTAGTTCAATGAGTTGGCCGTCGCTCAAGGTGGCCTCCAACTCGAAGTGATACATCTCCAAATGCTGGAGAGGTTTTGTGTACATGTCCCAATGCACGAAGGGGAAGGTCGCCTTGGATGAGCGAACAAAGTGTCCAGCGGTCATAATCAGGACAAAACCGACCAAGATTAACTGGGAGCGAGGACTGAGCTCTTTGAGCCATTTCTTGAACGAAGCGTTTTGGATCAAGATTCCGAATACGCAGCAGACGGCTATGAACTCGAGAAGATAGGACATTGAATTTGAAACGCAGTTTCCGGTGAGGCGTACTCCTTGGTTAACGGCAGAAAGTAGGTTGGAGTCAAACGTTTCACCGAAATGCACGGATGCGTACTCGGCCGAGTCCTCTATGCTGTGGGGGATTCTCGCGAATCCCCTACATCTCGTGAAACGACTAGCAATTATACTCCTCTCCCTTCTAACAGTTTCTGCAACAGCTCAATCCTACAAGCCAGAGTGGGATTCGCTCCAAAACTACGAGGCGCCTGAATGGTATGAGGATGCTAAGCTTGGTTTTTGGGTTCACTGGGGAGTCTACTCAGTGCCTGCATTTATGGGAGATCACGCCGGAGAGTGGTACGGGCGGTGGATGTATTGTAAGGAAGGCCAGAGTTCCCGATTCGATCAAGGGCTTGCGATTCATGAGCATCATAAGAAGACCTACGGCGATCCTGGAAAATTTGGATACAAGGATTTCATTCCAATGTTTAAGGCGGAGAATTTCGATGCAGACGAGTGGGCTGAGCTTTGCGTGGAGGGTGGAGCGAAATTCTTCACTATGATGGGTGCTCACCACGATGCGTTTTGCTTGTGGGATACGAAGCTCTCCAAATGGAATTCCGTAAACATGGGGCCGAAGCGCGACCTTGTAGGAGAGATTGCCGAAGCGGTCCGAGCGAAGGGACTCAAATTTGGCGTGTCGAACCATACCGCTTTCAACGTGCAGTTTTTCCAATGGAACCACATAAATGGCTACGATGCCAAGGATCCGGAAAATCAGGATCTCTACGGTACTCCGATTTTTCTCAAAGGCGGTCTCGAAGCACTAAGGGTGAAACCCGAGGAGCAAGATACGAGGGAAGGGCGTTGGGCTTGGTTCGCTCGAAGTCGTGATCAGCTACGTCCGAGTCCGCGGGATGTACAGCGTTGGATAGATCGAACCAAGGAGTTAGCGGACCTCTACCAGCCAGATCTCTACTATTTCGATTGGGGGCATCGCGAACCGGAATTCGAGCCAGGGCGTCGCGAATTTGGAGCTCACTACTATAATAAAGCAGTCGAATGGGGAAAGGGCGAGTATGGGTCGCCGGGAGTCGTGCTCAATTACAAGAGCCGCTGGTATAAGCCCGGAACCGCGGTGCGTGACTACGAGCGGGGTGGAATGGATAAGATTGGTAATATGGTATGGCAGACAGACGACTGCGTCTACGACGACCACAACTGGAGCTACGTTCCTGGAGTCGCGATTAAGCCGACCAATCATATCGTCGATCAGTTGATGGATATCGTGAGCAAGCGCGGCGTGCTCATGCTCTCTTTCGCTCCCAAGTCTGACGGAACCTTCCCGGATGATCAGAAGAAGATGATGCGGGAGTTGGGGGCTTGGTTGAAAATCAACGGTGAGGCGGTCTACGCGACGCGCCCATACGAGGTGTATGGGGAAGTTGGCGACAAGTGGTATGAGAAGGATAAGCATGGTCGCAAGAAGATGGTAGCGACGAGCGATGACATCCGGTTCACCCGAAATAAGGCCAATGATGTCCTCTATGCCACCATCTTGGATTGGCCGGGGCGTAAGCTGCTGATCAAGACTTTGGCAGGAGCGGATGTTAGCGGTATCGCTTCTATCAAACTTCTAGGTGTCGATAAGGAACTCGTTTGGAAGCAAACCCGGGAGGGCCTTGAAATCAGGTTGCCAAAAAAGCCAGCCTACGGGATGGCATATCCGGTTCGGATCGAATTTACGGACGAAATAGCCAAGCCGCATAACAGTTAGTCACCTTGGGAGAAGACTTGGCACAATTGTGCAGGAATTAGAACGATCCGTACTAACGGTGTTCTGAGAAACCGATTAGAATTACGGCGTATTTCTTACGATGAGCTATCGTCTCTCGGGGTTCCTTCCCGGTGAATTGTTCGTTTCACCATAGGAGGATGAGAGCGGTGCTTGGGTATGCTAGAAATGCCAGCTGTCTTCAAATGTGGTTTGTCGATTGGTAGTCAGGCTCTCTGCAAATGAGGCAATTTTATCGACCCTCTCTTTTCGGGAGGGTCGATCTGTTTTTGCGGCGGATTTTCATAAAACACAAATCTGTCAAGATTGCCGAA
The DNA here is from genome assembly GCF_016595505.1 of Pelagicoccus mobilis. Classification (GTDB taxonomy): domain Bacteria; phylum Verrucomicrobiota; class Verrucomicrobiia; order Opitutales; family Opitutaceae; genus Pelagicoccus; species Pelagicoccus mobilis. The sequence goes on along the minus strand of NZ_JAENIL010000005.1, from coordinate 9,707 downwards.
TAAACCGCTTAAAACTTTTAAGATTTGATTCGAAATGTGAACAAAGTATAAGTTTAAGCAGGCCTAAGCGTAGTTCGATAAGCTCGATTCAGCTAGTTTGGGGGCATGACGAACAAGTTTCTTCCCCCAATCCCCAAGAAGGGTGTTCTCAATGATGTTGTTGCCGATTTGGTCGGTCCGCTCCCCAAGCCTAAAGCAGCTCGCATCGTGATCGTAGCGTGCGGGGTTAAAATTCACTTTCCATGGGATAAGGCCTGCGAACGCTACACCGCTGCTCACGACGTCTTGGTAGATGCAGTTGATGGACTACCGGTTGAAGTTCTCCGAGCCGATGAACCGTTTGAGGATCCTCGGGAGCTATGCGCTTTTTTGGATACGAAGCTGCAGGAGGGGATCGCAGGCGTTGTTTTTTTCCACGCTGCTTATACCGCAGGGGAAATTGGTTCTTATTTCGGGCGCTGGGCATTGGATCACAAAGTTCCTCTGCTCTCATGGGCGTGGCCGGAAGAGGGAACAGGTGGCGCGAATGAGGCGAACAGCCTGACTTGCCAGAATTTCCTTCTGCAAATGTGGAAGCAAATGGGAGTCCCTTATGCATGGTTACACGAGACAATCGGCAAGAAGGCGGCTCCTTTGCTCGAGCAATTTTGTCGAGCTGCTTACACCCGCCAGAGCTTCGCGTACGCCAAACTGCTTCATGCGGGAGGTTCGCGTGTGACAGCTTTCTACGACGGTGAGGTCGATGAGCTGGCGGTCATGAAGAACCTCGGTTGTAACTTCGACCGTGTAGATCTGGAGGCGGTTTATCAGCATGCGAAGAACAAGTTCGCCGATGCTGATTTGATTCGAGTCAAGGATGCGTTGATCAACCATCCATCGTGTAACGAAGTCAATCTACCAGAGGAGCAGATCCTCAAAACGAGTCGCTTCGGTTTGGGTATGCTCGACCTGGCCCGAGAGCATGGCTACCTCGGCGCGACTGTGAAGAGCTGGCCTGACTTGTTCGACTGTTACGGGTGCGCCATCGATGGCTCTGTATCCATGATGAATGACTACGGTTTCTGCGTAGCGGAGGAAGGTGAGATGAATGGTCTGCTTTCTTCTCTCTCGCTCTACCTGCTCTCCAACGGTGAAGCGATTCCGACGATGATGGATCTCTCCCTTTGGAAGCAGGAGCAAGATCGTCTCGGTATCTGGCACTGTGGTGCGTCTCCCACTCGTTTGCTAAAACCGGGAACCAAGTTCAATGCGGCTCGTCATTCTATTTTGGAAAATGGAGACCCTGAAACGGCTGTTGGTTTAATGCTCGAATTCCTTCTTGCGAACGGACCTGTCACGGTGATGCGTTACATGGCTCCGGACGCGACCAAGTGGTTCGCTTTCGAAGGAGAGTTTGAAGATACACCGCTCGACTACCGGGGAACCTACGGTCTCTTCAAAGCGACTGGTGAAGCCTCGCTCTGTCAGATCATGGGTACGATCTTCGATGGCGGGCTGGACCACCATTGGAGTGTTGGCTACGGACACTGGCTGGCAGAGTTAAGAATGTTTAACCACTTCTGTGGCCTCGCAGAAATTCCGCTGCGTGAGTGCACCAAAAATTTCGGCCTCAGTCGTTAGTGCGATGAAACAGGAAACAAGTGCTGCACTAACTGCTTTGGCGGATCGCGTTAAAGGGGCGGCTTCAAGTGTCGGAAAAACTCCGGTGGTCATCGGGTTCGACGCTTTTGTTGACGAGTCGCTCCGTATCGTGGGTGAACGGACTTCACCTGTATCGTTCAAAGCACTACCGACGATCAGCGACTTTGGAGCATGGGCGAGTGCGTCTGCAGGGCGTAGCGGATCGCGAGAGTTTGTTTGCGAAGAGATCGTCGCGGGTGGTTGCTCTGTTAATATGGGCGATGGAATCGCTAGTATGGGTTTCCCGCTAAATGCGTTTTCAGGAGTTGGAACTCCGGCGAATCCAGCTTTCGGTTCCTTTGTTGAGAAGTGCGTATCCGTTGACCCTGTAGGCATGGAGCCGGGCCGAGCACTGGTTACTGAGTTTGACGATGGCAAGTTGATGTTCTGCTCCTTTAGCCACTTTGCCAACTTCACTCCTGAGTATTTGAAAGAGCAGATGGCTGACGGACGCTTTGCCAATGCTTGTTCTCAAGCAAAGGGAATCGCTCTCACGAGTTGGTCTGTGTATCCATATATGACGGACTGCTGGCGTTACTTGATGGATGAGGCACTATCCGGAATCTCCCATCGCCCGCATTTTTTCTTTGATCTCGCAGATCCAGCAAGCCGCACGAAGGAGGATATGGTTGACTTGATCGATACCATTGGAGGTTTCGAGAAAATTGGTCGCGTTACTCTAAGCGTAAACGGCAATGAAGCGAATCGATTAGCCTCTGCTGTTGGTCTAAACGAAGCTGATGAAACGCCAGCCGAACTGGAACGCTTGAGTAGCGAGTTGCGTGAAAGAGCGGGTATCAGCGAATTTAGTATTCACCTTGTGAAGACGGCTGTAACTGCGACTGCAAGTGGAGTCGCCAAAATCGACGGACCGTACTGCGCGAAGCCAGTACGGAGCGTAGGGGCGGGCGACCGTTTCAACGCTGGTTTTTTCGCTGGGCTCATGCTCGGTCTTGAACCTGAAGAACGACTTCAATTAGGCGCTGCAAGCTCTGGCTTCTTCGTCCGCAACGCTCGGAGCGCATCCTGCCAAGAACTAACCTGTTTTATCCGTTCCTGGGCGGCTGGAGAATTTGATGATGGCTAATTGAAAGGTGGGTCGGCTTCTCCGAAGACGACCATCGAATGTGCGTCTTGGGACAAGACGCACCACCTTGTCTAAGGATACATAAAAAAAACACATTTCAAAATGAAAACTCTCGATAAGAAACTCGAAATTCTCCGGAAGAATCCGGGTGCAAATGAATTCATAATCGCTGACGCTAAGGATGCGGACATGGCTTGGGGGATCGCATGCCCTGGGGCTCCGTATCCAAGCAATGGAGATGGGCGCTTCTACTCCATGAACGAATTCATGGATCAAATGCGTGAGATGACAGCAAGTGGTTTGATCGACATAATGCTCGCTTCAAACTCCGTAATGAGCCGTCTTGCACACGACGAGAAGCTCTTCGTCGACAGTCCAGTGACTCCAGCAATTCGTGCTAACGATACGAGCGATGTTTGGATTAGCCGAGTCGCGAACTACCGAAACAAGCCGTCGATTCCTTTCCGCTCCGCGGACATCAACGAAGCTCAATACGGCAGTTTGACCGCTGAGCCAGATGGAGATCCGAAAGTAAACCTCGGTCTCTACTCAATGACTTTCAACAATGATCTAGACGCGGACTATCGTAGTCTGGTTGAGTTCAAAGCGTTCCGTGAGGACGCCGCAAAGGCAGGTTTCGACTACTTCCTAGAGGTCTTTGCTCCAAACGTGGAGGATTGTGGAATCCCAGCGGAGGATGTTCCATCGTTCGTGAATGATGCGCTCGTCCGTTCGCTCGCGGGAGTCGGTCGGGCCCACTGGCCGAAGTTCCTCAAGATCCCTTACTTTGGTCCAAAGGCGATGGAGGAGTTGGCCAACTACGATAGCGACCTAATCGTCGGAATTCTCGGTGGAGGAACCGGCACGACTTACGATGCCTTCAAGCAGCTAACCGAAGCGAAGAAATACGGAGCTCGTGTGGCTCTTTACGGTCGTAAGATCAAGGATGCGGAGCACCCGATAACGTTTGTCGGATACTTGCGTGCTCTCTCTGAAGATAAGCTTACTGCCGAAGAAGCGGTAAAAGCCTACCATGGCGACCTCGATAAACTAGGCATCCCGCCAAAACGCGATCTCGAAAAGGACATGGAACTCACTGATCCAGGCCTTAGCTACGCGTCATAATTTGCTGAATACTCAATAGTTAACCCTTGGTTCTCAAAAACTAAATCGATGTAGGGCTGGCGCTCGCCGCCATGCCGCGACCTGCAGATCAGATTCCCCTGCAGAGCGGTGCGTCGTAAACGACGACTCTACAACTTGATTCAGATTAAGAGCCCAACCCCAAAATAGAATGCTCGAAGAAACGAAAAAATTCCTGTCCGGCCCGTTGGGCTCGTTTATCAACAATCAATGGCTTACCGATGAAGAGGGCGAACGCTTCGAAGTGACCGATCCTTGTACTGCTGAACCGATCGCCAAGGTTCGTAGAGCTTCAGCCGTCGAATTGGATTCGGCGGTCGAAGCTGCGGATAAGGCATTCCCAGCATGGAGCGCTTTGCCAGCGAATGAGCGGGCCATCTACTTGCACCGCATTGCGGATGCGCTTGAGAAGAATTTCGATACGATAGCGGAGATTGAAACGCTCGACGTCGGCAAAACGATCGAGAATACCAAAGGCTTCGACATTCCCTTTGGAGTTGAGTGTATCCGCTACTTCGCGGACCTCTCCATGTCGCTCCCGACGGATACACCGTTGGCGATCAAGGCGATGGAAGCTCGTATCCACCGCGTTCCGTATGGAGTTTGTGGATTCATCTTTCCGTGGAACTTCCCGTACAACCTTCTCCTCTGGGGAATTGTTCCTGCGCTCGCTGCAGGTAACACGGTAGTCGTTAAACCTGCCGAACTCACTCCTTTGAGCACGCTCTTCTTCGCTAAACTAGCAGAGGAAGCAGGACTCCCCGCAGGTGTTCTTAATGTTGTGACGGGCAGCGGTCGCGAAGTGGGTGAAGCGATGTGCAATCACAAGAAGATCAAACGCATGTCCTTCACCGGCTCGAGCTTCGTTGGTAAGAAGATTGGCGAGGCCTGTGGTCGAAACCTGATTCCCTGCAAGCTTGAGCTTGGCGGAAAGGGTGCAGCGGTAGTGTTCGAAGATGCGGACCTTGATTTGGCAGCTGAGCAGCTTTCGGCTGCGATCACCTTCAACACTGGCCAGGTTTGCTGTACTGCGACGCGCTGGATTGTTCAGGAATCCGTGGTCGAAACGTTCACCGATAAGGTCACAAGTTTACTAAAATCAGTTAAGCTGGGGCACGGCTTGAAAGCTGAAACGGGTATGGGGCCGCTAGCTAGCGAGAAGCAGCGTCAGACCGTTGTGGACTACCTTGCAAAGGGTGAAGCAGAAGGCGCGACTGCGGTCTTAAAAGGAGAGTGCGTTACGCCTGAAGGCTGTGAACAAGGCTACTTCATGACCCCGTCGCTCCTGAAAGGCGATACGGAGAACATTTGCTTTAAGGAAGAGATTTTCGGTCCAAGCGCCTACCTTACGACCTTCACGGACGAGGCCGATGCCATGGAGCAGGTGCACTCGATCGACTATGGCTTGGCAAATAGCGTCTTTACTGCGGACCTAGAACGTGCCAACCGTGTGGCTGACAACATGGCCTGCGGAAACAACTGGATCAACGCCCACAATGTATTTGCCTACGGACTACCGTACGGTGGGGTAAATCTCAGTGGTCTTGGCGGTGGTGTAAACAGCCCTGAAACATACTACGATTATCTAAGACCCCAGACTGTAGCGAGACCTCTTTAGTGGATTGATCAATGTAGGGTCGTGCCTTGGCGCGGACCGTAGTGCAGGAGTGAAATTCAGCCGACGCGGTCTGGACCAAGGTTCAACCCTACAAACCGCACCATTTGTTACCCACCTTGTAATGATTACCAAAATACAGTCCGACCTAGTATCTGCCGAAGTGGTTGTACCCGTCGGTCATATCGCTCCGGTCGAATTCTGTTTAGATGAGAGCGGGAAGGTCGCAAAGCCGTACTCTTTGCCTGGCTGGACGCCGGAAGAGTGCAAGGTGGATGTACCTGCTGTCAAATGGCTCCGTGGTGAGTTCTTTGGGTTCCCCTTCGGTCCCGGTCAAGACGGAGGTCCAGTGCATGGACCGGCTGCGAATGGGCCTTGGGATATCGTAGAGAAAACGAAAAACAGCATTCGTTTGACTGTTGAGTTGCCTCAGCAATCCGGCTTGATCGAAAAATGTGTGGAGCTGAGGAATGGCCATCGTGCACTCTATATCGAGCACAAGATCGAGGGAGTAGAAGGGCGGTTCAACTACGGTCACCATCCCGTATTGTACATACCGGAGAAGGAAACGGTTCAGATTCGGATCAATGCCTTCAAATTCGGTAGTGTGTACCCTGAAGTGTTTGGTGATGCTTCAACAGGGGACATCAACGTTTTGAAGGAAGGGGCTCGATTCGAAAGTATCGATGAGCTTCCACTTCGAGAAGGGGGTACGCTCTCAGTGGCCGAGTATCCAAACCCGCTGCAGTACGAGGACCTGGTTATGATGAGCGCTGCAGATGACGTCCGACTTGGATGGACTGCTGTATCCTATGATGGATACGTTTGGCTGTCGCTGCGAAGCACGAAGCAGTTTCCCAGTACTCTGTTTTGGCTTTCAAACGGCGGCTGTGCTCAGGAACCGTGGAATAACGTGAATGGTCGTCGCATTGGAGTAGAGGACGTTTGCTCCTATTTTTCGATCGATTGCGAGCGGAGTCGCGAAAATCCTCTAGAGGAATTTGGAATTGAAACTGCCAAGGAATTCACTCCTCGGAAGGAGACCTATTTGCGCCATACTCAATTAGTTCACCCAACCGATGGAGTTAAGCCGGTCGCTTCGGTGAGCCCAGTTGCAGGTGAAGCAAACGTTTTGATTCGATTCGAAGATGGTGATGAAGTAGAGGTAGCTGTCGATTGGCAGTGGCTTCTCGAGCCCGACCAATAAAGATGAGTGTTGCCCCAGCAGATGAACTAAAGTCGCTCTTAATAGAGCGTGAATGGATAGCTTCACCTGAAGCTACACTAACTCCGCTAACCGGTGGTGTATCCAGTGAGATATACCTCGTGGAGGACGGGGAGAAACGTTTCGTGGTGAAGCGTGCCTTGGCGAAGTTAAAAGTCGAAGCAGACTGGTTCGCGGACACATCGCGCAACCATTCCGAGCAAGCCTACATCCGCTATGTCGGCGAAATGCGACCAGACGCGATGCCAGCGATTGTGGGAAGCGATGCTGAGGCAGGGTTGTTTGCGATGGAGTTCCTCGACGGTTTCGAGAACTGGAAGCAAGCCATGCTGGCAGGCGAGTGCTCAATCGAGTTAGCGGCCAAGGCTGGCAAACTGCTGGGCGAGATCCACGCAGCGTCCTGGGGTGATGTGAAGGTGCTTGCTGAGTTTGATTCAATCCCGAACTTTGACCAACTCCGCATCGATCCCTACCTGCGTGCGACAGCCGAGAAGCATGAGGACATCAAACCACTGATACTCGCGGAAGCAGAGCGTTTGATGACAAGCCGCGAGTGTTTGATCCACGGGGACTATAGCCCGAAGAACATACTCTACAGCGAAGACCGTCTCGTGCCGCTCGATTGCGAAGTGGCGTGTTACGCGGACGCGGCCTTCGACCTGAGTTTTTATCTCAATCATCTCTTTCTCAAAAGTCTGTACCACGCTCCCAAGCGACTCGCCTTCGCCGATATGATCGACGCCGCGATCATTGCCTACCGCGAAGGAAATCCAGAAAACGCAGAGGGAGTCATCAACCGCACTGCCAAACTCCTCCCTATGCTCATGCTCGCTAGAGTCGACGGCAAGAGCCCAGTCGAATACCTCGCTAGCGAGAAGCAAGAGTTCGTCCGAAAGACGATTAAACCAATGATTAGTCACCCACTGAACCATCTAGAACAAGTTGAGAGCGGCTGGTTTGATCAGCTGTATCGCCTGTAGGGTTGCACCTCGTGTGCAGACCGCATTGCAAGCTCTGAATCGAATTGAATGAAAGACTATTGATTGATCAAACTTATGCGGTCTGGACTAACGTCCTACGCCAAGGCTCCGGCCGTCAAGAGGTCCAACCCTACAACCCAATGACATTCTGTGATATCTGTGCACTCTGTGGTTAAAAAGTAGATACGAAATGGAATGTGACCTGATCTTCAATAAATCCTTTGTGAACCTTCGAGCCCTTCGTGGGCAAATATCCACCTTTAAAAAATGAAAATACAATCTGTAGACGCTTACCAAATTTACGATTCTCGTGGCATGCCGACCGTGGAGGTCGAAGTTACCTTAGAAAACGGAGTCAAGGGCTGCGGCCTCGTTCCGAGCGGTGCCTCCACCGGCCAGTTCGAAGCATTGGAGCTTCGAGATGGGGATAAGAGTAAATTTCGCGGGAAGTCTGTATTTCAGGCTGTTGCCAATGTTAATGGGGAAATCTCGGACGCAGTCGTTGGGCTAGACGCCTATGATCAGCGAGCTGTTGACCAAGCGATGATCAATCTTGATGGAACTCCAAACAAGAGCCGGCTTGGAGCGAATGCGATCCTTGGTGTATCCATGGCTGTCGCCAATGCTGCTGCGAATGCCAAAGGTGTGCCGCTCTATGAGTCGCTTGGAGGAGGTGAGGGGAATCTTCTTCCACTTCCTGAGATCCAGATTATCGGTGGTGGCGCTCACGCTAATTGGCGTACCGACGTGCAAGACTTTCTTGTGATCGCTACCGGAGCAAAAGACTATGCCGAAACTCTCGAAATCACATTTAATGTGTATCACGCTGCTGGTGACATCTTCCGTGAACGGAACAAGTACTACGGCCTGGCGGACGAAGGTGGATATTGGCCAGAGTTCGAAACGAATGAAGAAGTCTTCGATACCTTCGTAGAAGCGATAAAGCGCGCCGGATACACGCCTGGGAAAGAGGCCTCAATCTCGCTGGATATTGCAGCCAGCGACTTGTACGATGAAGAAACTCAGACTTACAAGTTCCGCCTCGAAGACCGTAGCTTCACGCGTGAAGAGTTTGCGGATCTTATGATCGAGTGGTGTGAAAAGTATCCGATCATTTCAGTCGAAGATCCAGCTGCGGACACTGACTGGGAAAGCTGGGATAAGATCATGAAATCGGTTGGGCACAAGGTTCAGATTATTGGCGATGACCTGTTCACAACGAACCCAACACGTATCCAGGAAGGCATTGAGCGCGGTGCGGCGAATAGCGTACTTATCAAGCTCAACCAAATCGGTAGCGTTACAGAAACGATTGATGCCATTCGGATGACGCAAGAGGCAGGATGGTTGCCTGTGGTCTCGGCTCGTAGCGGTGAGACCGAAGACGCGTTCATCTGCCACCTCTCTGTCGCGACAAATGCAGGCCAATTAAAGGTCGGTTCCTTCGCTCGTAGCGAACGCATGGTCAAATGGAACGAATGCCTTCGTATTGAGCGTACTCTTGGTGAGAAGGCCGAGTTTGTCGGAGCAGAGCTCTACCAGAAGATTTTCAAGTAAGAGCTGAGATTTATACTCCTTTTTAAGTCGTCGCCGAAGTAGTCGGGTCATTGCCCGAAACGGAGTGAAGGGATCTAGTGAGTGAAGCGAACGAGTGTAAATTTTAACACCGCTGCTTCGTCACTAGACCTTGGCTTCGCCAAGCGATGACCCGGTCTTCAACCGGCAATGACTTTGATCAGGGTGGCGCGATGAGATGGTCGTTTCACTCCTAGCTCTTTCTTGGCGACGCTTACTGTAACACTCGAGTTAACTTTGAAATGAGCAACCCGAAGTGGTCTACTGGAAGTCCTTGCCGACGCAGTCGTGTCCTTGCCCGAAACGGAGTGAAGGGATCTAGTGAGTGAAGCGAACGAGTGTTGATTCTAACACCGCTCCTTCGTCGCTAGACCTTAGCTTCGCCAAGCGATGACCCGGTCT
>NZ_JAENIL010000059.1 GCF_016595505.1 Pelagicoccus mobilis | reverse complement strand
TCCAGCGATCGCGTGACAAGCACGCTCCCACATTTTTGGGATATCCGCTAGTAGATCAAATTGTAGTTGATAATAGAATACGATGAGCTCTGAGCGGGGTAAGGCTTAACCTTGCTTGTCTCCACCGAACATGGTGGCTGCCATGCGGAGTTGGGAGAGCTGCATGTTGCGCATGCCTTCCAAGGCGTCTACGAGGGCGGCGAGCTGTTCGGGATCGAGCAGCATTTGGGCTTCCTCGGCGATGATGTTGTGCAGTTCGCTGAGGTCGGTCTCGAATTGATCTATGTTCTCGGTGCTGAATCGACCTGGCCCCATGTCGTAGTTTTCCTCGTCGTGGAGATCGCTTCCGAATTTGTAGGCTTCTTTTTGGTCGGCCATGATTTCGAGGAGGCTGCGCTCGGTCTTGGCGGTGATCGGTTTTCCGGCTTGGGCCATGCTCGATTTGAACCCGGAAAGGGACATGCGTTCGGCGATGGTTTTTTCGTAGAACTCGAATTCTCCCATATCGTTCTGATTGTTGAGGAAGGTTTCGATTTCCGCTTTGATCGTTTGGTCGTACTCTTTCATCTCCTCGCCGAGGAGCTTGGCTTCTTCAGGCGAGCTGGCGCCGCCCATCATTTTCATGCTGGTTTCGACTCGGAACATCTGGCGGGCCATGAGGAGATCCATGAGGTGGGTACGTTCTTCGGGTGTGAAGTCGTAGGAGTCGAGCAGGTCCTTGTACATGATCTCGAGGGTCGCTTTCTGGCTGGCCTGCATCATCTCGTTCATTTGAGGGTTGTCCATCATGGCGGAGAAGTCGCGCATGACGCGTTTCCGCTTCGTCGGCTCTGTTGGCTCGGCTTCGACTGGCGCTTCAAGGGGGCTTGCGAGCTGAGGAGGAGTTGGGGCTTGGGCGACCTGTATTGGCTTTTCCGGAGTCTTGGGCTCGGTGGTCTCGCTTTCCTCGGTTTGGAGTTGAGCGACCTGTTCGCGCAGGGCGCCGATTTCGGCGTGTTGTTTGTAGCTGTATGCTGCGAGGGCGAGCATGGCTATGGCGAGCAAGGCGGAGAGGGATTTCGAATTCATGTCACCCAGTCTAAAGAATGGGTGTTACCGCTGTGTTACCTCTAACTGGGAGAGGTGTGCTGGGCTCAGGTTTTGACGACGAGTTTGCCGACTGTCCGTTGTTCTCTGATGCCGAGCAACGCGTCTGCAAGTTCGGCGAAGGAGACGGCCTTTAGGCGTGGTACTCGGATTTTGCCCTGTTCCACCAAGGCGGAAAACGCTTTGCCTGCATTTACTAAGTTGGCTTTGGCCGCGTCTCCGTTTCGATGCCCGGCTCCGAGGCTTAATTGATGAAAGCTAAGGCCTTTCATGAAGCTATCTTTGTATTCACTTGGTCTGACAACATCGACCAGTTCGACCATTTGCCCTTCGAAGGCGAGCGAGTTGGCGACATCGCGGTCGTTGTCTGGGCCTACGGTGTCGAGGCCGATGGATACGCCTTGGCCGTCCGTTATTTGAAGAACTTGGGCCACGACATCTTCTGTTTTGTAGTCGATGGCATGTGTGGCGCCTAGCTCTTTGACGTAGGGGTGGTTGGTCGCCGAGCAGGTGACGATGATGGTCTGCACTTTTAGGTGGGCCGCGATTTGAGTGGCGAATCCTCCGACGCCTCCGGATCCGCCCGTTATGAGGATGGAGTGGTTTTGCGAGGCGTGTAGCTTGTCGACCAGCGCTCTCCAGGCTGTCCAGCCGGCGCAAGGGGTTGCCGCGGCGGTTTCAGCTGAGAGCTCAGGGTGGGGAATGAGTGCTTCGCAGTTTTGAATCGTGTATTCGGCGAATCCTCCGTGCGGCCGAAGCATGTCTCCGTGGCAGAGGACGCGATCGCCGACTCGCCAATTTTCAACCTGGTCCCCGGTGGCGACGATGTGCCCGGAAACGTCTAGTCCTGGTGTCCAGGTCTTGTCCATCTTCGGCGCCATGGATTTCCAGAGATGGATCTTGGCGTCGACTGGGTTGAGCCCGCAGGCGTCCACTTTTATCAGGACGTCGGAATGCTTGGCTTCTGGGACGGGTAGTTCGGCGACGTTGAAGCGATCTGTTTGCGGGTCGAAGGTGAGTGCTTTCATGTGTTCCTGGGGGCAGTGGTTGAGTTTATGGAAGAACGAGAAAAGGGCGAATTTGGTTTTCGAATTCTGGATGGCCAGGGGCTGTGAAAACGCTTGGTAGGGCGTGAGACCCGGCACGCTGCAACGGAAACAGACATGCATTTTGCAATGCGGTCCGCCACGGCGGTCGGACCCTACCTTTTTTTTGAAAAAGGATGTGCCTTATGGAGACCGACTCGAGGAGGGCTGGCCGCAGATGCCTTGGAGTTGACTTGAGGCGGCGGCTGGGGAGAGTGGCGGCTATGGATTCGCAGGATCAAACAGCGCCAAAATCGGTTGTCGCCGTGTACTCGGGGGGAATGGACTCGACGGTTATGCTTTACCGGATGCAGGAGCTAGGGGTGGAGATAAAGGGGGCATTGAGCGTCAACTACGGCCAAAAGCATGCCAAGGAGCTCGATGTGGCGGCGGAGATTTGCAGGGAGCTGGGGATTCGGCATCAGGTGGCTGATTTGACGGCTTTGCAGGTGTTGTTCGGCAAGAGCAGTTTGACCAATTTGGACGAGGACGTGCCGGAGGGTCACTATGAGGAGGACCAGATGAAGTCCACCGTGGTGCCGAATCGGAATATGGTGCTGCTCTCAGTGGCGACGGCTTGGGCTGTGTCTCTGGAGGCGGAAGCGGTGGCCTATGCAGCTCATGGTGGCGATCATGCGATTTATCCGGATTGCCGAGAGGAGTTCGCGGAGGCCTTGGACAAGGCGATCCAGCTGTGCGACTGGAGCAAGGTGAGCTTGTATCGCCCCTTCGTGAAGTCGAACAAAGCGGAGATCGCGGCGGAAGGCGCTCGCTTGGGGGCGAAGTTGGAGCGGACTTGGTCCTGTTATAAGGGCGGGGCGCTGCATTGCGGTCGTTGTGGGACCTGTGTGGAGCGTCGGGAGGCGTTTCACTTAGCGGGAGTGGAGGATCTGACGACTTACGAGGCGACGGCTCCCAGCGTGGAGGAGCTGGTGGCTAGCGGTTGGAAATTGTAGCAGGGCTTTTGATGGAGGCTTGCTCCGGGAGCTATGGACGTTAGGGATAACGGCCGCTACCTGAATTGAAGATGTTTACTTGTACGAAGACTTACCAAGACATTCCTTTTGCTCACCGTCAGCATAGGCACGACGGGCATTGCGCGCAGATTCATGGGCACAATTGGAGCTTTACCTTCACCTTTGGTTGCGAGGAGCTGGATGAGTGCGGGTTTGTGGTCGATTTTGGGAAGCTAAAATGGATGAAGGCCTGGATCGACGAGAATTTTGACCATGCTTGTCTCTTCAACGAGGACGACCCTTTGCTCGATCAAATCCTGGCGATCAATGAGCAAAGTGGCTGCAAGATTTACCAGCCGTATATCGTGGACCTTTGCTCTAGCGAGGGAATCGCTCGGCACCTCTACGATGTGATGGATCCGAAGGTTAAGGAGATGACGGACGGGCGAGCGTTCTTGATTTCGGTAGATGTGGTCGAGGACGCGCACAACAGCGCGAAGTACGAGCCTGCGCGCTCGTAGTTTTATTTTGGATATGGCTGACGGGCTGAAACGGCTCCCTGTTCACGAATGCTTCCATTCTTGGCAAGGAGAGGGAGTGCATTTGGGGCGTTCTGCCTACTTCATTCGATTGTTCGGGTGTCCGGTGCATTGTCCTTGGTGTGACTCGGCGGGAACTTGGCATCCGGATCATGTGCCGGACGAGGTGGCGCGGCAGAGTGCCGTGGAGTTGGCGGATCAGGCTTTGGCGAGCGGAGCGGAGTTTGTGGTCGTGACTGGCGGGGAGCCGGCGATTCACGATTTGTCTTTGCTGACGGAGGAGATTGCCAAACGTGGGATGGGGCGTCACTTGGAGACGAGCGGAGCGTTTGAGATTCGTGGAGATTTCGATTGGATCACCTTGAGCCCGAAGTGGCAGAAGCTGCCGCTTGAAGAGAATTTGGCCAAGACATCTGAGTTTAAGCTGATCGTCGAGGACGAGCAGTCTATAGCGAAGTGGGTGCAGGAGCTCGGCGATTATGTTTCGAAGGCTTCCACGGTTTGGCTTCATCCGGAATGGTCGCAGAGAGCGAACTCCGCGGTGCTTGAGTCGATCACTCGCTGGGTGAAGGAGAAGGGGGACCCGTATCGTGCAGGTTATCAGATGCACAAGTTGTTCAATGCGGATGTACTCGATCCTAATTCTCGCAAGTCCGCGCCTTTGGGTGGAGACGAGGCGAAGGGATACTAGCGAGCGGCGATGAGGTTCAAGACTGTAGCTGTATCCAATTATCGGAACATAAAATTTGCCCGCCTCGATGTAGATGCGGATCGAGTTTTTTTTCTGGGGCGGAACGGGCAGGGGAAGACAAATCTCCTCGAGGCGATTGGGTACGTAACATCACTCCGGGCGTTTCGAGCCAGGGAGAACGAGACGTTGTTGGGGCCAGAAACTGCCCAGGCTGAAATCGTTTACGAAATCGAGCATGAGGATGTGGGGGAAGCGAAGGCTCACGTGCGCATCAAGAAAAAGGGGAAGGAAGTCTCGCTCGATGAAGAACCGGTGCGTCGCGCTTCGGATTTTGTGGGGCGTTTCCCAGCTGTTACTCTTTCTTCTGAAGATCTAAATATTGTGCGTGGCTCGCCGGGGGGGCGTCGTCGTTTCATCGATACGTTTCTGTGTGGCATTGATCGACAGTATTACGTCGCTCTACAGCGGTATCAGAAGTGTATTCAGGAACGGAATGCGCTTTTGAAGAAGGGGGCGTCTGCGGCATTGATGAAGCCTTTTGAGAAGCAGCTAATCGATCCTGCTTTAGAGGTGATCGGCAAGCGACAGAGGGTGATCGCCGAGCTGGGAGGGATGGCGAGTCGTTTTTACGAGACCTTGTCAGGTTCGGCTGAGGAGATTGGAGTGAGCTATAAGCCGAACGCTCTTCCCGAGGACGAGCAAGGCTATTGGGATTTGCTAGAGCGGAACCGGAGGCGCGACGAATTTTTGCAAAACACGGGCAAGGGGCCGCATCGAGACGATTTCGAGTTGAGCTTAAATGGAAGGTCAGCTGCGGATTTCGCCTCTGATGGCCAACAGAGGAGCATCGCCTTGTCTTTGGCGTTCGCGACGATTGCCTATTGGCGAGAGCAGTTCGGGGTGTGTCCGGTGTTGTTGATTGACGATGTGCTCGGTGAATTGGACCCAGCCCGGAGAGAGCGTTTTTGGAATGCTTTGGATTCTGGTATCCAATTGATCGCTACTGGTACGGAACTTCCGGGTGCGGCTGCGGGAAAGGAATGGCTGGTCTACCGCGTAGATGCGGGAGCGTTCGCGCCTGCTGATTAATTCGCGGCGTAGAGCTGGTTCCAGCGCTCTGTCAGGTTGTAAGCGGTTTGGTAGATGTCGCCGATGGTGGTTGGTTTGGGTAGTATCTTGAGCTTCGTGTCTTCGTCGAGTCGCTTGTCTGCCTGAGCTTGGGCTATTTCGGGGAAGCCGGTGACGATCACGAAGTTGATCCGTGGATCGTGCTTGTGGAGGTTTTGTATCGTTTCGACTCCATCCCAGCCGTTCATGCGCATGTCGACGAATGCGATTTGAATCGGGTCTTCTTTTTCCGCCTGCTTAGCGCAGATATCTAGGCCGTACTCTCCGTTGAATGCGTTGTGTACTTCGAAATTGTATACGGGGTTGTCGTCTTCTTTCTGCTTGGAAGCATCGCTTGAATACTCTTCAGGGTGCAGAAAAGTGGTGAAGAGATGGTGTATGGAAGGTTCGTCATCGATGATGAGAACGTTCCTGTGTTGGAATCCAGAAAGGTCTAGGGGCGTTTGCATCGTAGTGGGGTTGCGGCTACGAATATCTTATCGTATTTTAGCCGGCCCATGCAACGGGGAGCGCTTGTTTTGACCAGTGATTAACCTTTGAAGCACGGTTATTAGTCTAGGCGCTTGCGAATATGAGGGGCGCTGTTGGAACTCCGTCAGTTGTCTCCGTGCAGACGGTTCCAGCGTTTGGTCATTGAATAGGCCGATTGGTAGATCTCTTCAAGTTTTGTCGGCTTGGGAAACACTTGTAGTTGGGCTGCTCCGATGCGTTCGGCAACCTGTTCGCGTGTATCGTCGGGGAAACCTGTTATGATAATGAAGGTGATGCGTGGATCGTGCTCCATGATGTTTTTCACGGTTTCGACTCCGTCCCAGCCTTTCATCCGCATGTCGACAAAGGCGAGCTGGATGGGGGCGTTGCGTTTGGCTTGGGCCTTGCAAATTTCAAGTCCTTGCTCACCGGATTCGGCGGTGAAGACGTTGAAGTTGTAGATGGCTTTCCTGGAATCGACCAGGATTTCGCCGTCGTCTGAAAGGGAGTAAGAGTCGTCCTCTATCTCTGGGTGGAGACAGGTGGAGAACATCTGGTGCATCGCTGGTTCGTCATCGACAATGAGGATGTTGCGATGACGGAAAGCCGATAGGTCGTAAGGCGTTTCCATGGGGATAGCTAAAGGGGTGTTTGATCAGGGGGCAGTTACAGGTATCGGATATACGTGAAGACACGTAAGTCGACCTGGTTCGTTTTTACCGAAGTTTAACTGCTTGAAGGGGCTCTTTGTGTGGCGAAGAGGGGCGAGCGCTTTCGCTAGTTTTCCTTTTCTTGAAGCAGGAGTTTGCCGAGGATGATCATGGTCTCGCCTTTTACTACAGCGAACTCCGTGAACTCGCTGGTATTGGCAACCGTCACTTTGTAGGTTCCGGGGGTGAGGCTTGAAGCCATGAAGCGCCCGGCGCCGTTTGTAAATGTATCCACAATCTTGCCACTGTCACTCGTGAGTCGGACTCCTTTGTATTTGACGGGTACTTCGTCGGAGTAGAGGAGGGTTCCGCGAGCGGCGTAGATTGCGTCGTTGCCGAGTTTGAGTTTCGTGCCTCGTTTGTAGTTCGGGAAAAAGTAGTAGTCGTTGCGTTCGAGGAAGAGGTCGCTGTCGACGGTTTGTACGGTGGCTGCTGCTTCTCGGTAAGGTAGGAGCGATGGGAGCACGGCGGAGAAGATGGGGCTGGTGTTGTTTTTTTCGAATCCTCCGACAGTTGGGTTGATGCCGAGGTTTACTTCGGACCAAGCGTCGTGCTTGCTGATGATGGCGAAGCTGTTGCGGATACGGTTGGCGAAACCAAAGGCTCCGTCTGCAAAGGCTATCGCGGAGGTCGCGGTGAGGTTTGTTTGAGTGCCTTTGTTGACGTAATCGTCGATCGCTCCGTAGACTTGGTTGTGGGAGAATGCTGCTGAGTAGAGTCCTGCTTGGTAATCGAAGGAGCCTCCGAGGTTGTATCCAGTGTCGCTGTGGAGAGCGTTGAGGCGAAGGTTGAAATAGTCGTCGGCTCTACGGTTGGCGTAGTCGATGTTGGTGGAGACGGAGGTGGCCCCCGGGATGTTTGACGAACGGACTTGGGAGCGGGTTCTCCATTTTCTAGCAGGATTCCAAGTGCAGGTGAGGTAGGCGTTGTAGTCGGATGAATCGAAGGTTCTGGAGTGCCGTAGGCTCAAGGATGTGTAGATCTTTCCGATGCGGCGTCCTAGGGTGAGGCTGAGGTTGCGAGTGCTTGTTCCGTCGTGCTTGTTTTGTTGTAAGAAAATTGTGGATACGTTGAGTTTCTCGAAAAGGAGTTTGGAGATGTTTAGGGAGTTGCTGGATTTTATGGAGAGCGGGCTTGCTGTTTGGCCTGAGCGGGTCAGGTGGTAGCCCGATTGGGTGTAGAGGGAGTTGAGGGAGAGTTGATAGCCTGCAATGCGGCGGGACCAATTGAGTCGCGTTGATAGAGCTCCTGGCGTGTCGTTTGTTTGGTTGTGGCTAAGGGCGAGGCTGATTGCTCCGAAACGTTCGCTCGCGGCCGAAACACTGGTCCCGAGACGATTCCATTCAGAGGAGCCTTGGGCATCGAGACTGAAGGTGAGTTGGTTTGTGAGGCCGCGCTTGTAGTAGCCGCTGAAGATTGGGGTGCGGGAGGTGTATCGTTGGTACCAGTTTGATGAGCTTATGGTTCGGGCGTCTGTGGCCGAGGCAGAAGTCCGGGGAAGGCCGTAGGAAAAGGAATAAGTGGATACGCCAGCGTCGAGATGGTTGAGGGCTCCGAACTCGCTTACGGAAAGAGTGTCGATGAGTCCGGACTGAGTTTCGATTTGCAGGTCCATTTGATTGGGACCGGCCACGAGTTTGAATTCATCGATGTTGTAGTTTCCCGGATCGAGTTGGAGGGTGCGGGTGGTGGCTCCGTTGACCTTGACGGTGACGGTGGCAGGTTCAGCGATTTCGAAAGCGGCGCTGCCAGTTGGCGTGAAGGTGCGGTAGGGTTGGATGCCGAACTCTTTGGAGAGGTTTGCTCCGAAAATTTGGAATCCCCGCTGCAGTTCAATGACTGGGGTGGATACATCCCCCGCGCTGAGGCGCCATAGGTGTTGCGGGAAGTCCTTCACGAGGCGAAGTTCGCTGGTTTGGAAGCGATCGTTTTCGCTCCACCGGCTTTCGCCCTCGAGGGCATAGCCTTTGAGGTTGAGCACGTGGCTGATGCCGAGCTGGTTTCGCGTTGTCGTTTCCGCTCCCTCACGCGCGCTTATAGTGGAGCGTAAGCGAAAATTGGCGTATCCGCTGAGGGTGGCCTGGCGTGTGTGGGCCTCGTAGTTCGGGGCTTTGTGGTAACCGAGGCTTATGCGCTTGATTCCCTCGTCTAGATAGGCGGCACGCTCTTGTATTTGAAGGGCTACGACGAGGCGTTCGAGATCGAGGGCGATTTCGAGTCCAAGTTCCTGATAGCTTTCTAGCGTATGGAAGCCTTCCGGTAAGGCGGCGACGAGGTCGTTGAGGTCGTCTACGACCTTGCCAGTGAGTAGCTCCTTGAGAATGGAGCCTTCGATTTCAACGATTTGAAGCGAGGCATCCGATCGGATGATAATCTCGCCCTTTGGGGTACCGTTGATTTCGATTTCGAGCGGCAGTGTGACGGCGTATGGATCCTCTGCGAGGAGGGATTCGCCACATGTCGCGGAACGGAAGACCAGCGCTAGGACAATCAGAAAGAATGTCCTGGCTGGCCTGGAAATCACCGGCGACGGATGGTTTTCATGTCTATGCGAGCGATCTCATCGATCCTAGGGAACTCCTCGCTCCAATCGACCTTGAACTCTTTCTCGCTGTGCGGAAAGACGACTTGGCCGGAAACGAATTGGAGGCTGTCCTTACTAAGCTCGAAGCGGCTGCCGTCGTGTTTGACGAGGGCGATCTTGGGATACCTGATGTATCCGTGAGCGGCTCCTGTGTTGGCTACGGTGAAGCGTAGCATTGGCTTTGTGGATACGATTTGATCCTGAGGCGTTTCGTCTGCGGTTGCGACGGTGGGTGATGGTTCCTCGAGCTTGCCAAAGTCTTTGATTGATAGCTCCTCTTTGAGATGTCCTGGGGTGAGCCAGACGCGGGTGTTGTACTGCATGACGATCTGCATGCTAAAAGAGTTTTCTCCTTCGGGGAGGGCTTCTCTCGGGAGCTCGACAGGGAGCTCTTTGAAGATGAAGCGATAGGTGTCTTCCTTTTCGCGGGGATCGCCGACATAGAAGGCTTTGACGGAGCGTTTTGAGTTTGGCGGGAGAACGAACTGTTGGGGAATGATGAGGAATTCGTCTTCGCCGTTTCCAACTTCCATGCTTTCGACGCCGTCTTCGCCGACAGTTGGCTTGGCGACGGTGATCTCGATCGGCTTTTCCTGATCGGATTGGTTGGAGAGAACGAACACTTGCTGGGAGCGGGTGGTGTTCGGGTCGAAGTCAGCGACCATGGGGCTTACGCTGAACGCGTGAGCGATAGCTGGTAGAAGGAAGGAAGTGAGGGTGAGGGCGAGTCGTTTCATGATGATGTTGTTTTGTGGGAGATGTGTGAAAGTGGGATTGGGGTGAAGGGTGCTATTTGGATTGGGACTTCCTATTGTACGATAAAGGTGGATACGCAGTCGTAACGGTCCGCCGCTGGGAAAGGGGGGACGTCGTAGCGGATTTCGAATTCGATTTTGTATTTTCCGACGCCGAAACCTGGGTCTGCCTCGATGCGTTGACCGTCTGGATAAACGGTGATGCCTGCTGCGGAGCCGTTGCCGCCGCTGATCCAGGTGATGGATTTGAAGCTTAGCGCGGCGGGGATCTGTTCTTCGGTGTAGGAGCCGATGAGAGCGTTTTGAGCGATCTCGCCAGTGAGGAGCCAGCCGTTTAGCTCGGACTTGTTGGTAAGGTCTAGGGTTAGGCTTCCGGAGTAAACGGTTTGTTGGGAGTCCTTAACCTCGACTTCTGGCAGGGTAACGCGGCCGGGCCCTTCGACCCTGATGGTATCCGACCCGACCACCGAGACGGAGCCGATGATGAATGTGAAAAGTATGAGGGCGGATGTGGTGGGGCTGGTGAGTCGTGTGGGAGCGGGAAAGATGGTCTGGCTGTAGCACTTCATTGTGCGGTAATAGTGAATACGACGACGCCTGTGTATTCTCCGACATCTGCGAATGCGGGCACGTCGTAGGCGAGTTGGTAGTCGATGGTGAAGTTCGAGGTGCCGAGACCGGAGGTGTAGACGACGCTGTTGGCGGATTCGATGAGTGTATTGTTCTGATCTGAGGGATTGGCGAATCCGGCAACAGAGCCGACAGACAGTGTGGCGGATCCGTTTGAAAGAAGACCCGGGGCGGCGCTTAAACGCCACCCCAGGCCGTCTCCGTTCAGATCGTTGACAACGATGTCTGGGATCTGGAAAGAAACCGCGTCTGCTTGCTTCGCGCTGGTCACGACAACCGCACCACTGGTTGGCGTGAAGGGACCACTGACCGAAGACGGAGCTATTTCCAGAGTTCCAGGATTGACCGTTACCTGGAGTCTGGCCTCCTCAATCGCTCCAGATTTAAGCGAGGAGGAAATCGCAACGCTCAGCGCGCAGACGAGGGACTTTCTTTTAAAGAACATTAAAGAGCGGGGGGCCGCTCTGGGCGATTAAAGTGATGTGATGGCGAAGGCCACGGTGCCGGTGTATGTTCCGGTGTCTACGAGAGCTGGAACGTCGTAGGCGACATCGTAGTCTACTGTGTAACCGACTACGCCGGAACCGCTGCCGTAAGTGATTTGGTTGACGCTATCGACAGTCGTGTTGGGGCTATCGGATGGATTGTTGAAACCACCTGTGGTTCCGAGAGGAAGGTTGTTGCTTCCGTTGACGAGGTTGGCTGCTGGAGTTGCGGTGAGCGTCCAGCCTGTGCCGCTGCCGTCGAGGTCGTTGATTTCAACGCCGTTGATTTCGAAGGCGAGAGCGTCGGACTGTAGGGCGCCGGTGATGGATACCGCTCCGCCTACTGGCGAATAGGTGCCAGAGAGGGATGAGGCTACGATTTCGAGCGTTCCAGCGGAGATGGTGGCTGAGAGAGAAGCGTTCTCGTTAGGGCCGCCAAAGGCTACGGTTGATGCGAGGAGACCGGCTGCACCGGCGAACAGTGTTTTGATATTCTTCATGATGTTAGTTCGGGATGTTTATATCGTGATGTTATGTTCCTATAGTGTGCTTGATGGGCACGGCTCTTAGTTGGCTGGCGAGATTGGTATGGTTGGTGGGATGGATGATTTGGATGTCTTTGCCTCTGAGATTTGAGGTCTCTTTAGCTGTTTGTGCCTCTTTGAAAGGGGTGAAAACCCCTTTTGATTTGGCGATGCTCAAAGATATCGTCTGGGGTAGAAATAGCTTGAGTAAAAAATACCCCATGCAGGAAATCGGAAAAGCCTTATTGGGTATTATGATCAGGATACTATTAATAGTGTAGCAAATGGGTGTAAAATGGAGCTATATGTGGGGTATAAAAATTTTAACGAGGGGCGAATAACCTAAAAACCTTTCAGGAGTTTAAATGGAGTGTAAACGAAAAGAGTAGGTCCTAACCATTACGCGAAATAAACGCCCCATATGGAGTGAGGGGACTAAACCCTAGAAGAGGTTTGTTAGGAAATAAAATGTAGGGTGTTTAATTATGAGAGCGGGTGGTTGTGGTTAGGATAGCTGAAATTTCGGGTTTCGGGGCTCCGTTTTGCTTGCTTGGCTGCACATTTCAGAGGTGAGAGTCGCGTTGGCGGCCCTAGCGAGTTCCGAGGATGAGGTTCAGTCTTTCGTTTGCTTTCGGAAATCTGTTGAGAGCGAGTAGGGCTAGCGGTGGGTATGCTCGATCGTTGGGAACGTTCGCAGGGTGATCCTGAGGATCACTCGCGGATAGCGTTTCCTGCGGCAGAGAAGCCTGTGTCGTGACATGCGTTGGATCTCACATACGGTAACGCGGTGCTTTAGACCGCGTCGCCCTTGCGGGATCAAAACTCTCAGAGTCGCGGGCTAAAGCACCGCGCTACCTTTTATGGATGACGCACTCTAGAGCGCGGCTTCCAGAATTTCGATCAGCTCGAACTTGGTGAGCTCGATCGGGTTGCCCTTCATGCTGCTTGAGCTAGCGGATTTGCGGGCTGCTTCCTCGAACTGTTCTTTGGCGAGACCGAGTTCGCCGAGTGTTTTGAGAGGGAGCGCGTTGGAAAGTGATTCGAACCAGGCAACCGCGTAGGAGGCTTTCGCTTGCGGATTGCCGGTGAGGAGGGTGGCGACGTCGTTCATTTTCGAGCGGCTCGGATTTTGAGGATCTCGGGAGTCGAGAGCTCTTAAGTTCGCCGAATAGCAGGGTACGAGCAGGCTGGCGCAGATGGCCCCGTGGGGCGCGTTGATCATTCCTCCTAGCGGACCGGCAAAGCCGTGGATGGAGCCTAGTTTGGCGTTGGCGAGGGCGATGCCGCCGCAAAGGCTAGCGGCGCAGAGGTCCGCTTTTGCGTGGGTATCCAAGGGAGCCTTGCAGGCGGCTTTGATAGACCTGGCAGCCAGGCGGAGGCCTTCGCGGGCGATGCCGTCAGTGAGAGGATTTGAGTTTTTCGAGAGGTAGGCTTCGAGACATTGGATGAGGGCATCCATGCCGGTGTAGGCCGCGATTTCTGGGGGCAGGTCGTAAGTGAGCTCGGGGTCCACGACGGCCCAGGTGGGGAGCATGCTGGCGGAGCGGAGGCTGACTTTGACTCCGGCTTTAGGGACTCCGATCACGCTATTGCGGGTGACCTCGGATCCTGTACCCGCGGTGGTGGGGATTGCCATGAAGGGCAGGGAGTCCTCGGTGAGGGCTTTGCCTTTTCCGACACCTTCGAGGAAATCAATGAGTTGTCCAGAGTTCGTGGCGAGGGCGGCGACTGCCTTGCCGGTGTCGATGACGCTTCCGCCGCCGATGGCTAGGATGCACTTGGCTCCGGAGTCTCGGGCGGCGTTGGTAGCGAGATTTATCGAATTGAGATCCGGCTCTCCGTGGACGGGATGAATAAACACTTCGAATCCGGCCTGAGTGAGTAGCCCCAGTGTTTGGGCGTGCCGTTTCGAGTCGCTTCCGGTGAGGACGAAGAGGGGGCCGTGTGACTCCTGGAGTAGGCTTGGAATGGTCTTGGCGACGCCTTCTCCGAAGTGGATGCTGTTTGCGGTGGCGAAAGAGAAGGCGGACATGGGGAGCGGCTGTTTAGGAGTCGAGCTTTGCTTTGAGGGCTTCGTTCACGTTTTTCGGCACGAATTTGGAGATGTCGGCTCCGTAGCGGGCGACCTGCTTGACGAGGCTGGAGCTGGTGTAGTTGTTGCCTTCGCCGGTCATGAGCAGGATGGTTTCGATGTCGTGCTCGAGGTGGCGATTCATGAGAGCCATTTGAAACTCGTATTCAAAGTCGGATACGGCGCGCAGGCCGCGGATGATGGCGATGGCTCCTTGTTGTTTGGCGAAGTCGACGAGGAGTCCGTTAAATGATGTGGCGCTCGCGTTGGGGGTGTTGGCGAGGTTGGATTCGACGAGGGCGAGGCGTTCTTGCTGGCTGAAGAAGGGGTTTTTGCCCGCGTTTTCGGCGACGGCGACGATGACCTTGTCGAACATGCGGCAAGCGCGTTCTAGTATATCGAGGTGTCCGTGAGTGATTGGGTCGAAAGTGCCAGGGTAGATGCAGATCCTCATAAGCCGGTAAAAACGAGGACTTTGCGAGCGATGTTGGCGTTTGGCAATGTCTGATTGGGGCTTTGCGGGAACTGGTGGCAAGTATTAGATGGAAAGCAAAGAGGAGGCTGGGCTTTACTTTGGCGAGGGAACGTTCTTGAGTGCGGCCGATGAACTTGCCCAACATTCTGACCCTTTCCCGCATCCCGATGATGTTCGTCATCGTCTGGCTGATGCGTGAATCGTTTACGGGGGCAGCGACGGCGGCCTTTGTGTTGTTTGTGCTCGCGGGGATCACTGACTGGGCGGATGGCTACGCGGCTCGCAAGCTGAATCAGGTCTCGAATTTCGGGATCTTGATGGATGCTTTGACGGACAAGATCCTGGTTTTGGGCTTGATGGTGGCATTGGTGGACAAAGGGCCGGAAGATGGCGGAATCCGGATGTTCCTCTTTTTGCTGATCCTCTGTCGCGAGTTCATGATCACCGGGTTGCGTCTGGTGGCGGCGACGAAGGGGGTGGTCATGGCTGCCGAGAGCGCGGGCAAGCAGAAGACGGTCACTCAGATCATCGCCTTGGGCGGCTTTTTGCTCGCGGTGGTGTTTAGCGTGGATTGCGCCCGCTGGGGTGTTGGCTACGCGGAGGAGATCGCGTTCTACGTGGAGTGGATCGGGCGCGCGTTCTTCTGGATTTGCACGATTATGACCCTGTATTCAGGGGCCAAATACTTCAAGAAGTACGGCGACTTGGTGTTCCGCGATTAGCATTCGTTTTTTTCTGATGATAAAGAATCCGAGATGGGCCCGGTATTGGCCAAACAAGGTGGTGGTGAATTTGGCCACTATTGGCAGTTTGGGGCAGTTTAAGGCTCCTGGAACTTGGGGCTCGCTAATGGGGCTCGTTTTTTACGTGGCGTTCATTTCGCACCTGACCGATTTCGCTGCGGCGTTGCTGCTGGCTGTTTTGAGCTATGTGTCGATTGGGATTTGCGGAGAGGCTGAAAAGCGTCTCCAGAAAGTGGATCCGGGAGAAATCATCTTGGACGAGTTTGTGGCGATGCCGATCTGTTTTATTGGGCTTAGCGCGTATGGCTCGCATCCGATGTTTTTCTGGATTGTCGCTGCTGGGTTCGCTCTGTTCCGCTTTTTCGATATCGTGAAGCCGCTCGGGATTAAGAAGCTGCAGCGTTATCACGGCGGTTTCGGCGTGGTGGCAGACGACGTGGCGGCCGCTTTGATCGTAGCGGTGATCTTGAACGTGGGCGTCCGCTTCTTTGAACATTTTTCTTTTGTTTAGGCGCTGAGAATCGCGGCACAAGGCCGCTTCCCACTTTAAGATGCCTGAAGTGAAGTGCGACTGTTCAAAAGAAAAGTGGTCTAGGGGTGCCGCCTAAAGGCGGGACTAACGGTTGGGGGCTCTTCCAATTCTTTTGGTGAGGATACAATTTAGAGACAGGCCCTGCGAGGGATTCACGCCTTCGCTTTTTTGCGGGCGTAGGCGATTATGGCGAGGCCAGCTGTTCCCATGAGGATGGATAGGATGGCTCCTCGGTTGAGACCCATTAGGGTGTCGATGCCTTGGTCGGGCTCGCGGAAGTGTTCGCCGATGACACGGACGATGGAGTAGCCGAGGAGGAATTCGCCGCCGAGCTGGCCGGGATTGTTCTTGATAACGGGCGAGGTCCAGACGCGAACCTGCGTGTAGATTAGCATGAGCAGGCCTTCGAGTCCGGCTTCGTAGAGCTGGGAGGGATGTCGCGGCGCGGGGCCGGCTCCGGGAAATATGACGCCCCAGCTGCCGTCGGTTGGCTTGCCCCAGAGCTCGCCGTTGATGAAGTTGGCGATCCTGCCGAAGAGGAGGCCTGGTGGGGCGAGAGTCGCAAGGAGGTCTCCGACTTGGAAAAAGGAGAGCTTGAAGCGTCGGGACATGATCCAGCCGGCGATAATGACGCCTAGGAATCCGCCGTGGCTGGCCATACCGCCTTGGTTGAACTTGAAGAAGACCAGCGGGTTTTCGAGAAGGACTTGAGGGCTGTAGAAGGCGAAGTAGCCGAGTCGCCCCCCGATAATGACGCCGGCGATGATGGCGAGAAAGAGGTCGCTCTGCTTGTTCGAGTCGAGGGGGGAGAGACCTTTTTTGTAGTAGATGTGTAGCAGCCATGCTCCGGTCATGAATCCGAGCACATAGGCGAGGCCATACCAGCGAATGGCGAGGGTCTCGGTAAATTGGTAGATGATCGGGTTGAGATCGTGGGTCCAGACTTCAGCGAATGGCATGGGATTTATCCAATGATTGGATACGTGAGGTTCAAGAGTTCGCTCTGTTTTTCGCTTCTTCGGCAGCTACCTCGGCGTCTTCGGTCGCGGCGTCTGGAGTTTTGCCTTTGGCTTCTTCTCGAGCGAGTTCTCTCATGTCGATGGCGACGTCGTCCTTTTCGAAGATCTCCTTGCCGAGAATGTACTCCATGATGTCTTCCATGGTTACGACGCCAGCGGTGGAGCCGAACTCGTCGACGACGACCAGAAGCTGTTGGTGCGTCTTTAGGATGGTTTGGAGGGCGGCCGCAACGGTGACCGTCTCGGGCACGAAGTGGACTTCGTTCATGATCTCGCTGAGGCGAACCCGGTCTTGGTCCTCGGCCACGTATTTTAGGAGGTCGCGGCGTCGGGCGATACCGACGATCTGGTCGATCTCCTCGTCGTAGACGGGCATGCGGGCGAAGGGGATATTTGGATACTCCCGGAAGACGTCTCCGATGGTGAGGACCTTTTCCAGGGCCGTGACAACTACACGAGGCGTCATGATGGAGCTGACGATTACGTCGTCGAGCTTGAGGGCGTTGGTGACCATATCTGACTCGCTCGTGGTGAGCGTGCCGTCTTTAGCTCCTTTTTCGGCCAGTAGGATGATCTCTTCTTCGTTTGAGGCGGAGTCCTCGTTTGGTTGCTCTTCGCTCATTACGAAGCGAACGGAGAAGTTTGTCAGCCAGGTGGCGGGCCAGAGAACGATACGCATCCAGCGGAGGGGGGAGACGACCCAGGGCTGAATTTGGGTTTTGTAGCGAACGCCGAGGTTTTTGGGGATAATCTCGGAGAAGATTAGAATGCTCAGGGTGAGCAGGGCGGCGACGACTCCGAGGTAGGTTTCGCCGAAAATCTGGGACGCGAGGGCGCCGACGAGGGTGGAGCCAGCGGTGTTGGCGATGGTGTTGAGCGTGAGGATCGCTGATATGGTATCGGAGAGCTCGGTCTTGTGCTTCTCGAGCAGGAGCCCTTTTTTCGACTGACGCTTCTTGAGGGCTTCAATGTCGGCGACGGTGGTGCTCAGAATGAGGGCTTCGAGCATCGAGCAGACGAAGGAGACGCCTATTGTGAAGGCGGCGGCGAGGATGAATTGGGTTATCATCGGGCTCGCCGTTGTGGGGTGGCGCGGAGCTCTAGGCTCAGAGGGCCGCGGGGGGCAATTGTGTTATCCTGGCTAGGACTTCGCGAGTCAGGGTCCTCGTCGGTCTCGCCATCAAATTGGAGACTGGTGGAGCCAGGGCTGCTATCGGCGTGAAGGGTGTAGGTCATTGATTTTTTGCTAGGATGGTGGGCGTTTGGGAAAAATCAAGGGGCATATTTGGGCGGTGCTGGCGTGAAATGTAAGGGGGAAAGGGGCATCGGAGGGTTGCAAATTGGGCTGGGGCGAGGCTGATTTTGCGGATGGATCCCTTTGTTTTTGACCAGCGTTTCGCCCGTTTCGTGGGGCAGGTGGGTACGGCGGCTGCATCGAAAGGCACTGAGCTGTACGATTCGGGGGCGGTGAGGGTGGATGCTTTGGGCAAGGGGCGGATTCGCGGAAGCGTGCATGAAAAGCGGGAGGGGAGTTTTCAGGTGACGTTGACGGCGAATGACGACGGTGGCTTAAGCGGGAGTTGCAGTTGTCCGGAGTTTTTCAATTGCGCTCACGCTTATGCGTTGGCGAGGGCGGCTCGGGAGCGGATCGTCGGAGCGGGTTCGGGGGCTTCGAGGAAGGGGGCTGAACCCGAGAAGTCTCTCGAGTCGAAGGAGTGGGAGCGTATCTGGAAACTGTCAAAAGGTTCGGGGCATTTGTTGTATCCAAAGGATTTGTACAAGCTTGTCTCGGATCGGCGGAGTTTGGGTGTTTCTGGGCGGGAGCCGATTCGAGCTTTGAAACGAGCCTTGCAAAAGGAGAATCCGCAGAGCGTCGAGGCCTTCGCGGAGGTGGTTGTGGACTATTTTGAGTTCAAAGGGATCGGGTATCACGAGAGTTATAGGGTGGAGCGTTCTTCGAGCGGGAGCTCGGGGGGATTTGAGGAGGAGACGAAGGAGGGCCGAAACTGGGATCGTCCTGCTCTAAAGTTGAGGGCTCGGATTCGTTTGGAGGAGTCGGCAGATCGGGATTGGTTTCAAGCGAGCGCGGTTTGGGAGATCGAAGGAGGTGGATTTTCAAAGGAGGACATAGAGAAGCTTCGCGAAGCGGGTGGCGGGATGGTGAAGCTAGGCGATAAGGGGTGGTTTCGTCTCGGCTCGAAGTTGCCAGAAAATGAGAGCAGGGCGCTGTCGTCGCTCGGCTTGGATCCTGATCGGGGAAATGCGCAGCGAGTTCATTTGTGCCAAGTCGAGGATTTGCTGCCGAAGGAGATGCTCGAGGAAAAGGCTTGGAGTGAGGTCAAGAGGAAGGCTGAGCGACTGCGTGAGATCGGGGAGCCAGAGGTTCCGGCTGAATTGAGGAAGGTTTTGCGCCCTTATCAGGTGGCTGGTTTTCGCTACTTGGCTCGACTGAGCGAGTTGGGCTTGGGTGGGGTCTTGGCGGATGATATGGGCCTCGGCAAGACGCTTCAGACTCTGGCCTGGATGCTTTGGTTGTCTCGGCAGAAGGGGGTGGGGTTTCGTGCACTGGTGATTTGTCCCAAGTCGGTATGCGACAATTGGGTACAGGAGCCGGGCAAGTTTAAGACCGGATTGCGGGCGAAGCGATTTAGGAATGTGGATGACGATTGGGGTGGGGCGAATATTGTAGTCGCCAACTATGCTCAGCTCAGGATTCGGTCGGATTATTTCCTCGGTGAGGATTGGGATGCGGTGGTCTTGGACGAGGCTCAATATATAAAGTCGCCCACATCTCAGACGAGCAAGGTTGCCTACAAGTTGAAGGGATCGCATCGTATCGCTCTTACGGGTACGCCGATAGAGAATAGTCTGACGGACTTGTGGAGTATTATGCGTTTCGCGATGCCTCGACTCTTTGGTCCGCTGGCAAGCTTCAAGGCGAATTATGAAGGCGGGGAGCGTGCGGAGCGTCTTGGTGATTTGAGGAAGCGGATGCGGCCGTTTTTGCTGAGACGTCTGAAGCTCGAGGTAGCGAAGGAGCTTCCCGAGAGGATTGAGGAGGAGCTGTATTGCGAGCTGGAGGGAGAGCAGCGAAGCCGTTACGAGGCGTCTTTGGCTGAGGCGAGGCAGTTGCTCAAGGGCGCGAAGCGCGGGGCGGGGAACGGAGCGTTCAACGTGTTGCAGGCGTTGTTGAGGCTGCGGCAGATCTGTTGCGACCTTCGTTTGGTAGATGAGGACGAGGAGGGGGAGTCTGCCAAGATGCAGGCGATGCTAGATCTTGTTGAGCCTTTGGTTGAGGAAGGTCATCGGGTTCTGGTCTTTAGTCAGTTTGTTAAGCTTTTGGAGATCGCGGAGCGAACTTTGAGCTCAAAGAAGATCAAGTACCTTAAGTTGACCGGACAGACTGGTAACCGCGGCGAGCTCGTGAAGCGTTTCCAATCTGAGGACGCCGAGGAGCAGGTGTTTCTACTTTCGCTAAAAGCGGCGGGATCCGGGCTTACGCTAACGGCGGCGTCTTATGTGGTTCTGTTGGATCCTTGGTGGAACCCGGCGGTTGAGGCTCAGGCTATTGACCGAGCTCACCGGATTGGGCAGCGGAACCAAGTTATCGCTTACCGTATCCTGACGAAGGATACGGTGGAGGAGAAGATTCGGAAAATCCAGAAAGAGAAGGCGGAGCTAGCTGCCGCTCTGTTTGGTGAGGGGGCAGTTGATGCTAAGGTGAGCCTTGAGGAGCTGGAAGAGGTGCTGGGCTAGGTTGCCTTAGGGATGCATGGGCCGTTGGGGCAACGGCTGCTACCAGTCGTCTGTGCGGAAGGGGGATGCGGGGAAGTCTTCTTCGTTGTAGAGATTGCAGAGGGGGAAATTTGCCCAGGCGTAGCGAACCGCGACCGGGTTGGGGACGGCTTCAGCGCTGACGATGACGAAGCTGCCTTTGATTTTCGCTTCGGCCCAGTGGAATACTTGGTCTTCTCCGGCGATTGTGAAACCTTCCAGCTTGTCGGAACTAAGTGGATACGGGTTTGGGCCGTAGGGGTCCAATGTGATCTCTTTCGCTTGGAGGCCCGAACCAATGTTTTTGAAATCGACTATGACGTTTCCCTTTTTGATCTTGTGGGACTTGTAGGTTGGACCCTGTGAAAGGCCTTTCTTTTTGTAGGCGAGGGAGAGGGCCTGCTTGGCGAGGCGCTTGCCTACTAGGGCCTTGTAGGGCGGGTGGATGTTGTTGGTGAGACCGCCGTCGATGGCGACTGCCATGGCTGTGTTCGGGACGTTCTGGGAGGTGAGTAACTGAGATTCACGCAGATATGCCCACGATGGATCGCTTGGCTCTGGGGATACTTTTTTGTGACCAGCTAGTTGCACGAAAACGAAGGGGAAGTTACCTTGGTCCCAGCGTTCGCGCCAAGTGTCGATCATGAGTTTGAAGGTCGTTTGGTATTCCTTGGAGAGGTTGTTGTTTCCCTCGTTTTCACCTTGGTACCAGATGGCTCCTTTTATGGTGAAGTTATGGAGCGGATACAGCATGGCGTTGTAGAAACCAGCGGGCCGCTTTATGTGATGGGGGCCCATAGGCTCTTGGGGGCGTTTGCCCTCACGGGATACGTTCCATTCTTTGAGGGCCAGTTCGTATTTCGCCTTGGCTGCGGGGTAGCGTTCAACGGCTTTTTCGAAGGAGGCGAGGTAGGCTCTGCTAGCGACTGGGTTTTGCTCCATCGTTTCGCGAGGGAGCCAAGAGCTGACGGCAGTGCCTCCGTAGGCGCTCTTGATGAGTCCTAGCGGAACGCCGATTTCGGGTTGAAGGAACTTGCCGAAGAAAAAGCCAGTGCAGGAAAACGCCAAGGAGCTCTCTGGCGTGCAGGTGGTCCATGCTTGTTCTACCGGCGTATTTCGCTGAGGGGTGTCGCTGGCTTCCGATTTGACGGTGAAGAAGCGGATGTTTTCGTTTTGGTAGTTGCCGGGGATGTCCTTGAATTCCTCGAACATGCCATTCTTGAAGTTCACATAGTTTCCGAGGGTTCCCTGCATGTTTGATTGGCCAGTGCAGAGCCAGACATCGCCGACGAGGACGTCTTGGATGGCAACTTGGTTCGCCTCCCCCGATACGGTCAGCTCTTGGGAGGTGGCGTTGGCTTTCATCGGATCCAGAGACAGGATCCACTCTCCGCTGGCGTTGGCGGTGGTGTTGTGGCTTTGCTCTCCGAATTCAGCTTTTACGATTTCCCCGGGCGAGGCCGTTCCGTAAATTTTAACCGGCGTGCTGCGTTGCAGGACCATGTGGTCCATAAATATGGAGTTCAGCTTTACTTCAGCTGAGCAAAGCGTCGAGACGACAAGTGCGAATAAACAGAGGGGTAAGGGGCGCATCGGGAAGTTATCGTTTGCTTTGTTTTTCGATGATTAGCGACTTTAGTTCTTCGACGATTTGGGGATTCTGTTCGGCTATGTTCTTAGTTTCTTTCTCCGGAGAAGAGTGATTGTAGAGCTCGACGTATCCATCTTTATGAAGCGTCATGCGATAGGATGCGTTGCGAACGGTCTGGGTGTTGCCTTGGTAGGCGAAGGCGATGTGACCCTTGGCGTTCGGCTTTTTAATTTGGGAGACGAGGGAGCGTCCGTGCGTAAACTCAGGGTGATCTAGTTCGGTGAGTTCGCAGAGGGTTGGGAAAATATCGACTGTTTCAACGATGGCGTCGGTCTTTTTGCCGGCCTTTTTCATGTCTGGATCGGAAATGATAAGCGGCGAGCGAAGGGCTTCTTCAAAGAGGCAGTGTTTGCCGAAGATGGCGTGTTCGCCGAGGTGCCAGCCGTGGTCTCCCCAGAGGACGACTATGGTATCTTTGTCTCGACCGGTTTCTTTGAGCGTATCCAGAATGTCGCCTACATGCTTGTCTGCATAGGTGACGCACGCGGCGTAGTGGCGTCGGACTTCGTCGGCGTATTCAGTATCTTCGCGCGGATCTTTTCCGTGGTGGAGGTATTGCTTGAAGAACTCGCCAGAGCCGTGCCAGGTGGTGCGCCAATCGGGCTTTTCGGGGTGGTCGATCGGTGGGAGTTCGCGACCCTCGTAGGGGGCCATGTATTTTTTGGGCGAGCCGAAGGGGAGGTGAGGTTTTATGAGTCCGATGGCGAGGAAGAAGGGCTTGTCGGAGGCTGCTAGGTCTTTGAGTTGCTCGGTGCCTTCGTCAGCGATCAAGCCATCGTGGTAAATCGTGTCGTCGCCTTCCGAGCTCTGCAAGGCTTCGAGCTTGTGCTCCGAGAAGGAGCCGATCGGTTTGATTTCTCCGTGGGCTAGGCCATGCATGGCGCCGCGTGGATGCTTCCATTGCCCGGTGGGCATGATTTGTCGGTCCCATGCTCCGGGCATTTCGAGAGTGTTGTTGTCGTACCAGTCTTCGCCGCCCCAGCCTCCGGGGTGGTGGGACACTTTTCCGACGGAGACAGTGGTGTATCCGTTTTTTCGGAACCACTCGGGCATGCTGGGGGTGACTGCGTTTTCGTCCTGCTCGAGCTTTTGGGCGCGTTGGAAAAGGGCTTGGTTGCCGTTTGGCCCGTAGCGGCCGGTGAGCATCGTATAACGTGAGGCCCCGCAGGTCGGAGCGTTTACGTAGTGGTGGTGAAACGCTCTGCCGGAATCTGCAAGACGGTCTATGTTGGGCGAGTGAATGTAGTCGACGCCGAAGGACTTTAGCTCTGGGCGAAGGTCGTCAATGCAGATGAGAAGCACGTTTTTCTTGCTCTCTTTGGCGGCAGCTTGGGGGCTCGCGGTGAGTCCGACCAAGGCAAGGGAGAGGGAAAGGCTTAAAAGGGGTAGTTTCAGTAGCATAGGCGCATGCTTTAACAGCATCTTTGTGTGTCCAACTTTTTCCTGCGTTTACTTTGTTCAATAATATGAGGTTTAGGCGTAGATGGCGGTATCTAATTGCTAAGGATTCTTAGCCGGGCGGATGTAGGTGTAGTAGACGCCGTATTGCTTTTTGCCTTCGATGAAGTCGTTGGTGAGGATGGTTTTTCCGGTTTCGAGTCTGACTCGGAAAACGACGGCTTCATCGTGCGGACCTATTTCGCTTTCCAGTATTTGATTCGCGATTTGGATACGGGCTTTGTCGGGATTGATCGTCTGGTAGTCGTAGAGGTCTTTGGGGTTCTTTTCAGGTACGCCTAGGATGGGGCCGGTGCACTCTTTGGGCCATCGGCGAAGCTCGATGACGTATTCGCCAGCTCGGTCGATACGGAGGGCGTGCTTGTTGTTGGAGTTTTTCATGCCGGCGGAGACTTGCTCGGGTTTCCAGATCCCGCCTCCTTCTCCAATGGCGTGTTGGATGGTGAGTTTGATCTCATGCTGTGCGGGATTGCCGATCACGTTGACAGGAAGTTCCTTGTATTCAGGGTTCTGTTTCGAGGCTTGGACGAATTGCCGGTTTTCGCGGCGGAGTTGCTTCACTAACTCTGGATATTGGGCGGCGAGATCCTTCTTTTGCATGGGATCCTGGCGGATATCGAAGAGCTTTTGCCCGTTGATGAGGCGCCAGTCTCCGCTCATGACGGCGCTGCCTTGGGTTTCGTGGGGAGGGCGCCAGTCTTGGTTGTTGTGGAGGAAGACGGTTCGCTTGGGGAGCTTTGCGTTTTCTTGTAAGAGCAATGAGGATACATCGACCCCATCGATGGGCATTTCTTGGGGAACGGCGAATCCGCAGAGTTTCGCTAGGGTGGGGAGGAGGTCGACGTGCGCGGCGAGCTCTTCGATGTCTTTCCCTCCTTCGATCTTGCCGTCGGGCCACTGGATGAAGAAGGGGACGCGGTGGCCGCCTTCGAGGTTGTTGCCTTTAATGCCTCGGAATCCGGCGTTGAAGCCGAGCGAACCGTCGGGAGCGTACCCGAAGCGGCTACCGTTGTCGGACATGAAGATGAGGATGGTGTTGTTCTCTAGCTTTTCCTTTTTGAGGAACGTGCGGAACTTGCCGAAATTTTCGTCGATGTTTGCGATCATGCCGTAGAGCTCGGCGCTGATGATCTTGTCTCCTTCGAGATGCCTGTAGGGTGCGGCGTATTTTTCGGCGACGATGAGCGGGTCGTGTGGCGCGTTGGTAGGGATGTAGGCGAAGAAGGGCTTGTTCTTGTTCTTCTTGATGAACTTCATTGCTTCCTCGAAGAAGACGTCGGTGCAGTAGCCTTCGAATTGCTTGGCTTCGTTGTTTACGTAGTAGACGTCGTCGAAGTAGCTGTTGCCCCAATAGTCGGACAATTCGCCCACGCCGCCGGCAAGGTGGTGGACTGCAACGTCGAAGCCGCTGTCGGTGGGGCGGACAGGGTAGTTGTCGCCGAGGTGCCATTTTCCGAAGAGGCCGGTCGTGTATCCGTTTTTCTTAAACAGATCCGCCATCGTTTTCGTGCCTTCGAGAAGAGCGTCGCGTCCTTTGAAGGTCGCCCAGGTTCCGTTGTTTATCGGGTAGCGTCCCGTCATGATGGCGGCACGGGTGGGGGTGCAAAGGGGGCTTACGTGGAAATCCGTTAGGCGGATTGACTCCTCGTAGAATGTATCGAGGTGAGGCGTCTTGAGCCATGGGTTTCCGTGGCAGCCGATATCGCCGATGCCTTGGTCGTCGGTTAGGATGAGTATGACGTTTGGCTGCTTGCCTGCGGCCGCTGCGTGGAGTAGCGAAGAGTAGGCGGCGAGTAGTGAAAGTAGGGCGGTGAGGAGTAGTCTGGTCATTTCGCCTATTTTGAGATTCGAATCCTGGAGGAGATTGGGGCGTTTCTGACGTATTGTATGCAATAAATCCGTGGTTCTCAGGAAGTTCGCTGCCCCTTAAACATCACAGCGGATTTGCCTTGGTGCGGTCGTTTTCTTCAACGGTTTATGATTCTCCATCCTCGGATTCAATCTGTCCTGCTTTTTTCAGGGCGGGTGGGAAAACGGAGCCTGGTGTCGGATTTGTAAGCGTTGTGAGCTTTGGGATGTGGGGACAAAAATATCCATGCGGTAGTCACAACTGTCTATTCTCATTTGGGCGACTAACTGGTATTTTCCCGGCCCCATTGATTTGGGATCTCACTCGTTTAGGTCGCAAATCAACATGTATACAATTTCAGAACTGTGAAAGAACTCACTCCAGAACCAATCTCACTAGCCTTGCCAAAGATCGTCTTTGGCTCCAGCGCGTTGGGT
Organism: Pelagicoccus mobilis; assembly: GCF_016595505.1. GTDB lineage: Bacteria > Verrucomicrobiota > Verrucomicrobiia > Opitutales > Opitutaceae > Pelagicoccus > Pelagicoccus mobilis. The sequence continues at coordinate 14,946 of NZ_JAENIL010000059.1, read as the reverse complement.
AATTTGTATGAAGCGGTTCCGTACGAGAGGAAGCTAGAGATCGTGCGAAACTGGGTTAGCTACCAGCCGGAGAAGGTTGTGATCGACTCCGCTGGCAAGTATGGTGCCGGCCTTTCGCTCGAGTGCATTGGCAAGTGTCTCAAGGAGTTGGAGGTAGAACCTTCGCGCGTTTTGATTAGTAACAAGCTGGGGTGGAAGCGTATTCCTTTGAGGGCTGAGGAGGTTCAGTTCGAGAAGGGCGTTTGGGTAGGGCTTGAGAACGATGCAGTCCAGGACCTGAGCTACGATGGCATTATGGAATGCTACGAGCAGGGTAACGAGCTTCTTGGCGACTACGACGCGCGTTTGTTGTCAGTGCATGATCCGGACGAATATCTGGAATCGGCGAATACGCCTGAGGAGGTGGAAGGTTGCTATGCCCAGATTTTGGAAAGCTATCGCGCTTTGGCGGATCTACGCCTGGCGGGCAAGGCGAGTGGAATCGGCGTTGGATCGAAGGATTGGAAGACAGTTAAGCGGCTCTACGAGGACGGCGTGCCGCTCGACTGGGTGATGCTAGCGAATAGTTTTACTTTGCTGACTCATTCGCAGGAGGTCATCGACTTCATCGACACGCTTCATCGGGCGGGAGTCGTGGTGATCAATTCTGCGGTTTTCAATGCGGGCTTCTTGATTGGAGGAGACTGGTACAACTACAGGAAGGTGACGCCGGAAGAGCATCCCGGATTGTTCGAGTGGCGTAAGCGTTTCATGGATCTGTGCACGGAGTTCGGAATCAGTCCGGCGGAGGCCTGTTGCCAGTTTGCCTTGTCCCCTCCTGGAATTGTTTCGCTGGCGCTGAATACAAGCAAGCCGGGGCGTGTGGCCGACAATGTTAGCCTTGTGAGCGCGAACGTGCCGTCTGCTTTTTGGCGAGCGCTCAAAGACAATGAGCTTTTGGATCCGGGGTATCCCTATCTTTAGGTCATGAAAATCGATTCGCATCATCATTTTTGGAAGTATGATCCTGTTGAATACGACTGGATCGACGACGACATGTCGCGCATTCGCCGAGATTTTCTGCCAAACGATCTGAAGCAGGAAATCGAGCAAACCGGCATTGAGGGCGTGGTGAGTGTTCAGGCTCGGCAAACGCTTGATGAGACCGATTGGCTTCTGGATCTAGCGGACGCGAGTGATTTTATAAAAGGTGTGGTTGGTTGGGTACCGCTTGCTTCGGAGGAGATCGGCGAAACGCTGGCTCGCTACTCCGGTCGCGAAAAACTAAAGGCTGTACGCCATGTCGTGCAAGGGCAGCCTGAAGGGTTTCTTGATGATGCAGCTTTCAATGACGGTATCCGTGAACTGGTTACGCGAGGTCTCGTTTACGACATTCTCATTTTCGAGAATCAGCTGGAGGAGACGATCCGCTTTGTAGATCGCCATCCAGACCAGGCCTTTGTGCTCGACCATATCGCCAAACCTAAAATTAAGGATGATATCCTAGAGCCTTGGCTGGGTAACTTATCTGAATTGGCGAAACGTGAAAACGTGCTTGGGTGCAAGCTTTCTGGCATGGTCACTGAGGCTGATTTCGAGAAGTGGACGGAGGCTCAGCTTTGCCCGTACCTAGACGGCGTTATGAGTGCTTTCGGGCCTGAGCGTCTTATGTTCGGTAGCGATTGGCCGGTGTGTCTGGTTGCCTGCGGGTTTGGCAAGTGGGTGGATCTCATTGGTCGCTTTATCGAGCCACTATCCGAAAGTGAACAAGCTCTGATTATGGGAGGCACCGCAACCAAGGCCTACAAACTGTAGAGAGTGCGCGAGCGACGAATTTTTTAGATATATCAAAACCTCAAATACATAGATTTAAAATGAAAGCCATTAGCATAACCGAGCCGAACAAGGCGGAGCTGGTTGATATCCCTGAGCCAGCCGCTACAGGAACGGGCGAAGTTCTCCTTCGCGTGAAACAAGTGGGCTACTGCGGTTCTGATCTCACCTCTTATCGTGGGCTCAATCCGATGGTGAGCTATCCGCGGATTCCCGGTCACGAGATCGGAGCGACCATTGAGCAGATCGGCGAAGAGGTTCCCGAGCAGTGGAAGGTTGGTCAAAACGTATTAGTTTCTCCATACACTAGCTGTGGTAAGTGTGCGGCGTGCAAGGCGGGGCGTGTGAACACCTGCCGGTATAACCAGACGATGGGGGTGCAGCGCGATGGCGCTTTGACTGAGCTTGTGGTTGTTCCGTATGAAAAGCTCCTGACCTCTGATAAGCTGAGCCTTGAGGAAATGGCTTTGGTCGAGCCGCTGACGGTTGGCTTCCATGCGGTTGCGCGTGGCGAGGTGACTTCGGATGATACGGTCGTAGTCTTCGGGTGTGGTGCGATTGGCTTGGGTGTGATCGCGGGAGCGTCCGCGAGAAAGGCTCGTGTGGTGGCGGTCGATATCGATGACGAGAAGCTTGAGCTTGCGAAGCGTTGTGGCGCCACGGATACGATTAATTCTATGAACGAGTCCTTGCACGATCGTTTGCAAGAGATGACGGATGGAGATGGGCCGAACGTGATGATCGAGGCCGTTGGTCTGCCGGCGACTTTCCGTGCGTGCGTCGAGGAGGTTTGTTTTGCTGGTCGCGTCGTTTATATTGGATACGCCAAGGCTGCGGTAGAGTATGAGACGAAGTACTTCGTGATGAAGGAACTCGATATTCGCGGCTCCCGCAATGCCATGAAGTCGGATTTCGAGGATGTGATTGCCCATCTTGAGAGCGGCGCTTTTCCGATGGATGCGGTCATCACCAAAACGGTTCCACTTGAAGAAGCGCCCGCGGCGTTGGCGGAGTGGAGCGAGAATCCAGGAGAGATTACTAAGATCCACGTCAAGCTCTAGGCTCCGTCGGATATCGAATCAGAAAATCGAATCGAATTTAGAACATTATGAAATTAAACCGAGAAAACAGCAACTTGCAGTCGGTCTACCCCGAGCGAGTAATTCAATTTGGCGAAGGCAACTTCCTTCGCGCTTTTGTCGACTGGATCATTCAGCGTATGAACGACGAGTTGGAGTTTAATTCATCTGTCGCTGTTGTGCAGCCGATCGCTCAAGGCTTGGCTGACTTGATAAATTCGCAGGATGGTTTGTATCACGTGATACTTGAAGGCGTAAAGGATGGGGAGCCCGTTCGCGAGCGTGAGCTGATTTCATGCATCAATCGCTGCATTAATCCATATAGTGAATACGAGGCCTACGAGAAGCTGATCGATAGCCCGGATGTGCGGTTCGTGGTTTCGAACACCACTGAGGCGGGGATCCAGTGGGCTGATGGCGAAAGCCTGGACATGAAGCCGCAGGCGTCTTTCCCGGGCAAGATGACTGCTTTGCTCCATCAGCGTTACAAGACTTTTGAGGGAGCGGCGGACAAGGGGCTGATCATCATTTGCTGTGAGCTGATCGAGGATAATGCGGATCGCCTCAAGGAGCTTGTTCTCAAGCACGCCGAGAACTGGGGGCTCGAAGCGGGCTTTGTGCAGTGGTTGGAGAACAGCTGCGCGTTTTGCTCGACCTTAGTTGATCGCATCGTTCCCGGTTTCCCGCGCGACAACATCGCGGAGATCCAAGAGGAGCTCGGCTACGAGGATAATCTGGTTGTGGTTGGTGAGCATTACCACAACTGGGTTGTCAAAGCTCCAGAGTGGGTTGCGGAGGAGTTTCCCGCGCACAAGGCTGGGCTTAACGTTAGTTTCGTAAACGAGGAGCAGCAGCGCGAAATCCGTGATCAAAAGGTGCGTATCCTCAATGGCTCGCACACAGGCACGATGGCGGCAGCTTACCTGAGCGGCTTCGACACGGTTCGTGAGGCTATGGAAGATGAAGTTGTGGGCAGCTTCGTTAAGGAAATGGTAGCGCAAGAGATCGTGCCGAACATTCCTGGTGACCAGGAGTACTTGCTGAAGTTTGCGGATAAGATCTTGGAGCGTTTCTACAATCCGTTTATTCGTCACGAGTGGCTGACGATTTCGCTCAACTCTATGTCGAAGTGGGAAACTCGCGTACTTCCTAGCTTGCTTGATGCGGCTAAGAACACTGGCGAGCTGCCGAAGCGCATCACTTTGTCCTTGGCTGCTTTGATCGCGTTTTATCGAGGCAAGCGCGGGGACGCTACTTACGAGTGCAAGGACAACGCGGATATCATCGAGCTCTATGCCAAGGTTTGGGGTGAATACGATGGCACGCCAGAAGGTCTAAGGGCGCTTGTATCCAAAGTGTTGGCATACGAGGTTAACTGGAAGCGCGATCTGAACGAAGTCGAGGGGTTGACTGATGCGGTTACCGCAAACCTTGAGCAGATCCTCAATGATGGTATGCTCGAGACATTGAAGGGGCTTGCTGCTCAGCCATGCTGCTAGTGTTCGCCTAGGCACTTTTTTATACACGCAAGGTAAGCACGATGGGCTTGTTTGGCCTGTCGTGTTTATCTGCGTTATTTTGTTCCCCGATAACTTTCTATTTTTGCAGATCCACAAAACCATGGTGACTCAACTTCAAGACATTGCACGTTTTCCCGTGCTTGGTGACAACGCGGTGATTGCGCTGAGCGATCTCAAAAAGGGTACGCTTTTGCAAAGCGGCGAGCAACAGTTCGAGCTTAAGCATGACGTTCTGACGGGGCACCGCTTCGCGGCGAAGACGATCGCGAAAGGGGAGTTTATCACTTCTTGGCGGTATCCGTTTGGGCGGGCTGCGCGTGACATCGAGGCTGGGGAGTATCTTTGTAATGCGAATGTCTTGTTTCGCCTCTCGATTCAGGAGGATCCGCGTTTCACTTCGTTGCAGTTGCCTAAGGAGCCGAACTTCACTGATGACATTGACGAGTATTGTTTCGACGAGTCGGCGTGGACTGCTCCGGCCGCTGTGGAGCGGTACGGCGATGATCGTACCTTCCTTGGCTTCGATCGTGGTGGGCGAGGAACGGGAACGCGTAACCACTTGGTGATTCTCGGAACGAGCTCCGCGACTGCTCCGTTGGTGGAGCGGTTGGAAGCGAAGTTTAAGGAACGAACCAAAGTTTTGGATACAGTGGATGCGGTCGTGGGATTGCGGCATACGGAAGGTACCGAGGCGGATCCAGAAGAGCGAGACCGTACGCTTCGCACTTTGGCGGGCTTGATTAGCAATCCGAATGTTGGGGGGCTTGTTTCGATTGAAAGCGGGCTCGAAGGTGAATTGAGCAACCAAGAACTCGAAGCTTGGATGCGGGCGAATGGAATCCCTGTGGATGATATGCGTATTCACTGGATCACTTCGACGCAGTCTTTTTCGAAGGATCTGAATGCGGCCTCCGTGGAGGTGGAGGCGTTGCTGGAGCGGATGAGTTTGGATACGCGTACGGAGCGTTCTGTGGGCGAGTTGCGAATTGGTCTGCAATGTGGCGCGTCCGACGCGTTTTCTGGCGTTTGTGGCAATGTGCTTTCGGGAGCGATTGCTCGTGAGGTGATTCGCTATGGCGGTAGCGCGAATTTAACTGAGACGCCCGAGTTGTCGGGAGCGGAGGACTACACGCTTTCGTCGATTGTGGAGCCGGGGATTGCGACGCGTTTCCTCTCGATGTTGTCCCGTTTCAAAGAGCATCTCGGTTGGCATGGGGGCAAGGTCGACAAGAACCCGTCGGAGGGGAACTTGCTGGGCGGCTTGTACAATATTACTTTGAAGTCTCTCGGAGCGGCGGTGAAGCGTGATCCCGAGATTCCGATTCGTCACATCATCGAATACTCCGAGCGGATGGACGAGCCGGGCTATTATTTCATGGACGGGATGGGGGGCGATATCGCCAGCTACACCGGGCAGGCCGCGTCGGGGTGTAATGTGATTCTTTTTGTGACAGGGCGTGGTTCGCCCACGAATTCCTCGATTGTTCCTACGGTGAAGATCGTCAACACGACTGAACGCTACAAGTTGATGGCGGACGATATCGATATAAATGCCGGTCGTTATCTCGATGGGTTGCCGATGGATGAGTTGACGGCTCTGTCGATCGATCAGGTGGTGGAGATCGCTTCGGGCGAGCGTACGCTTGGCGAGAAGCGAAACCAGAACATCGATTTGATTTGGCGGAAGCGTTTCTTCGGTGCGAAGCCGGAGAAAGAGGCGGAGTCGTATCCTTCGCAATTGGAAGGGCGAGCGATCTCGGTTGATTGCAGTGCCGCAGAGCCGATCGAGATCGTGTTCGATGGCGTGCAGGGGGCGGATCGTGTCTTGCCGAGGGAGCGTATTGGCCTGATCCTGCCGACGGTTGGTTGCTCAGTGGCGACGGCGGAACAGGCAGCGGCTAAGTTGAACGCTGGCGAGTTGGTTCGATCGGGGCGTATTGATCGTTTCGTTACACTGACGAATACCGAAGGTTGCGGGACTACGACGGGAGCGGAGATTTTGAACTTCATCTTGAGTTACGCCGACCATTCCAAAGTGGACGCGGCTGCGTTTGTGTCGCTCGGTTGCGAGATGGTTTCTCCCGGTTTTATCAAATCGACGATGCGGGGCGGCGATGTGGGATTTCCAGAGGTTTCCTTAAGCGCCAAAGCGCGAGGTTACGATCCGAGCAACTATGGTTGGCTGACGATCCAGGAGTGCGGCGGAACGGAAGGTACCGTCGATTCTGTAGGCGAGTGGTTTGGCGAGACGTTGGAGAGGAGAGGCGCGCTTGCGGCTGCGGAAGGCGGAAGCAAGGACTTCACTCTTGGTGTTACGGCAATCGGCCCGGTGGATGATGGAGCGGCGAAGCGTTTTGCTTCGTTTATCAAGGGATTGCTGGCAGCCGGTGGTACGGTGGTTATTGCCGAGTCGAGTTCCCTGCTGCGAAGCGAGGTCTTTTGTTCGGAGCTCGGCCTAGGGGGCGTTGGAGCAAATTTGACGTTCGCTCAGCGCCCGAGCGCTCGGGGGTTGCACGTCATGCAATGCATTACTGAAAACGCGATTGAAACGGTGACGGGACTGGGAGCCGTGAGCGACGTGATTTTGAACTTCTCGGCGAGTCGGGTAAGTCCAGCCCACTCCTTGGTTCCGACTTTGAACGTGACCGATGTGGAGGCTGGGGAAGACTTTGACGGGACTCTCGAGAGCGACTTGGGCGAGTTGCTAGCGGCAGTGCTGTCGAATCGATTGCTGCCGAAGCAAAACGAGATTGGGCATACCGGCAATCAGATCCCAAGAGGCGCGAGGGCTCATGCAATCTAAGTTTTCTGCTCCAGTTTTTGGGTGAAGCTATCGCGTGTTGGGCGTTGATTAAGGCGATCTTTAGACGCACTCCGCTCATTGTCCGATAGGTCAGGTTTCTGGCTGCATTGAAGGACGGAGCGCAGTCTATTGTATGCAAAGAAGCTTTTGACTCCTAGTAGAGCGACTGTTTTTTGGGAAAAGTTTGTTCCGAAGCTGCCATTTTTGGCGAAATGAGTTTTTTGGTAAACTGCTTCAATGATTAAGAAAGATTTTCCACGACTCATTGCGGTCGATTTGCTTTAGCTTGCTTCATGTCGATTCGATATGCCTATCACGTGTTAGTTGGTTGTTTGGGGTTAGCCTTCATGAACCTCTTATCTGCCGCTCCTGCGGGGGAGCGGATCTATTTGTCGGGGAAGAGCCACGTGGACGCGGTCGATTGGGACTTTTATTGTTCCGCGGGTCGCAAAAGCGGGGAGTGGACGAAAATACCGGTACCGTCTAATTGGGAGCAGCAAGGCTTTGGCGGTTACAATTACGGGCATGACGATCCTGACACTAAGCACGCGGAAGAAGGGACGTATAAGACGAGTTTCTTCGTGCCAAAGGAGTGGAAGGACAAACACGTTCGTCTCGTGTTTGAGGGAGCGATGACCGAGACCTCGATTAAGATCAACGGGAAGCCAGTCGGTGCTCCTAACCAAGGTGGATACAACCCGTTTCGTTTCATCTTGGACAAGCACAGCGTCGAGTACGGCAAGGAGAACTCGCTTGAGGTGCTGGTTAAGAAGAAACCGAGCAACAATAGTCTGGATTGGGCTGAGCGTAAGGCTGACTACTGGGTTTTCGGAGGTATCTATCGGCCTGTTTATTTGGAGGTGCTTCCGGCGGCGTTCGTTAATCGTGTCGCGATCGATGCAAAGGCGGATGGTTCATTCAACATGGATGTTTTTCCGGAAGCTCATACCTTGAGGTCTTTCAGGGAAGAGTTGGTTTGGCCAATGGACTCGGTGAAGGCGCGGATCGAAACCTTGGATGGGGAGGTTATCGGAGAGTTGGACTCTCAAGCGATCGTTGGTGGAAGTCCGCGGGTTCGAATGAATACTAAGGTGAAGCAGCCCGCTCTCTGGTCGCCGGAGTATCCAAATCTCTATAACGTTCGTGTTAGCCTCTTGAAGAATGGTGAAGTCGTTTCCGAGTTGGTGGAGCGTTTTGGGTTCCGTACGTTCGAGCGGCGTCTTGAGGACGGTTTATATCTGAACGGCAAGAAGATCAAGATTCGCGGGATTAATCGAAATATGTTTGATCCGAAGCACGGTCGTGTGATCAGCGCTGAGAAGGCCTGGAAGGATGCCCGTGCGATTAAGTCGATGAATGTGAACTTGGTACGTTCGCACCTGGCTCCGACGACCGAGTTCATGAAGGCCTGTGATGAGTTGGGGCTGATGGTGATCACTGAACTTTGTAATTGGCACGATCCAGTTATGGCGACGCCGATTGCTCGCAACATCGCGTTCGAGTTAGTTACTAAATACCAGAATCATCCCTCGGTTGTTTTATGGGCCAACGGAAACGAAAATGGGTTCAATTTCGAGATGGACCAATTGTATCGTTTCTACGACCTGCAGGAGCGTCCAGTCATTCACCCGTGGGGATTTTTCGACGGGATCGATACCTTCCACTATCCGAAGTACGTTGAACTCATGAGGCGTCTTGAGAATCCACATGTGTATCTGCCGACCGAATTCTTGCACGGTCTTTACGACGGCGGGCATGGCGCAGGGCTGGAGGATTACTGGAATGCGATCATGGCTGCGCCGCAGGCGGCAGGTGGGGTCTTGTGGTGTTGGGCTGATGCTGCGCTTGAGCGTACGGATCTGAATGGAAAAATGGATACGTATGGAAATCGTTCCGCCGATGGTCTTGTAGGACCGAATGGAGAGAAGGAGGCGAGTTTCTTTACGGTCCGTGAAATCTGGTCGCCAGTGCAGATTCCGCTCGAAGCGTTGACGAAGGACTTCAATGGAGTGCTACCGATCGAAAACGGTTTCTACGAAACTAATCTAAAGGAGTGCCAAGTGACTTGGAGCCTTCTGAACTTTTCCGCTCCATTCAGCACCGGAGCAAAGACAACTGTGGCGGCACAAGGAAAGTTAAAGGGACCAGCAATTTCTCCAGGAAAATCCGGTAAGCTCAAGCTGCCTTTGCCCAGTGATTGGGAATCGTCCGATGCTCTCGAGGTAGTGGTTCATAGCAAGAGCGGGACAGAGATCATGAAGTGGTCTTGGGCACTCCCAAAATTTGAAACGCCAAAGAAGAAAATTTCTGGTAAGCTTGTTCAGAAGAAGGGTGATCCGTTCCATGTGAGCTTAGGCAATACGAGCTGGTCCTTTTCGCCTGAGACGGGGCAGCTGCTTGAAGCCTCTATTGATGGTAAGGATGCCGGGATCGGTCGTGGCCCAATTTTGTATGCGGAAAGTGAAGACGGAATTGTTGAAGATTCCGGGAGTTGGGTGGCAAGAGTGAAAAAGAATGGCGATCAAATCGTTATCACATCGGAAAACAAAGATGCGGTCGCCTCTTTTTACTGGACGATCTCAGCGGATGGAAGCCTACGCCTAGATTACGATTACGGAGAGATCGAAGAAACCTTGGTCTATTGTGCAGTTGGCTTTGATTTGAAAGACGAAGCTGTTGCGGCCAAGCGTTGGCTCGGAAAGGGACCGCATCGGGTTTGGGCGAATCGTATGAAAGGACCGCAGCACGGGTTGTGGGAAAGTGAATACAATGATTTTCTTAGTGGGGAAGACTGGGGTAAGCTTGAATTTAAAGGCGTTTTTGGTGAGGTCGATTGGATGCGGATCGACTTGAAGTCAGGTGCGTCTCTATTGGTCGATCCTAAGTCTGAATCAGAAATTGGCGTTTTGAACCCAAGGAATGCGGAAGGGCAGCGCGACAAAAATGGTAAGTACGGTCCGGTTCGTGCATGGTGGCACTATCCGCAAGAAGGCGGTTTGTATTTATTCCATAAGACACCGGCGATTGGTTCGAAGTTCGCGAATGCGAATCAACTAGGACCACAGTCCGAACCGGCAAGGGTTAGCGGTCCGATCAGTGGACAAGTAACCTTTGAAATAAAATAGACAGCATTAAGCTGAGTTCGCTCAGCTCCTCGCTCACTCACTCTTTTACCTCCTGAGATGAAACATCGATACACTCGCATAGCATCGGCTATTTTTGCCGTGATAGCTGCAATTACCCCTTCCTTTGCTGGTGAAACAGCGGAGCGAATCTACCTATCGGGCAAAGGCCCGTCGGATGCGGTTGAATGGGACTTCTTTTGCTCAAAAGGGATGAACAGTGGCGAGTGGACTAAGATCCCTGTACCATCAAATTGGGAGCAGCATGGGTTTGGTGGTTACGACTACGGCCGTGATAAGGGTGAGAAGAGTGATGAAACGGGGACTTATCGTACGAAGTTTTTCCTGCCTGAGGAATGGAAGGACAAGCATGTGCGTCTCGTTTTCGAAGGCTCGATGACTGAGACATCGATAAAGATCAATGGCCAGCCAGTTGGTGCGACCAACTACGGTGGATACGTTCCCTTCCGCTTTCTTCTCAATAAGTTCAGTAACGTAGAGTACGGAAAAGAGAATGAACTAGAGGTCTTTGTGAGGAAGAAACCGACAAATTTCAGCTTGGATGAAGCAGAACGCCGAGCGGATTACTGGATCTTTGGCGGTATCTATCGTCCGGTGTATTTGGAGGTGCTCCCGAAGGCTTTCGTTAACCGCGTGTCAATCGATGCCAAAGCGGATGGCTCGTTCAAGATGGATGTTTTTCCTCAGGTTCAGCAAGAGACTACTTTTCGTGGGACAGCACCAGTGCATATCGATGAAGTTGTTGCCCAGATCCAGACGCGGGAAGGCGCAAATGTTGGGAAGCCGATGGTAGCTCCTATATATACCGGAGCCGGACGCGTTCGCTTCGAGACGGAAATTAATAATCCAAAGCTTTGGTCACCCGAGTATCCGAATCTCTATCAAGTCAGAGTTGCCCTCAAATTGGAAGGCGAAGAGGTATCGCACTATACTCAGACATTTGGTTTCCGTAGCTTCGAGCTGCGTGTTGAAGACGGGCTCTACCTAAATGGTAAGAAAATCCTGATACAGGGTGTGAACCGAAATGTATTCGATCCTCAGCATGGGCGTGCGATCGATCCTGAAGAAGCTTGGAACGAAGCTCGCATGATTAAGGCGATGAATGTGAACCTTGTCCGATCTCACATGCCCCCGACGTTTGAGTTCATGCGAGCCTGTGATGAGCTCGGAATGATGGTCATCACTGAGCTGACCAACTGGCACGATCCGTACATCGACACTCCAATCGCTCGCAACATCGCCTACGAAATTGTTACTTCCTATCAAAACTATCCTTCAGTCGTTTTCTGGGCGAATGGGAACGAGAGCGGTTTCAATCTGGAGATCGATGAGCTGTATCATCTGTACGATTTGCAGGACCGAACGGTCATCCATCCATGGACGCACTTCGAGGGGATCGATACGCAGCACTATCCGAATTGGGAGAAGTTGCAGGAGAAGCTCGCTTCGAAGAGAGTTTATCTTCCCACTGAATTCCTGCACGGGCTCTACGACGGTGGTCACGGAGCAGGTATGGAAGATTATTGGAATGCGATTCGCGCTTCCAATAACGGCGCGGGGGGCGTGCTTTGGTGTTGGGCGGATGCGGCGATCGCTCGTTCTGATCAAGGCGGAACCTTGGATCCATCGGGTAACCGTTCGGCAGACGGAATTGTTGGCCCAAATGGTGAAAAGGAAGGGAGCTATTACACTGTTCGTGAAATCTGGTCGCCGATTCAGATTGCGATGGAGTCATTGCCTTCTGAGTTCAACGGACTGATTCCAGTCGAGAATCGTTACTATGAAACCCCACTTAATGAGTGTACGTTTTCTTGGAAATTGGTCGATGTGCCTTCGGAGTTCGATCGCGCGGGAAAAGCGGTTGTTAAGACGGAGGCGACGATTGATGGGCCGAAGGTCAAGCCAGGTAAATCAGGAAGATTGAAACTCTCTTTGCCGAGCGACTGGAAGCAACGCGATATTCTCGAGTTGAGTGCCGTCGGAAACAACGGAGTTGAGGTCATGCGATGGTCATGGCCGATCGACGGGCAGGATGAGGAAGTCATCGGTGATGAGTATCCAAAATTCAAGGATGGTAGCCGATTTAAGGTGGAAGTCGGGGAGGCTGTTTGGCATTTCTCTCCGAAAACGGGCCAGCTCGTCAGCACAACGGTGAATGGTAAGGATACTGGCTTGTCCGGAGGACCAAACCTGTATGTCGGTAATGTTGAGGGTGCTGTCGACGTATCTGAAACTTGGAAAGCGACTGTTGCGAAGGATGGGAAGTCGGTTGTAATTGATTCAAAAGGCGACCGCGGATCCTCTTTCCGTTGGACAATTGCGTCTGGGGGGAGGGTAACTCTCGACTACTCTTTCGAACCATCGAACGACGCCGTTCATTACGGGGCGGTAGGCTTTGGTCTAGAGGAAGAACTCGTCGAGTCTAAGCGTTGGCTGGGCAAGGGGCCTCACCGAGTTTGGGGGAACCGAATGAAAGGGCCGCAGCACGGGCTATGGGAAAATGAATACAACGATGTTTCCACAGGGCAAGAGTGGGGAGAGATCGAGTTTAAAGGGATTTTTAGCGATATCGATTGGATGTCTCTGGCCCTCAAAACAGGTGCCTCGATTGTCCTCGACGCGGGAGGAGAGGCTGAGGTTGGTGTGCTGAGCCCGAAGATAGCGGAGGGTGTTCGAGATAAGAATAGTTTCGGAGGTCCTGTGCGTGCCTACTGGCGTTACCCGCAAGAAGGAGGGCTCTATCTCTTCCACAAGCTTCCAGGGGTTGGAACCAAGTTCGCCCATGCGCAGGATAATGGACCTCAAGGGCAGCCCAGCGTATTGACTGAGCCTCTGGAAGGAAGTGTAGTTTTCACGGTTCGTTAATGTATATTACAGCACAGTCAATGTACAGATGTCGCAAGTGGTAGCGCGGTGCTTTAGCCCGCGGCCGTCAGAAATTGATCTTGCAATGCGGTCGCAGGCTGAAGCACCGCGCTACGTTTTATAACCAATTATATTTGGTGCATGTATAAATAAACACCCCGAATCAAAATCAGAATTATGAATACCCTTACAAAGCCTCTTGTTGTTGGGGCCGCTCTGCTTGTTGGAGCGGTAAGCCTTGAAGCTGGAAAAAAGAAATACCAACCCAATTGGGATTCGTTGTCTAAGCACGAAGCCGCCCCGGAATGGTTTCAGGATGCGAAGCTTGGCATGTACTTTCACTGGGGGCCGTATAGCGTCCCAGCATTTGGTACTGCTTGGTATTCAGCGAACATGTACAAGCCCGGCAACTCCATGAATAAACATCACGTGGAGAACTACGGGCCACCTGAGGAGTTTGGATACGAGGACTTCATTCCAATGTTCACCGCCGAGCACTTTGATCCAGCAGACTGGGCAGAGCTATTCGAGATGGCCGGTGCGAAGTTTGCAGGCCCAGTTGCTCAGCATCACGACGGGTTCGCCATGTGGGATAGCGAGGTAAATCCTTGGAACGCTGCGGATATGGGACCGAAACGTGATATCCTTGGTGACTTGTTCGTGGAACTGAAAAAGCGTGACCTCAAAACGATTGCGACCTTTCACCATGCTCGGAATGGTCAACGGAATAGAGATGTACCCGAAAATTGGATAAAGGGGTTTAACAGTCACTATCCGTATCATCCTGACCTTCCGACCGCTACGACGGATCCGAAGCTGCGAAAGCTGTTTGGCAACTTCGAATACATTGATGAGTTTAACCAATACTGGCTCGATCAGGTCGATGAGGTGGTTGAGAAGTACTCGCCAGACATCATTTGGTATGACTCATGGCTGAATATGATCCCGGAATCGTATCGCCTCGAAATGGCATCGAATTTCTTTAACCACGCCCAAAAGACCGGGCAGGAAGTTGTCACCTGTCACAAACACAATGACATGCCGCTTTCCATGAGTGTCTTAGATTACGAGCAGGGTGGTCGAATGGATACACATCCTCTTCCTTGGATGACGGATATCACCTTGAGCGAAAGTCGTTGGATGTACGTTGAAGGGCATCCTTACAAGAAGGCTGATTTGGTCGTTCGCAACATGATCGATGTTTGGAGTAAGAATGGGATCGTGCTGTTAAACGTTTCCCCTCGTGCGGATGGTGTGATCAATCAGGAGCAGCGTGATCTTTTAAAGGAGATCGGTGGATGGCTGAAGGCGCATGGAGAGGCCGTATACGGAACCCGCCCTTACGATACTTTTGGTTTTGGCACAGCGGGTAATGATGCGAGTAGCCATGATGGTCAGTCTGCGAAAATCAAGTATACAGCGGATGATGTGCGTTTCACGATTTCGAAGGATAGAAAAACGATCTATGTCTTCTTCTTGGGTGAACCGAAAGCAGGTAAGAAAGTCCGCTTTCGGGCCCTTGGTCGCCATCGTTGGGCACCGCCAACACCGGTGAAGAACGTAACTCTCATCGGATCGGATGCGAAAGTGAAGTGGGAGGACGATACCGCTCATTTCTATATCACAATTCCGGATACGGAAATGAACGAGATCGCTAACGTCTTTAGGTTGGAGCTGGAGTAGAGGGAAACGTGGTAACGTGAGTGCAGAAGAGTAGCGCGGTG
>NZ_JAENIL010000058.1 GCF_016595505.1 Pelagicoccus mobilis | reverse complement strand
GGGAGTACCAGCCTTCGCTCGCGAGCGAGGCTACGGCTTGGCGAGCCAGCTGCGCGTGATGTAAGGAGTTGTGGCGGGGAGCGAACCCATCGGGTGTCAGGCCTTCTCGTTTCGCTCGTGAACGACGAAACGAGCTCAAGCGAGTGGAGATGGGGCGGAGCGTAGCTGGCGGGGGCTGGAGCAGGGCTGTGGTTGAAGCGCTTTACTGGGGAGATTGCGTCGTGAAATCTTGCTAATTGGGCGTAGGTACTTAAGTAATAGCGGTTTCCCTGTAATCTGCATCTAGAATCGCGACTTGGATGGAACAGCCTGCTATCGAAACTTCTGTACCGGATCCGGTAAAACAGCTCTCCATTTTCATGGAGAACAAGGTGGGGCGTCTCTCTGATATTTGCCGACTGTTTGACGAGCATGAGATTCACGTGCTGGCGTTGACGACGCTTGATACGACGGATTGCGCCATCACGCGGGTGGTGGTGGATGATCCGCAGCAGGCTAAGACCTTGCTGTGGCAGAACGATATCACTTTTAGCGAGACGGAGGTGCTGGCGGTCGAGATTGCTGGCGAGCATGACATCAATCGCGTCTTGGCCTCCTTGCTGCAGACCGAGATCAACGTGCACTACATTTATGCCTTTGTGAGCCGTCCGAGCGGAAAGTCGGCTTTAGCGATAAGTATTGAGGATATGGAGCTTGCGATAGACATCCTGAATACGCGAGGAATCCGTGTTTTGAACCAACGCGACATTTCGCGCTAGTATTTCTCTTCTATCTCGTTATCCACCCTGTTCTTACATGAGCGATGAAACGCTGAAGCCAAGCGAGGCCTCCGAAGGAGAGGCGAACACCGATACTGCAGTCCGTCACCAAGACCTTGAGGTCAAGGACGCCCAAATCATCTTCAACACAGTCTGGAACAAGTTGGAGGAAAAGTACGGGCGGACTCGCCTCCATTTTCCCCAGGAGCTGATTTTGCTCGGTGGTGCGCCGGGCGCGGGTAAGGGAACGAATACGCCGTTCATTCAAGATGTCAGGGGTCTCACGGCAGAGCCGATCGTGGTGAGCTCGCTTCTGGATACGCCGGAGATGCGCAAGATCAAGGACGCTGGCGGCATGGTGGGCGACACCGAGGTGATCGGTATCTTGCTGGAAAAGCTTTTGGAGCCGGATTACGAGGACGGGGCGATCTTGGACGGCTTCCCTCGTACGTTCGTGCAGGTGGAGTGTATGAAGATGCTCTACCACAAGATGCTTCAGTTGAGGGCTGAGTATTTCCATACTGAATACCGTAGCCAGTTCCGTCAGCCGCTGATTCACATCATGATGCTCTTCATCGACGAGAAGGAGAGTGTGGAGCGTCAGCTCAAGCGTGGCCGCGAAATTGCGGAGCACAACGAGGAGGTGCGTGAAACTGGAATCGGAGAGGTCAAGGAGCTGAGAGCTACTGACCTTGATCCGAAGGCGGCCCAGCGGCGTTATCGGGTGTTCAAGGAAGCGACTTACGATGCCTTGCAGTCTCTGCGCGAAGTTTTCCACTACCACTTCATCAATGCCCAGGGCGGGTTGCCGGAAGTTCGCCAGAACATCATCAAGGAGCTTCAGTACCAAAGCTCTTTGGAGCTTGATCCGCGGACCTTCGACTCGCTGCATCGTTTGCCGATCGCGAGCAAGATCGTGGAGCACGCGCGTCAGCAGCTGGTCCGTCGTCTCGACAAGTATGAGATGGAGGATACGGACCTTTTCCACAGTGTGATCGATTTCATCGAGGACAAGATCATGCCGATCGTTCTCCACCACGCGATCACAGGTTCGGCGCATATCAACTCGGAGGATCCCTTGCTCGATAATCAGCATGCGATGGCGATGCTCATCGATATCTTCTCGGAGCGTGGCTATCATGCGTCGGTCGATTTGCATAAGATCGAAATTCCGGAGACCTTTGATCTGGAGACGGGGCAGATCCGCTGCCGTATGAAGAAGGTTTTCCGCATCACGATCCGTTTCAAAGGTTCCGAAATTCGCCGAGGTCTAGAGCTTTGATCGAGGCTCTAGGTGTTATTGCTAGCTCAATTCTGTTGCTTTTGTGCAAAGACGGAACTTGCGCAGAAACGACGTATTTCGTACCAACATCGTCCTAACCCCGTTTGTTCGGGGCTCTTTCCCTTGATCGGTTGCTAATTTGCCGTTCCTCGATTTACCCTTAGTGCCACTTTTGCTGCCCCTTCATTGGCGCCTATCAGATGTCAAAACCAACACTCAAAGTCGTAGTTGCAGAAGACGAAACGCTGTTTCGTGACTTTCTCGTTCGCATCATCAGCCAGCGGTTTGGCTTCGAAATCATCGGCGAGGTCGCCACGGGGGAGGAAGCGTACCGACTCTGCGAGCAACATCGTCCGGATCTGGTTATCCTCGATTTGAGATTGCCGGGGATCACGGGGCAGGAGTTGGCGGAGCGGCTGATCAACGAGCAGCCCGAGGCGAAGATTTTGATCATCTCCTCGGTCGAGGATCCGAAGCGAATCGGCTCGTTGTTGCAGATGGGAGTCACTGGCTTTCTCAACAAGAAGGAAGAGTTTTCCGTTTTCGAGCAGGCGATCGAGGCGGTGGCGAACGGCAACATTTTCGTAAAGGCGTCCGCTCAGACCACGACGGATTCTCCGGACGTGCTCGATCAGAAGGAGCTACTGGAGACGTTGAGCGATCGTGAAAAGCAGATCGTTGTTTTCGTCGCTTCTGGTATGACGAACAAGGAGATCGCCCAGAATCTTGGTTTGAGTATCAAGACGGTCGAATCTCATCGGAGCAACATTTCGAAGAAGCTCCGGATTTTCGATATCGCGGGGGTGACGCTTTTCGCGGTTCGTACAGGGCTCGTTACGCTTTAAGAAAACCTAATCCAAATGGAAAGCGGCGCGGAGATGAGATACACGGTTCTAGTCGACGCTCAGCGACGCGTCGTAAGGCTACCTGAGGCTCTGGCTGAGCGTTTGGGTGTTGAGGCGGCGGATACGCAGCTTGATTGGCAGAGCTTGGTCGTCGAGGATGCCTCTAAGTTTCTTCCTGCGGAGGCAGGGGAGGTGGTCGAGCGATCCGGCTATCTCAAACATGCCAGCGGCGAGATCGAAGAAGTGGAGTTTGCGTGCGAGCGTTTAGCGCTTCCGCATGATTTGGTGTGTATTGAGATCTCCATTGCGAAGGTGGAGGCTCCGTCCGTCGAGCCGGTCGACAAGGAAGCTCTGGATTTTCTAACGACAGTGAGTCATGAGCTTCGTGTGGCTCTGAACGGGGTGATTGGGTTTACCAACGTGCTCAGCGGCACGCAGATGGATGCGGATCAGCATGCTATCTTGGATAAGCTGCAATCGTGCAACCACATGCTCAAGGGGTTGATTAATGACATCCTTGAGTACTCGCGAGTGGCGACGTCTAAGATCAACTTCCACGCGGAAACGGTAAACGTGGATCACTTCGTGCATGAGGTGGTAGGTCTTTTCCGTGAACGGGCTCGCAAGAAAGGGCTGGAGCTTCGTTTGAATGTTGGGGAGGACGCTAATTTTCTCGCCTTGCTGCCCCGGATGCGAGTGACGCAGGTTTTGAGCAACCTGATCGCAAACGCGATCAAGTTCACAAGCAATGGTTGGGTCTCGGTGAGTGTCTCGTGTCAAAATGAAACCCTATGTATTGGAGTTCAGGATACGGGGTCGGGTGTAGGGAAAGAACAGGGTGATGCTATCTTTCGTCCGTTTTTTCAATTGGGCGAGCCGAGCCGTACCCCGGAGGGAACTGGATTGGGGCTCGCGATCAGTAAAGAGCTGGTGACCAAGATGGGGGGCAGTTTGAAGCTGCTGCATCCTAAGGAAGGCGGTAGCCTGTTTGAGATCTCCTTGCCCCTGCGTCCGAGCAGCGAATCGGCGGAGCCTGCTAGTTTCGCTTCCCCGAATGCCGAGGTTGCGGAGGTGGAGATCAAGCCGGAGCGCCGCGATGAGTCGAAGCGAGTTCTCGTAGTGGAGGATAACCAGCTAAACGCTGATATTTTAGGGCATTTCTTGCAGGACTACGGAGCGAAGTTCGATCGAGTCGATAATGGGCGTTCTGCGGTCGAAACGTATCAGGACGGGAAATACGATTTGATTCTGATGGATGTGATGCTGCCTGAAATGAATGGGTACGAGGCTACGGAAAAAATATTGTCTCTCACTCGTTTGCAGCCTCCGGTACCGATCATTGGCGTAACGGCTAAGGTTTTTCGACGCGACCAAGTACGCTGCATAGAGGCGGGGATGGTCGAGGTCGTTCACAAGCCGGTCGACTTTAAGCAGCTGCGCAGTGTTCTCGATCGTTATCTTTATTCGGACGGGAATAGCGAGTTTGCTACGCTTGATTCCTCGGAGTCGGAGGTGGTCGAGGAGGACTCTTTTATGGCGGTTAATCCGCTTGCTGAGGAGGCGTCAGAGCCGAAACGTTCCAACAATGTCGATTTCTCTGTTCTGGAAGCGTATATCGATCGTATGAAAACGTCGGATACCAATCGCAGGGAAATCGTTGCCACGGCGATTGGCATCGTAGATGCGGAAGTGGCGAGTTTGCTTGATTCGATTGGCGGCGGAAATCGCAAGGATGTGGGGATGCGTGCCCATTCTCTGAAGGGGGCGTTAGCCTTGCTCGGGGCTCGCAATATTTTGGATTTGGCCAAGGGGCTTGAGCTTGTCGCGAGCGATGGGCGGGCTCCGCTGAAAGGCGAGCACTGGAAGCTTTTGATCGAAGGCGCCTACTCCGAGTTTAAGGAGGAGCTGGAGCTGTATATGGATTCGTCGAGCTTCGTTTAGGGCAAGTGGATGTGCGTGTGGTGCTCGATGTAGTGGGCGAGTGAGGCGTAGGCGTTTTGTTGCGTTTCGCGTTCTAGTTGGATTTGGGCGAGCGGCGTGTTTAGCAGTGTTGCGACGGAGCCGGCAATTTGTGGCCCCAGTTTGCTGGCCCAGTCTTCGAGGACGGGATAGCCTTCGTCCCGGGCGAAGACGTAGAGCGTTTTGAGCATTACGGCGTGAGGGGGGCGTCCGTCGCTTAGGGCGTCGAAGGCGCGTTCTGCCAGGTGAAAGAGGTCCTCGTTGCTTTCTTCGTGCATAGGGTTGCGCAGAAGAAGGCCGGAGAGCCAGGAAGCGGCTTGAAGCGAACGGTAGCTTTTTCCTAAGCCGCTCCGCTTTTTGGATACGACGAAGTCTGTGAGGAACCCCCGATTAGCGGTTTCGCCCGGTTTGTGGTCGATGTGGGCTTCTCCTTGATCGAAGAGGTCGATGGTGAATCCGTTGGCCTTGCTCCGGTTTCGTTTGAGGACGCTGAATAGGCCGAGGTCTACGGAGAGCAGGTGGATTTGGGTGAAGCGTTCTCCGGAGGGAGTTTGCTTGAGGACGATGGCCTGGGGGAGGATGAGTTTTTCAGCCGGCATCTTGGGGCTGAGTCTTCTCTTTTGATTCGTTTGGGCTCTTGATTTCCAGGCTTTCTTCCACGGGCGGGTAGATGGGGGCGACGGCTCCGCCGGAAATGATCAGCTTCATGCCTTGGCCTACTGTCATGTCGAGGATTTGCACGTCCTCCTGTCGCATCATCACGAGGAAGCCGCTCGTTGGGTTCGGGGTGGTTGGAACGAAAACGTTGAAAAGCGGCTCGTCGGTTTTGTGTTGGATTTCCCCTTTGGCGTTTCCGGTGAGAAATCCGATGGCCTTGCAGCCTTGCTTGGGGAACTCGACGAGCACGACCTTTTGGAAGACGGCCCGGTTTTGGGAGCTGAAGGTGTCTACGATCTGCTTCACGGAGGTGTAGACGGTGTTGATGATGGGTACGTTGTTGAGGAAGCGTTCGCCGATCGCGAAGAGGTATTTGGCGATGAAATAGCGGGAGAAGAAACCGAGTAGGGTGATGCAGAGGACCACGATGAGAGTTGCCAGCGTGTTCCAGAGCATGGCCAGTCCCTCTTTGGAGATGAGGTCGTCCGGGATGAAGAGCAGGTGCAGGATGGGTTCCTTGACGCTGCCGCCCACTTTGACCACCAGCCAATTGAATACGAAGAAGGTGATGCCGATGGGGGCGAGGAGGACGAGTCCGGAGAAGAATGACTTTCGAAGTTTAGCGAACATGGAGTCGTAGTTTACTGGTGTTCAGATTGTTGGCGATTTGTCTCCTCAGGTACACGCCAAAACGGAGAAGGTTTCGTAAATGGCGCGTTGTAGTGCTGATTCGAGAAAAAGCGTTGAGTGGGCTGGGCGCGTTTTTCAAGGTGGCGGGTTTTAGACGTGCTATTATGAGTTGGAAAGGAGCAAACCGCCTGTATTCGCGCCGTTCGCTGGAGCTTTGGGAGTCTCGCTTGGGCGAGGACTGGGAAGCTGCGTTCGATGTTGCGGAGTTGAAGCGTGGGCGTTCCATCTATAAGAAAGGAAGCATTCGCGAGATTTCTCTCAACGATTCGGACGTGATCGTGAATTCCAAGCTCGGCGCGGTGGAGAGCTATTCGGTGGTCGAGTGGACGGGGCACGAGCTGAAGGTGCGCTCGTCGACTTCGGATCCTGTGTTGGGCGGAGCGATCGCGGTGGCGGGGTTGCTGGAGATCGAGGAGCTGTTGGCGGATGAGGATTTGTCTCTCCTTGAGCAAGGGCTCGAGGATGAGGAGCTTGAGGAGGAACTGCCGCTGGAGGCGGGGAAGGGCGCGTCCAAAGCGGAGAGCGACTCGGAGGTGCGGATGCTGCATCTGGTACTCGATACGCATTTCAAGGGATTGATCTGCGAGGCTTACTGGTTGAGCGAGGATGGGACGCGGGTGTCGGCTTTGAGCAAGGAGGACGGGGCGCCGCGGGCCAATAATTCGGAGGAGCGAGGGCGGCTGATCATGCTCGCTGCTCGGGCGCGAAAGTCGCATTTTGGCTATTCTCCTGAGTTTGGCGGCTATCTGCTGGAGAATTTGCGGGAGATCGTTTTTTTCATCCAATCGGTGTGGCCGAGCTGGAAGCAGCGCTTTTCGACCGAGGAGAGGGAGAACGTGAAGCACATCCAGCAGGGGGTGGTGGAGATCAAGCTCAAGCCTAAGGCGAGTCGTGCGGACTCGGGGGGGCTGGATATCCAGTGGGTTTTCGACTCGGGGGCGAAGCTGCTTGATAGCGGGTTGGCGGATGAGTTGCTGGCGCGCGGGGAAGAGCCTATGCTCGTGCCTGAGTTGGGCGTGGTGAAGCTTTCGGAAGATTCGCACCGGGCTTTGAGCGCCTGGAAGGAAGTGGAGACGGACGCGAGTGGAGCGGGGCAGCTTTACCAGTTGTTCTCGCTTTTTGGGGAAGGCGAAGAGGGGGCTGAGCTTTCGGAGGATTTGGGTGAGTGGCGTCAGGGCTTGTTGAATCCTCGCTCGGAAGCGGAGCTTGATTTGTTGGAATGCCTGCGGCCTTACCAACGTCAGGGGGTGGAGTGGATGTCGCGGCTTTTGCGTCACGATTGCCATTGCTTGCTGGCGGACGAGATGGGCTTGGGAAAGACGGTGCAGGTGATCGCTCTGGTTTTGGCTCAACGGGAGAAGGGGAAGCGTACTTTGGTGGTTTGTCCGGCGAGCGTGGTGCCGGTGTGGCTTTCGGAGTTTGCCAAGTTCGCCCCGGAGATGAGGGTCGGCAGGTATGGCAGGAAGGCGGGGAAAAAGGCAGAGGAGCTGGATGTCGCTGTCATCAGTTTCGCGTTGTTGCGTAACCGGATCGAGCGCGTTGCGGGCGAGGCGTTCGATTTTGCGATTATCGACGAGGCTCAGTTTATCAAGAATCCTGACTCGAAGGTCTCGCGGAGCTGTCGCCGTATCCAGGCGAAGCGCCGTGTAGCTCTTACGGGTACGCCGATCGAGAACAAGCCGTTGGATATTTGGCCTGCTTTCCAGTTCCTGATGCCTGGATTGCTGGGATCTCGGGATAGCTTTGAGCGGCTGTATTCGGAAAATCCAGGGGCGTTCAAGGCGCGTTTGAGGGCTCAGATAAAGCCGTTCATGCTGCGTCGGACCAAGAGCGAGGTCGCTTTGGAGTTGCCGGAGAAGGTGATCGTGGATCTGGAGTGTCCTGTTACGCCGGTGCAGGCGAGGGAGTATCAGCGTATTTGCGAGGAGGGCTTGGCTCGTTTTGGCGACAATCTGGGCGATGCCTTGAGGCGGAACCGTTTCGCGACCTTGAGCTTGTTGACCCGTTTGCGTCAGGTGAGCTGCGATCCTCAGCTTCTTCCGTGGATGGAGGCGAGCGTGGAGGACAGCGGCAAGCTGATGGTGTTGTTGGAGAAGCTGATCGAGGTGCTCGGAACGGGGCACAAGGTGGTGATTTTCAGTCAGTTCGTTCGTTTCTTGAAGCGGGCGCGCGAGATGGTGGAGGAGTCCTTTCCGGAACTGCCGATCTTTGAGTTGACGGGGTCGACTGCCGACCGGGAGGCGCCGGTGCGTGATTTTCAGAATTCCGATCAGACGGCCGCGATGCTGGTGAGTTTGAAGGCGGCCAGCGTGGGGATCACTTTGCATGCGGCGGACTACGTGTTCTTGTTGGACCCATGGTGGAATCCGGCGGTGGAGAGTCAGGCGATCGATCGGGTGCACCGCATCGGCCAGACGAAGACGGTGTTTGTTTACCGTTTGTTCGCCCAGGGGACGATCGAGGAGAAGATCCAGTCGCTGCAACGGGAGAAGCGTGACTTGTTTGATTCGATTGTGAGCGACTCGAAGGCGGGGCCGGATTTGCTGGCGAGCGGAGTGCAATCGCTGCAAGGCCTCTTGGCGTTGGCTCAGAGCAAGTGATGCGGCGGCTTGCACTGTGATTGCCCGTATCGGCTTCTAGGGATTACTTCCAATATTGAAGAGAAGGGCTTCAGGTCTTTTTCACTAGCGTCGATGAAGGGGTGAATCACCCAGATCTTGACCGAAATCCCTGGCACCACACGTATATGACCCAAACGCTCGCACCCATCCTGACCTCGATAGGTCAGCTCGAAATCCGTGTCGGAAACCTGGAGGAGGCTCGAACTTTCTATGAATTCACCCTTGGGGTGGAGGTCGAGTCGATGTTTGGCCAGACCATGATGCTTCGTTGCGGGGAGCTTTCTATCCTCGTGCAGGAGGCGAAGGAGCAGCCGATCGGTTGTCCGATCTACTTTCGGGTGGATGGCCGGGTCCATGAAGTGGCGGCTCAGTTGAAGGCGAACGGCGTGCGTTTCAAAAGCGGGCCGAGCTGCATCGTGGAGGACTTCATGGGCAAGTCTTCTTGGCTCGCGTTCTTTGCTGACCCTTGGGGGAATCCGTTGGCCTTGATGGGCGATATGCCGGTGGAGGATTAGGTCTGAATTCGTGTTTGTCGGAGCGATTTTGCTTCTCTCCGAAAGCAAGTTCTTCTAGCTGGGTGGCCTTAGATGCCAGCCAACCAAGAATCAAGCAGCCTCCCGGAATCGTTGCGGGAGGGATATCAGAATTATTTGAACACGGAGTACGCGGAAAAGAAGGACCTGTTCGCGACCCTGGCCACTAAAGGCCAATCTCCGAAAGTGTTGTGGATCGGGTGCGTGGACTCCCGCGTGATGCCCGAGAAGATCCTAGGCGCTGACCCGGGCGAACTGTTGATCTTGCGCAATGTGGCGAATATGGTGCCTCCGCTTGCGGCGGACGAAGCGTCGGTTGGATCGGTTGTCCACTTCGCGGTCGCGGCCTTGAAGGTGAGTCACATCGTGGTTTGCGGTCACTCGGATTGCGGCGGGGTGAAGGCGTTGATGAACTTGGGCAAGGGGCCTATGGATCGGATGCTTTCTTCTTGGGTGGAGTACGGCGTCTCGGCTCTCGAGGACGATTCGGAGCAGAGCTTGGAGTCGGTGACCAAGACGAACGTCGTCAAGCAGGCTGCTCGTCTCTCTTCCTACCCGGACGTCGCTGAAGCTCTGGAAGCGGACAAGGTGCAAATCCACTCGCTTTTCTACAATATCGGGGCCGGCAAATTGGAGCAGTACGATCAGGCGAGCTCTGCTTGGGCTGACTTCTCCTGATTTGGCTCGTTTAGCCCGTTGGCGCTTAGGCGATAGGAGCTGGGGGATTCGCCGCAAATGCGGCGGAAGGCTCGGTTGAATTGGGCGATCGATTCGAAACCGCTCGCGAAGGCGATGTCGCTGATGCGGGCGTTGGTTTCTCGGATCCGTTTCTTGGCCCGTTCCACGCGCTCGCGGGTGAGGTAGTCGACGAAGGTGAGGCCGGTTTCCTCTTTGAAAATCTTGCTGAAATGGCGGATGGAGGCTCCTGCTATTTGGGAGATCTGGGGCAAGGTGATCTGGCGGTCGAGATTCTGGCGAATGTGGCGGATCGCTTTTTGGGCGGCGGGATTTCCGGCTTTCTCGGCCTTGTTGATTCGAAGAGCGTTGGCGGCGGCGCCTAGGCTTTCGGCGAATATCTCGAGCATTTTTAGGAAACCTTGATAGGCGTCGCGTCCTAGGGTGACGCTTTTTAGATAGGCTTTTCGGGTGGTGCGGGCGTCGAGTTCGATGCCTTTCAGGATGAGCTCGCTGTGGGTGCGGTCGAAGTCGGACAAGTCGAGCTTGTCGATCGCGACTTGGCCGGTCTGGAGGTAGGCCACGATTCTGCGGCCCATCTTTATGGGAACCAGGCTGTCCTGGAGGCCGGCG
The DNA here is from genome assembly GCF_016595505.1 of Pelagicoccus mobilis. Lineage (GTDB taxonomy): Bacteria > Verrucomicrobiota > Verrucomicrobiia > Opitutales > Opitutaceae > Pelagicoccus > Pelagicoccus mobilis. Next base: position 30,027 of record NZ_JAENIL010000058.1, on the reverse strand, counting down.
AAGCAACGTATGGAGGTCGCGTTGCGGGTGGCCGCTTTTTCAAGTTCGCCTTGGGCCAGCAGGCAGGCGAGGCAGCCTTTGCGGGAGGTGGAAAGCAGGGCGCAGAATGGGTTTTCCTTTTTGTGTCCGGTCGCCGGCATGCGGAAGGTGCCCAAGGGGCGAATGGTGAGCGGGAGGCCGGACGCGGCGGTGAAGGAGCGTTCGTATTTGGCGAATAGGCGGGTCGCTCCGATGCGTTTTGCCAGTTCTCGGCTCTCCTCTGGAGTGGCGTACTCCACAGTTGAGGCGGAGCGTGATTTTCGGCGTTTCGGCATGCGCGGAAGAAATCAGGCTTGCTAATGAAGAGTCAATTGTAATTAATTCGCTTTTAGCCAGAAACGATCAGGAATGATCCAGATCCGAGTAGGGCAGCAACGCTGTTTTTGAGATAGTTAAAGTATGAACTCCAATCATAATGTAGAGATAGTAGGACGCCGTCTTGAGTTGACGGACGCTATAAAAGCCAAAGTCAACGAGATGGCGGCTAAGTTGTACGAGCACGACGCGGGGATCGGGCGGATCAAGGTTGAGCTCGAGCTGGAGCGTCATGCCAGCACCCATCATGACGAATTTATTGCAAAGGGACACGTGGACGACCGACGCGACCATTTCGACGTCTCCGCAAAAGCCGATGACTTGTACAAGGCGATCGCCGAGCTGAGCGAAAAGCTGGACCGCCTGATCCGCAAGCGCAGCCGTCGTCGCGTGACGGAGCGACGCAATCTTGGACCGGTCGAGCTTGACGCGGATCTGCCGAAAACGGGCACTTTGGATTAAGCCAGTCGATTAACGAATAACCGATCCACTACGATGCTGACTACGCCGAGCGAAATTTCGCGTGAGGATCTGGGCTTAAACCCGGAGCTCATTCGCAAGTATAACCAGCCTGCACCGCGCTACACATCTTATCCGACCGCCTTGAAATTCAAGACGGTGGAGGATCGTAGCAGTCGGTCGGCGTTGTTGGCGGATCTGGAGGATGCGGAAGGTCCGCTCTCGTTATACATCCACGTGCCTTATTGCCGCAGCCTTTGTTGGTTTTGCGGGTGCGCGAAGATTATTTCGACCAACACCGCGTTGGCGGATAAGTACCTCGACTATCTGGAGATCGAGATCGAGCGCTATGCGAGTCTCGTCCGCTCGGACAGGAAGGTAGTCCAGCTGCACTTCGGTGGCGGTTCGCCTAACTTTTTGTCAGTGTCGCAAATTAATCGCCTTTCGCGAATGCTGAGGCGGGCGTTCACTTTTGACGAGGACGCTGAGATAAGCGTGGAGCTTGATCCCCGGACTTTGTCGCAGGCGCAGGTGCAAGCCTTTGTGGAGCTTGGAATCAATCGCGCTTCGATTGGCGTGCAGGATGTGAACGCAAAGGTTCAGAAGGCGATCCATCGTATTCAGCCGACGGAGACAAACGCAAAGACGATTAGCTGGCTTCGAGAAGCTGGGATTGGGTCACTCAATGTGGACTTGATCTACGGCTTGCCTCACCAGACTGAGGAAAGCTTCAAGGACACCTTGGAGGAGGTTTTGACTTACGATCCGGATCGTTTGGCCGTCTTTTCTTATGCTCATGTTCCTTGGAGCAAGCCGGCCCAGAAGATTTTGGAGCGTTCGCCTTTGCCGGATGCTGATTCGAAAATCGAGATATTGATCCAAACGGTCGAGAAGCTGACTGGGCAAGGTTACGCCCATATTGGTATGGACCATTTCGCCAAGCTTGACGATCCGATGGTAAAGGCGCAGCAAGCGAGGACTTTGCAGCGAAACTTTCAGGGCTACAGTTTGCATGCTGACGTTGATATCTGCGCTTTTGGAATGTCTTCGATCAGTCAGTCGCAAAACGCGTTTCGCCAAAATCACAAGGATTTGGATACGTACTATAGCATGCTGGATGAAGGCTTTATTCCGCTCGAGAAGGGGTACCTTCTAACGCGAGACGATCAGGTTCGTCGCGAGGTGATCATGCGTCTCATGTGCGACCTAGAGCTAAACTTCGGTGAAAGAGGGAAGGCGAATGGGATCGATTTTGACAACTACTTTGCAGCTGAAATTGAGGAGTTGAAACCTCTCGAAGAGGATGGGCTGCTCGCGTTCAATGATGCTGGGTTGGCGGTGACTCCGCTGGGTCGATTGTTGATTCGCAATGTGGCCTGCCGTTTCGATGCTTACATGGGCAAAGGGGCCCAGGGGTTCTCGAAGGCGATTTAGTTTTTGTCGCAGTTGACTAGTATCTTCTCTCGGCTGGCAGCTTGATGAGCCGGCCGCGCTCGATGTGGGTGCCCAAATCGATCTGGTTCATGATGGCCCAGTCTTGGGCGTCGGTGCCGGGAGGGAGTCGGCTCGGAAGAAGGTCGCGGAAGGGCGCTGAGCGTTTGGCAGGCTCTATTGAGATGCGGTAGGGTTGCACGTTTAGGGCCTGCTGATTGGCGAGCTCCTGGAATGAGTTGGCTACGGAGCGTACGTTCCTGATGTTGTTCGGGAAGGTCGTGCTATTTCCGTATCCTAGAAAAGTGAATACGTTTTTCCCGAACTGGATGAAGCTAGCGTGAAGGGAAAGCGATCCTGACTCTGTCGCGACGCTGCCTTCTATTGAATAAGCGGGGAGTCCGTTTATGCGAGTGTCCTGCGCGTATGTCGTTTGCAATGACAGCTTGTTCTGTAGATTGCGAGCGGCGTCGAGTGGGCTGCTTTCTTGGGCGATGGTGAAAGCGAGCATCGTTGTCTTGTTGGGGTCGGTTAGGTAGACTGCTCCGCTCTCGTTTTGCAATCTCCAGCCTTGAGGCTTGTCGAACTGGAATTTGAGGTTCGGGTGGTAGAATCGGTTTTTGTCTGTGTATCCGTTTCTTGGATTTTCGCCTACGATGAGACCGTCGATCTTTTCAAGGAAGCGTTCGCGTCCGACTGCGACATTCCGATTCGCCGTGGATTCCCATTGCGCTGCGAGTTGGGGGATCGTCTTTTCCCGTTCGCCTGGGTCGGGATGGGAAGACATCCAGGAGGGGATGCTCTGACCGGATTTGTCGGAGATACGATCGAGGGAGCGGAAGAACGCGGCTCCTTCGGCCGCTGAGTAGCCGGCGAGTGCGGCGTACTTTACTCCGTGCGCGTCTGACTCCCGCTCTGCGTCGCGGCCGTACTTGAGGGAGGCGAGTTGGAAGAGGTCGCCGCCGAGGTTAACCATATCACGTGCGAGCTGCTTGTTTTCTGCGACCTGTTCTCCTATCAGAGCTCCTGCGAGCAAGCCGATCTGGCCGAGTTGGTGGGCGAGGGCTTGTTTTGAGGCGTGTCGAGCTTCCACGTGGGTGATTTCGTGCCCGATGACAACTGCGAGCTGCGCTTCGTTCTCGAGGTGGGCTAGGAGTCCGCGGGTCACATAGACGTAGCCGCCGGGGAGGGCGAACGCGTTTACGACGGGGGAGTCGAGGAGTCGGAAGGTGAACTCGGTGTCGCGATAGATCTCGGGAGCGGTCTCGCTCTTGATGGCGCTGTACTCAAGGAGTTGGTTGCCCATGTCTCGGATATAAGTGGCCAGTTGGTCGTCTTGGTAGAGGCCCATTTGCTGGACGATGCCTTTGTCGGACTGCTTGCCCAGTTTCAGCTCCTGTTCCCAGGTGTATCCGTAATAGCCGGTCTTGCCGGTGTAGAGGCTCGGTTCTGTCGCGCAGCCACCGAGGAAAAGGGATGCTGTCGAGATGGCAATGGATAGGACTGTGAGTTGGAAGCGCATGATCTTTGGGATTCGCTTAGCTGGAAAATGTTCGGCTCGATCTTGGCGTGTTCTGGAGGCTTCGGTCAATTGCTCCAGAGGGGCGATTATGTTTTTTCGAAATTCTTTCAGCAAAGAGTTGACAAGAGGTCCACGAACCGACTTTTTCCGAATCCATTCTTGCCCTGTAGCTCAGTGGTAGAGCAGGTGGCTGTTAACCACTTGGTCGTTGGTTCGAGTCCAACCGGGGCAGCCATTTTATTTTTTGTCCGCCGAAGAGGCGGACTTTTTTGTGCTCAGGCAGCGTACGTTTTTTGGAGACGCTCAACTGGAGCCGTTTTTCTTTTGCCAAATTTTTCTGCGTTTTAGGCAAAGTTTTGATTGATTTCCGACCGGGGCCACTTAGCGTTCGCTCCCTTTCACTCGGAGTCCCGCTCCGGCAAACACGATTTTCGTACCATGAATACGCTCACAATCAACGCTTCCGCCCGCGACCAAGCGGGATCTGCATCATCCGGCCGTCTTCGCGCCGAAGGCCGCGTGCCAGCTGTTGTATACGGCAAGAGCAAGGAGCCTGCAAACCTCTCTGTAGACGCTCGCGAGTTCCGTATGTTGCTCCGTGCTATCGGTAACAACACTCCTGTTGTCCAGCTTAAGGCTGACGATGCGGACGCTGTTACTGCGATCATCAAGGAAGTACAGCGCCACGCGATCAAGGACACTTACACTCACATTGACTTCCAGCAAGTTGGTGCTGAGGAGCTCGTCGTAGTAGACATTCCAGCTCACCCAGTTGGTGAGTCTTGGGGTGTGAAGAACGAAAACGGTACAATCGAAACCGTTGCTCACACTGTTAGCGTCCGTTGCTTGCCGAAGGATATCCCAACTTCCATCGACGCAGACGTAACTGAGCTCAAGGTAGGCGACAGCCTCCACATCAGCCAGCTGCCAGCTCTCGAAGGTGTTCAGTACATGGACCACCCAGAGCAGCCAGTATTCGCAGTCGTTAAGTAGTAACGACGGACCTTTTCGGTGGACCGTCGCATAGGGCGGCCCGCTTTTTGTTCTTTTTCAAATTCTAGAACGGCCCATGAGCTACCGGATGATAGTCGGCCTCGGCAATCCCGGCAGCGAATACGCCAAAACCCGCCACAACATCGGATTTCGAGTGGTCGACGCCTTCGCTGAAAAGCATGGCGCGGACGCTTGGAAGAAGGAGCGAAAGCAGAAGGGGGAGATCGCTACGCTAGCCAGCTCTAAGCTCGGCAAGCTGATCCTCGTGAAGCCAACAACCTTCATGAACGAAAGTGGCGTCTGCGTGCAGAAGCTTTGCAGCTACTACAAGATCCCGCCGGAAGAGGTGGTGATCGTCTACGACGAGATAAACCTCGGAGTAGGGGAAGTTAAGCTCAGCGTGTCGGGCAGTGCGGGGGGGCATAATGGTCTTGCCGATATCATTGCTCGAATCGCTCCTCGGTTCGCGCGCATCCGAGTCGGCATCGGGGGCAAGCCTCACAAGGAAATGCCCTTGGCGGACTACGTTCTAGGCAACTTTTCAGCTGACGACGAATCGGTCGTCAACGCCTCGATGGATCGCTACGTGGAGAGTCTCGAACTCCTGCTCAGCCTTGGTCCGGAAATGGCGATGAACCAAATCAATCGAAAACGAAAAAACGATGACAGCAACAGCATCTAATTACAAAGCAACCTTCATTCTCGACACACGTGGTCGCGACGAGTCTGTCGAGGACCTCATCGAGGGCCTCAAGGGCGAGCTCGCAGCTGCCGGCGCGGAAGTTTCAGCCGTCGAGGATCTCGGCCGCCAGGACTTCGTTCGCACTCCAGACATCAAGTACACAGCTGGCGTATACGTTCAGTACTTCTTCAGCGGTTCGTCCGATGTTCCTGCAGCGATCCTCGAGAAGCTGAAGTTGAACAAGCTCGTTTCCCACAAGATGATCCAGAAGGCCTAGTTGGCTTTCGCAAAATCCCTGCCCCGTATCCTATGGCTAATTTCAACAGAGTAATCCTCCTCGGTAACCTCACGCGTGATCCGGAACTCCGCACGACTCCCAAGGGAACGTCGGTTTGCCAGTTCGGCATGGCGGTCAATCGAGTCTTTCGCAACGGCGACGACACTCAGGAGGAGACTACTTTCGTTGATCTCGAAGCATGGGGCAAGCAGGCGGAAATCATCTCCAAGTACGTTCAGAAAGGTAACCCTCTCTTTATTGAAGGTCGTCTGAAGTTCGACTCCTGGGAGTCGAAGGAAGGCGAAAAGCGCAGCAAGCTCAAAGTCATCGTTGAAAACATGCAGCTTATGGGCAGCCGCGGCGACAATGCCGGAGGCCAAGGTGGAGGCAACTTCACGCCAGCCCAGCGTTCCGCTCCAGCACCTTCAAACCAAGCGCCCGCTCCAAGCGGCGACATCGAAGAAGACGTGCCTTTCTGATCTCTGGTCCCGTCTGCAAACACTCAAAACTTTAGAATACACTTAACCACTCGCACATCATGGCAACTAGCGAAGTACTACTCATCGAGGCTGTTGAAGGTCTCGGCGGCGAAGGCGATCAAGTAACAGTTAAAGCGGGCTTCGCTCGCAACTTCCTTCTTCCAACCAAGAAGGCGATCCCGGTAAACCGTTCCAACCGCAAGCAGATCGAAGCTCTCAAGGACCGTCGCGCCAAGCGTGAGGCCAAGGAGCTCGACGACGCCAAGGCGCAAGCAGCTAAGCTCGGCGAAACTCAGGTTGGTATCGCGGTCAAGACTGGCGAAGCGGGTCGTATGTTCGGCGCGGTTACCTCTATCCACATCCACGACAAGCTCGTGGAAGCTGGCTACGAAATCGACCGTAAGAAGATCCACCTCGACAATCCTATCAAGGAGCTCGGCCAGCACACCTTCACCGTTAAGGTTCACCCTGAAGTTTCCGTCGAAATGAAGATCGACGTGGTTTCCGAGAACCCAATCGTCGAAGCCGACGCTGAAGAAGCCGAAGGCGAAGCAGAAGAAGCTTCCGACGCGGAATAATCTCCAACGGCTTCTTGACGATACCATATGTCGAACAAGCCGTTTTCGGAGAATAGGAATTTCTCCGACAAGAAAACGAGTCCGGCCCCGCTTTCGCTCGCCGGACTCACGCCGCCTCACAGCTTGGAGGCGGAGAAGGGCCTCCTAGCCGCATGTTTGCTGGACCCAGCCGAAATCATTTCGCGCTGCTTGTCTCAGAAGCTGCCGGCGGAGGCTTTTTATCATCCGGCCCACCAGATCGTTTTCGAAACGTGCTGCAGTCTCTTCGAGAGCAAGTCGATGCTGGACGCCCAAGTCCTGGCCGAGGAGTTGCGGAAGGTAGGCAAGCTTGAGGAGGTCGGTGGCCTGACGTACGTGGCGGATTTGACCGCCCACATCGAGACGACCGCTCACGCGAATTACTTCCTGGATCGAGTTCGCGAGAACTACACCCGCCGTCGCCTGATCAAGACCGCTTCGCGAAGTATCGAGCGCTGTTTCTCGAAGGACAATCCGGACATCGAGCTACTCGTAGACGAGATCGAAAAGGAGATCTATGCGATTTCCGACGCTCAGGTCGCTGACACGACCCACCCAGTGAAGGAAGCGGTGGTCGAGGCGGTGAGCCTTGTTAAGCGAATGATCGAGAACAAGGGCGAGCTCACTGGGCTTTCGAGCGGTTTTATGGGGATCGACAAGATGCTCAGTGGCCTGAAGCCGACTGAAATGATCGTTCTCGCGGCCCGTCCTTCTATGGGTAAGACCAGTTTGGCTCTCAATATCGCAGAGCGAATCGCCATGTCGCACGAGGGGCGGCCTGCCCAGGCTGGTGTGCTTGTCTTCAGCTTGGAAATGGGTGCGGAACAGCTCGCGATGCGTCTCCTAACCGGACGCGCGAAGGTCAGTACGCAGCGTTTGCGCGATGGTATCGTGAACAAGGATGAGCAAGAAGCGATCGCCGCCGCGGCGATCGAGCTCAAGGACGCTCCGATTTGGATCGATGACGGCGCTCAGGTGACGATCAATCAGCTTCGAGCCAAGTCCCGCCGCATTTTTGCCCGTAATAAGAACATGGGCATGATAGTGATCGACTACCTCCAGCTTATTAATGGAAGCGATCCCCGTACCCCTCGTGAGCAGCAGATTTCCGAGATTTCGCGTGGTATTAAAGGTCTTGCGAAGGAACTAAAGTGTCCTGTGATTGTTCTCAGTCAGCTAAATCGTGACTCAGAAAAGGAAAAACGTCAGCCGAAGCTCTCCGACCTGCGTGAATCGGGATCGATCGAGCAGGATGCGGACGTTGTTCTACTTTTGGCTCGCCCGAAAGACGCCGGTGACGATTTTTCCGTTGCAGCTGACAGAGCTGACCTAATTGTCGCTAAGCAACGTGCTGGCGCTGTCGGCGAAATTAAGCTCAACTTCATCAGAGAAATTACCCGTTTTGAAGATTCCCACGAATAGCCTATCCCGTCTGGCGCGTGTTGCCCTCGCGTTTGTACTTATCCCGCTAAGCTCTCTAGCCCTTTCCGCTCAGGAACAAGAGAAGGCTGACGCTCCCGTCATCAATAAGCTGATCATCAACTTCACAGGCTTGTCCAATGTGAATGAAGAGGTGGCTCGGGCCAACATGTCGTTGCGCGAAGGTGAGCTCTACGACGCGGTGACGGTGGATCGAGATATCCGCTCTCTCTACCGATCGAACCTGTTCGAGTACATCGAGGCGCGAATCGCTCCCGCTGGGGAGGGGAAGATCGATGTGATTTTCGATATCCGTCCTAAGTTCCGAATCTCTGCGATCATTTTCGAAGGAAACAACAAGCTGAGTAACAGTAAGTTGAAACGTGAGGCACCGATCGTGGTCAACCAGGTGCTGAATGAGCCGCGCGTTAAAGGGGCTGCGGAAGATTTGCAGGAGCTTTATCTTAAGAAGGGCTTTTCTCAGGCTCGTGTGGACTACCAGATCGATCGTAGCCCGGTGACGGGGTTTGCGACTGTGACCTTCAAGATTCGCGAAGGCCGCAAGTTCAAGGTCGGGCAGGTCAATTTCGTCGGCAACGAGAACGTCAAAAAGCGCAAGCTGAAGAAGAAGATGGAGACCAAGAAGTGGAGTTTCCTTTCGGTCTTCACTGGTAGCGGGCGTTATGATCAGGACAAGTTCGAGGACGATCTTGAAATGCTCAAGGACGTGTATCGCGAAGAGGGCTATCTCGATATCGATATCGACCCTGCCAAGGTGCAATTTTCCTACCCTCGCGAGAACCGGATGCGCATCGACATCAACGTAGGCGAGGGCAAGCAATATAAAATCGGCAACATCGAATTCGTAGGCAACGAGACTTACGAGGATTCGGTTCTTCGCTTGATGCTTCGAGCCCTGCCGGGGGCGACCTATCGCCCAGAGAGGCTGGACGAAGACGTCGAGCGTCTAGAGGATTTTTACGGCCAGTTTGGCTACATGGAAACGCGTATTCGCATGGAACGCGTGCCTAACGTGGAAACGGGCGACATCGATATCCAGTACGTCGTTTACGAAAGTGAGAAGTTCCAGGTCGAGTCGGTAGACATCGAAGGTAACACTAAGACGAAGAGCGTGGTCGTTCTTCGCGAGCTTGCCCTTACTCCTGGTAGCACCTTCGACAGTGTACGTATGGAAGCGAGCCGTATGCGTTTGGATAATACGCGCTACTTCGAGGACACTAACGTCACGCCTCAGTCTACGAACATCCCAGGCCGCAAGGATGTGCGTGTCACTTTCCGCGAAGGCCGCACCGGTAACTTCTCTTTTGGCGCTGGATTCAGCTCATTGGAGAAAGGGGTCTTCTTTATCGAGCTTACCCAGTCGAACTTCGATGTTTTCAACTGGCGTGGAGCGTTCCAGGGGGATGGACAGAAGTTCCGTCTGAAGGCGCAGCTTGGTGGTCGCTCTTCTTCTATTGTTTTGGCCTTTGAAGAGCCTTGGCTGTTCGAGCGTCGATTGGCGTTTGGTTTCCAGGTGTTTAACCAGTCGACTGACTACGATGGTCTCACTTACGACACGGATGTGAAGGGCTTCGAGGTTTCTCTTCGTAAGAGATTGATCGAGTTGATTGAAGGTAAGCTCGCGTATAGCCAGACCAAGACGGAGTACTCCTTTGCAGGTTCAGACCAGCTAGATCCAAATGACCCGGACTACGAGGAAAAGCTCGCTCAGCTCGAAGGTCAGAACCGTCGATTGGCTGAGAGTAATGGTCATATTTCACGTATGAACCTGTTGCTGATCCGCGATACGCGTGACCGCATCATCAACTCTCACCGTGGTATGCGTTTGGAGCTCGACCTCCACTACGGTGGTGACTTTCTCGGTGGTGACTTCGATTTCTACAAGGTTGAGACGAGAAATGCGTTCTATCTCCCGCTCAGCGAACGATTCACTCAGACGGTCGAATTTCTGGTTCGAGCCGGTATCGTTGACGAGTTTGACGAAAACCCAGACAAGGAGCTGCCTTGGAACGAGCGCTTCTTCCTCGGTGGACCGAATACGCTACGTGGCTTCGAGTTCCGTGAGGTTGGCCCTAAGGAGTTCGGCTTCATTTACGAGAATGGGCAAGGCACCCCTCCGGTTGCGATCGGGGGTAAGACTTACGGCATGTTTGGCGCTGAGTATTCGTTCGGGATCACTGACGACTTCCGTATCGCGGCCTTCTACGATGGCGGCTTCGTGAACAAGGCGGCGGGCGATTTCAGCCTCACTCGAGACAAGGTCTTCCTTTACGAAGAAAATGGGCACCCCGTTTTCGGAAACCCTATCTACACCGGCCAAAGCCGCTCGGGTTGGAATGACAACTACGGTGTCGGTATCCGTATGTCCATGATGGGTACGCCGCTTCGCCTCGACTACGCTCTGCCAATCTCCACAGATGGCGATCCGGCCAATGGCGGTAACGACGAAGGCGGACAATTCAACTTTACTTTTGGCGGAAGATTCTAATCTCTCCTCCCACAACAACAAACTCCTATTCCTTAAATGAAACGTTTCAAATCCCTACTCCTCACTCTCGGTGCCATGCTTGTGGCAATCACAAGCCAAAGCGCGGCGGAAGACGTGATCATCACTGTCAAGATCGACGAAGCTCTGGCTACCTACTACAAGGTGGAAGCTTTTGCTGCTGAGATGGCGAAGGACGAAGAAAAAGCCCGCGCGGCAGCGACTGCGATCGAAGAAGAGGGCACAGCTCTCGTCGAGGAGTTCCAAGATCTCCGCGAGCAGTCTACCAGCGACATCCTGATGGAGGAAGCGAAGAAGGAAGCTGCCATGGACGCGCAAGCGAAGATGGAAGAGATCCAGCAGAAGGAGCAGCAGCTTCGTCAGTTTGTAACTCAGACTCGCCAGCAGTTTGCAGCTCGTCGTCAGCAACAGCTGAACCTTTTCTATCAAGAAATCGCTGAGGTCGTGACTGAAATCTCCAAGGAGCGTAACGCGACTTTGGTTATCGATATCACAGCTCTTGCCGGTGACGGTCGTGCTCCTGTTCTCTACACTGATGGTTCTTACGACATCACTCCTGAGGTGATCGAGCGTATCAACGCGACCAAGGGCGAAGAAGAGGAAGCTCCTGCAGCAGCGGAGTAAGCCTGTTTTTCAAAACCGAATTTTTAGAGCCCTGTCGCGCTTGCGACAGGGCTTTTTTGTGCGGTTCGCGGATTGATTTAGGCGAAGATGACCGGCAGTGTCTCGGTTCATCGTTATTCCAAAAGAATCATGGAAATTTCTGTACCTTACAACGCGGTCTTGGATCGCATTGATTACACTTCCTTTGACGGAGAGCTGGGGATTAGGAGCATAACGGGGGTTGCTTCGTTGGAGGAGGCCAAAACGGGTGATGCTACCTTCGTCGCCTCGGCTAATTTTGCAGATGAGTTGGAGAAGTCCGCCGCATCGTTAGTCATTTTGGAGGAAGGCCTGGAATTGCAACCGAAGAACGGGCAGCTTTTCTTACGTGTTAAAAGTCCGGCCATCGAGTTCGCCAAGCTTTGCGAGCTGGTGGCGGAGCAGATGTGGATGAGACCGCCACCGGGGATCAGCCCGCTGGCTGATGTGTCTCCAGCCGCTAAGATAGATCCGAGCGTTACAATCGAAGCGTTTGTATCCATTGCCGAAGGAGTCGAAATCGGACCTGATTGTGTGATCGGGAAGGGTAGCGTGATCGCCGCGGATTGTAAGCTTGGCGAAGGCTGCGTTTTGAGATCTCGAGTTACGCTTGAGCGTGACACTGTATTGGGGAAACGGGTACGCATTCACTCGGGCGCCGTGCTTGGCGCGGATGGTTTCGGGTATGAGTTCGAGAAGGGGCGCCACCGTAAGGTCCCGCAGGTGAGCTGTGTGATCGTAGGGGATGATGTCGAAATCGGAGCAAATGCTACAATTGATAGAGGGCGCTTGAGTCCGACTCGTATCGGTGAAGGCACGAAAATCGATAACTTGGTTCAGGTCGCCCATAATTGTGTGATTGGCAAGCACTGCATCCTATGTGCTCTAGTGGGCTTGGCGGGCAGCACTACTTTGGAGGACTACGTCGTATTTGCGGGGTATGCTGCCTCTGCTGGTCATCTCACGATCGGGGCGGGCGCGCAGTTGGCTGGTGAGTGTGTGGCCTATTCTGATTTGGAAGGCGGGAAGAAATATGGAGGCTCGCCGGCGATGCCGCTAATGGCCTACCAGCGGATTCGCATTTTGACGCGCCGCTTGCCCGATCTTTTTAAGCGGGTGACGCAACTCGAGTCGCAATTGCTGAAAGATTAGATTCGTTTTTTCATTAGCAGCTGAAGGCGAGAACGCTTCCGCTTTCTGGAAACTTTATCAGATCAATATTGTCGGAAATCACTTATGACCAAGTCTATGCCCATTCTAACTTGCTTCAGTCTCGCCCTGCTCGCCGTCTCGCCTGCACTCCAGGCCCAGGATGACGTCGATGTGGAGGGGCTGGTTGAATTTGATGACACTTCACTCGATCGCTCGCTCAATGGAGGTGTTGTCAGTTACTCGGAGTCCTTAGTCGACGCGCGACCGGCGGTGGTGAGCGTTTATGCGAAATCGCTGGGGAGTAGTTACTCTCGGGAAGAGTTGCTCATGCAGCAACTTTTTGGGATCACTCCTCGCCGCCAGCAGGCACCGCAGTTCGGATTGGGATCCGGCGTTATTGTATCCGAGAATGGATACATCATCACGAATAATCATGTGATTTCTCAGGCGGACGAAATCAAGGTGCAGCTTGATAGCCAGAAGATCTACGACGCGGAGCTTGTGGGTACGGATCCGAGCACCGATATCGCGGTTTTGAAAATCGAGTCCGAGGAGAGCTTCCCGACGATCCGCTTGACGGATAGCGACGAGATTGAAATTGGCGACGTCGTCTTCGCGATCGGCAACCCGCTAGGGGTCGGCAAGACGGTGACGATGGGAATCGTATCCGCTACGAAACGACAAGATATGGGAGTGATTAGCGGTGGGTTCGAAAACTTCATTCAAACTGATGCTCCGATTAATTCTGGGAATTCAGGTGGCGCATTGGTTGACGCGATGGGACGCCTCATCGGTATCAATACTTTGATCCAGACTGACGGCGCTTCTACGGGCAACATCGGGATCGGATTTGCGGTACCTGTGAATCTCGCGTATTCAGTTATGACTGATCTGATCCAGAGTGGCTCGGTTTCACGCGGATTTTTGGGAGTGGGCATTGAAGGACTCGACGAGGACAAGGCTGAGTTTTTCGGCATCGATGGCTTGAAAGGGGCTTTGGTAAACCAAGTGAACGCTGGGACTCCAGCGGCGGACGCTGGAATCCAGTCGGGCGACGTTATTGTCGAGGTGGACGGTGTGGGCATCGATTCGCCGAACGACCTTCGGGTTCGGATCGCTGCTCGGAAGCCGGGCGACGAAGTGCAGATCGTCTTGATCCGCGACAAAGAGCGGAAGTCCTTGGAGGTGGTTCTCGCTGAGCGGGGATCGGATGGGCGTATTATTTCACATGGCTCGTCTTCTTCATCGTTTTTGAAGGGGGTTACTGTTGAGGGGATCACGGAGGAGTTGCGCGAGGAGCACGAACTGGACGAAGGCGCTGATGGCGTGGTCGTGACAGCGATTGACGCCAATAGCCCGTACGTACGGATGTTAGCTCCGGGGATGGTTATCAAGAAGATCAACGGTAAGGACGTCAGCACCTATGAGGATGCGGCGGAAGCGTTGAACCCAGAGGGCAAAAACATGTTCTTGATCTCCTATCGCGGGGCGAATCGCTGGATCGGCATCGAAGTTGAGTAGACGCGGCCGATCTGAATTGGCTTTTAAAAACAAAGAAGGTGCAGGATCTGATCCTGCACCTTCTTTCGTTTTTTTGACTGACTAGCGGGTGAGCTAGGAGTTTTTGATTTTGATGGTGGAGTGTGCTGGGGCTTTGCCTTCCGGCGAGCTCACGAGCACTGCTGCGTTGCTGGTTTCCTGGGCCTTGCGTTCCGAAACTCCGGGTTCGACCTTGTCCTTGAGGCGGGCGAGCAGGATGTTCGGCTTTGCGTTCAAAATGCTGGTTTTAGCGAGCGGATTGGAAGAGACGAAGTCCGAGGCGGACTCCTCGCTGACGGCCTTAATCGCCTTGGGCAGGCTGAATGCGGTGGCTAGGTCTGCCATCGCGTCCTGATACATTTCTGTTTCGGCGATAGGCTGTTTCTTGACCGCGGTTTTTTCCGCGGAATCCGCAAATGCGACGCCGAGCGGAGCGGCGAGGAGAGCGGAGCAAATTAGTAGAGTTTTCTTGGTCATGATACGATGTAATACTCGAAACGAAGAAAGCGGTTACCAAAAATTTTGCTCCGCGTTTCGAGGGGCTAGGCTTGGGCAAGCGGGCTGCGGGCTTTTACGAAGTCCACAATCGCTTGGTGATTATCCATGTTCGCCCACACCAGACGGAGGAATTCCGCGGGGTGGATGTCATGGGTCTGCAGGAAATGGCGGTCGCCGCCGCAGCTGTACATGATCTCGTCGTTCAGCTCTCCTTTTAGCTTGCCGATCGCCTTTTGGATGATGCGTGGAAGCCATTGGATGCCGTCGAGAGATTCTGGTTTGCCGGGGAGGCTGGAGGCTTGGATTCGGTTTTCCGAAGGCACGCCTTTTTGGATGTGGAGAAAGTAGTCGCGACGTACTTGCTCGATGGACTGGGCGATCTCGTAGGAGGGTTCGCCGCCATGCACTTGGTCTTCTCCGTAGTCGAAGAAGTCCTGAACGCGCCAGCCGTTCGCTTCGATAAACGCGAGCTCGTCCGCGTCGAACCAGGCGCTCTTGTCCATTTTTCCGGACCGGTAGAGCTCCACTGATTTGGCGTAGAGTTGCTTGAATTGTTCTTGGTAAGAGTAGTGTCTCATGCTCTTCAAAACGAAGGATGGTGGGCTCTGACCGCAAGGTCGAAGCGGCGTGATGCCTTCGAAAGTTTGGCGCGTTTGTGCAGGGTGAACGCCGCGAGGCCGAGGCTTCGTCTAAGAAAGTTCCAAAAAACTTTCGGGGATTTGCTGGCGCGGCTTTTCCGAAGCCGCCCTTCTTTGGGCGACTACCGCTTCCGTTTGCGGGAGGCTTTGCGTTTGGGTTTCGCGCTGGCGGCGGAACGCCCACGTTTGGTCGGTTTTCCGGGCTTCGCTTTTCCTTTTTTGGGTGAGCTGCCGCGGCTGTGCCGTTTGGATTTTCCTTTGTCCGACTTTTTGAAGGCTATCTCACTACCAAGGTCGTCCGGATGGACGGGCATGACCTTGGGCTGGGGATTGTTCGGGTTCTGCTTGTCGCAGAGGCGGAAATCGACTTGGCGCTTGAAGCGGTCGACCTTGTGTACCTCGACTTGGATGGTTTGGCCGAGGGAGTAGGCGTTGTGCTTGCGGCGGCCGATGAGGGCGGTGCCGCTGGCGTTGAGGCGATAAAGGTCGTCGCGCAGGGCGGAGATGTGGACCATGCCGAAGGCGTTCGATTCGGTGAGTTCTATGAACATGCCGTGGTTTCGGACTTCGGTGATGATCGCGTCGAAGGCGGTTTTCTTTTTCTTGTCGAGCTCTCGTTCGAAGAACTCGAGCAGCTTCACCTTGATGGATTCGCGCTCGGCGTCGACGCTGTTGACCTCGGTGTGGCTGAGGTGTTCGGCAACGCTGCCTGCTTTGGATGCGTTGTAGCGCGGTGTGGAATCGTTGAGTGCGGGTTCGCCTCTGACTTTGACCAGGAAGTGGTTGAAGACCCGGTGCGTCACGAGGTCGCTGTATCGACGAATTGGTGACGTGAAGTGTAGGTAGTCGTTTTTGGCGAGTCCGAAGTGGCCGTCTGGGGTGGACTTGTAGCAGGCTTTTTTGAGCGAGCGGAGGACTTGGGTGCGGAGCAGGCGGCTTTGCGGGTGGCCTCCCAGCGTCTCTAGCAACTTCATGAGATCCTTGCGGTTGTTGAGGTCTCCGGTTTCGATTCCCCAGGTCGCCATGTATTCACGAAGATCGTTGAGGCGTTCCTCGTCTGGATCTTCGTGCACTCGGTAGATGCTGGGGAGGCGGTTGCGTTTCATCTCGCGGGCGACGCATTCGTTGGCGAGAAGCATATACTCTTCGATGAGTTGGTGAGACTCGTCGTTGTGGATCTTCTCCAGACGGTCGGCGTATCCTTTTTCGTCGACGAAGATCTTTGTCTCTTCCATGTCGAGGTTTAGGCTACCGTTTTTGAAGCGTTCGTCTCGAAGCTTGGAGGCGAAGCTCCAGAGTTCGCGGACGCTCTTCTGGAGCTTGGCGAGTTCGCCGTCGGTGAGGCTGTTGAGCGCTCGTCCGGTGGAGCCGGTCTGATGGGCCGGGGGGAGCTGCAGGTCGCGGGCGACTTGCAAATCGTCGTTCTTGAGCAGGGCGTAGGCTTGCTTGTAGGTGAGGCGTTTGTTGCTGCGAATGACGGTGTTGGCGTAGTCGACGTCGACGATCTTGCGTTTCTTTTTGTCGAAGGTGACGAAGACTGTTTTTGTGAGTCGGTCTTCGTCTTCCACGAGGCTGCAGATGCCGTTGGAGAGGGAGCGGGGCAGCATGGGTATTACGATGCCGACGAGGTAGGTGGAGTTTCCGCGATTGAAGGCTTCTTTGTCCAGTTTGGTGCCGCCTCGCACGTAGGCGGCGACATCGGCGATGTGGATGCCCACTCTGACGTGCTTGTCGTCTGGATACTCGAGCGAAATGGCGTCGTCGAAGTCCTTTGCGTCGTCTGGGTCGATGGTGAAGGTGAAGGCTTCCCGAAGGTCGCGTCGACCGATTCGTTGCTTTTCCGTAACTTTTGGAGGGACGACGCTGGCCTCCTTGAGGACATCCTCGGGGAACTCCGGATCGAGGTTGTACTTGTGAAGCACGGCCATGAGCTCGGCTTGTGGCTCATGGGTGCGGCCGAGGTTGAGGATGAGTTCCCCTTCTGGGTTTACGTGACGCTGTTCCCACTCGTGGAGTTTGGCTACGACCTTGCTGCCTACGGTGGGAATCGGGTCCAAGCCGGATTCTTCGGGGGGAGGGACGTAGATATCGTGGATGATGCGTGGATCGTCGGGTGCGACGTAATGGAAGAAACGTGTTTTGCATAGAGTGCCGACGACGGTGTCGCGGGCTCGTTTCTGAATACGGATGACGCGTCCGAATGGACCTTCGGAAGCTCGAGGGTCCGCTTGCTTGCGGGGGCGTTTCCAGACGGGTTGATCGGGAGGCCCGTCCGCGATGCGTACGACAACTTTGTCGTCGTGCATGGCGACGCTAGTGTCTTCGGCGGCGATTTGGATGGGCGTCGGGTTCGGGTCGGACTTTTTTCCGTCCGGTATGAGTATGGCCGATCCTTTTTGGCGAAACTTGATGGTGCCGGTTACGAGGTCGACATCTTTGGGAATGGCGAAGCGATCGCCTTTGATTCGGATGATGTCGCCTTTCGAAAGGAGCAGGCGAATTTCGTAATCGAGGTTGCGTCGCTCTTTTTTGCCGAGTCCAAGTTCGGCGGAGATTCCTGATTTATCGAGCGGAGCGTAGTCCTCTGCTTGCAATAGGGCGATGATTCGTTCCCTTAATTTCATTGAATAGTGTATTTGGCCGATATTGGCCTAGGGCGTTCAGTTTATTATTGGATTCGTAGCCCTAACCTCTAGATCAGACTCATCTATGAAAATAGTTCATGCAGCAAGCGAGATGTTCCCCTATGTGAAGACTGGGGGCTTGGCAGACGTCTGCGGTTCCCTCTTTAAGTCGCTGGCCGGCGTAGGGCACGAAGTTTCGTTCTTCCTTCCTGGCTATCGAAAGATCATCGAATCCAAGGAGTTTGAGAGCGCTAAGTTGAAGGTGGTGCTTCAGGTCGAGCTAGGCGAGCAATTTTTGCGTGGCGAGGTTTGGGCGATCTCTCTGGGGAAGCGTCAGACGCTTTACATCATCCGCCGGGACGAGTACTTCGATCGCTCGAACCTGTACGGTACGCGTGAGCGGGACTACGATGACAACGACGCCCGTTTTATCTATTTCAGCAAGGCGGTGGTACAAGCGATGCGTTTGCTGGATATCAAGGCGGACATTTTGCATTGCCACGATTGGCAAACCGGTTTGCTGCCGCTCTTTCTTCGCATGGCGGAGCAGGAGACGGGCATGACGCTCGCGCTCAAGACTTTCTTCTCGATCCACAATCTCGCGTTCCAGGGCTTGTATCCACGTTCCTCGTTCAAGCTCACTAATTTGCCAGAGGAGTTCAATGCGATCGATGGTCTCGAGTTTTACGAGCAAATCAGCATGATCAAGGGAGGTATTTTCTTCGCCGACAAGATCATGACTGTCAGTCCGAACTACGCTCGCGAGATTTTGACCCCACGCTTTGGCTGCGGCTTGGAAGGGGCATTGAAGGTGCGCGAAGAGGATCTAGTCGGCATCGCGAACGGCATCGATACTGAGGTTTGGAACCCACGGAAAGATCCGTATCTGCTGAATCACTACGGAGCTAACGACCTCTCAGGAAAGGCTCTTTGCCAGGAGGCTTTGCTCAATAAGGTGGGGCTGAAGAAGGGAGAAGGGCCTGTTTATGGTTTGGTAGCTCGTCTTACTGAGCAAAAGGGAGTGGATCTTCTTTTGAAGCGGATGAATTTCTTTGTGAAGAACGACTGCCGTATCGTTCTGCTCGGCAAGGGTGATCCGACTTATGAAAAGGCGCTGAGACGCTGGGCGAAATCTCATCCTGAGCATGTCGCGGTTTGCATCGTGCTCGACGAGGAAATGTCGCACTTGGTGGAAGCGGGATCGGACTACTTTATCATGCCATCCGTGTTCGAGCCTTGCGGTTTGAACCAGATGTACAGCCAACGCTACGGCACGCTTCCGCTCGTTTCCGGAGTGGGCGGTCTGAAGGATACCGTGGTTGATATCGTGAGCGATCCGAAGGAGGGGACGGGAATCGTCTTCGAGCCAAATGAGGAGGCGTATGCTCAAGCTCTGGAAGATTCGCTGTCGCTGTACAATGATCAGAAGGCGTTTTTGCATGCGATCAAGCGAGCGATGAAGCGCGACTTTTCGTGGAAGCGAGTTACTGCCGAGTACGAAGCGTTGTATCAGGACTGCGTTTGAATCGAATTGCGTAGGCTAAGTTTAGCTTAAGCCTTGTTAGGGGGGCTGCTCAGGATGCAGAGTAATGGCATGTCTGAGCAGCCCCCAATTATTGTCTGGTTTCGTCAGGACCTTCGCGTCGCGGACAATCCCGCTTTGGCTCATGCTGTCCAGACTGGAGCTCCCGTTATTCCTTTGTTTGTTTTCGATGAGGAAGGGGAGGGGAAGTGGGCGCCCGGTGGGGCGAGTCGCTGGTGGCTGCATTATTCTCTCGAAGCGTTGTCGGACCGGATTGCGGCTTTAGGGAGCAGTTTGATTGTCCTCGCGGGCGACTCTCAGTCGATCCTCTTGGAGTTGTGTGAACGAACTGGGGCGAACCAAGTGTATTGGAACAGGCGATACGAGCCCGCTGCAATCGACCGCGATACTCGCTTGAAGAAAGCGCTTGCTGACGCGGGGCTGCGACCGAGGAGTTTTAACGGAGCTTTGCTGCACTCTCCGTTGCAAATAGCGAACAAGTCCGGAAAACCGTTTCGCGTCTTTACGCCCTTCTGGAAGCATCTGCGTTCGATCGCTGTGCGTGAGATCTTGCCGGAACCAAAGAAGCTAGAGAGTCATGGCTTTGAAACGCTTGGGAGCGAGATCGAATCGTTGGAGCTTCTGCCGAAATTGGATTGGGCGGATGGCTTTGGTAGTGTTTGGACGCCTGGCGAGGCGGGAGCGAAGGCTTTGTTTGAAGGGTTTGTAGAGAGGGGGATCGCTCGTTATGCGGAGGGGCGTGATTTTCCGAATGAGGATGCTGTTTCACGACTTTCTCCACATCTGCACTTTGGCGAAATTTCTCCGGTGCAGATTTGGCGTATGTTGAGTCTGGAGGAACATGAGCCGTTTTTGAGGCAATTGGTTTGGCGGGAGTTTTCGGCTCACTTGCTGTATCATTTTCCGGATACGACAGAGGAACCTTTGAACTCTGCGTTTTCGAGATTTCCGTGGGAATTTAAGGGCGACTGGGCTGAAGCTTGGCGGAGAGGGCGTACGGGGTATCCCATCGTTGACGCTGGGATGCGGGAGCTTTGGAAAACGGGAACCATGCACAATCGGGTGCGGATGGTGGCGGCTTCATTTCTTGTTAAGCACTTGCTTCAGCCATGGCAGGTGGGGGCTGCTTGGTTTTGGGATACCTTGCTCGACGCTGATTTGGCGAACAACACGATGGGGTGGCAATGGGTGGCTGGTTGCGGGGCGGATGCGGCTCCGTACTTCAGGATTTTTAATCCGATTGGCCAAGGGGAACGGTTTGACCCGAGTGGTGAGTACACGCGGCGATGGGTTCCTGAGTTGGCTGGATTGCCAGACAAGTTCCTTTTCAAGCCGTGGGAGGCTCCGGCTGACGTTTTGGAGGCTGCTGGTGTCGTTTTAGGCGTTAATTATCCTTTGCCGATCGTTAGTCATCCGGAGGCTCGCGTTAGAGCTTTGGAGGCCTATGCTCGGATGAAGGAAAATGAAGTTTGAAAAACGAAGTCGCGTACCCGCATCTGCCAAGGAACTGTTCGATTGGCATGGCCGGAAGGGCGCGTTCACTCGGCTAGCTCCTCCTTGGCAGACGTTGGAGGTGCTGCGGGAGGATCCTGGTCTGGAAGTTGGGAAAAGGGTGGAACTGAATGTAAGTACTCCTCTTGGGAAGAAGCGCTGGAACGCAGTGCATGTGGAGTGTGAAGACGGTAAAGGGTTCACGGATACGCAGGAAAAGGGGCCGTTTAAATCCTGGAGGCATGAGCACCGGTTCGTACCCGTGAGTGAGGGTGAAAGTGAATTGCGTGATGTGATCGAGTTTGAGCTTCCGTTTGGTGGCTTAGGGAAGAGTTATGTGCTGAAGCAGTTGCAGAGGAGTTTTGATTATCGTCACTGGATTACGAAACGGGATTTGGAATTGGGTAAGCTTTTGCCGGAGTCTCGGCCCATGAGGGTCGCGATCACTGGGGGTAGTGGTTTTCTGGGGACGCAGTTGCGTGCCCTGCTTGGGGGACTTGGGCACGAGGTGTTTGTTGTGACTCGGCGTGGGCGTGACGAAAACGATATCGTGTGGAATCCGTATCGAGGTGAGATTGACAGGGGGGCGATGGAGGGAATGGATGCGGTGATCCACCTTGCGGGCGAGAACTTGAGCTCTGGGCGATGGACGGAAGAGCGTAAAAAGCGGCTTTGGTCTAGTCGGGTGGATTCAACTCGCTTCCTGGTAGATGTGATGGGGACGTTGAAATCTCCGCCCGGCGTTTTTCTCAGTGGATCGGGTGTGGGAATATATGGGAATGATCCTGAAGCGGAACGAACCGAATGCTCAAATCCGGGAGATGGTTTTCTAGCTGAATTGTGCAAGGCTTGGGAGAAAGAGGCAATCCGTGCTGAGTCGTTGGATACGCGTGTTTGTTTGCTTCGGACTGGAGTGGTGATCGATCCGCGAGGGGGTGCGTTGCAAAAGATGCTGCCAGCGTTTCGCCTTGGTTTAGGAGGTCCGTTGGGGAGCGGCAGACAGTGGTTTCCGTGGATCTCTGTCGAGGATTGGATTGGTGCTGTTGGCTGGCTGTTGTCTGATTCGCGGGCTCGAGGGGCGGTTAATCTCGTTGCTCCGGAGGCAATGCGTCAAGGTGAGTTCGCTCGCTGTTTGGGGCGTGGGGTGAGACGGCCAGCTATGCTTCCTGCTCCTGCATTGGCGCTGAAAGGCGCGTTGGGTGAGATGGCGGATGAGGCGTTGTTGTCGAGTTGTCGGGTAAAGCCGGAGATTCTGGATTCGCTAGGATATTCCTTTGTGGATCCGGAGCTCAGTGGGCTATTGACTCGTGTTCTTTGAACGTCGGGGCGATTTCCTAGGAACTGTATTGGGGACGCCTGCTTTGGTCTAGGCTGTTTCTGATGTAGGGAGGAGCGCTAGTACGGGCCTAGAATGTGAGTAGCGTTGAGGGGAGGCTAGGCCTATCACTCGATTGCGGTTCAAGGGTGTTTTTTGATACTGTTTCCTTTTTGCGGATTTTGGGGATCCGTGTGGATTTGGGACTAAGGATGAATACAACGACGGTAGGAAAGGGTAACGTAAATCAGCAGCGGAGCATGGGAGGGGCTATTGCTATGGTTGTGCTTCTGCTTGCGTTGGCAGTAGGCATTGTGAGTTTTATCGCTCCCAATTTTTGGTCGGATGCGACGGGCGTTGTGGCTGTGGTAGCATTCGGCTTGGTGTTTGTTGCGACTGTCTTTACGGCGATGAGGAATGCTGCAGCCAATAGTGTTCTTTCGACTCGAGAGGCTCGGAAAATTGAGGATAGCAAGAAGCTATACTTAGACTCTCGCCTTCAGTCGTTTCGAGAGGAGAGAGAGCGTATCGAAAAAAAGGCTACAGACCTGTACGAGCAGGCGATGAAGGACTCGTCGCGGCGATTCAATGAAATCGTAGTCGCGAGTCGCGTCGCTCTTGATCGCATTGCATGTGATGTTGCGGAGTGCTCTAAGTTGGAAAAGGATCAGAGCCAGAGCGAGGTGGCGGAGGAGTGGCACCAAGTCATAGATGAGCAATGGGCAGAATGGGCCAATGACCTTGGATATGTCGGAACTTCTGAGATCGAGAAGCGAGTTCAAATGGCTAGCGAATCCTGGCGAGCTTACGATGGCATGAGTGCGAGCCGGTTTCGCGAGCTTGGGCTGAGTCAGGATGGGGAGAGTTCGTCGTTGAACTTGGCCCAGTCTATCTCTCGCTTGCGTATGGAAGCCGTCAACGAGCTCATGGCTGGGTACTCTAGTGTCGTTGAGAGTTTTCTTTGGGTTTACGAGCGTGAGCGTGAGTGGATTAGCCAAGTGGTTTTCCAGTCGATATTACTTTTGAGGGAGGTTGGAAAGGAGAACGTGACGCTGGCGGATACGAATATGAATGAGCGTCTGATCCGCCTGAAGCTCGTGTTTGGTCTGGTCGTTTGCTTGGGAGATTCGATCAAGAGTGAGTCGTCCAGTTCGGAAGATGGAGAGGCTCGGCGCAGCAAAGTTGTGCGTACTTGCATTAATCTGAGTATTCTCGGGGAAATGCCCACTTGGTTCTCTGAAGTGGGGCTTTTGGAGTCGGGGGATGTTGTTGGGAATCAGTCGGAGGGGGCTGAGCGCGATAGGGATTTAACCGCGTCTCTGTAATGTTGACTAAACAAAGTAAGAAACCCATATAAGCCGCTCTATGGCAAAAGCATTCCCTAACGTTACTGCCGCTATCGGCAATACCCCACTGATCAAACTCAACCGCCTGACAGAAGGCTGTGTTGCAGACGTTTACGTCAAATGTGAATTTTTCAACCCGCTCTCCAGCGTTAAGGACCGTATCGGCAAGGCGATGATCGAAGCCGCGGAAGAGGCGGGCAAGCTGAGCGAAGGCAGCATCATCGTCGAGCCGACCTCGGGCAATACCGGGATTGCGCTTGCGTTCGTGGCTGCGGCCAAGGGTTACAAGCTCATTCTCACCATGCCTGAGACAATGTCCATGGAGCGTCGCGTGCTTCTGAAAATGCTAGGTGCTGAACTCGTTTTGACGCCAGGTCCGAAGGGAATGCCGGGAGCGATCGCGCGTGCGAATGAGCTTCTTGAGGAATACGGCGAAAAGGCGTTCATGCCGCAGCAGTTCGAGAACCCGGCCAATCCGGAAGTGCATCGTCAAACGACCGCGGAGGAGATTTGGGAGGCGTCTGAGGGCAAGATCGATGCGTTTGTTGCCGGTGTGGGTACTGGTGGTACGATTACTGGCGTGTCCGAGGTGATCAAGGGCCGCAAGGAGCTTTTGACTGTTGCGGTCGAGCCAGCGAACAGCCCGGTGATTTCCGGTGGTTCTCCAGGTCCTCACAAGATCCAGGGTATCGGTGCAGGGTTCATCCCGAAGAACTGCAACAAGGAGATCATCGATGACGTGATCACAGTTGAGAACGAAGACGCGTTCCAGACTGCGCAGGATATGGCTCTCAAGGAGGGGATCAGCGTTGGTATCTCTTCCGGCGCGAACGTTTGGGCGGCAGTTCAGCTCGCGAAGCGTCCGGAGATGGCGGGCAAGACGATCGTCACGATCGCGGCAAGTTCCGGTGAGCGCTACATCTCCACTCCGCTCGGCGAAAAGGCGCGTAGCGAAGTTGCGAACGCGACGGCTTAAGCTGCTTTAAAGGGTCGCGGCCGCTGTTTGCAGCGGTCACGAGTTTGTCCGCTGGGGACAGCGGACGCTACCTGTGAAAGGCATCTATTGATTTTTTGGCGGGCTTCCTGTTTGGTCGGGAAGTCCGCTTTTTTGTGTTTTGAAGTTTCCCCGAATTTTGACCCAGGCCTATGAGGCTGCCCTTGAAGTCGCGTTCCCGAGTCAGTGCGTTGGCTGTGGCGGTGCGGTGGAAGAATCGGAGTATGCTGGGATCTGCAGGGGGTGTTCTCCCTCGCTGCAACTGATCGCTGATCCCAAGTGTTTGACCTGCGGTTTTCCGTTTTTTGGCGAGACGGAATCCAGGGAGCATTGCATGCACTGCGAGCATCTGCTGGCGGAGTTTAGGCAGGGGAGTTCGATGGCTTTGTTTCGAGGGCCGTTGAGGGAATTGCTTTACGCCCTGAAGTATAGAAACGGGTTGTGGGCATTGCGGGACATTCGGCGACTTGCGGACAGGGTTGTTGGTTTGCCGGGATATGTAAAAGACGCGGTGTTGGTGCCGGTGCCTTTGCATCCCAGAAAGTTGAGGGAGCGGGGGTACAATCAGAGCGAGCTGATCGTTGCTGAGCTTGTTTCGCTGTTCCCGTCCTGCGCTTCGGGAGATGTGCTCGAACGCTCCTTGGATACCGTTTCCCAGACTCAATTCGACAGGCGGCAGCGGATTCGGAACCTCAAAAATGCCTTTTCATTGCGCCAAAACCGTGCCATAGACCCGGCCCAACGCTATATTATCGTAGATGACGTCTTTACCACAGGTTCCACTGTCAATGCATGCGCCGCGACTCTGCGACGTGCGGGAGCTCGTGCGATAGACGTTCTCACTGTAGGGCACGGCTAAGCTGAATTTGGCGACCCGAAATCAATTAAACTCATTGCTCAATCACCATGGCGCTATTCCAGAAACCGAAGTATTCGACCGTAATCGTTAAGAAGAAGGACATTCCGCAAGGCATGTGGAAGAAGTGTCCTCTATCCGGCGAAATCATCTACAACAAGGAGCTGGAGCAAAACCAGAATGTCGTCGCCAAGAGCGGCTACCATTTTCCGATCACCGCTCGCAAGCGGATCGGGCATCTGCTCGACGAGGGGAGCTTCACCGAGTTGGAGAAGAACATGGCGGCTGGAGATCCGCTGAAGTTCGTCGATTCGAAGGCTTATCCGGATCGCCTGGCTGCTTACCAGAAGAAGACGGGCGAAAACGATTCGATCATCTCTGGCGTGGGCAAGATCCATGGGATTCCGGTTTCGCTCGCCGTGTTCGATTTCCAGTTTGCGGGCGGTTCGCTTGGTTCGGTTGCTGGCGAAAAGATCACTCGCGCCATCGAGTACGCGACGGAGAAAAAGATCCCTTGCATCGTGGTTTCCGCATCTGGAGGCGCTCGCATGCAGGAAGGGATTCTCAGTCTGATGCAAATGGCTAAGACGAGCGCGGCGCTTGGCCGCTTGGCTGATGCGAAGTTGCCGTTCATTTCGATTTTGACGGATCCGACTGCAGGCGGCGTGACAGCGAGTTTCGCGACTTTGGGTGACGTCAT
Organism: Pelagicoccus mobilis; assembly: GCF_016595505.1. Taxonomy (GTDB): domain Bacteria; phylum Verrucomicrobiota; class Verrucomicrobiia; order Opitutales; family Opitutaceae; genus Pelagicoccus; species Pelagicoccus mobilis. The sequence continues at coordinate 3,950 of NZ_JAENIL010000058.1, read as the reverse complement.
CATCGCTGAGCCTGGCGCTCGCATCTGTTTTGCCGGCGCTCGCGTGATCAAGGAAACCACGAATGAAGAGCTCCCGGAAGGCTTCCAGTCGGCGGAGTTCCTTTTTCAGCGTGGTTTGATCGACCAAATCGTGCCTCGCACGGAGATGAGGGATCGGCTGAGAGATATCCTTTCGGCGCTCTACTCGAAGAAAGAGCCGGAGAGCGCGTAACAATTTACTAGGGAGCGGCCGAGGTCGCTCCTTCTTTTTTGTCATGCCAGAGCTTAGCTCCTACGAGATTACCCGCGATTGGCTGTATTCGCTGAAGAACCGCGGATCGAAATATGGAATCGACCGAATGGTGCGGTTCGCAGAGGTGCTAGGGCATCCGGAACGTAACTATCCCTGCATCCATGTGGCGGGGACCAATGGCAAGGGGTCGACTTGTGCGATGCTGGAGCGCGTTTTTCGTGACCAGGGATTTCGGGCGGGATTGTCGACCTCTCCGCATTTGGTGCGGCAAGGGGAGCGGATTCAGGTAAACCGTCGGATTCTCGAGGAGTCGCAGATTCTCGAGTATGTTAGAGAGCTGCAGCCGCTGGCCGAACGGATTGCGGAAGAGGATCCCGAGCTGCATCCGAGCTTCTTTGAATTCATGACGGCTATGGCGTTTATGCACTTCGCTCGGGAAGAAGTGGATGTGGCGGTTGTGGAAGTGGGGCTTGGCGGACGTTTGGACGCGACAAATGTGCTGACGCCGGAAGTAAGCGTGATCACTTCGATCGCCTTGGACCACTGTGAGATTCTGGGGGATACGCTGCAGAAGATCGCTCGTGAGAAGGGCGGGATAATCAAGCCGGGCGTTCCTGTAGTGGCTGGTTTGCTCGAGCCGGAGGCGATGACTGCGATCCGGGAGATTTGCGATGAGAGGGGCTGCGAGCTGTATTGCGTGGCGGATCGGTTCGGCGAGGAGTTGGAATCCTATCCGGAAACGAACCTGCACGGACGCTATCAAAGGATTAACGCCGCGATCGCGTTGACGGTTGTGGATGTTGTCGCGGAGCGTTTCGGCTTGGATCAGGAGAAGGCGAAGGAAAGTTTGATGAAGGTCGCTTGGCCGGGCCGTTGGGAGGAGACGCAGCTCAAAGGGCGGAAGATCGTCTTCGATGTGTCGCACAATTCGGAAGGGGCACGCTGGTTGGAGGATAGCCTAGCTGATCTGGCTAGGCGTAGCGGAGGAGCGAAGCCAGATGTCGTGATGGGGGTGATGGGCGCTTATCGCGCGGCAGCGTTGGTGCCGGTGGCGGCGAAGTTTGCCAACAGCCTCACCTTTGTGATGCCGGAGCAGGACCGGGCTTGTGGGTTCGAGGAGCTGGCGGCGTTTGTTCCGGACGGATTCGAAGGGGAGGTTGGGGAAGCGACAGTGGCTGAGCTTTTCCCTTCGAAAGGCGTTTGTTCACGGGATCGCGAGACGGATCGGGCGCTTGTGGTAAGTGGATCAATTTATCTGATCGGCGAGATCTGGGACCGTTTTTACGAGGAAAGTCCTCTTGGTCAGGGAGCTCTGCAGGATTTTTAGAGGGGGCTTCCGAAGGGAATTGGAAAAATTCCGAAAACATAGTTGACAGATGGTTCCGAAATTAGATTTTCGGGGCCTTCCATTTGACGCCTCTCTAGCTCAATCGGTAGAGCAGTTGACTCTTAATCAATTGGTTCGGGGTTCGAGTCCCCGGGGGGGTACCAAATAGAAGTTAAGTTTAATCGGTCTCGAGCCGATAAGCACAGTACATTGCCGGCGTAGCTCAATTGGTAGAGCAACTGATTTGTAATCAGTAGGTTGCGGGTTCGAGTCCCATCGCCGGCTCCACTTTCCTAAAAACCGTCAGTCTCTCGACTGGCGGTTTTTTCGTGTTGGAATCGATCTTTATGTAAAGCGGCCTTGTACCGCGATTGCTCGATTTGATCGCGGCACAAGGCCGCTTCCTACAAGGATCTCGCAGGAGTGAAAATTCCCTAGCTTTCCCCTTTACAGGCGGGGGATTTTCTATCTTTGTCTTCGGTTCCTTCAAAGTCATGCAAAAGACCAAGAAATCTATCGCAAAACGCTTCAAGCTCTCCGGAACCGGAAAGCTCCGTCGTCGTTCTCCTGGCCAGCGTCACCATCTGCACCAGAAGACTACGAAGCAGAAGCGCAACCTCAACAAGGACAAGTCAGTCTCCGATGGACGCCAAGCCGACCTCATGCGCGGTTTGCCCCACGGCCTCTAAGTCCCTGTTACGACGAGAATTATTTCGATTGGGTAAACTCTAATTAGGCGACCTAACGAAATCCAATATTAGAAAGCTAATACAACATGCCTAGAGCAACAAACGCACCCGCATACAACAAGCGTCGCAAGAAGATGCTGAAGCAGGCCAAGGGCCACTTCGGTAACAAGTCTCGCTTGTTCCGCTATGCTAAGGAATCAGTAGCACACGCGCTACAATACGCATACCGCGATCGCCGCGCTAAGAAGCGCACATGGCGTCAGCTTTGGATCGTTCGTATCAACGCCGCTTGTCGTGCTGAAGATATGAGCTACAGCCGATTTACCGAAGGCCTCAAGGCTGCGGAAATCGTTCTCGATCGTAAGATCCTCGCTGATATCGCTGTAAACGACCCGATTGCATTCAAGGGATTGGTCGAAAAGGCCAAGGAAGCCCTGAAGGCTAAGGCTGCAGCGTAAGGCACCCGGAGATAGCGTTTTCCGAAGCTTCGAAAAAGGAGCTCGGACATCACATTTTTCCTTTCACTAGAAGGAGTTCGAGTATCTGCTCGGACTCCTTTTTTTTATTTTTCAATCCCTACCATTTCAGGGGAGGGCGGCTGACAAAAAGCGACCTTCCTGACTCCCAACCGAAATCCACCCCTTCTCATGGAAGAAGAACTCAAGAATATCGTAGAATCCGCCAAGCAAAAGGTGGCAGCCGTCACTTCTCGTGCTGGCTTCGAATCCACCAAAGCGGAAATCACTGGCCCCAACGGCGCTCTCACCAAGGTGATGAAGGGAATGGGGAAGGTCCCGAAAGAGGATCGCCCGACTTTTGGTAAGCTGATCAATCAGGCCAAGAACCAGATCCAGGGATTCTACGACGAGGCGCTTGCCGGTATCGAACAAGCCGAGCTCGCCGCTCGCATCGGTCCAGCGATCGATCCTTCTCTTCCAGCTCCTAATGACGCGCTCGGCAGCCAGCATCCGCTGACCAAGGTGCGCGAGGAGATCTGCTCCATCTTCAAGCAAATCGGATTTACCGTTACCGAAGGAACCGAAGTCGAAACCGAGTACTACTGCTTCGACGCGCTCAACACTCCGTCCGACCACCCGGCACGTGATCTGCAGGATACCTTCTACCTGCCAAACGACGCCCAGTTCGGAAACGTATCCAAAAAGGATGACGAGCGTTACTTGCTTCGGACGCACACTTCTTCAGTGCAGATCCGCACCATGCTCAAGGAGAAGCCACCCCTGCGTATCATCTCTCCTGGTCGTTGCTTCCGTCGCGATACCGTGGACGCCACGCACAGCGCGAACTTCCACCAGATCGAAGGCCTCTTCATCGACGAGGACGTAACGGTTCGCGACCTCAAGGCTATCCTCGACTACTTCTTCGAGCGTCTGCTCGGAAAGGGAACCAAGACGCGCTTCCGTCCTCACTTCTTCCCTTACACGGAGCCAAGCTTCGAAGTCGACTTCTCATCCGCTCACTTGGCCAAGCTCGGCAGCGAGTGGGTTGAGATCGCTGGTTGCGGTATGGTTGAGCCCGCGGTGTTCGATTCTGTTGGCATCGACCAAGAAAAGTACTCCGGTTTCGCCTTCGGCATGGGGATCGAGCGCATCGCGATGATCCTCTACGGAATCGACGACATCCGCTATTTCTACCAGAACGACGCGAGATTCCTATCGCAGTTCGCTTAATTCCAGTAGCGCGG
>NZ_JAENIL010000057.1 GCF_016595505.1 Pelagicoccus mobilis | reverse complement strand
GTGTGCCCCCCCCCCGAAGCGAGACGTTTCTCAAGGACCTTCACCGCCGCTTCCATCATCTCAGGGGTTTCCTGCCAAGTGTATTGGCGACCTGGATGCAATCCGAACAAGTGAGAAATGTGGCGATGCCCTGGATTCGCTTCGCCGACCCCATCGGTCCACTCTAAAATTCGCCCATCGCCCCCAATACGTACTGGAGCAAGTCGACTCAACGTATCCCGCAATCGAGCCCGAAACGCTTCATCCGTATCCAAAATCTCAGACGCTTCAATGCAGGCGGAAAAATTCTCGTAAATAATCTGATGATCCATCGCCGGCCCCATGCAAACCGCGGCCTGATATCCGTCAGGAGCGATGAACCGATTTTCCGGTGAAATCGAAGGTCCCGAAACCAAATGACCGGACACTGGATGTTCCACTAGAAAATCCAGGTAGAACTCGGCAGCGGCTTTCATGAAGGGGTAGCCCCTCTCCCTTAGAAACGCCTCGTCTCCACCGTGCAAGTAATGTTCCCAAAAATGAGAGCCGACCCACCCTCCCGCCATGGGCCACATACCATAGTTCGGCTTCCCAAATCCAGTAGTGAACTTCCAGGCATCGGTCGTGTGGTGAATGGCAATTCCATTCGCTCCATACATCTCTTCGGCAGTCTTTCGGCCGTTAGGGACGAGTCCCTCAAGGAAGGTGAAAAGCGGTTCATGACAATCGGCCAAATTGAAGACTTCAGCCGCCCAGTAGTTCATCTGGACGTTGATATTCACATGGTAGTCCGAGTTCCACGCCGGTTTAACGCCATCGACCCATATCCCCTGCAAATTAGCAGGCAATGTACCCGGACGAGAACTACTGATCAGCAAGTAACGAGCGAACTGAACATACATAGCCATCAGCGAAGGATCGTACGAACCTCGCTTGATCGCATCGATGCGCTCATCCGTCGCGAAACTCGACGCCACCGACTCTCCAAGGTCGATACTGAAGCGGTTGAAGTAGCTCTGGTACTCTTCCACGTGATCAATGAGAGCCTCCTCGAATATTCGCGTCGAAGCCGCTTCGAGTTGCCTATCAGTCGCACCCACCGGATCGGACTCTGCATAGTCAGTGGCTCCAGTTATCACGAGCACCAAGGAATCGGCATTTTCGATAGTAATTTCGCCCGAAGCCGTCGTCAGCGTTCCGCCTGTATTCAAAACCTTTACACGGCAGTGAGCCCTAACTCCCTCGCCTACATGTTCGTAGAGATGGATTTCGTCTCCCTCTACGGAAACAGTTGGCTTCCCGCCATTCCGCTTCAACGAAAGAGAGCAGTTTACGCGCCCAGGCTTATCGCCTCCGATCCGAACATAGATGGCCTGATCGACTGCCGACGCAAACACCTCACGCGTGTACGAAACGCGATTCTTCCAATTCCCTGTTTTGAACTGCACCCGAGTAATCGCAGTTTCCAGGTCCAATTCACGCCGATAACTGTGAGCGTCTTCCAGCCCCTCGTATTCGATATGTAGGTCAGCTAAAACTTGGTAACAATTCGTCCCGGATTCCAAGCGCTCCCCAAGCAGTTTCTCGGAAATCAATGACTCCGCCGCCTTGAACTTACCCTCAAAGATCAGTCTCCGGATTTCGTCGACGTGCTCATGCCCGCCTGGCCGGTCTTTGTATTCACCACCCCGGCTCCAGACGCTCTCCTCGTTGATCACAATACGCTCATCTTCGATCCCTCCGAGAACCATCGCCCCAAGGCGACCGTTTCCCACCGGGATACCGTGGTCCCATTGGGCAGCCGGCTCCTTGTACCACATGAGCAAATCGGCTTTGGCGTCACATAGAACGGTCACAAACGAGATAAAGGGCAAGAGGAGAGGTAGAAGCGTCTTTCGCATAAAACACAATTGGCTTGTAGGGTCGAATGACAGACCATTGCAAAGAAATGGCCCGTTCAAGTAGCGCAAATACTATATCCGTTTACTGGCCCGATCTACTAACAACTATGTTGCGCGATTCATCACATTTGTGCCCCAGCAACATGCCCTGCCTAGGGGGCTATATGCGAAAATGATCAACGCCTAAAAAAGACGCTGATCAATATTCTTTCTTGGCCCTTCGCATAGAGCGCTCAGCCGCCCCGTCTACTCAGAATCGAGCAGTCCAGCTTTCCGGTGAATTTCGGCTAGCTCTTCGGGAGCGATCTTAACGACTTTGCGATCGTAAGTGAGGATTCCGTTGATCTCGCCTTCAACGTCGGTGGTTTGCGTGTAAACGCCTGCGGCGATTCCGTTCTCCTTCAGTTCTCCGAGGATTTCCATCGAGCGGACGTAGCGTTCCTTGTATTCCTCGATTGTCTTTGGCAGTCCACCGTACCCCCAATTACGCTTCTTTTTTGACCAGAGATGCCCTTCCACCGGCCAACCGTGACCACCAAATTCCCCAACGACCTTGACGTAGTCATCGAACACCTCGAGGGCTAACGGGAAACTCGGATCTGGATAGTTGTGCTCGTCTGCGATATCGCCGACCTCGAAGAAGTTACCACCGCTGGCAATGTTGAGGTGACGCGTCGTGTCATACTCCTCGACCCATTTCCCGACTTTCATGGAACGATGCTGCCCCCACCGTTCGTTGAAGGTCGTCCAGACCACAACGCTTGGATTATTGTAAAGCGTGTCGATCATGACCTTCAGTTCCGCCATGCATTGCTCGTGGGCCCAATCCGGCCAATCCGCTTCAAGATTGTCACCATCTTCCGGCTTCCACCATCGATTGTTCTTGGGCTCGTAGTCCGGCAACTCGGCACGGAGCTTTTTCCAGATCGGCCATTCGTTCGGTCCTGCTCCACCGGATACATGGTCCTGCCAAACAAGAAAGCCGAGTCGGTCTGCATGATAGTAGTAACGACGTGGCTCAACCTTCTTGTGCTTACGAATCATGTTGAAACCAGCCTCTTTAAGGAAATCCATCTCGAATACGATTGCCTCATCAGAAGGCGGATTGAGGAAGCCATCAGGCCACCAGCCTTGATCGAGCGGTCCGAGGTGAAAGATCTCCTCGCCATTTAAAGTGAAACGCAGATTACCATCAGCATCGGTCTCCTTACCCACAGAACGGAAGCCGACGTAAGAATCGATCGTTTCCGTTACCTTTCCCTTCCGATCAAGCAGTTCCACTTTTAGATCGTACAATGAAGGCTCGTCTGGCGACCAAAGCTTGGCGTCCTTCACCTTCAGTGAAAATCCAGAAGCGGGTCCCGTCTTCTTGGATACAGTTTCACCTCCTTCGAGAACAGACACACGTACTTTCGCACCATTCGCGGACTCTCCCACAACTCTCGCTTCGAAGTCCAATCCACCATGCATGTCGCCGACGAACTTAATGCTCTCTAGATAGGTTTCGGAGGTCTCCTCAAGCCAAACAGTCTGCCAAATCCCAGAGGACGGTGAATACCAGATACCACTGTTCTTCCGCTTCTGCTTACCACGAAGCTGATAGCGATCTGCTGAGTCTGTATCGTCGACCACTCGCATCACGATTTCGTTCTCACCCGACTGTACGAGCTCGGTGACGTCGAAAGAGAACGGCAAATTCCCGCCGACATGAGATCCCGCGTATCCACCGTTGACCCACACACGGCAAGCATAGTCCACACCTTCGAAGTTCAGATGCAACCTGCCTTCTGGAGCACTCGCCAATTCAAAATCCCGGCGATACCAAATCACCTCATCAAGCTCCAAGCGCTTACCGATGCCTGACAACGGCGTTTCCAGGGCAAATGGAACTAAGATTTCATCCGTCCACTTCTTAGGCTTTTCCGCAGTGTCTTTAGTAATAGCGACATCCCATATTCCGTTGAGATTGGTCCAGTCATCTCGAACTAACTGAGGTCGCGGATACTCAGTCCATGCGTTCTCTGGCGTGACCGTCTGGCCCCACTCTGTTAACATCGTTCCTTCGACCGGCTTCCATTCGGCATTCGACATCAGCGTCATGCCAATCGTAGCGCTCACAACAGCAGCGATTTTCTTCATTTCTAGTTAGTAGATAAATTCAAATTATTGGTTTAGAAGTGGGCTAGCGAAGTGCCTCTGTTTCTTCGCAGCCTTGTGTGATTCGACACGATCCAAAGCTGCCCCTGGATCTCCTTGCTCTGTCCGCCAAGTACCGAGAGCTTTCGCCATACGAGCTTTCACTTCGGCGTATTCAACGCTTTCAGCCAGATTGTTCAATTGATGCGGGTCGTTTTCGTTCCGATACAACTCCTCGCCTGGACGACTCATGAATCTGGCAAGAGCTTCGTAGCTTCGCTCATCCGTACCCGCGGTCCAAAACATTGATGGTACATAACCGTTGTGCTCCACCTTCGCCATCAGGTGCTTTTCAATGTAGATTCGATCTGGCTCCAAGTTCTCCAAATAATGAAAATCCCCGTCTGTGACTCCGCGAATTGGATACGGCGGCCCCTCGGGAACATTATTGTGCATAAAGAAAGCATAATCGCGGTGACGTTCTGATTCGCCGTTCAGGACACTCAGGAAGCTAGATCCATCAAAGGCGTCACTCTCGAACGTCCCGCCAACCGCATCAAGCAGTGTCGGCAGCACATCACAGTATTGGACGAGAGCATCAGTTCGAACACCCGCTTCAACTTTCCCTGGCCAACGAACAACAAAGCCTGTCTTCACTCCCGCAGACCAATTCGTCCACTTCGCTCCTGGGAACTGGGCACCCTGCTCGGAGGTAAAAATGACAATCGTATTATCAGCGAGACCTGTCTCCGCGAGGATATCCAATGTCTGACCTACCTGCTCATCGAGCACTTCGATCTCAGCTAAGTATCTGGCAAACCACTCCCTTGTCTCCTCGGTATCCGCTAAATGGGGAGGCATTTTGAACGCCTTCTGATCAAACTTGCTTGGATCACCAACCGTCCATGGAGCGTGAGGCGACGTTAGCGCAACAGTCAGAGCAAAGGGCTGTTCGCGGTCACGTGTCATAAACTCCTTGATCGGCGCCGCCTCGAAATAGCTCGTATCCGCAACGCAGTCTGGCTCAACTCCAGACACCGTTTCGTAGGGATAGACAGAGGCGGGTCTCAGGTGCGTCTTACCAGTCAAACCCACCCGATACCCTAGGTCTTTCAAATAATGAAAAGAACTCTTAGTCCCTTCACGAGCGGGAGCGTGGTTCCAAGCAACGCCCGATCGAAACGGATACAGTCCCGTCTGGATCGAAGCACGACAAGGAGCGCACATCGCCATCGACACATAGGCCTGGTCGAAAGTCATTCCTTCCGTAGCCAACGTATCGATACGTGGCGTCTTCACATTCTCACCACCATACAGGGACAGGTCGCTGTAAGTCGCATCATCACCGATGATCAGCAGTATATTTGGTTTCACACTCTCAGCACTCGCCTGGAAAGACAGGCAAAGCAGAGATAAAATTAGCATCAATCGATTCATATCAGTTATCGGTAGTTCGCTTTTCCGGTTTCGGGTAGACGCCTACTTCGTTGGCCCACTCCAGCCATTCTGCAGCCAAGTTCGCGACGAGTTCCGGCTTCTTCTTCGCAAGGTTATTCGTTTCGCTGCGGTCTTTTTTCATGTTGTACAGCTCCCATTTCTTTTCATTTGGTCCTCCTGGCACGGAAACGTTGCTCCCGACCAGTTTCCAATCTCCTTGCATGATGGCAGCATGGTCCTCGTGCTCGAAGAAGAGCGGATCCTCTCGTTCTAAGCTCTCACCTTTGAAGGCTGCATCCAAACTGACTCCCGGAAGATCCGCGATTCTTCTACCGTCATACGTCTTCGGATACTTCGTGCCAGCTAGGTCGTAAAACGTGGGGGCTAGGTCGATCAAGTAGGCTGGTTCTCTGTACCAGTCCTTTTGCGGCTTCACCCCTTTCGGCCAGTGCGCGATCATCGGCGTACCAATTCCACCTTCATGAGTGTAGTGTTTGAACTTTCGGAACGGAGTATTCGACGCGTTCGCCCAAACTTCACCGTAAGACGGTTTAGTCCCGTAAGTTCTTTCCCAAGCATCAACATCAAATGGATCCAACTTTCCGCCGAGCTTACCGCCTTCCTGGCAGGCACCATTATCGGAAAGAAAGAGGATGAGAGTGTTTTCGTATTTGCCCATCGCTTTGAGTCGATCCACAAGTTTCCCGATATTCTGATCCATACGATCAATCATCGCCGCATAATAAGCCATGCGAAGGTCCATATCCTTCTTCTTCTCTTCGCTCATCTCCTCCCACGCTTTGTGAGAGCGTTTCGGGAGTTTCCACTTATCATCAATCAAGCCGAGCTCTCGCTGACGTTTCAGGCGATCTTCACGCAACTGATCCCAACCTTCCGAATATTTGCCGACGTACTTCTGCACCTCCTCTTGATGGGCATGCAAGGGCCAGTGAGGCGATGTGTAGGCGAGGTACAAGAAAAACGGGCGATCTTCGTTCGCTTTCTCTTCCTCGATAAACTGCAACGCATAGTCAGTGAACGCATCGGTCGTGTAGTAGCGTCGGTCCGTTGTGCTCTCCGGATTCTGCACTTTCTCGTTGCCTAACCAAATCCCGCGCGGGTGCTCCGGATAGAAAAAATTGGTCGCTCCTGCTAGGCTTCCGTAGAATTTCTCGAAGCCACGCTGCAGAGGCCAGCGACTTTTATCATTCACTCCCAAGTGCCACTTTCCTGACATCAAGGTTGCGTATCCATTGTCTCCTAGCACCTCTGCCAAAGTAACACAGTCACGATTGAGAAAACCACGGTAGTTTGGAAACTCAGGCCCATGGTCCATCTTCCCTGTATTCGGTGGATTTGTCATCCAACCGATTCCCGTCTGATGTGGATGAAGCCCAGTCATCAGTGAGGCCCGAGTCGGGCAGCAACGAGCACTGTTGTAGAAGCGAGAAAACTTCATCCCACCGTCAGCCAACGCATCAAGCGCAGGTGTCTCGATTTCGCCACCGTAGGAACCGATATCGGAGAAGCCCATGTCGTCGGCCAAAATGACAATCAGATTAGGCCGGTCATCACTTTTTGCACAAACCGAGATCGCAAAGATAAACAGTGCAAAAACGGATACGATTGATCGAAGTAGAAGTGTCATTTGTTTTGATCTTAATAGCATCAGATGTAGGGCTGGTGCTTGCCGCCACGCCGCGTTGCTCGCGGAAATCACTGTGGTTGATGCGGCATGCCGCAAGCGGCAGCCCTACACACTATCTATGGTGATGAACAAGTAATTAAAGGGTATCAGCCCTACTTGGTCGAGAATCGGTAAACAGTCTTGGTTTCGTAAGTCTCGCCTGGCTTCAAAAGCGTAGATGGGAAGTTCTTTTGGTTTGGTGAATCAGGATAGTGCTGCGTTTCTAGACAGAGGCCACCACGGTAAACGTAAGTTTTGCCAGACTTCCCTTTCAAGCGACCATCGAGAAAGTTTCCGCAATAGAACTGGATACCTGGCTCACTGGTGAGCACTTCCATGTAGCGACCAGAACTCTTTTCATAGAGAGTCGCTGCGAGACGCATCCCATCTGTATCCAATTCACCGGACAGCACCCAGTTGTGGTCATAACCGAGACCGTAGGTTAGTTGTTGATTCTCTTTCTTGATATCCTTTCCAATCGACTTCGCTTTCTGGAAATCGAAGGGGGTTCCCTTCACGGGGCGAAGCTCACCGGTTGGAATCAAGCCTTCGTCGACAGGCGTAAACCGATCTGCTGCGATCATTAGCTTGTGACCGAGGATCGTACCATTCCCCTCTCCTGCTAGATTGAAGTAGGTATGATTGGTCAGGTTGCAGTGTGTCGCCTTGTCTGTCTGTGCCCAATACTCGATGGAAAGTGAATTATCGTCGCCGAGACTGTAGCGCACTTCGATGTCCAAGTTGCCTGGATACCCTTCTTCGCCGTCTTTAGCGAGGTAGGAGAATACAACAGAGCTACCCTCGATTCGTGCATCCCAAACCACCTTGTCGAAACCGATCACACCTCCGTGCAAGTGATTCTCCCCGTTGTTGGTCGCGAGAGTATATTCTTCTCCGTCGATGGAGAATTTACCCTTCGCGATGCGATTTCCGTAACGACCTACGATAGAGCCGAAATATGGCTTGTCGACCGCGTTCATGTAGGAAGACACATTGTTGTAGCCCAACGCCACATCTGCGACTTCGCCATTACGATCTGGAACAAGAATCGAGGTCACGGTCGCTCCATAGTTAGTGAGCGTCACCGACATTCCTGAGTCGTTGCTCAGCGTGAAGCTTCGAATATCATCGAAATCGTCTACGGAGACTGTTGCTGCCGAAACAATCCCGACAAATGCAAGAGATGCGGCCGAAACCAATGCGCGCTTAAATTTTGAGTACATACCTATTTATCAATCGATTGGGGTTAAATTACTTCTTTCCTCTCTGAGCTACCGCCGAGGGAAATGGATGTTGATCAGCAATACGTTCCAGCGTCGCCAACACTTCAGGTTGCGACTCGGCCAAGTTCACTGTCTCCAGAGGGTCTTTCTCATAGTCGTATAGCTCGTATATCGGACTCTCTTTCTCGTTTAGGTCTACCCAACGGACCATTCGGTAGCGGTCGGTGCGGATTGCTTGTCCAACGAGGTTGCCGCGTTTCGCGAAACTGTGGTAAGCATGATCGCGTATCCGTTCCTTGGAGTCTTTCAAGACTGGAACCATGCTCACTCCGTCGATGGGCTGCGGAACCTTCGGAGCTGGCAATCCAGCAAGTTCCGCCAGCGTAGGATAGATGTCGACAGTCTCTGCGAGCTGCGTAGTCGAGCTTCCCGGTTTCGCGACTCCTGGAGCGACAATCAAATAGGGAATCCGATTCGCTTGCTCGAAATTCGAATGTTTGGTCCAAGAACCATGATCGCCCAAATGCCAACCGTGGTCGCCCCAGAGAACGATGATCGTGTTGTCCTCCATCTTCAGTCGCTTGAGCTCATCGATCACCCGGCCAATCTGAGCGTCAACATACGACATCGAAGCGTAATATCCGTGGATTACATAGCGCTTCAGGTCATCAGAAATCGGCCCCGTTTCAGGAAAGGGTTTGAAGTTCGAAATTTCTCCTCGTCCCTTGACGGCAAACGCAGGCGTTCCCTTGGGAGCTTTTTCAAACTCGGGCATAGGCAGTTTTGCCGCGTCGTACATATCCCAATACTTCTTGGGGGCTGAGAACGGGAGGTGCGGACGAGCGAACCCAACCGCCATGAAAAATGGCTGATCCGGGTTCTTCTTCAACGTCCGCAAGCGGTTGATCGCGTGCGTCGCCACCCGACCATCTGCATAAGCTTCATCCAACACGTCTGGAGCTTCCCCCAAAGCCCCTCGAGGGATGTCCTTCATCGGAGGGAGCTTGAAGTGCATACGCGAGTTTTGGAAAAACACTTCTTCGCGCGTCAGCTGGCGATTCGTACTCTCCGGCACAACGTACTCAATCACCTTCTCCTTGTGGTGAGGAATCGACCAGGAGGCTTCGTCGTTCGTATTGCCATGCCCGATGTGGAACACCTTGCCCATCGATTCGACATGGTATCCGTTGTTCATGAAATGTTGCGGAAGCGTCACCGCATCTGGATACACCTCGCGGAACTGTGTTCCGAACCGATAAAAGCCCGTGCTCGTGGAACGTGAACCGAGCAGCAGATTGTACCGCGACGCCATGCACACCGATTGGTTGCAGTACGCGAGGTCGAAACGCATCCCCATATTGGCAAGGCGATCGATGTTGGGCGATATCGCATGCTCATCACCGTAAGCTCCCAAAGTCGGTTTGAGATCGTCCACGAGGATCAACATCACGTTTGGTCGCTCACTAGCGAAACCGTGGCTTGCGGCCCACAACATTAATCCACTCGCAAGTGCTCTCAGTGTTACTTTGTTCTTAATCATCTATTACAAATTCAAAAAACTCTTCAGTTCTTCGTTGGGGTTAATCTGATCGAAAATGGATATTGGCTACCAAGCGGAGACACGCTCGATATCGGGGTGAGAAATTTAGCGCAAAACGGCGGAATCGATTAGTCCATGCGGCTCAATCAACCACCGTTTTTGTGCCAAACATCAGGGAAAGGACGTAATACTGTTCTATTCTTCTCATTCAGCAGCTCCCTACCAACTGAACCGTTGCGTAATTCGTTACCATCCCGTGGGGCTCCTACTTCCAATCGTTCCGCAGATGCAGTCACACCTCCCGGAAGCATTCGGAAAACGGCTTGCGACTCTGCCCCCGTATTCTCCATCCAGAATGAAACAATAGTCCGGCGTTGTTCGCTTCGAAGCCAAGCCTGGGGAGCATGAGCATCGAAGCTAAACTCCGTAGCTAGGTGCTCCCCTCCGAGCTCAGGAATCTCAATTACCTTATCTGCTGTTGCTCCTTCCCTTGCCCACGGAAGCTCGGTACTACGTCGAGGATCAAAGGTACCGCCGTGCAACAGCACACTCTTGATCGCTTTTCGATCCACGAGGTAGTCGACTCGGATTCCAAGCAGAGCATTCGGATCGGATGACGCCTTCATGCTGAAAGTCTGCCCAACGAAAGACACAACCTCCGGCGTGTTGTCCATTGTCACCCCAGCAACTCCACGGCCGGTTTCGCCCTTCACGCCCACGCGAGCAGTCCAAGTCCTCCAATCGAAGTCACCGTAATCTCCTGTGATTCCATTCTCCGTTCGCCCCGCCCATTGCCAGGAACGGATGTAGGATGCCTCTAAATATGCTCCCTGTCTCGGTTCGCTCTCGGGCAAAATCTCGAAGTATACAATCCCAGGGCCAGGGATCTGCAAACGTTGCGACTCCAACGTTCCTTTTTGAAAATGTTCCACCAGCACAGGGATGCTCTCATCCGAAGAGCTCTCTTCGAGATAACTCCCGTGGTTTGAATCCACTCTGTACATCGAAACAGATCCCCTCTCGAAAGGCAGATTCGTAGTGGAGAGGTCAATACTTGCGGCTTCCTCAGACTCGTTCCAAAGCAAAACACCTGCTCCCATTGCGTCAGCAGAGGCAAATCCCTTAAGCCCCTTGGCTCCCTCTTTCCCAAGAGACAACATCTTTCTCTCAGTTGGCATTCGCCCATAAAAATCGAATGCATGGAAGATTGGCCGTTTTCTCAATTTATTGTCGATGAGTCCACCTTTGCGGTGATTAGGCCCTTGATGTTGATACCGGTTCCAAGTGACGAAAGGGATATCTGTCTGTTCGATAAAGTACTCTAAATCGGTCAAGAACTTCGTGGCTCCAACGGTTAGCTCACGCAAGTAGTGCCAAGGGACATCTGCCCCTGCCGGATAGTATTCGTACTCAGTAAAAACTAAGGGGACCGTTTGAAAGTCCGTCCCCATCGCCATTCTGGCTTTTTCAATAATGAAGTCGTTCCGATCGTCAGCGCCTCGCTTTCTTTTTCGCAGAGCCTTCTTGTGTCTTCCGTAGCTATGAATCGAGAAATAGTCCAATGGCAGATCGTCCTTTTTGACGTCCTGGACGAACGTCTCAATAAACGCTCCCGAAACTCTCTCGGAGTTTGCAACCGCTGGCCCCACAATCAAAGTATCCGGATCCGCCCTACGAATTGCGGGCGCAACGTTTTGGTAGATCTGTTTATAGTCACGACTAGTATCATCAGAATCTAAATACGCTTTTTCCTGAGGTTCGTTCCAGACCTCCCACATAAGCGGGTAAGTACCCTCGTACAGTCCCACAAACTCTTCCATAGCCCGTCCATAAAGATTAAAATCCCTGGGTGGTTCCTGTCTCGTTTTCCAATCCGCCCGTCGTAGGTCTTCCGGAGACTGGTACAAGGGGAGAATAGGAACGATCTGACGCTTGTGAGTTTCGCTAATGAAAGCAGTTAACGAGCGATCCCTTGTTACGCTCAGTTCCCCATTTTCATACGAGATAAGCTTGTCGCCACCTTGGTTCACCAGCGGACGAAAGGCTCGAATCTTCAAATCATCGAGCGGTTGCATCGCTACTTCAAGCGACGGCTTCTCCGCTAGACCCTCCTGAAAAAGACTGGCCTTTCCCTTAAGCAAAGGGAAATAGGCCGGTTTCGAGAAATCGACCGATACCTGTGTTTGAGCCGATGCTGACGGAACTGCAGCGAGAGAGGTAATCAGAAGAACTGAGAAAAACGTTCGAGCTGGAATCATTGTAAAAGAGGTAGGGTCTGACCGCCGGGCGAACCGCAACAATATTTGTCGGAACCCACTTCCGTGCGGCGTGCCCGGCGGTCACGCCCTACCTATGAATCTGTGAGTTTTTTGAAGATCTTGATTTCCTCTGGATCGTAAGGCGTACCGTCCATCCTTAGAAGGTCGTGGAACCAAATCTCCGGCTCCGGATAAGACTCGCCTGGGCGTATCACATTTCCGGATGCGCGCTCATGGTTCACGCTGATCTTTTTGCCTTCCGAATTGCGGCGGCTTTCCCAGTTCCAAATCGTCGCCGACTTTCCGGATACAAAGCCCCAATTAACTGCGCCAACATTCAGCTCCTTCATCAATGGCAGACTCGTTTCAACTACACTGCCTTTGTCGCGAGCCAGCCATTCGGTCACCATAACGGGGCGGCCATCCTTCTTGTATTCAAGAATCTCATCCCTCAAGCGTTCCACCGCATTTGTCCCCTTGCGAGGGTCGCCGCCATAGCTGTGAATTGAGTGCAAATCACTGTTAGTTCGGTTGATCAAAACATTGTTCTTTCCGATAGAACCTGAGGAGTTGGACATGATTGGTTGAGTCGGATTCACTTCTCGCGCCCAAACCCAGGAATCATAAACGAGTCGGTTAGATTTTTCACCGATTGACGACTTCACTTTCGTGGTTCCCATATCTCCGTTCAAACCGTTACCTCGTCCAGGCTCGTTATAGAGCTCCCACATGAGGACACGTTCATCATCTTTGAAACGTTCGATCGTCTTCTGCACATACCCCTTGAGGCGAGCGACTTCCGCCTTGGGAGATTCACCGTTTGCATAACGCAGGGCGACGTCCCGAGCAGGACTATTCACCCAACCCGAGTTGTGGTAACCCTTCACTGGAAGAGGCTGCTTACCAAGCTTTGGGTTCGGAAAGTGACAATCATCGAAAAAGACAAAAAAGGGACGGATCTCGTACTTCTGACAGATCGATAGAAACTGGTCCATTCGCTCGTAAAGCCCCTGTTCGTCATCTTCCCAAACCAGATCGTGCAAATAAACGCGTAGTGTGTTCATGCCAATGCCGGAAGCCCAGTCTAGCTCTAGATCGATCCGTTTTGGATCCCAAGTCGAGGCCTGCCACATGTCGATCTGATTGATCGCTGTAGCTGGATAGTAATTACAGCCAACGAGCCATGGTAACTCGCTGTACCAAGCATTCACTCTATCAGCATCCCAACGCCCTGGCACCGGAGTACTGTATTTCTCGTTGGCACGACCGCTCGTGGCGAGCGTTCCCAGTGCGAGCAAGCTCACGCAAATCGTTTTCAGTTTATTCATAGTGTAATTCGTGTTCGGCGGTTGAACCGCACTAATCGTAACGGCGACGGTAGAGACCGCCGCCGCACGTTGTTGCTAGATGAAATTCTAGAAGCTGAGCTTAGCGCTGAGCGAAACTTTTGTCGGAGCGACAACACGAGCACGTGTCATGTTACCAGCATCTTGGATACGGACGATCGAATAGTCGTTCTCCTGAAGGAGATCCTTAAGATTCAGCTGAATACTGAGTTTCTCCTTCTTCTTGTCACCCAACCAATTGACCTTGGTTTTGTATCCAAACAATAGATCCACTTCGGAAGTATCAAACCCGTAGATTTCCCTTCCGTCGATGGTCGCACCTGTCTCGACAATGTCCTGCCGAAGCTCGTCGCTAATATCCGCAGTTTGCAGAATTCCGACGAACGGAGCGTCAGAGTAGCGATAACCGCCACCAATGTAGAAGCCCTTCAGCGGGCCGTCATTGAAGTCGTAGCGAGTGAAAAGGCGGGCCTGGAAGTCACGGTGACCGTAGCTTTTAAGCCCCTCAACTGCTGTCATGTCGCGGAACCAGTCATTGAAGTTTTCGATTTCGGAGGCGATCGTACGACCATCAACACCGGGAATCGGCAGATCCAAACCGAAGCCTGTCCAAGTTGCCAACATGTCATCCTTTAAAGCACGGGTACGCTGGAGCATGTTCGTTTCAACGGTTTCGCTAGAGGTGACGTTCATGGTGAAACGCCAGTTCTCAGTCGGATTTGCAGTCATGCTGAGCTCCCAGCCAGATGTTTCCTTGTCGGCCAAGTCCCACGTGCTACCAACATAACGCAGAAGGTCAGCTTCCGAGCTTCCAATAAGATCCTGAGCGATCGCTTCGTCTAGGATACGATCGTTGCGGGCGATCACGTTGGGTTCCACAGAGAATCCACGAGCATCGTTCGCCGATGTGTTTTCGTAGTAAGCCGCACGGATACTAACACGGTTATCGAGCAGCTTAAGCATCACACCATACTCCTCGCTGATGCCCTCCAATACAGGGCGGAGAGAATTGTCAGGAATCAGTCCCAAAGAGTTACCTGGAATGTCGAAGTTTTCCGAGTTGTTGTAGAGCACACGCAACCAATCGGTCACCTCGCCCACTACACCGTAAGAGAAGTTGTCCACCGTACGAGAGAGCTCAGTGTAGTCCTCTGAAAAGATTTTAAGCCCAGTTTCAGGGTCACGCAGCGTAGCTCCAGTTTCTGGGTCAAGGGCAGTACGCACACTCTCGTCCACCTCTTCCTCACGGTATCCCATGGTGAAGATGACTCGGTCACGAAAGAGGAAGCTTTGGCTAGAGAGTTGCTGCCCCGTGTTCTTGCGAGTGTCGTCAGAGAGACTGTTGGTCGCCCATTGGGTTCCGATTGTCTCGAGCGTTCCGTCACCATCGCGGTCTACTTGAATTGTGGACATGTTTTCCCAGCTCGGCACGAAGTACTCGCTAGCATTACCGGGATTTTGGATGTAGTTGCGGGCAAACACACGATTTCGGCCTGCTTCTGGGTTCCCAGCTATGGGATCATCCACGCCAAGCTTACTGCCAACGCGGTAGCGGTTGCGTTCGCTCTGGCTCCACAAAGCCGCAATGACATGACGTCCTGTCCAGTCACTCTTGGTATTCAATTCGTAAGCCGCTGTTGCACGGTAGTTCGTGGTATCCCACAACTGAATACTCTGGTTCCAATTCCCTTCAACGAAGAGATCACCTTGGTACTCGTTAGTCTCACGGTTCTCTAGACTGTTTCCAAACCAGAAAGGACTTGGTTCTCCTCGAACAGCGTATGCCTCTTGACCAAGGTCATACCCAATCGAATCTCGATCCTGCTTGTTGTAAGCGAGCTCGACGAAAAGATTGTCTATCGGCTCCGCCTCCAGAGCGACCGTGAGATTGTCGAACTCCGAGTCCATGAAGTTCCCCGGCCCAGAATAGTACGCATCCAATGGAGCTAATTCGAAATCCAGCAGGGCATCATTGTTAGTGAAGGAGTCCGTGAAGTAGAGCCCCTGGGTATTTCGCCAGCCCTGATCGTCATCGACATAGATGATACGCTCGCGAAGAGGAGCCTTCTTAGTGCCGTTGTTGTAGCGTTTGATTCCGATCGCGGCTTGCGGTCCTTGATTCGGGTTCGTGACCAAAGTCGAACCATTCTCAGTCCAAGCAGAGATCCGGTCCTTCGCAACGAAGTCGCGGTTGTGAGTATTTACGAGATTCACGTTCTCGTAGCTGGCCCGCAACGTTGTCTTTTCAGCTAGCTTGTAAGTGGCCGCTAGATTGATTCGCTCATCGTTCTTGAACTCATAATCGCGCCACTTATCGCTGTCTTGCCAAAGACCGTTGAGGCGGACAGCAAACTTTTCGTTAATGCCCCAATTGTAATCGAGGGTGCTGCGAAGCGAGTCGTAGTTATCAATTCCAGCTGTGATACCGACGCTTCCAAAGTCGCGTCCAGGAATAGCTTTCTTTGTAGTAGTATTCAGGATGCCCCCTGCCCCACCAATACCAAAGAGAATGGAGTTCGCGCCGCGTGCTTCATCGAAGCGACCGCTATTGTAGGTGTCACCTGGGATGAAACTCTCAAAATAGTCACGGGTACGAGAGGCGACCATTCCACGAAGACGAAATTGGAAACCTGTACCGACAAAGCTCCCGCCCAATACGGCACCCGTTTGCTCGGTGGCTTCGACAACAGCCGAGGAAGAGTAAGCCATGAGATCGGCTTCATCCACCGCTCCGATATCCTCCATAAACTCTGGAGTGAAAACGGATACCGAGTTCGCGATGTCTTCGAGGTTAGAGTTCAAGCGACTGCCTGCGAGCGTGCTCGTGGCCGCGTATCCAACATCGTCAGATGCATCGACAGTGAATGGTGATAGCGTGAATACGTCTTCCTCATCTTCTTGGGCGAAGGAGTAAGGCAGGGCGGCGGTTAAAACCGCCAAAGCCAACAGAGTCCGCGAACTGCGGTTCGGTTTTTGTCTCATAGTGGGGGTACTCGTGTTTTTGGGTTCTATAGTTCGTATTTGATTCGAGACAGTGGCCGGGCAGACCGCTTGTCCCTTGATTCACGAAGCTACCACGCAACCGCCATTTTCCCTGAGAACCTGCGTGACAAAAAACCACCAAATTCTTGCCACCCCACCGCGGCCTACCGGAGATGTCTCAAAATTGCCGCCTATTGTCTCAAACGCGCCCCTAGCTAGCGCTCTCGCTATCTGCGGTGCGCTTCTGACGTGACGCACGGTATTCTGTAGGAGTGCCTCCGAACATCGACTTGAACCACTTGTTGAAGGTTCGCTGCTCCAATATACCAACGGCATCCATAACCTCACCCACTCGCATATCAGTGCTGAGCAATAATTGCCCTGCCCGACGCATTCGTCGCGTGCGAATAAAGTTAGCAGCCGAGACATCGGCCGTCGCCTTCAAGCGTCGATAAAGCGACCTGCGGCTCATACCCAACTTTTGGGCCAAGATTTCCGCATCAAACTCATAGTCGCCCAACTGCTCTTCGACGATCTCGTTCGCTCGGACTAGGAACGGGTCCTCAACCTCAGTCACTTGCTCTTCGACGAGACTGCGCTCAAGCTCGACCTTCAGTTTAGTCCGTAAACCATCTCGAATGGAAAGCTGATTAGCCAATCGTTGCTCCAAGGCTTCGATCGAAAAGGGCTTCCCAAGGAAGGCGTTCGCTCCCGCACGCAACCCTTCTATCTCATTTCGCTCCGAGGACGCAGCGGTCAACATAATGATCGGAATGTGAGCCGTCGCCAGATCAGCTCGCAAGGCACGACAAAGTTCAAACCCATCCATCTTTGGCATCATCCGATCTGTGAGGACAATGTCCGGAATCGTCTCACGTGCGCACTCCACACCGCTTACGCCGTCTTGTCTCCAGATCGTGCGATAGCTCTCTCCTAGCTCTCGACAAAGGAAATCACCCATCTCCTTGTCATCTTCCACGATCAACAGAACAGGCAGCCCTTCATCCGAATCCTGATCTTCGTCAACCGCGCTCGCCTCAAAGGAGTCCAGCACCTCACTTGCAGTCTCCTCCAGCGGTTGCATCGGAAAAGCAAAACTTACGCGAGATCCTGGATACTCTTCATTCTCAGGCTCGAGCGGACTTTCAATTTCGATAGAGCCGCCGCACACCTCCAGCAACTCATTTACATAGGCCAAGCCAATCCCGGTTCCCTTAACCGAACGCGACCGCTCATCCCCGCCCCTCGCAAAGGGCTTGAGCGCAAGCTTCACAAAATCGGGACTCATCCCAATTCCACGGTCCTCTACGGCTATGTAGAACTTCGAGCGATCTCCGTTCTTGACACGCAACGAAACCCGAACCACTGCACCATCTGGACTGTAGTGCAGCGCGTTTAAAACCAAGTTATTCAGGATGCTCCGCAGTTTTCCAACATCCACCTTACCCGGGAGGCTTTGTAGCGACGACTCGAATACAACACTCTGACCACGCTCACCTGCCATCACACTCATCGACTTCGCAAAATCGGAGACAAACACAGCCACATCCGCATGCTCTGGACGCACCTTCATCACACCGCTCTGAGCACGGCGAAAGTCGAGTAGCTGATCCACAATACGTTTCAACTCGTCAGACGCTTTTCGGGCACGCTTCAAGTAGCCCTGTACTTCTTCCTTTTCACTCAAGCGCATCGCACGCTCGAGTGGAGCCATCACCAGAGCGAGTGGGGTTCGAATCTCGTGCGAGATATTCGTGAAGAAGCTCAGCTTCTGCTGCTCGAGGGCGAGAAGATTCTTAGCACGATGTCGAATACCCAACACATAAACCCCAAGCCCAGCCACGGAGAATACAACCAGCATCGGGTAAAACCAGCTCTCCTTCCAAAACGGGATCGCAATCGTCAGATCGATAAACGAACCAACTGAATCGACATTGAAATCTAGATCCCGAGAACGAGCTTCTATTCGGTGCGTACCCTCTGACAGCTCCTGAAAAACCACTGAATGCGAATCGGAAAACGGCGTCCATGCTCCCCCATCGATTCGGTAGGAAAACTGTAAGTCGCTTTTATTCGTCCGCGAATAGTAGTCGGCTCCTTCCATTCTTCCGATAAACGAACGTGAATTTGCTTCCGAGGTCGCAACACGCCTCAAGGTCGTTGTCGGTGCGGTAAAATCGAATTCGTAACGGTATGAAAAAAACGGAACCTCACTCGACCAAGGAATGCTACGATTCAGCCTCTTTCGCATGTACCAGCTCGGGTGAACCAGATTTATCCAAAGAGCGCCATCAGCCGCAACTCTCAGAGCTCCTCCTCCTTCCGGCAAAGGACGAGCAAAGGGCAGTTTCAATGACTCGACCCATTGATCACCATCGAACCGATACACTGCATTCGAGGTCAACGCGACCACATCTCCGTTTTTCAGTATCGACAAATCAATGACGGATAGATCTTCCAAACCATCTTCGAAGGTTCGAAACCATCTGGTGCCATCATCACTGATCTGGAAGATCCCTTTCCCAAACGAAGCTCCCCACAGAGTACGTTCCGGCCCCATTTTCAAGGAATTTATCCATGATCCGGGTGCACCGAGACGGTTATTTTCGACGTTCACATCATCACCGGAAATTCGCATCATTCGACTCCCACCTGAATACAAAACACCCTCATCATCTGAGACGATCTCGTGCACACGCCAGGGAATACCATCCTCGTTAGCAGGCAGGACTTCACTCCACCATTTCTTTCCGCCTCGACGCGTCTTTAGCATGCCCGCCTGCTTTTTCGGCAAACTTCCCCACGATTGGCCACTGCCTAGGATGACTGTGCCATCATCCAGCTCACAGAACGAGTCGTAATCAAATTTCGTGGCAAAGGCAGGAAAACGCTGAAGTTCCCACTCCTCGCCATCAAACACCGATACAGCCGCCACGCGCTTGTGGGCTCCAATAGCCCAAATTTCGCCTGTTCGCGAAACGAACAAGCCTACTGCCGTATCGATCAAATTTGGATCTTCAATCGCCAAAACAGCATCCGAATCGTCCTGCGCTCTCACAACCTTTCCAAACTCGGTAGTGAACCAACGGTATCCAAACGCCTCACACTGAAAGTGATACCCATCAAATTGACGCCACGGGCTTTTCTCCAGACTCAAGTAAGTCAGGCCGCCCCTAACCGATCCATGCCACAAGCCGTTATTCGAATCGAATTGAAAGACATCAACGTCCTGCGAGTTTCCCGATACGTATTTTTCGAATACATCCACTTTGCCATCTTTGATCCGGTACAGGCTATCCGAAGAACATACCCACGCATTACCTTCCGGCCCCACTGCCATATCGTACACGATAGTCCCCCTCGTATCTTCGTTCAGGTAAACGAAGGTCCACTCTTCCGTTTTCAGGTCAAAATATCGGACTCGGCTCCCTCCCTTGATATCGCCAAACCACACCTTTCCATCACTCGTGGAAATCAGGCTCGAAAACCCGACGGGCGAATCATGCTCCGGCAGCATTTCCTCGCGAACACGAGTCGTTACAATCTCCTCTGCGGATCCCTCTGCTCGAAACACCTTTCTCGAGGCACCCTCGACCCACCAGATCGCCCCCTCGGCATCCTCGCAAAAATCCACGGCACTATTGCCAGGGGGAGCCAACCGAGACTCGCCATTCGCCATCAACACGCCAAAGCCAAGTTCGTGACCAAACCACAAGTCTCCCTCGGTCGATTCAAACAGACATCCCGCCGGCGAAACACTCCCTTCCAGCTCCACGATTTGCCTCCAGGTACCGTTTTCTAAGACATACAACCCGCTTCCGGTCAGGCCCACAACCTCACCAGAGTCCCTCACATGGAGTGCCTTAAACGGACCATCCTCTTCTCCACGTGGTAAGGGATAGTCGGTCCAAGAAACTCCATTGTAGCGAGCCGCCGATGCCATCGCTCCAACCCAAAGCGAACCATCTGAGCCAGCAGCGATCGTTCTCAAATTCACCCCTCCCGGCATATCGATCGACCGCCAGTTCACCGGCAGTTCCAGACTATCCAATTGCAAGGATTTCGCTTGCCCAAAGCTCAGTTGAGCGAAGTTCACCCCCAGAAACAATAGGAAGATGCCATAGCTGGCGGCACGTCTGAGGAGTGACAAACTCTTGGGGTGAACGAAAATCATAAACGGGAATAAAAGCGGGTCATACTAACAAATAGCTACCAGACGCGATAGACCGTTTGTGTCAACCTACCCTCCTGATCGTGCCACAGGGCGTCACAACGGCAACGCACAAGCGACTCAACAATTCAGCCCTGCCATGCTGGCCCCCACTCCACGTGCCATTTCCAGTGCCCCGTGTGCCAAAGGCTTGAGATCGCCCACGATACGCTCCACAGCCAGAATACAGATCACTCGCACAGCAATTAGCTCCCCCGATATGAAACCTCTCCAGATCTTTGCCATTCTGGCATCAATACTCTTCGTTCCACACTTCACGCTCTTCGCGGCCTCGTCCGGGAAACCCAATGTGCTCTTCATCGTCGTCGACGACCTAAACGACTACGTCTCCCTGCTCGAGGACTATCCGGGAATAAAAACGCCGAACTTGGACAAGTTCTCCAAGACAGCCATGACCTTCTCCCAGGCCTACTGCGCGGGTCCGATCTGCAATCCATCACGAACGTCCCTCATCAGCGGCATCGCCCCCTATCGCTCCGGAATCTACATTAATAGCGACCAACTCCGAGCCTCCCCACCCGTCGTGAAGTCTGTCCTGCTACCCGAGCAATTCAAACGCAACGGGTACCAAACGCTCTGGAACGGTAAACTCTTCCACTCCAGGCCCTCAGACAAACGCTTCGCCGCCATGTGGGACAACACCGAAGGCGGAAAAGGCCACTACGGTCCAAACGCAAAAAACAGCCCGATTCCGGACCACATCGAGCGACCCAAAAACTTCAACTACGAAGCCTGGACCGGTCCCGACACCGACTTTCCCGACTATTCCAACATGCTCATCAACGAGCAACGTTTGGCCCAAAAGTACGACGACCCCTTCTTCATGGTCTACGGGATCTACCGTCCCCACAACCCGTGGACAGCTCCCAAACGCTTTTTCGACATGTATCCGCTCGACGAGATCGTCATGCCGGAAGTCCCAGACGACGACCTCGATGACATTCCCGCGATCGGCCAACAATACGCCCGCCGCCCCGTCAGCCTCCAGGAGCTAAAAGAGGCCGGACAATGGAAACCGGTCGTCCAGTCCTACCTAGCTAGTATCAGCTTCATGGATTATTGCCTCGGCCGCGTGCTCGACGCCCTCGACAACGGCCCCAACGCGCACAACACCATTGTCTGCATCGTCGCGGACCACGGTTTCCACATGGGCGAGAAACAACACTTCGCCAAATACGCCCTCTGGGAAAAAACCACCCGCGTACTCTACACCTGGCGGGTCCCGGGCATGACCGAACCGGGCAGTGTTTCCAACGCGACCGTCAACCTACTCGATATCTACCCAACCCTAAACGAGCTCTGCGGACTGAGCGAGGTTCCTCAACGGTTAGATGGCAAAAGCATCGTTCCAATCCTTAAAGATTCAGACGCTGACTGGAATCGCCCCTCGATCACGACTTACCAGCAAAACGACCATGCGATTCGCACCGACCGCTGGCGATACATCCGCTACCGAGACGGTTCTGAAGAACTCTATGACCACTCCAACGACCCCAACGAGTACACGAACTTAGCACCAAACCCTGAATACGCCTCAGTCATAGCGAATCTAGCCAAACACCTCCCCAAAGAAAACGCCGCCCCCGTCGGAAAATTCAAAAAGCAAAAATAGGTAGGGCGGCATCGCCGAGGCCGCCGCTAAGCCCACCATCAGAACCACCCTTCCCCTAAAATGAAATTTCTCACCCTACTTTCCCTTTTCGCCCTCTCTCTACTAGCAGCCGCTAACGCCTCCGAAAAACCAAACTTCCTCTTCATTATCGCCGATGACTGCACCTACCGCGATCTCGGAGTATACGGAGGACAAGCCTACACGCCCAACCTGGAGAAGCTCGCGTCCCAAGGCATGAAGTTCGAACGCTGCTTCCAAACATCCCCAATGTGCTCGCCCACGCGTCACACGATCTACACAGGACTCTATCCAGTTAAAAACGGAGCCTTCACAAACCACAGCCACGCCTACGATCACGTCAAAAGTATCGTCCACTACCTGAAGCCCCACGGCTACCGCGTCGCTCTTTCCGGAAAAAGCCACGTCGCCCCCAAGTCCGTCTTCCCCTTCGAAGAAACCCGCATCACTGGCGAAGTCGCCAAAGAACAAACCATCATCGACATGGAAGCGGTCGACGCTCTCATGAGCGACTCCGCGAAAACCGGCAAGCCCTTCGCACTCATCGCCGGCTCAAACGAGCCGCACACCCCATGGAATAAAGGCAAAGAGTTCCGTAGCCGCTACAACACGAAGAAACTCAAGCTCCGTCCCTACATGGTGGATACAGAGTTAACACGTAAAGAATACCGCAACTACCTCGCGGAAATCTCCTTCTTCGACAACGAAGTCGGCCAACTCCTCGAACTCCTCGAGAAAAACGGACACGCAGAAAACACCATGGTCGTCGTCGTGTCCGAACAAGGAAACAACTTCCCCTTCGCCAAGTGGTCCTGCTACGACTCCGGACTCCAATCCGGCATGATCGTCCGCTGGCCGGGAAAAGTCGAACCAGGCAGTGCAACCGAGGCGATGGTCGAGTACATCGACATCCTCCCCACCTTCATCGAAGCCGCGGGAGACACACCACCAGAAGTGCTCGATGGCCAAAGCCTCATGCCTGTCCTCTCCGGAGAAACATACCACCACAAAGATTACGTCTACGGCCTGCAAACGAGCCGAGGCATTTTCAGAGGCCCTCACCACTACGGCATCCGCTCCGTCCGCGACGAGAAGTACAAACTCATCGTCAACCTCGACCCCGACGCCGAATTCTACAACACGATCAATCGGAGCGGATTCTTCAAGGAATGGCAAAGTCTCGCAGCAGAGGGCCACGAACACGCTCAAGCGGTCGTCAATCGCTTCAAGAAGCGCCCGGCCATCGAACTCTACGACATCACCAAAGACACGTACGAGATGACGAATCTCGCAAGTAATCCCGAATACGCAGAAGTCGTCGAGCGACTCAGCAAACAACTCGAGTCCTGGATGGAATCGCAGGGAGACGAGGGACAGGAGACTGAGCTCGCCGCGTTCTACCGCATGGGTGCTGGCAACGCGGAGTACAAAGCGTGGGCCAAAGAAAACGGCAACCCCATCAAAAGCAAACAGTAGAGTGCAATCGTATTGTACCCTCAACTACACTAAAAAAAGAATGACTAAGCCCCTATTAAACGCCCTTGCAATCACTCATCTGGCAATTGCCAGCATTTTCGCAGCTGAGGATACAACCTTACCACCTGGAGTTGAGCCCGCCATGCCCCGCGAGGTGATCGAAGCAGGACTCAAGTCACACGACCGAGCACTCTACATCAAACAAGGTTGGATACGCGACCCGTACATCACTTTGGGTCCCGACGATTACTACTACCTCACCGGTACAACCATCAACGCTGATGATCCTCGCGAGGAGACCGATCCTTACAACATAGGACTCTGGGATACCTCCGCAGTCGGCAACACCGTACAGGTCTGGAAAAGTAAGGACCTCATCGATTGGGACTACCTCGGCACCCCATTCACCTTGCAGGACAGCATGCACGAAGAACCGGGCAATCTCGTTTGGGCTCCTGAAGTACACTGGCTAGGCAGCCGTTGGGCACTGGTTCATTGCCCCGGAGGCAAAGCAAATTTCTCTCTCACAGAAGGAGCAGAGCTCAAAGGTCCCTGGACACATGCCATGACTCCCGAAACTCTCGGCCGCAAACATGACCCATCCCTCTTCAAAGATGGAGACACTTGGTGGATGCTCTGGGCCAACACCCGACTCGCACCTTTGAGCGACGACCTCTCCAAATTCACAGCCAAACCAAAACGTATCGACCCTTCCAGTACGCGTCCAGATCCCAAGGATCCCTCCAAGACCATCCGTCGCATTGGGCACGAAGGAGCCACCATGATGAAGATTGGCGACAAGTACGTGCACCTCGGTACTGCTTGGTCAACCGATCTCGGCCGTCAGGGCTCTTACAATCTCTACTACTGCACCTCAGATAAAATCGATGGCACCTATGGTCCCCGTAAATTCGCTGGACGCTTCCTCGGTCACGGCACTCCATTTCAAACTCGCGACGGCAAATGGTGGTGCACCGCCTTCTTCAATGGCAACGTCCCTCCCCTCGAGCGCGAAGGCATCGAAACCCGCGACCTAAGCGAAACCGCCCAAACCATCAACCAACGCGGCACAACAATTGTCCCACTCGAGGTACGTATCCAAAAAGACGGAGATATCTACATTCGAGCGAAAGACCCAGCCTACGCAAATCCTGGCCCGGACGAAGTCCAAGCCTTCAATTAGAACCAAAACACGCCTCTCTCAAATACTCGGACCATCCACCCAACGCGCTTCAACAACCGTGATGTGGTTCTGTGACGGAACTCCTCGCTCGTTCCGGTTCATTTGGTCGATCAGCTGATTCGCTGCAATTCTTCCTTTTTCTCCCCAGTTAGCCACCAGACCAGCAAATCCATCCAAGTCTTTTTGCATGTCTAGGTGCACGAATCCCACATCCTCTGGAACTCGTAGGCCGATCTTCTTCATGGTGCGATACAACTGCATATGCTGCGAAGCCACCACTTGCGGCTTGTGCTTCTCAAACCATGCTTGAAAACCTTCCTCAAGTTCCGAGATCGTTCTTGGTGTATAAATGCTGGCGGAATCGATCGACGGATACAGTGACGCCACTTGCTTGAAAGCCGCTTCACGCCGGTATCCAATAATCGACTCTGTCGGCAGAGTATTCACGAGTCCTATACGTCGATACCCTCTCTCCAGCAGCTTTTCGGCAGCGATCGCCATCGCTTGGTAGTGGTCGGTATCAATGCGATGAAGACTAGGATTCATCATAGAACGACCAATCGCCACCGCAGACAAGTTCGACAAGTCAACATCCAGTCGCTTCACCGGAACCCAGAAATGCTCGAAAATAACTCCTTGGATCCCTCTTGCGTTGATGATCTCGATCAACCGCTTGGGCGTCATCCCTGGCTCATTCAAGTAGAACTCTTCCAGGTCATACCCTTGTTTCCCCGCCTGTTCGCGCAAGCTCTCGCGTAGCTCGATCATCTGAATCGCCAGCTTCTTCTTGTAAGGCAGACAATGGATCAATCCCAGAGCTAACGCCTGCTCCTTTTTCCCACCGCGATGATGCCCCAGATCAGTCATCAAAGCTGAAACCAAAGGGTTTGGACGATACCCTAGCTCTTCCGCTACGTCCAATATCCGCTTGCGCGTTTCCCTATTGTGATTCGGGTGATTCCGAAGTACGCGGCTTACGGTCGTCTTGGAAACACCGACTCGGTCCGCGATGGTTTGCATGGTGGGGCGAGGCATGGAAACAGATATTTATGGTACGAGTTACATAAAGCTCAAAAGGGGGAGGGGTGTCAAACTCCCGTCGAATTCGCAGGGAATAAGTTACGTTCTTCGTAACGTAGCTAAAGTCATGTGCCACAAGCCCATTTGCCCGCCAGTCTTAATGTTACGGGTTACATGACTGGGAATTTGCGAGATCGACCGAAGATTCCTCTTTTAGAAAACACCTACAACAGCCCCACCCTGACCGCTCAAGTAAAGCAAATCTACCCCTGTATTGCCTGCTGGAGCTTTCGACTCTCAAGCCCCCGTTTGATGTTTCGTTCCCCGCCGCATGAGCCATGCGTTTCTGGGCACAGGAGATGACTGTTTCTTGAAACACTACATACCCAAGATGAACACAGGAGACACACCCACCTACCTAAATCTTGTAGTACGCAACTCACTACGCGTGGCTACACCTTCACTGCTCGCTCTTGCAGCGACAACTTCAACTTACTCCCAAGACGACGAACAAGTCTACGAATTATCTCCCTTCGAGGTAGATGGCTCAGACGATGTCGGATACGCTGCACAAAATACACTTGCGGGCAGTCGAATGAACAGTCGCCTGAAAGACACACCTACTCCGCTGACCGTCTATACGAAGGAATTCATGGAGGACATTGGAGCAGACAGCCTTGAGGAAACGCTCGAATATTCAGTCAATATGACTCCTGAGATGTCTCAGGACGAAGGCGATTTCGGGGCGAACCAGGGCACCGCCTTTGACGCGCGCTATCGTATCCGCGGACTGAATGCGGACCAAGCCCGCAACTTCTTTGCCTACGAATGGGACCAAGATATCTACAACATTGAACGCGTTGACGAATCCCGCGGCCCAAACTCTATTCTGTTCGGAATCGCCAAGGCCGGAGGCCTCATAAACTCCAGCACAAAGAAGCCGATCCTCGCCGACAATTTCACAACTTTGAACGTAACAGTAGGCGACGCTGATCGCTTTCGTACCAGTCTCGATTTCAATAAGGTCCTGATCGAGGACAAACTCGGCGTTCGCTTCAACTTGCTTCATAACGAAAATGGAGAAAACAAACGTCCTTGGGTTTCGCGTAGAGACGATCGCTACCACATGTCGGTCAAGTATCGCCCATTCGAAAAGACAACCATCGACTTCGAGTATGAATACGGCGACGTAATTGACTCTCCAACACAACCATTCGGGCCTCAGGATAGAGCATCGGTGTGGTTGGCCGCAGGGCGCCCACTTACAACTTCGCATGCCGGGTCTGCAGAAGGCCTGATCGGCTCAAACAGCGGCGCTGGTCACTACGTTTATATCGACAATGGCACCGGCATGGTCGCCAACCACTCAGGACTCGCCAAAACGAGTATCTCCGATGCCGGATTCCGTGACAACCACTTCACTTTCGACAACAACCTCCTGTCAGACCCTTCAGGAGTCGGAACGCTCGAAGTCCCCGTCTACGCTTCACTCTCCGGTCCACTCTCAATGAGAGGGTCGCGAGACATCACCAACATGACGGCGACCATAAACCAGCAATTCGGTGAAAATACGTTCCTTGAATTGGCTTGGGCGAAATACGAAGTCGATCGCTTTAGCCACCGAATGGGTGGTGGTGTCGATCTTCAGGGCGACCCCAACCCGACCCTAGCGGATGGCAGCCCGAACCCATGGGCAGGCGAACTGTTTTTCGAAACCCGTCTCGAACGTGATACTCGACTATTCACCGAAGATTACCTGAGGGCGACTCTGTCGCACGAAATCGACACCGATGGATGGCTCGGAAAGCACAGACTCGCCGGAATGGTACAGAGTCGCGAAAGTGGTTTTCAGCGAAACTCACAAATGCACTCTTGGGTAAACCCGTCTCAGGCAAACGACTACAGAGGCGGCCCTTTCACCAAAACGGCATGGGGTGGACAAAACCAAGTGAAGATCCGTCACTATCTCGAGTACCCGACCGACGTGAGCGACTGGCGTGTCGGCTCCGTTCCCGGAGTCGGCTTCGGCTCCGACTGGAATGGCGAGTCCCTCTCAATGACAGTTCCCTTCAGCGCTCTACGTTACTCCAGCGACTTCCCTGAGGTCGATCCCAACACTCCTGTAGAAATCGTTTCAGATTGGATCACAAATCGCGTCAAAGACGAAGAGTCGACAATCGATGCCAAAATGATCGCCGGTCAAAGCTTCTTCCTCGATAACAAGCTCGTAGTTACTTACGGACTACGTGAGGATGACTTCTATCTCTTTTCGCCCAACGGAAATGGATTGGTCGATCCAACTGACGGTCAACGCAACATCATCGACCGAGAAAACGCTCTCGTACAGGAGTTCACTGGCGAGACCGAGTCTTACGGAGCTGTCTATCACCTAACCGACCAGATCTCACTCATCTATAACTCCTCCACGAATGCCGGGATCTCCGACTATTCCGACAAAGACATCTTCGGTGCTCCAGGCGAACAAGGAGGAATCAATCCCGTCCCTAGCGGTAAGTCCGAGGACTTCGGTATCTCCGCGTCGCTTCTAGAGGGGCGTTTCTTCCTCAAGGCAGCGATGTTTGAAACGTCTTCCAACAACACCACTTCATTCCTGCAATGGGTCGACGGCAATCCGATCAGCGGTGTAAACAACCTTTACGACGAATTGGAAGACCTGGGCCTCATCACCGAAGCAACTAACCAGTCCCAACGAACAACCGCAGAAGTAGGAACCACCTCAGGCGGCTCAGAGGGATATGAGTTTACCGCGATCGGTAATCTTACCCCAAGCTGGAGAGCCACCTTCAACTACTCCTACACGGACGTATCCATAACAGATACCTTCCACGAGTTTACTCCATGGTGGGAAGGCAGTACCGGAAAGTCCTTTTTTCAGCAATTCGCCAGCGAGGTCATGATCGATCCAATTGGTGACCTGAATGAAGGCGCCACAGTTGCTGACGGAATCGCGTACATCGAGAACGCCGCGCAAGCGCGACAAGCTCTCGCAGGTGGCATCAAACCGGGCCAACGCCAAAAGAAAGCGAATTTCTTCACCAACTACACCTTCAGAGAAGGTCGATTCAACAACCTTCGCATAGGCGGTGGAGCTCGCTACGCAAGTGGTCGCATCCAGGTTCATCCTGACCTTGGAGTCTTGGAGCACAACGATTCGCTCTACTTCGACACGGTCATAGGCTGGACCAAGAAGTTCGAAAGATACACACTCGATCTACAGCTCAATATCCGCAACCTCTTCGACGAAGACGAGATTTCAATCAACCAGGTTGACACAGCCCAAGCGGCTGACGGCAACTACTACGTGAGAAACTACATCTTACCGAAACGACGCGACATTAAGCTTCGTGCAGCGTTCCGTTTCTAAGCGTCTATTGCTTTAATTCCCCTACCCCCAAACGGTGCGACTTCGGGTCGCACCGTTTTTTGTACAACATACGTCAGAACGCCAATCGCGAACGCACGGAACGAATCCGCAAAATAGATACAGTTTCCTTTTGCGTTAAAAGTAGATCTACCCATTTCTGAATACACCGTTTCCTAATCCACCTAATACGTGCCATCTACCCCTACCAAATTAGCACGCGTACTCCTCGCTCGTGCAGTCTGCCTACTGTTGGGTCTCTTAGTCTCGTCCGTATCGCTTGCGAAAGAGGCCTTTCCCGTACGCCCAGTCAAATTGATCATCCCTTTCTCCGCAGGAGGCGGAAGCGACACCTTCGCACGGATCATAGTGCAAGCGATTCGAGAGGAGAATCTCCTCCAGCAACCTATCGTCGTCATCAACGTCAATGGAGCAAGCGGGACCATCGGTTCTCGACGCGTCAAAAACGCTCGCCCAGATGGCTACACGATCATGATGCTTCACGATGCGATCTTTACCGCTAAGCATACTGGACTAACTTCCTACGGCGCCGAAGCATTTGCTCCGATCGCAGCCACAGGAGAAGTCGACTTAGTACTCACTGTGCAAGAGGACTCTCCGTTCAACAGCTTGTCGGAGCTTGTTGAATACGCATCCCAAAAACCTGATGAACTCGTTTACGGCACCGCCATCGGCTCCCCCACGCATATCATGGGACTCCTCCTAGAAGAGGAGCATGGTACGGCCAAATTTCGATACACCCAAGCAGGAAGCGGCTCGCAGCGAATCGTAGCCTTAAACGGAGGGCATATCGATCTTTCACCTTTTTCAGTCGAAGAATATCTCCGTTACGAATCCACTGGAATAAAGGCTCTAGCCGTATTCAGCGAGAAACGACACCCCAACATTCCATCCGTGCCAACCGCCAAAGAACAAGGTTTCGACCTAAACGCAGGAATCAGAAACTTCTGGTGGGCTCCGAAAGGAACTCCCCAAGAACATATAGACACGATTGCAGCAGTCCTAGCTAAAGCGATGGCTACAGAATATGTCCGTGAAAAGCTAGATGCCTCCGCCATTTCTCCTAGCGTCTTAATGCGAGACAACCTCGACCAAGAAATTGCACGTCGCGATGCAGCCATCTCCAATGTAAGTATTGCTAAAACTGATGCCGTACCCCGCTTCGAGCTTTGGGTGCTCGGCCTTGCCGCGGCTCTCCTTACAGCAGTCGTTGTGAGAAATCGACAAGCCCTGTCCGCAGGATGGTATTCGACGGAGTCAAAAAACCTCAAACTTCCACTCTGCATCGCCCTCACCTTTTTCTATGCGTCTACCATCGCGCTCGAGCTTAGCGGCTACGCCATTGCGACAACGTTGTACGCTTTCACTCTTTGCGTCATCGTAGGAGGTTTTTCACTACCAATCATCATCCGATCCATTCCCTTCGCAGCGACGATGGGATTCGGGCTATACTACTTGTTTACTCAGGTGCTCACCATCGACCTTCCCCGCTGAAGTAGCGACACAACAGCAAAGATGGACCTCATAATACCTACCCTTAACTACCTGTGCTCGCCGTGGCCGCTTTTCCTCATCGCCCTCGGCACGCTCTCCGGCATTTTGGTCGGAGCGATACCAGGCCTAACGGGCGGCATGCTGATAGCGCTCTCGCTTCCATTGACCTTCTCCATGCAAGGGACAGACGCGCTGGTTCTCATGGTCTCAATGTATGTCGGCTCGATCAGCGGAGGGCTCGTAACTGCTACCTTGCTAAAAATGCCGGGCACTCCCTCTTCCATCATCACGACCCTTGACGGCTATCCGATGGCGCAAGCCGGCAAGCCAGCCCGAGCGCTTGGGTTGGGAATATGCGCGTCTTTTGTTGGAGGGATCATTTCTTGGATCTTTCTGGCAACGCTAGCTGCCCCTCTCGCCGCCGTCGCCCACACGCTCGGCCCATTTGACTATTTTTCGCTAACCCTGACCGCCTTAGCGATCATCGCTTTGGTTGAAAAGTCGGTACTAACCGGAATTGCATCCGGCGTACTGGGGATTCTCGCGTCAATGCCCGGCACTTCACCCGTCACTGGAGATGTACGCTTCACTTTCGGGTATTCACAATTAGACGACGGTTTCAAATTGCTACCGACCTTGATCGGACTTTACGCCTTGAGCGAAGTCTTCATCTTGATTTCGAAAAAGAACGCCACTCCGCAAGCAACCCACACTGGGCGCCACGGCATGCTGATGTCCTTGAGAGACTACAAGAACCAAGCGGTTAATCTAATCCGATCCTCGGTGATCGGAACCTGGATTGGAGTTCTCCCTGGAATCGGAGCAAGCATCGGATCCGTCACCGCCTACACCGCCGCAAAAAAATTCTCTAAAAGCCCAGAAGAGTTTGGTAACGGATCAGAAGACGGCATCGTCGCCTCTGAATCAGCCAACAACGCCACAGTCGCTGGGGCACTGATTCCGCTACTCTCCCTCGGAATCCCGGCCTCCGTCGTTGATGCCATTCTGATCGGTGCAATGATCATTCATGGGCTACAACCGGGCCCACTGCTCATGAATAGCGATCCACTCGCAGTTTCCTCCATCATCGGAGCCTGTCTCGTAGCAAATGTGTTCATGTTTGTGTTCATGCTAATAATTTCCCCGTCGCTAACGAGACTAGCGAGTATTCCCAGATACCTGCTAACCTCAGGAATCATGGTTTTTTGCATCATAGGCTCTTACAGCCTAGCCAATCGCATGTTCGACGTATTCGTCATGCTGGCCTTTGGCATACTCGGACTGGGCATGCGCAAACTCGGGCTTGGCCTTGCCCCATTCGTAATCGGATTCGTTCTAGGCCCAATCGCCGAAGAGAATCTAGGCGCCGGTCTCATGGCCACCAACGGGAGCTGGGCACCACTCATAACGCGGCCCGTATCGCTTGTTCTAATACTTCTGGCGATCAGCCTAGTCGTCTGGCCAAGCCTAAAGAAACGGCAGCCACCTAAGCTCTGACAGCTTAAGTTGCCGGTGGTCACTGCAAATTGAGGCGCTGCCACATGGCAGCCCTGTGACTAGTCCTCAAACGTAATCCGGACTCTGTCTTCCGAAATGTATTTGTAGTACACTCTCCCGGTTTTCTCGTCCAATACCCAAACCGCATCTTCCGATGCTTCTGCGATCGAGTAATCCGAACTACGCTGCTCTAAATAGTAAACGATCGCAAACGCCGTTAAACACACAAAAAGGGCGGCCCAAAAGACCGCTTGGGGCAAGGACATGAATTTCATAGCAAGAGAGAACTAATTTTTCGGGAACCTATATCTAATCGAAACTCCCGTTAAATCCACCCCACAGCGAAAAAATAATAGCGTTTGACCATTAAGTGGCAGCCTCGCAGGGACTTCCCCGACATAAAAGACCCCAGAATTCGTGTTCTGAAATTCACAAGCAACGACTTAGAGGCCTTGAGCGTGGGAATCGATATTTAGAAGATTCGACGATAAAACTGAGCAATCGTAAAAGTACTCCATTCCCGCAAATATTCAACCACTTCGAAGAATCGATATTCAGGGTTAAGCTTTGTCGGCAACAAGACCTTGGTACGAATGCCAATTCAATCGCCCGGAGCGCTCAATTCATAGACCACTGGCTGACCGGAGCTTTGAGTCACCACCAGCTCCTCTAAACCGTTACCGTCGAGATCGCCCCAAGCCATCCCACGAGGGTAGCCACTAAGCCCGAGACCCGACTCCTTTGCCAAAACAGTTCTGAACACTCTCCCTCCCGCGTTGAGAAACAACGCCAGATGCCCCTTCTCGAACCTCTTCGCCCAGGGCTCAGGACTTGGCTGCTCAAGTGAAAGCAAAAGATCAGTCGCTCCATCTCCATCTAGGTCATGACTTAGAACGCCGCGAACTTTCCCCGATTGGGCAAACGAAGGCAAAGGCTCGAACGTAAAACGGCCATCCGCTCCTTGCCAAAATACGCCAGAGCGAAGCTCTTGAATCTCTTTGTATTCATACCGCTTTGACCGGATCTCTGGAAACAGGCTTTGAAAATCTTGTTTCGCAAATGCTTCGTAGCTGCGAAACCGATTCACCTCCGCAGGAAAACTCTGCTGCAGCCTCCAGCGCACCTCACGCGACCATTCCCGATTGTCAGAATCTAAGGATGTCTCGATCAGCTTAACTTCACCATCCGCACGGTCGGAGTACCATAGACGAATCGGCGCCTCTGCAACTGCCTCGTATTCAGAATTCAATCCTAAGTTGCCCGCGAAAACGTCGAGAAGCCCGTCGCCATCAAAGTCTGCGACCGATATCTCCGACCACCATCCAGAGTGAACGCTTGAATCAAACATTTCCTCTATCAACTCGTAACTTTCCCCTGTATCCGAAATATAGAGAGGCGCTCCCCATTCTTGTAAAATCACCAAATCCTCGTCTCCATCACCATCAAAATCCGCCCAAGTAGCATCACTTACACGAGCGATTCGATCCATCCAGCTGACCTCGACTTCCTCAAAAACGCCGTTCTTAAAACGCCAGAGCGACGATTCAGCCGCATAGGGATACTCGCGCGGAACGGACTTCCCTCCCGCAAAAACGGAGCGACTTCCATCGCCGCGTTTCTGGCTCATCGCAATAACCTGAGTTGATGCCAGCTTCTCAGATATCCCAGCATCAAAATCCCTTTCAAACTCGCCCTCTCCAACATTTAGGTAATAGCGGTCGGCGTAAAAAGAGTCTCCCTTATCCAGCTCGACACCGCCCGAGCTAATCAGCAAATCCAGATCGCCATCCTCATCGAGATCGCCGACCACAAGGTCCGT
Organism: Pelagicoccus mobilis; assembly: GCF_016595505.1. Classification (GTDB taxonomy): domain Bacteria; phylum Verrucomicrobiota; class Verrucomicrobiia; order Opitutales; family Opitutaceae; genus Pelagicoccus; species Pelagicoccus mobilis. The sequence goes on along the minus strand of NZ_JAENIL010000057.1, from coordinate 6,886 downwards.
ATCTTCGCATCCGAAGTCATCCTGAAAATCGAATGGCAAAGAATATTCGAAACTCGCATCACCTCGATTTAGCAGCAGACAGCTCTCCTGACCGGTAGCCCCCGATAGCAGGACATCGAGAGTTCCATCCTGATTGAAATCCTCCAAAGCGACATCACCGCCATCCCGAGACTCAGCAAAGGGCAGAAGCGGTTGACCCACAAAATCGCCAAAGGATTGTTCGCTTCGCGACGCCTCTTCAGGAAACTCGTACCGTTTTTGCGTAAAGAGGGTCCTCGCACCCGTAGGCTCCCGCCTCCCAATGCTGGTTTCCTCTCTTATGATGTAATGCGCGTTTGCCTCTAATTCCTCGAAAAACTGACGTTTGCCACTTGGCCACAGAACCTCCAGCGTCTCGATTGATTCATGCTCTGCCAACCCAAAGTGCAGGATTGGCTCATCTGTCGACATGTATCCACGCATGGAGGACAATTCCTTCGTCTGCACTAGATCGCCGCAGGTAACTACCACTCGAGCTCCAAGTCCGAAACGATTACTATCGTCCCCCACTAAACGCAGCGTAATCCGATTCGACCGTGCCTCGTCGTTTCGAAAGACCGAGACCTCGTCGTCGAAGTTGTTCAGCACGAAATCCAAATCACCATCTAAGTCAATATCCCCGAAAGCCACTCCAAAGCTAACTCCCAACTTATCTACCCCCCAGTCCTCGCTTCGGTCAGAAAACTGCATGTCTCCAAGGTTTTCATACGCCAGATTACGTTCCCTCAGCACCGGTTCATTACGGAAAACAAGCTTCATCCACTCCCTATGAGAGGCCCTTGCTTGTTTAGATCCTAAATCTCCATCGTGAAAAGATCTCAGCATCCCGTTAGTCGCAAACGCATCCAACCAACCGTCATTGTTCAAATCCACGAGTCTCGCCGCCCAAGTCCAATCCGTCCGCGCGAGTCCGGATAGGAATCCAATCTCCGCAAATGACGAAGGTCCAGATTTCAAGAGCAACGCGTTTTTAAGCGACTGGTGGGTTTGCCCGAGCATCCCTACATTGTAAACGTGGCGATGCGTTCCAACCGTCCGGATGTGGTGCTCGCGCGAAGTCGCAGCCATATCAGCTACCCAGTAATCGCTTTGGCCATCGTTGTTGATATCGCCAAAGTCAGCCCCCATCGAGTAGTAAGGCACCTGCGGCATCACCTCTGAGAGCACATCGGTAAAGGTACCGTCCTTGTTGTTTCGATACAGCTTATCAAGATCGCTAAAGTCGTTGGCGACATAGATATCTGGCCAACCATCTTCATTAAAGTCCCACCACAACGCGGAGTGGCCATGCCCTTCGCCGCTAATCCCAGCGCTTTCCGTAACCTCGGCAAACCGATCGCCAAGGTTTTCAAACAACTGGTCCTCAAGCTTTTCGAACTTTGGTCCGTCGTTCAGCAGATTGTTCTGCAAATAGAAATCCAGGTCTCCATCCCGGTCATAGTCGGCGAAGGACGCCATCGTACATCCATTGCTAATGGCAACTCCCCACGCGTCTCCCCTCTCCTCGAAACGACCGGCTCCATCATTGATCCACAATTCGTTTACCCCTCCTACAAAACAAAGATACAGGTCAAGATCTCCGTCGTTATCGATATCTACCATAGCAACGCCGCTCGCAGGATCTGAGGAGTCTAGAATTCCAGACTCTTTAGTCACATCTTCAAATCTCGCACCGTTCACATTGCGAAACAGCCGACTTTCCTCGTCCTTGCTCGCGACAAACAGGTCCGGGTAACGGTCGCCATCGATGTCCCCCAAGGCAATCCCAGTACCGATGGTCCCGAGAATGTACTCCCGCCAACGACGCGTCCAAACCTCTGGACCGGTGTAGTTGTTCGTGAATACCGACAGCCCCATCACCATAGGATCTAGCTCCTCAAAAAGCGTCCCTCCCGCTCTCGAGTTCCCTCTATTTTCTAGCGGATAACTCTCAATTCCAGGACTAGCCATGCCCTGAGACATCATCGAAAACACAATAAAGAACCAAAACAGTCGATGGCGTTGACTTCGAACAAAGGAAGCGAACATGGGGCAAGGCACGGGCATATGTTGATCAAGTCTCACAGAGTCCTAGCTCACCGGCAATTGTGAAATCGAATCATCAAGCTAAACCCTGTTTCCGACATAGATCCAAATAGAGCTCGGAACACACCATCAACTCATCATGCGAACCGATCGCTCGCACCTGTCCATGATCCATCACGACGATCCGATCTGAGTCCAAGATGGTTGCGAGACGGTGAGCAACCGTGATGGACGTACGCCCCTTGAGCAGACGATCCATGGCTGCCTTTATCACCTTCTCCGATGCGGAATCCAAAGCGCTTGTCGGTTCGTCGAACAAGATAACGGCTGGATCCTTTAGGAAGGCCCGCGCGATTGAAAGCCGCTGCTTTTGCCCTCCTGAAAGCTTAGCTCCTCTTTCACCAATTTCACAATCGAGCTCCCCAATTTGTTCACGCACAAACTCCGCCGCATTCGCGGCCTCCAGCGCTTTCCAAATCTCCGCCTCGCTAGCATCCGGCCTCGCCAACCTCATGTTTTCTGCAATCGAACCAGCAAAGAACAGACTCTCCTGCATGACTACGCCAATGTTTCCTCTGAGCTGCTGTTGTTGCACATTTCGGATATTCACCCCATCCAGCAAAACCCGCCCGTCACTCGGATCGTAAAAGCGCAGCAGCAGCGACAATAGTGTACTTTTACCGGCGCCACTCGGACCAACGAGAGCTAGCTTCTCACCTGTCTGAACTGACAGGTTGAAGTTTTCAAGAGCTGGAGCTTTTCCCCTTTCCGCCCCCGGATACTGGAAATCAATTCCCTCGAAATCCACCTGTCCCTTGATGCTCGACAAGACTTCTGGATCCTTAGCATCCACCACCAAAGCCCGCTCCTCAAAAAAGGCGGCGATTCGATCAAAGGCCGCCCCAATCGCCATCAGTCCTGAAAAAGCAAATACAATCCCTTGCATCACTCCGGCGAGAATCAGCCAATACCCCCAAAACGCCGCGAGATCTCCCGCAAGAATCTCCCCGTTTTTCATCAAAATCGCTCCGTACAGCAATATCAGTAAAGGACCACCGAACTTCGCGAAAGTCTGCATAATGTCCGTAAACGCGTTCTGCTTACGGATCACTTCCTCACGCCTTCTCAACAGCAAGTCGCTTGCCGAGCGCACAATGCCCTCCGCGAAATCCTCTCGAGCATAAGACTTGATCAAACCGTTTATCCCAACGTATTCAGTTACCACCGACGAAACCTCGCCGGACGCGTCTCTGACATTGCGGTTCCACCGTTTCATCATCGGCATGAACAGATAGGAAACAAATACGATCGAAAGCAAAAGAACCGTGCAGAATAGGCCAAGTTTCCAGTTGATCCAGAACATCATCGCCATCGAGTAAAGAATCAAAGACGGAGCCCACGAAATCATAGAAATCAAGCCAGCGCTCCCGCCGATGGCTTCCATATCGGAGTTCAGACGAGCATTGATCTCACCAATTTTGAACTTCTGAAAGAAGTCCATCGACATGCTTTGCACGTGACCGTAGAGCGACACCTGAATATTCCGACACATTCGAGCCACTGCCGTGCTCACCCAAACGTGGAAATAATAGGCGATCGGAATAAACAAAAGACCTAAGCCAATGCCGACCGCAATCGTCGGCACAAGTTGCTCACTTACGAAGCCATTCGCATCGGTCTGGATCCAGTTTAGGACATAGCGAAAAAAGAGCGGCACGCTTGCTTGAGCGCCCGCATCCAAAACTCCTAGAAACAGCCCAACATAGAGCATGCTCTTCACCCCAACCAAATATTTTCCAAGCTTCATAGTCCGACCACAGCTCCTTCTGTCAGTAAACAAGAGCCTCAAACCAAGCACCACTTCATACACAAGGACTCACCAAACTAATCTCGTTCAGACAAGTTCGGGTGAAATCAATCCGCTATTCGGGCAACGCAGCTCGCCATCCAGCCTGCTTAAGCTCAAGCAAATCGGAAACAAGATCCGGATGCTCGCTCGAGATGTCGATCAGGTTTAGGGGATCCGTCACCCTATCGAAAAGCATCGGGGCTTTCTCCCCGTCGTGAACCAAATTATACGCCTTCGTCTTCACCCCGGTGAGTGGGAGATTATAGGCGCCATGGGTGAAGGCAGCCTTCTTCCAAGCTCGATCCGGATGATCAAGGAGCGGAACAAAGCTAGTACCCTCCAGTTCCTGTGGCGGCAAGGGAAGATCACACAGGTCAACAAGAGTTGGATACACGTCCACCAACTCAACGATTCCCGAGCTGCGTTTTCCATTGTTCGGATTCCCCGGAACCCTGACCATCAGCGGCACCTCAGTCTCAATGTCCCATACGTTCGTCTTCCCCCAGCGTTCATGGTAGCCAAGGCTAAACCCGTGATCGAATACCCCTACCAGGATGATTGTTTTCTCGAAAAGTCCCCGGCCCTTCAACTCGTCCAAAAAAGACCCGACGAGCCGATCCACGTCGCTGATCTCTCCGTAGTAATCGCAGACCATTTCCTGCATCTGCCGCTCGCTGAGCTCGGTCACCTCCCCTTTGTATTGAAAACGCGAGGTTCGGTGCTCCACCGAGATTCGACTGGGCTCGTACAACGCTCGAGACTCTGCAGATGGTGTCCACGGGTCGTGAGCTTGCTTATATCCCACTGCGAGAAAAAACGGCCGATCCTGACTTATCGCCTCCTCCAGCCCTTTAAAAACGAGCTCATTGCTCTCCACTCCCCACTCCTCGTACGTTGTGTCGAAGGCTTCATCTAGCGGACCAGAGCGTGGATCCGTGTACTTTCCCACCCTCACCGCGTAGTAGCCGTTGTCGCGAAAGTGGCGGGATAAACTAACCGTATTTGGCAAGGTCTCCAACATAGGATCGTCGATCTTTACGATCCCGCTCGTAGTCGGCCGGACTCCCATCACGATGCTCGTACGCGATGCCGTGCAGAGGGCGACCTGGCAATGAACGTCCTCAAAAAGCAGAGATTCTTTAGCGAATCGATCGATATGAGGCGATTTGACGATCGGGTGACCATAACACCCCAGATCTGTGCTCATATCCTCAATACAAATGTAGACGACATTCAACTTTTCAGGCTTCTCGAAAGAACACCCGCAAAGAAACGAAACGATGAGCGCCAAGGGAATTGATGATTTGAAGGAATGAACTATCATAAACTAAAGTAAGAACGCCAGTACGCTTGCCTGAACGTCGGTCCCCACGAAGCTCTCAGCATCTCTTTCGACTCGATTCTATAACTTCTAGGCAGGCAGTAACAGTTGGTCCATCCCTCGCTAGACTAGCAACCACACACTGCTGAAACCAGTTTCACTCCAAACGATAAGACCACCCCATGAAAAAACGTCGCTACCATGTCATCCTCACCTCGCTCGTTCTGCTTGCAGCCAGCGTGCTGACTGCTGCTCCAAAATCCGAAAAGCCGAATATCGTATTCATTTTCTGCGATGACCTTGGCTATGGCGATCTCGGGTGCTTCGGAGCAAAGGATATCAAAACGCCAAATATCGACCGGCTCGCAGACACGGGAATCAAGTTCACCGACTTCTACTCCGTCTCCCCCGTTTGCACACCTTCTCGAGCTGGACTAATGACCGGCCGCGTTCCTCAACGCATGGGGGTTGTCGGCGTCTACTTCCCCGAATCTTTCACCGGCATGCCGACCAACGAGATTACCATCGCTCAAGTCCTCAAAAAAGCTGGATACAAAACCGGTATCGTAGGCAAGTGGCACCTAGGACACCACCACCAGTTTCTCCCCCTGCAACGCGGATTCGACGAGTATTTTGGCATTCCCTACAGCAACGATATGGAGAGCGTCGTTTACATAAAAGGAAACGAGGTCGTCGATTTTCAAGTCGATCAAACGTAGACCACCCAAACCTACACCCAAAAGTCGATCGATTTCATCAATCGTCACAAGGACGGGCCCTTCTACCTCTTCCTTGGCCATTCCATGCCTCATGTGCCCATCTACGCGTCTCCCGACTTCCAAGGCACTTCCCAACGAGGACTATACGGCGATGTGATTCAGGAGCTCGATTGGAGTGTAGGCGAAATCGTCAAAGCTCTGGACAAAAACGAGATTCTTGAGAACACCCTAATTGTCTTCACGAGCGACAATGGTCCATGGCTCGTCATGGAAGATCATGGCGGCTCGGCAGGCATTCTGCGCGAAGGCAAGCAATTCACATTCGAAGGTGGTCAGCGCGTGCCAACCGTTGCCAGTTGGCCAAACGGAATTGCTCCAAAAACCGAATACAACGGGCTCGCTCTCATGACCGACTGGTTCAAAACAATAGCCGAGATGGGAGATGCCCCCATTCCCCAAGACCGCGAGTACGACAGCGAATCCCTTACCTCCGTTTTTCAAGGAGGCAAGCGTCCCGGTACCGACGAGTTTCTTTACTTCGACGGGACAAAGCTAGAATGCTACCGCAAAGGAGACTGGAAGATTAAGCTCGCCTACGAGGGCTTCGAAGGAGCGAACTGGAAAAGCGCTGTGGATCCGCATCCGCTCCTACTCATAAATTTGAACGAAGATCCCGGCGAAACCAACAACCTCGCCGACAAACACCCAGAGAAAGTCGCCTCCATGCTCGCAGATATGCAGGCCTATCGAGAGCGACTGGGAACATTCCCTCCCGACATCCCGATCCGTTCTCCCGCCGACAACTCTCACTACAAGTATCTGCAAGAGAAGCGACAGCACTCCGAGCACTAGTGTCATGTCATGCTTGAAACGTAGCGCGGTGCTTTAGCCCGCGTCACCACTGCAGGAACACTCTCCCCGTGGTCGCGGGCT
>NZ_JAENIL010000056.1 GCF_016595505.1 Pelagicoccus mobilis | reverse complement strand
CGCGGCGTCCGCCAAAGCCATCCGACACTTGTGTCGCAAGGCTTTGGCAGCCTTGCGCTGCTTCGATTTGGGCTCGAACCAGCAAAGAGCTCATTTAAAGACACGCCCTAAGCTGAACGGGTTCGGCACCTTGGTTTTTGCCTGCCGATGAGCGGGCTAATTGATTTTGAAAATGAGTTTTCCGAAGGATTTCGCATGGGGAGCGGCTACTGCTTCTTACCAGATCGAAGGTTCGCCAACTGCCGACGGCAAAGGCTTGTCTGTTTGGGATGAGTTTGTCGAGCGGGAGGGTAAGATCTGGCAGGGGCAGGATGGCAAGGTAGCCTGCGATCATTACCGGCGATGGGAAGAGGACGTCGATCTGATGGCGGAGATGGGATTGAAAGCCTATCGTCTTTCGCTCAGTTGGTCGCGTATACTGCCAGATGGAGTGGGAGCTATGAATGAGCCCGGTCTCGCGTTTTACGACAAGCTTGTGGATCGCTTGCTGGAGAAGGAGATCGCACCTTGGATCACCTTGTTCCACTGGGATTTGCCTCTGGCCTTGCATCGAAAGGGCGGCTGGTTGAACCCCGAAATCTCCAACTGGTTCGCTGATTATGCCAAGGTGGTTGTGGATCGGCTTTCAGACCGCGTACAGCATTGGTTCACTATCAACGAGCCGCAGGTACTGCTCGATCATGGATATCTGTGTGGGCGTCATGCTCCGGGGGATACGAACAGTTTTGGATCCGTCATGCAGATGGGGCATAACATTCTGCTTTCTCATGGGAAGGCGACTGCAGTGATCAAGGGGCGAGCGAAGAAAACTCCGATTTGTGGATGGGCTCCTGTCGGTTCGGCTGCACGGGCGGAGACAAACAGCGAGGCCGATATCGAGGCGGCGCGGAAAGCTACCTTTAGCGTCGATACGGCAAACCTGAATGTATGGAATACGGCGTGGTGGGCGGATCCTGTCTTTCTGGGAAAGTATCCAGAAGAAGCGTACGAGCAGTATGGCGCCTTGGCTCCGAAGATCGCTCCCGGAGATATGGAGATCATCCATACCAAGCCTGATTTCTACGGTGCGAACATCTACACTTCGACACGGGTTCGCGCGGGAGCGAATGGAGAGCCGGAGTGGATTCCCCATCCGGATGGAGTGCCGTTGAATACTTACGATTGGGCGGTTACGCCGGACTCGATTTATTGGGCAGGCAAGTTCTTCTATGAACGTTACGGTAAGCCGATCGTAATCACGGAAAATGGAATTCCTATCGTTGAGTGGGTAGGGAGAAATGGTCGAGTCCGAGACCCGCAGCGTAGTGAGTTTATCAGCACGTACCTTCTTGGAATCGAGCGTGTCATGAAGGAGGGGATTCCCTTTGAGGGCTACTTCTATTGGTCTCTGATGGATAACTTCGAGTGGCAGTGGGGGTACAAGCAGCGTTTTGGTTTGATCTATGTTGATTTCGAAACGGGTAAGAGAACGCTGAAGGATTCGGCTTACCACTTTAAGAAAATCATCGAAAGCGACGGGGCTTACATTCACGAAATGGTTTAGGTGGCGGGTCGCCGGGTCGCAGTTGACTTGGCAGTTGTCTAAACGGATTAACTAAAAGTTGAGAAGCCTCGACCGTCCTCTTGTGGTGCTTTGGGTTCACCGCTGAATTGCTGCGGTTTTTTGTGCCCACCCTATGATACCTAAAGTTGTTTTAATTGGAGCCGGAGCTCACGGATTTATGGCGTACGCTGATGACGCCTTGCCTGTGCTTGCTAGTGAAGGATTGATCAAGCCAGTAGGCGTGATTGAGCCGGATCCAGAACGATTGCGCATGGCGCTCGAGGCAATGGGGTTGGATGAGTCGGATGGTTATGCAGATTTGGACGATCTAGAGAAGATCCGACCTGACATAGTCATTGTCGCTTCGCCGTTTTTCGCGCACGAAGAAGCTTGTATCAAGGCTGCAGAGCTTGGCGCTCATCTCTTTATCGAGAAGCCTGTGAGCGACTCGCTCGAGAGTTGCGTCCGTGTTCAAGCTGCGATTGAAGCGGCCGGAGTGAAGGCTGCCGTGAACATGAGCGCCCAGTTCGAGACTGAAAAGAGGGCTTTCGCCAAAGTACTCAAGGACCGTAGCCCCGGGGAATTGGAGTATATGTTCGCGCGTTTGAGCTGGAACGGGGAGGCGAGAGCTCGGTACCGAGCGGACCATCCTTATCCCTACTTAAACGAGGCTGGAATCCATATTTTGGATATGCTGAGGAGATGTGCGGGAGGTAAGCCTTCTCATGTTTATCATATGGCGTATCCGTCGCTGGGGTCGGCGTTTTCGAAGTGTGCGAGTTCGATTGTATCCGTAGAAATGGACAATGGAGTTCGGTTCGCCCTCGAAGGTTCGTGGACGGTGCAAGCCGGTATCAGTACATGGAGAAATGAATACATTCGTGCGGATTGCAGCTACGGCTCCCTGTTGCTTGATCATCAGAAGCTTCAGGTTCTCAAAGGCTGCGAGACTTTTCCCGGTGGATTGCAGAGTGAATTGATCGGTGATTACGCGCCTGATAAAACCAATAAAGGGACGTTGTATCTTTTTAGGCGTTTTGTTGATTGGGTTTGTTCGAGGGTTGATTGTCACCCAACGAATCTGAATGATAATATGCAGTGTATGGCGTTGCTATTTGCTGCCTTTATGTCGGCGGATCAGAAGCAAGTAGTGGATGTTCAGGCGCTTCTTAGAAGTGTATCCACTGGTGTACCTGCTTAAGGCTTTGGGGGACGATTGGGATCTGACTGTTTCAACGGACAGAAGATTCTCCTTGAAGGCTTGTAAAGCGTTGGAATTGAGTTTGTAAGGTGCCTTTTAGAAGCGTTTTTACTGTTTAATAAACGGATTTATTTTGGCTCCATTTGGATTCCCCAAAAAACATGCGATTTTAGTCATTGTCGCACGAAACCTAGGGCGACGAGCAAGGATGCTCCAAAAGTTATATATGCTTGAAGGAGCGAACCGTTAAATCAGATCCCCACCCCATCTTATACCTCGATAGATATCTATAAGCTTAGATATTCGTTTTAGAAGCCCGTTGGTTCTAAGCCTTTGCCCAGGCGAGGTGTGAAGTGGTGCGTTACGTATCTATTAAACTAAAACTATATACCTAATGATTAACAACAAGGGTCGTTCAAGAGAAGTTCAGCGTCGAGCGCTGGCGCTTCTGACTGGTGTCTTATGCGCCAGCACCAGCAGCATCTACGCACAGGATGCGGCTGATGAAGAGGAGGAGATTTTCGAGCTCTCTCCATTCACGGTAGAAGGTTCCGAAAATGTTGGTTATCGCGCTACTTCCAGTTTGGCCGGTACTCGTTTTCGTACTGATTTGTCGGACATCGGATCATCGATCTCTGTCTTGACTGAAGAAATGCTCGAGGATGTGGGCGGTGTCGATAACGAGACTGTTCTCACCTACGCTGTGAATACGGAAGTAGGGGGTCCTCGGGGTAACTACTCTGGTGGTGTCACTGGAGGTAGTGTTGCTCGTGAGAACGGCCTTTTCGGAAATCCGAACGCGAATACACGGGTTCGTGGTTTGAACCGAGCTGACAATACTCGTAACTACTTCTCTTCTGGAATTCCTTGGGATGGATACGTCGTTGATCGCGTTGATCTTCTTCGCGGACCTAACTCGATCCTCTTTGGTCTCGGTAGCCCATCTGGTGTTATCAATGCGACCACCAAGGGCGCGAACATGGGTGGTACCGATGGAGAAGTGCAGGTGTCTTTCGACAAGTTTGGCAGCATCCGTACGAATCTCAAATACAACAAGGTTCTCGTAGAGGACAAGTTGGCTGTGTTTGCTGGCGTATTGAACGACGACCAGAAGTTCCGCCAAAAGCCGGCTTACGAAGAGGATCGCCGTCTATATGTGGCAGGCCTGTGGCGTCCGGACTTCATGAACTCGGACAGCTCCATGTTCGAGGTGACTGCTAACTTCGAGTCTGGTTCTATCACATCCAATCGCCCGCGTACGCTTACGCCAGGTGACCGCATCACTCCGTTCTGGAATCCGATTACGGAACGCGATGCAGATGGAAACTTCGTTCCATTCACTGCTGCAACCTACTCCGGGCGTCCAGGTGGTCTTGGCGGCCGTACGGTTAATCACCTGAACGACACGGATGGTTTCCTCGATCGTAATGAAGGGAACAACTACAATGGACTCACCACTCCGATCTTCATGGATGGCCCAGCTTTCCAGGTGAATTCCAACAATCCGTACCAGGTTTTCCGCGAACGTACGTTTGCGTTCGGAGCTTATGATGAAACGGGAGTTCTCGTCTACGACGGCGAGGGCGGAAACATCTACGGCGACAACAACCGTTCGCAAGGTATGGACGGAACGCGTGCTTGGTCCTCAAATACAGGACAGTACGGAGCTGGCGGTAGTTTCTGGGAAGATGCCACGATCAGTGATGTCGGCATTTTCGACTTCTACAACAACTTGCTCGATGGTCCTAACAAGCAGGAAAACACTGACTGGGACGCTTATGAAGCTTCTATCAGCCACACCTTCCTAGATGGAAAAATTGGATACAACCTCGCTCTGTACGAAGAAAACATCGAGCGTGGCTCATTTGGTATCTTCGGCTGGGAGTATCGCCTCCGTATGGACATCAATGAGCAATTGGCGAACGGCGCCATGGATGCAGGAAATGCTGTATCCGCAAACCCCGACGTAGGTCGTGCCTACATTTCTGAGGAACTGCGTGATAGCGGTACTGGAAACAGGGAAACCGAGCGTAGCGCCTACCGTGCTCAGTTGTTCGCGGAGTATGACTTCCGTGATGACAACGACGGATTCTTGCCAAACCTGCTCGGTAGCCACCGTTTCACTCTCTTGCATTCAGCAGAGGAGACTACTTCTGACAACCGTCGCATGAATCTCGCGATGTTTGGCCCAGATTACTACCATCAGTTTGGCGGCGAGAACAGCAACGTTAGCGTCAAGGCTTACTTGAGCGGCGATCTTCGTGGTCTCAGCTCAGCCTCTGGTGCGAACGTTCAACGCCTGAACGACTTCGTTCTTCCTTACAGTGGTCCTGTATCTATCCAAGCGTTCGATACAACTTGGACAGCGACAGGTGTCGATCCGACAGCTGTTTGGCCAGATCCAAACGATGAGCGTACGGAAGCTTACGATTTCCAGTCTGCCAATCCAGCGAACTACCGTGGTTGGAGAGACTACACCTTCAACGTTGTGAGCGCGCTTGATGACGGTCGTGTGGCTGGAATGTCTAACCAGGATTACCTGACGACTCGTGCTGACCTTTCTAATCTCGACATCAGTTCCAATGTTGCAGTTTGGCAGGGACACCTTCTAAACGATGCGATCGTCGGTCTCTATGGTTATCGCGAAGACACCGCGGACTCACTCTCTTTGAGAGCGGCAGACCGCGTCTGGACTGGCGGACCTGATTACAGCATCGACTATCCAGATTTGGCTGACGTTCGTCCTTCTGCTTACAACTTCACAAGTCCGATCAATCCAGGTGACTTGGTCGACGAGCGTTTGGAAACTATCACGCGTAACTGGAGTGGAGCTTTGCACGTCAACAAGCTCTTGGGAGACAACGATCCGCTTCCTTTCAATGTTAGTTTCTACTACAACGAAGGTGAGAATGCGCAACCAGCCGCTGGACGTCTCGATGCGTATGGTCTTCCTTTGCCTCCTCCGCAGGGTAGCACTGAGGAATACAGCATCTTGCTCTCTACTAAGGATGGTAAGTACTCGTTCCGTGCGACTGACTACAAGACGGTTGTTACTAACCAGAACACGACTGGTGACATCGGCGCTATGTGGGCTCTTCAGCAAGCTATCTTCGTTCCGACCCGTTCTTACGGTGACTTCAAGGAAGGCAACTGGGACATCAGCTCCCATCCGAATCCTGAGTACTTGGAAAACGAGATCCTGCCAGCGTGGGAGCAATTCGAAATCGATCTTCAAGAGCAGTTCCCTGACTTCATCGATGCGTGGGTAACGGGACCATGGGCGCCGTCTCATCGTCGTGACACTCGTGCTTCTCGCCCTGCGAACCACAAGTTCACCGAAGACGCAGTATCGGAAGGTCAAGAGTTCGAGTTCATGGCAAATCCGAATGAGAACTGGCGTATCGCGATCAACGCATCGCGCACTGAAGCGATCCGCGACAAGGTTCCTGGTCAGAGCTTCCTCGACGTATCTGCTTTCGTAGATAATGCGATTATGAATACGCCAGTTGGCGAGATGCCAGTATGGTGGTCTGCTAGCCCAGGTGTCCGTGTAAACATCTACCCGACCTACCGTGGTGATTACCTCAAGCTTCTCTCCTTGAATGGTCAAATCCAGCCGGAGGTGCGTGAGTGGCGTGCAAACCTGATCACGAACTACAGCTTCACAGACGGTAAGTTCAAGGGTCTCGGACTCGGCGGCGCTCTTCGTTGGGAGGACAAGGCTGCTATCGATTACTTGCCGAGCGAAGAAAACGCGGATCTACCAGACATCACGAATCCTGTATTTGATGATGGATACGAGACCTTCGACCTCTGGGCTAGCTACAAGTTGAAGCTCAGTGACAGGATCGACTACAAGGTCCAGCTGAACATCTACAACGCGTTTGGCGACAATGAGCTCGTACCTATCTCTACGGATCCATTCGGAAACGCGAACCGCTTCCGTATCCGGGAGGGCGCAAGCTGGAAGATCTCGAACACTTTCTCGTTCTAGGTTCCCTTTTAAAACCTGGGCATCGAGTGAAGTTGAGTAACTCGCTCGATGCCTTTTAAATTTCCGCCATGGGCACTTCGGATTCGTTCGCAGTGCCCATTTTTTTGTGTTTATCCGCAAAGACAGTGGAAACTGCTGCATATGGAGATTTCGTAAGGAGGAAACTCTCCCCGCAAAAGGGCGATGAACCAAAAACAAACGGCGATCTCTGTGAGACCGCCGTTTTTACTACCCCTATGTATTACCCTAAACTATCAAACTTGAAATTGTGCGATTCGGATCGTGGCTTTGTTCGCCGGTGCGTTTCTGAATCTGGATACACTGTATCATGAGGTGGAGAATCTGGATATAGGACTTTGGGCTTACGTTGGGATTCGAGGTTGAGTGGGCAGTGTTGATTGGAGTGTGTTTTTAACCACGGAGTGCACTGAGAGCACTGAGTGATCCTGAAATGTTGTTGAGAACCACCGATAGCGCCGATTTGCACCGATGTTTGTGGAGGGGATCGGCTCGTTTTTGGGGTGTTATCGGTGAATATCGGTGTCATAGGTGGTTGAATACCTATATCTTAGTTCGCCTTTCCCCTTTGGGCTTTGCGGCTCGCTGCGAGCGGCGGCCCTACAAAGGGAGGCGCTTTTTTTGGTTCATCACCAAATCCATTGGATTGCTGTTTGAGGCGAGACTGTTGGTGTTCCCGCTTCAGCGGGTTTATCGGCTTTCGCTGCTTGGGGTTGCCGCCTAAAGGCGGGACTTGTAGGTTGGGTTCTCTTCCACTGCATTTGGTGATGAACCATTTTTTTGTGTCATTGTACCATCCGCAACAGATTTGATGTTTTTGCTGTCAGGAAGGTAGCGTCCGTTGTCCCAATGGCCATTTGTTTTGAGGGTGCCCGTTGGGGATAACGGGCTCTACCTTGGTGCTGTGGCCGCTAAGCAATAAAAAAGCTCTAGCCGATTGAGCTAGAGCTTTTGTATTAGGATTATGGATGTGAAAGTCTTCGTTAGGAGGCCTCGGTTTTGGCTTTGCTTGCGGGAGCTTCTTTTAGCTGTTGGCGCATCGCTGCGAGGGTGTCGGCGTAGGCGGGATCGATAGCCAAATTAAAGAACTCTTCTGGGTCTTCCTCGACGTGATAGAGCTCCTCGTGTCCATCGTGGTACCAAATGTATTTCCATTGTTGGCTACGGACTGCTCGGGAGTGGTCACCAGGTACGTTGAATGGGGCGGTCCATCTGAGGAGATGAGGCTCATTGCTTACAGATGCCTTTTTCCAGTCATCTATAAAGGCATCGTAGTCCTTGTACGGATTCTTCATCCACTCGTAGCAGATGTCAGAATACACGAGCTGCTTGTGCGAGTCGGTTTCATTGAGTAGAAATCGTTTTAGAGACTTGCCTTGGCTCTCTTTCGGAATGTCGATGCCTGCGAAATCTAGCAGCGTAGGGAAGAGATCGATCGCTTCAGCAAGGGTTTGAGAAGCGGGAATATCCCGAGGTTCGATCTTGCCAGGCCATGATATAATGCCGGGAACGTGTAAGAGGTGGTCGACTAGATCGAGGTCCTTCTTGCACATGCCCCAGTGGAAAGCGAAGTCGCCGTGGTCGGAAGTGAATACGACGATGGTGTCCTCTTTGAGGCCCGTTTTCTCGAGATGATCAAGTACGGCTCCAACATTCTCGTCGATCCAGCTGATCATTGCGTGGTAGACTGCGATGTACTTTTGCTTGTCGCTATCTGTGGCGTCAGCTGAACCTTGGGCGATCCGCTTTATGTCGTAGCGTGATGCTTTGTTTTGGAAGGTTTCCTCTGGGTAGCTCGGTATCGGCATCTCTTCAGGTGGATGCGTCGCTTCAAAGCGCTTGGGGGCTACATGAGGCACGTGTGGATCTTCGAAGGAAAGAACGACACAGAAGGGATCCTTGCGGTCGTGCTGGTCGATAAATTGGATAGCCTTCTCCCTTAGAATGTAGGGGGCGGTGACTTCTTCTGGATAGTCGTGGAAGTCAGCCGAGGCCCAGCTGCCGAATTCTCCGAGTCGTTCTCCTCGAGCTTTTCGATAGTCGAGGAATTCCTGGCGAACTTCGCGTAGATCTTCTTTTACGCAATTGGCATCCTCGCAGATGTCGAAGGCGTCGAAGATTGATAGTCTCGGATCTTGATCGTCGAGAAGGTGGTTTTTTCCGAAATAGCCTAGGCTGTATCCGTTTTCCGCCAGATCCTTTGGCAGGAAGGGGGAGTCTTCGGAGAGTCGACCGTCGTTTTCGAGTACGCCGTGCGTCAAGGTGTATTGCCCGCTGAAGAGAGAGCACCGCGAAGGGACGCAGACCGGGGCATTCGAAAAGAATCCGTGGAAGTTTGCTCCTTCTTGGCTCAGTCGATCTAGGTGCGGGGTTTGGGCGAGGCCGCCATGAGCCGACATCGCGTCGAAACGCTGCTGGTCGGTCATGATATATAGAATATTGGGCTTCGTATTAGAAAGAGGCATAGAATGGGTGAAAATTTAATACGAAGTCTAGCTGGCTGGTGTCCGCGTTTCCAGTCCTAGCGGAACTGGTTTTCCTTAAACCGTTTATATTTTAGGAATCCCGTTCGCGGATTGAGTTTTGGAGTAATTCAGCCCTTCGTTTTATCAGGCAAGGACTCCCCGTCCAGCCAGGTAGAGTTGATCAGAATATGCTTGGGGAACTCTGGAATGCCGCGCTCGTGATACTTCACCTTTTGGTCCATGAGGTTCATGCACTGGATCGCGATTTCCCGTTTGTTTTGTTCGTTTCCCGCGACGCAAAGGGGTTTCTCTCCTCCGATGATTTGGCTTTCCGCGATATGTAGGGAGGCGTAGGCCAGGTCTTCGGGGATATTGATGCCTTCGTCTCTCATGGTTGAGCACTGTCCGACGTGGAAGCCGATGACGCAGTCGGGATCGTGCTCTCTCACCCAGGAGACTAGTTTTTGGTCGTCCTCAAGGGGGCCGAAATAAGGGGGGATCAACTCCGCGTCGGGTTCTTCGATTCTTTGGATACCGAGGGCCGCTGAATAGCGTGACGCGTCGTCCTCCATCATCGGTTCGTGTCGCCCGATCGCCAGACCGATGCGCTTGTAGCCATGGGCTCGCACCTGCTGGTAGGCGAGATTGACGGATTGGAAAATGTTTGGCCGGACGGTGTCGAACGGTAGTGGGGCGAGGAAGCGTCCGCAGAGCAGGACCGAGAAGAGGCTCCAGTCGAAGTCATCGCGAAACGTCCGATCGGAAACGGGGCCGAGTAGGATGATGCCCTGCACGCCGCGGTTGTAGAGTGTTTTGTCAGGAGAGTGGTAGCTCTTAAGCTCCTTTGGGGTGATGTGGGTGATCGAGTATCCCAGTTCGTGCGCTCTCTCCTGAATCGGATTGAAATAGCTGGCTTTGTTATAGGGGGTATCCAGAAAATCGATAAGAGCAATGGGAATGCCGAGCGAGCTTTCTGAAGACTTGAAGTGCTGGGAGGCGAGTGAGGCTAGGATGGGGTTTGGTTTGTATCCAATTTCCTCAGCCACAGCTTTTACCCTGTCCGCTAGTTTCTTTGAAACAGTCCCTTTGTTGCGTAGCGCTAGTGAAACTGTGGCGGTGGAGATTCCTAACTTTTGGGCGATTAGTTTCTGGGAGGGGCGGGGCATTTTTCTGTCAGAGTTAACAATTATAAACCCAGTTTATTCGGAAACGAGTTCAACGGATTAACTAAGCGAAGCCGAGAAGGATTGCAAAGGCGTAGTCAGCTTTCTCATTGGTTTTACGGCGCTTAGGAGTGGTCGGCCGCAGCCAGCGCTTCTTGGGACTCGGGATCGATTCTGATGGGGCGTCCTACGGCGAGCAGGGTGGGGATGGCGCAAGCTGTAAGTACGGTTCCGATACAGAGAAAACCGAGGCCGAAAGACCAGGTCCGGTGCTCCAGTAGTTCGTATGCATGCGACTCGCCCTCGAAGTAAATTATTTCGACAAGATCGTTCACATTTGAGAAGGCGGTTCTTCGGCTCCCTACAGCGAGTTGGAAATCTTTGGTGCTGCCGTCCTCTTCTTCGATGGAGGCAGTGTAACTGAAATAAGTTAAGTGGTCACCTTCGGGAATGGTTTTCCGGTAGCGGAATATGACGGGGTCGATTCCCGGTTCTTCCATGACGATCCGAGTGATGCGAGCAGTCTCTCGTTCTCCGAAAAGCCATCGTACTCCTGGATCCCAGCTAAGCCAGAAACCGAGGAGGACTATCAGTATGCTTGCGATTAGGAAAACGAGTTTTGGGCCGCCCTTATCTGGATAGTGGTACCAGTGGCCGTCTTCGCCTTGGCGTATTGTAGGGTCGCCTTTGTAGAGATCTCCTTGGTTCATCGATTCTCGTCCTCCTCTGCTCCAAATCTGTGAATGACTCCGCGCTTCTCCATTATCAGCAAGAAGATGATGATGAAGAAACCGATGATATCTGTCGCGATCTCAAGTGTTTTGCTTGAGAAGAAGTACTCGTATTCGCGTTCGGAATACGCGCTCTTTGTTGTGTTTTCGGGAATGGTCACGTAGAAGGGGCTTGCCGCTAGTGTATCCGATACACGGATGTAGCTTTCTACGATGAGTGGATTGAGGCTGCCTCTTTGACCAAGGAGCTCGTCGATTCGCTCGCTAGCTTCAATGGCGCGTGGTTGCAGCTCGCCGATGTCTTTGTCTGATTGCTCCAGAGTGAGTGTCAGTTGATGCTCGCTCGGTGACGTAGAAGCGAGTGCCACATCAGAAATGAGTTTCTCCTCTGAAATTCCTTCGGCAATCAGCTCCAAGTCATCGATGAGAGCTCGCTCAAGGAGGGTGAGTTCGATCGAAATGGAGGATGCGTCCTCATTGGATTGGTCGACGGAAAGCTCGAAACGATTCGGCCCGCGTCCGATTAGGGCTCGCACTAGACTGATAATGGCTGAACTCGCCTCGAATGATTTCTCGTTGGATTCAGTCTTTCGATAGAATCCTTCGTAGAGATCTAGGAAGATAGGATCGAAACTGAGGTCGATGTTTACGCCCGGAGTTTGACCCTGTATTGACTCAATACTTACGTCTGGACTCCATCGGGTTGCGGCGTTCTCGTTTTGGTTTCTGACGAGAGCGAACTGTGGACCGCTGATGTTGGTGATGAGTCGTTCGGTTAAACTTTCATCGAATTCCTCGATCGTCGTGAGTCCGAGTGAGAGGGTTTCGTTGCTGAATGAGGCGCTTCGGATTTGGGATCCCGCTTCGTAGAGTGACTGCTCCAAGGCAGGCATGAGTTTCGCTTTCAAGCTGTCGACTCCTGCTTCGAGCTTTTGGTCGATTTCGGTGATCCTTGTTTCGCGTGCTGCGATTTGTGATTGGATCTCCTCCGCTTCGGTTGCTTCTAGGAAGGGGGAGTCGGCTTTCGTCTCGAGCGAGCCGAGTTCGTTTTTCAATTTTTTCTTCTCCTCAAGCAGCTCTTGAGCCTCCTTGTCGTTTTGGTGAATCCACCAGCGCATTGAGGTTTCACCATCCACTCCGAACTGGTGCTCAGGCCTAAGGACCAACTCCTCGGGATTTACGCCGGCTGACTGCAGTTGGGAGACCAGTTGTTCTTCGCTTTTCTCCTCAGGAAAGGTGAGGGAGACGTTGTAGCCAGCTTGCGGCAAGAACCAGTACGACCACCAGGCGAGCCAGACTCCGACGAAGAAAAGCAGACCGTTTCTGAAGATGCTCTGGGAAATCTGGATACCGGCGTTGGCGGCGCCCATACGGCTGCGTTCCACATATTCCATCATAAGCGGGAAGCCCACGACTCCCTTGATCATGAGGAAGATCGCAGTGACGTTTCCGATGACGACGATTTGGACTAAGGTTGGGCGGAAGTCGGGTTGGTTGTAGACCCAAATGAAGTAAAACACGTTCATCCCAAGCGAGCCGACATTGGCGAGGACGAAGGTCATCATCTTCCCATAGCGGTCGGCGAACCAACCTGACAACAAGGCGAATGAAATGGCGAAGACCGCTCCTATCGCCAGCGTATTTCCCATTTCTTGCAGAGAGTAGCCCCATTGCTCCGTGTAGAGTAGGGGGAGGAAGACGCCTAGCTGCACATTGAACATGGCGACGATAAGCGTGACCAGATAGACTGGGAGCAGGTCCTTCGAGAGCACGTCCTTGAAGAAGTTCTTAAAGAAGTGGACGAAGATGGATTGGCCGGGCTTACGGCCAGAGTTGAGGTTTTTCGCGTCAGGTGGCTTGATCTCCTTGAAGCCGAGTCCTTCGTAAGCGGCGATGCCGAATAGTAGGATGGCTGCCAGCCAGAACATGATCGCTCCCCCATTCAGGGCTGTGACCTGAGCGAAGGGGCCCATGAAGTAGTAGTCGTCGAAGCGACCCAGCAGAAGGAAGAAGAAGAGGATGTTTCCGAACTGAATCGAGCCTTGGAAAAAGCCTGAGAGGCGACCGCGTTGTGGTGGGGGTACGACCTCGTAGATGAGGGCTTGGGTCATGCCTGCAAAATCGCCTGCAGCGCCGAATAGCCAGCGAAGAATGATCAAGGACCAAAGATTGGGGGCGAAGGGCATTGCGATCAGGCAGAGAGCTCGCCCGACGTCAGCGATGACGAAGAAGAATTTCCGACGTCCCCAACGTGTCCAGATATGGTCGCTCAGCCAGGAGATGAATGGTGTCCCCATGATGCTGATGTAGATCTCGATACTGATCAGCCCCATGATGGCGGCTGGATTGTCGATGAACTTCTTTATCAGGAGCAGAAAAGGGGCATTGATGACGAAGGCGCCATAGATGCTTAGCAACAAGGGCAGCTGCGCGTAGAACGTCCAATGGAGTGGGACTTTTGTTTTTCGCGTTATTATCATTAGATCAGTTCTAAGGAGGGGCGCGGTCGTTGCAGGGGGTGATTATCTGCTCCTTTTCGCGGGGTGTATGAAGGCAATCAAAGAGGGTGCCTGTAGGGGAAGCGACACCCATTGTTTGGGATTTAGTTAATCCGTTTATTAAAATCAGTAAAGGGGCAGGCTAATTTTCGAGAGTCTTTTGTAAGTTTCAGAAGAACAAAGAGATGAAGGTCTTTCTTGTTCGATTGAGAAGATGAAACCTGCTGTTCGGCCAGACTTGGTAAATCGGGTGATGGAAGTGGGGCGAGAATTGGCTGTGAGCGTGGACTGTGTGAGGCTTTTGATGTCAATTCGCGACTTGCTCAGGCGACCTTCGCGTAGCTGATCCGGTTCAAGTCGTTTGGGGATCTCTTGTATCCAATGGGGCGTTACCTAGGGTTCTTGTTCCGGACTGCTGATTGGGCGGTTTGAGAGGATTCGATCCCCGTAAGCTGATTGACTGTAGTTGCAATCTGGAGATAGGAAGAGTCGCTATGTTTAGAAATACCCTCGCATGTTTTATCGTCGCTTTCGCGTTTTGGGCTCAGCTCTCGGCTGAGGTTAAGCTACCATCCGTCTTCACCGATCACATGGTGCTTCAACGGAACGTTGAATTACCGATCTGGGGTTCTGCTGACCCTGGAGAAAAAGTCAGAGTTAAATTCAATGGGCAGAGCTTGAGGGTTAAGGCGGATGAGAACGGAAAGTGGCAAGTCGAGCTGCAGCCAATGGAGGCGGGAGGACCTTTCGAGCTGCTTGTTATGGGGAAAAACAAGCTCACTGTTCGCGATGTGCTGATTGGTGAAGTCTGGGTGTGTTCGGGGCAGTCTAACATGGAATGGCCGGTGGCTGCGTCGGACAATGCGGAAGTCGAGATCGCTTCCGCTAACAATTCGATGATTCGATTTCTGACCGTTCCGAAAAACGGCACGCAAGTCCGGCAGGATGATTTCGAGGGGGCGTGGGAAGTTTGTTCACCAGACTCGGTACGAGAGTTTTCTGCGGTTGGCTATTTCTTTGGCAGGCGGTTGCAGCAGACATTGGGGGTGCCGATCGGCTTGATCGACAATGCATGGGGCGGATCCGCCGCGGAAGCTTGGATGCCACGATACGCCTTTGAGAGCGACCCGGAACTCGCTGGAATTCTGCCTGATTGGGATAAGCGGATCGCCGCCTTTTCTGATGAAGTGCTTGAGAAGCAACTACAGGATTACGAGGTTCAGCGAGCCAAGTGGATAGAAGACGGGAGAAAGGGGCGTTCTCCGCGTAAACCTCACGACATTCGCATCAATCAGCACCGTCCGGCCAATATCTTCAACGGTGGAGTCGCTCCAATTCTTGGATACGGAATAAAGGGAGTCATTTGGTATCAAGGTGAGACGAATGCGGGACGTGCCCGGCAATACCACAAGACCTTTCCGTTGATGATATCTACGATGAGGGATGAATGGGGGCAGGGCGATTTCCCGTTCTATTGGGTGCAACTAGCAGACTTTAAAGATGAGACGGATAGTGCGGTTGAGGAGAACAGCTGGGCGGAGGTTCGGGAAGCGCAGACTGCTACGATGAAGTATATTCCCAATGGGGGGCAGGCAGTGATCATTGATGTTGGTGAAGGTAGGGACATTCACCCGCGCAATAAACAAGTACCCGCTGAGCGGCTTGCTCGTTGGGCTTTGGCGAATCAGTACGAAATCGAAATGGAGTATCGAAGCCCGGAATACAGCTCGATGGAGATCGAAGGAAATAAGGCTGTCTTGAGCTTCGATTACGTCGGAGAGAGATTATACTGTTTTGATGTTCCTTCGCCCAAGGGCTTTGCCATTGCTGGTGAGAATGGCGTGTTCGTGCACGCTGAAGCTCGTCTGGAAGGGAAAGATCGGATCGTTGTTTGGAGTGACAAGGTCGATGCTCCAGTCGCCGTCCGTTACGGTTGGGCCAATAATCCACGGGTGAATGTGTTTTCGAGGGAGGGACTCCCGCTGACTCCATTTCGAACCGATTCTCCCTAGGGAGACTTAGAGTGCAGTTAAAGCCGAGGTTTAAACGGATTAAGTTATCGGCCACTTCGTGCTTTGGCGGGTCATGAGTTAGCAAATTAAGCAACCCCATTCGTCGAAGAATCTGCCTGGGGTAGTTGCTATCCAAATCGTTTGATGACCTCAAGTACCCTAAACAAACTCTGGTTGAATATTGTCCCTCGGAAAGCTGCCTTGGGGCTCGTCCTTATGGCCTTGCTGGCTGTGTCTGGCTTCGCTGCGGACTGGTCGTTTGAGCCTGAACGTGATGCCTTTGATGAGGCTGCTCTGTTCGATCTTAGATATCTCAACGAGGATACGGCAGGAGAAGCGGGCTGGATATCGTACGACGAGGAGGGTGACTTCGTAAAAGGGAACGGAGAGTCTATTCGGTTTTGGGCGGTGAACACGAACGTGGGACGCGGCAACCCGGAGGCTTGGAGTCAACCAGGATGGCAGAATCAGGAAAACCTGGACCACCACGCGCGTTGGTTAGCAAAGCGTGGGGTAAACTTGATTCGACTTCACTCTCACATCAACCCGAGTGATAGCGCTCCCAGCATCACCGACGTGAACGCGGGGGAATTGGATTGGATCTGGAGTACAGTGGGGGCTATGCGTGAAGAAGGGATTTACTCCGTCGTATCGCCTTACTGGGCGAGGAACATGAAGAGCGGAGGATACAATGAACCATGGGGGCACTTGTTCTTCGATGAAGCCTTGCAGGACGCTTATAAGGAGTGGCTGCGTAAACTCTTCACTACTCCAACTCCCCACTTGGGAGGCAAGACTTTAGCCGAGGAACCAAGCCTAGCGATCTTTCAGATCCAGAACGAAGACAGCCTCTTGTTTTGGACAGTTGATCGGATGCCGAGCGAATCGAAGGCTGCTCTGGGGAAATTATTCTATACTTGGGCAGTGGATAAATACGGCAGCCTGGAGAACGTTTTAGCCGAGTGGGGAGAGAACTCGATGCCGTCGAGCGACACGGTTGGTTTGGATGACGATCTTGATCAGGAGATGTTCGGCCTGGCTGGGATTTGGTATCTGAAAGGAGAGGGTAGAGTGAGTACTGGAGAGTCTTCTCGGATGAACGACCAGCTGCAGTTCTTCGTGGAAACGATGATCGACTTCAACAAGGAGATCGCTCGTTTCGTGCGGGAAGATCTGAATTGTCCTGTTTTGGTGAATGCGGGTAACTGGAAGACTGCGGATGTCGTTTATCTCCAAGACAGCGAGCGCTACAGCTATGCGGAAAGTTCCGATGTCGTTGCTCTGAATCGATACTTTTCGGGTGTTCATGTTAATCCGACAAACAAATGGGATGCGGGCTGGGCTGTTCAAAACGGAGACTATTACACCACAACGTCGGTTCTGGATGACGGAATTCTTTCACTCCCCATTAGTGTAAAGCAGCCTGCCGGAAAACCAATGATGGTAACGGAAAG
The DNA here is from genome assembly GCF_016595505.1 of Pelagicoccus mobilis. Lineage (GTDB taxonomy): Bacteria > Verrucomicrobiota > Verrucomicrobiia > Opitutales > Opitutaceae > Pelagicoccus > Pelagicoccus mobilis. The sequence continues at coordinate 26,804 of NZ_JAENIL010000056.1, read as the reverse complement.
CACCTGGGTAATGCCGATGGATACTGCCTTTGAAGGGCCGATGTTGATATCTGCCTATTCGTCGCTCTCGGGTTTCGATGCCTATTTTTGGTTCGTAGGAAAGACGGAGGGATTTGCTCCTCCAAGATCTGCGAATGGGTATAAGCCCTCGCAGGAAAAGTGGGTATTCATGAATCCAGAAATGGCTGGGCAGTTTCCGGCTGCTGCCTTGGCATTCAGAAGTGGATACATCCAAAAAGGGGATACGGTCCTTGAGGAGCATCGCTCGCTGGAATCGATGTGGGATCGACGTTCGCCGGTGATTGCAGAGAGCGCGAGCTTTGACCCGAATCGCGATAGTGGCAACCTTCCTCCTGAATCGAATCTTGATGGAGGTGTGGACCCACATGCGTTTTTGGTAGGGCCGGTCGAGGTGCACTTTGATAGTTCGGAAGCGAATACCGAACTGGTTGACGACTTTGATGGATATGTTGAGGCGCTCGATTCTGGGGTCCGCGTGACCAGTATCACTGACGAGCTGATTTTGAGTACAGCGGAAAGGACGTTTACCATCGATTCGCCGAAGGTTCAGACCCTGATTTGCTACGAACCGGTGAGTAAAAACCTCGGCTCGGTAAGCTACGAAGTAAAGGTAGGAGCTTGTTCGATAACGACGATCAGCCTGGATTCCAAGGCAATCGGAAACTCCTCCAAAGTGCTAGTCCAAATGGCGAGCCCGAGCCGTCCTACTAACTGGGAGTCTGTGGCTACTGATTTTACCTCGGAGGGAAACACATACTCTGGATACGAAATAACAAATTACGGACAGGCTCCTTGGGTTATGAAAAGCACGGATGTAAGGGTTTCGGTAGACAATCGCAGGATATACGAAGCGCACGCCCTTGATGCCAATGGGATGCCAGTCGGCGAGGTCGTTCTCACTGAAGAAAGCGGAGGCGTAAGCTTCGACTTCCCCGAAGGAAGCTTGTACGTCGTGTTGCTCGCTACTCCCGGAGTCGCGTATGACGAGTGGAAGAATGACATTCCCTGGGGAGGGCTTGGGAGCGGACCTTTGGATGATCCAGATGGCGATGGAAATAACAACTTGGTTGAGTTCGTCAGTGATTTGAGTCCTTTAGTCTTTGAACCAAATGCTATGGGAACGGTTGCCTATTCAAAAAGCTCTGAGGGGATTGCTGTTTCGATGGAGTTTCGACAGAGTCAGCTTACCTCCGGAGTGTTGGATGTGTTTGAGGGGAGCGAAGATCTGGTGACGTGGCAGCCTTTAAATGAAATCGACGACGAGCCAAAATTTGAAATCGTGGATGAGGATCCGGATGGCGACGGAAGTGCTACCTTGAGTCGCTTGAAGATGAATATCTCACTCGAAGATCCACGATTGTTTTTGAGAAGGAAAGTTTCTTTACCCTCTGGGGACTCCTAGGGAAAGGGAAGGGGAGGAGCATTTGGAATGAACACTGACTCGGCAAAGTTTGTTTGGTACGATCGGGAAGGGAAAGGGAGGAATCGCTTTGCAGCGTTTCGTCGGACGTTTGCGCTTCGATCGAAGCCCGAAAAGGCGCTCGTACAGGTTTTTGCGGATACGTCCTACCAATTGTTCGTAAATGGGGTATTCGTGCAGTTCGGTCCGGTCCGTTTCGATGTTAGAAATCCTCAATTCGACACGCATGATATTGCACAGTATCTGAAGTCTGGGGACAATGTGATTGCCGTGCTGGTGAAGTCCTTTGGTTGCAAGACCTTCAAGGATAATTCTGTACAAGGTGGTTTTATCGCTTGGGGTGAGCTCACGGATGATGATGGTACTACAATCGAGTTGGCGACGAGTAAGGATTCGGATTGGAGAGTAAAGCGTTACGAGGCTTTCGACCCGAATGCAGCCAAGATGAGCTTCGCGCTCGAAACTGTAGACGTATTTGATCAGGAAAAAGACGAAGCTGACTGGTTATTGCCGGAGTTCGATGATTCGGGCTGGAGCCGTACCGTTGAGCTGGAGGACCAGTCGGTATGGGGTGAGTTGAGTGCTCGCACGATCCCATTCATGGACTTGCAGCCGGTTCCCATTGAATTGTATCGCCAAGTCGAGCCGCTGTCTGATCGCGAGGTTTGTTTTGGTTATTCTCTGCCGACTCCCTCATTTCATGGTGAGATTGATATATTTGAGGGACGAGATACGATGGCCTTTGCAACCGCAACTTGGATACACTCGCCGCGAGACCAAAACGTGGTATTCGGCCTCTATTGGGGACGCTATTTTGTAAATGGTGTCGAGTGTGAAGCAGCAGGCGATACGGATCGATTGCGCAAGGACTTTGTCCTCCCTCTCAAAGAGGGGTGGAATGCGTTCGTAGCGATGGAGACAGTTATCGATGATGGCTACACCTTTTACATCGCTTTTCCTAAGGCGTCGGGAGTCTCGCTTTCCGCAAACAAAGAAGCTGGTGATTCAAGTTGTTTGCTCTACTCAGGTCCACATGACCCGAAAGAGCTAGAGTCTGTAGTTGAAAAGCGGATCTCAGATGCTGATTCGATCCATCTTGGTTTGGAGAAGTGGATTGATGTTGAGGAGGAGCATCGCGCTATTAATGCGGGACGTCGTAGCCAGTGGGATCAGTATGAAGCACCAATCGAGAGTGTTACTGCTGAAGAACTGGTAGCCGGTAAGAGCTTTTCGATTGATCAATACCCCAACGGTTTCTCTGTAAGTTTGGACTTCGGGCAGATGAGGCTTGTCCTGCCTCATCTGGAGCTCGAGGGAGCGGTGGGTGCCGAGGTAGACCTTTGTTACAACGAGCACCTTACGGCGGATAAGACGCAGCTCTTGCAGAACCCTGTTTATACTTCTGGAGATCGTATCTACCCGACGGAGGCTGTCTGCCGCTTTCGTCCGAGTCAGCCGCGTGGAACGAGGTACCTACGCCTTACGGTTCGTGGCGCGAAGTCGGATGTGACCCTTCGTAATCTGGAGTTTCTTTCCTGCCACTATCCGGTGACGCGACTGGGGCACTTTAGTTGTTCGGATCCATTGCTCAATTCTATTTGGGAAATGTGCGAGCGTACTCAGCAGGCGAACATGGAAGATGTGTTCGTTGATTGTTCTGGACGCGAGAGGGGGATGTATCTGCGTGACGTGATCATCCAGTTCCACAACGGCCTTGCCGCCTATGGCGATACACAGCTCATGGGACGTTGCATGGAGCTTTATGGCCAATCTCCTGATCATACCGGAAAGTTCCGCTGCGTGTATCCAAACAAAGGTGACTATACGATCGCCGATTTCGCGATCGAAGCGATTGATGGGTATTGGCAGTATTATTTGGCATCGGGTGACCTTGATCGATTGCGAGACGATTGGCCGGCTATGTTGGGATCGATGCAATGGTTTCACGATCTATCCGATGAGCGGGAGGATGGCTTGCTGAATGCTGATTGGCCGGAGCTACACGGAGTTGAGTCCGCGTACGGGGGACTGCATGGCGACAATGGTGTTGAAGCCTCTGAGCAAGATAAGACAGGACCAAATGCGAATCTAACCTTTCCTTACGTTTTAATGCTCGAGAGCGCTATTCTCATTGCGCGCGAGTTGGGTGAATTGGACGAAGCAGACCGTTTGTCCGAGCGTTTAGGAAGGGTGCGGTCCTCGGCAGTCTCTTGCTTTTGGAATGAAGAGCTTGGTTGCTTCAACGATAACTTAGCCGGCGGGACGCAGTCACCGCATGCGAGCATTTTAGCAGTTGTTTCGAAGTCGACTAACACCGGGCAGGAGGAGCGGATTCGCGAGCATCTGAGTAAGACCTTATCTCACGTTTTCCTAGATAAGAAGGATCCAGAGAATGGAGCGCGTTTCAGTCCTGCGTATTCATTTTTCATATTCCAGGGGCTTTATGCTCTCGGTCTCTCGAATCTAGCAGAGAGTCTGATTCGCCAAGGGTGGGGATGGTTTCTCGAGCAAGGTGCGGTGACGACTCCTGAGTTTTTCCACTTCAAGCAAAGCCATTGCCATGCGTGGTCAGCGTCGCCGATGTACTACTTGTCGAAGGAGGCTTTGGGAGTTCGTTTTCCCGATGCTCCTAACTTCTCGAAGGTTAAAATTGAAATCCAGAGCGATCTAAAATTCGCTGAAGGGGCTTTTCCGTTCCCTGGAACTGATGAGGCTGTTGAGGTCAAGTGGCGACGTGATGCGTCAGGAAAAATCGAAGGAATGGTAAGAGCTCCAAAGAGAGTTAAGGTTGAGTGGGACAGTGAACGTTTCAACCTGTTTCTCGAACGCATCGATGATGAGTGAAGCGTCGAACAAAGTGAAAGTGATCTTGGATACCGACATGGGGTCCGATTGCGATGATGTGGGAGCTCTCGCTCTTTTGCATAGCTATGCCTTGGACGGTAAAGCTGAAATTCTCGGTGTGATCTACAGTTCGGGTGTAATCCCATACGGCGTGGGCGTGATTGATGCGATTAACACATGTTTCGGAAAACCCGACCTACCAATTGGGGCCTACAAAAAAACTGACGTGGGAGACCCTATAGACAAGATGCTTGCTGAGAAGTTGGCAAAGGACACAGCTGCATTTGGACACAAACGGATAGGTACCGATGACGCAGAAGATCAGACCAAGTTGAATCGCCGTCTTCTCGCAAACGCTGAAGATAGCAGCGTGATGTATGTAACGATTGGGCACACCACTGGGATCAGCGAATTGTTATCTTCAGGGGCAGACGAAGTCTCGTCTTTGAATGGGATCGAGCTCGTTCGAAAGAAAGTGCGTCGATGGGTGGCCTTGGGAGGGTTGCGAGCGAACAGTGATAATGGTTACCACGCTCAAGATTGGAACTTCTTCCGGAATGGAACTGTTCCTTACACCAAACATGCGATCGATACCTGTCCGGTACCGATCACCTTCATCAATGCGGGGGACTTTGTGCTGACCGGGAAATCGTTGATTAAAACGTCGCCTGGAAATATCGTACGAACCGCTTATCGGGATTGGTTGTGGGAGTTCGATAAGTCGACGCTGGAAGCCCAGAGACCGAGTTGGGACCTGGCGACGGTCTACTATACGGTTGAAGGTTTGGGGCCGTATCTTGAGGAAGATCAACCCGGACATCTGGATTTTGATGTAGAAAAGGGAAGTCGTTGGTTCACGGAAACAGTGAATGAATTGCACACCTACGTGAACCAAGTCGAAGGTAGAGACGAGGCTTTTGCCAAGTACCTCGATGCACTTATGTCGAAACACCTTCCGAAGAATTCGGATTAACCCTCTGAAACCCGACGACGAGCAAGATGAAGGCGGTGAATAAAATTCCCGAATCCGAACGAGTACCGACGAAGGAAAAAACGGCGTACGCGATCGGGCAGTCGATGGACATGTTCGCAGCGAATACCACGATTAATACTCTGTGGATGCCGTTCTTTAACCTTGGCCTCGGGATTAACGCTGCGGTTCTAGGCGTGATCCTGATGATCTATCGCCTGTGGGATGCGTTTAGTGATCCTCTGGTTGGATTCATATCTGACAACGCGCGAACCCGCTGGGGACGTCGCCGGCCATTTATTCTGGTGGCGGCTTTTTTCGTCGCTTTCCTGTATCCTGCGTTTTGGTACATGCCGAACATCGTCCAGTTTTTCGGTGCAGATCCAGATGCTGTATTTGCCTCCTTTAGTGTAGGAGGCGATATGCTGGAGTTCACGGTATTGAGCGTTTGGTTGGTCGGCTTCGGAATCCTTTTCTTTCTTGTATTCAGTTTTTGGTCGATGCCGTACTATGGGCTCCAACTAGAGCTGACTCCGAACTACGACGAAAAAACACGTGTCACGGCCGCGATGACGGTCGTGGGGAAAATAAATATCATCTTCGGAGCTTTGATCCTCTGGCTGGCGAGCGATTGGCTAGCTGACAAGTCTGCTGGGGCGGCCGGTATCATTGTGGGAATGCAGACTCTCTGTATTCCTTTTGCCATCGTCATGCTTATCGTTGGGGTTTTGCCCGCTCTATTCGTGAAGGAGCGAAACTACGGAAAGAGTGTTGTCTCGCAAAAGAAGGAGAAGTTTTCGACGAGCCTGAAAGAGTCGTTCACCTGCGGTCCTTTATGGATTTTGATTGGTATCTCCTTCTTCCACGTTTTCGGAGCGACTGTCATCGGACAGTTGGGCTACTATGTGAACCTCTTCAAGGTGAGCGACGGGGCGATTGGCGATGCGACAATGTTGGAGCTGGTCAAACGAACCGGTGAAGTGGTAGTGGGCTTGGCGTTTATTCCTGTTTGGATATGGCTGGCTGAGAAGTTGGATAAGAAGAGTGTGCTCGCGATTATCTTGGTGGGAGGCGTTTTGAATCAGTTTGTTGCTTTCTACTGTATCCGCCCGGACATGCCTTATCTTCAGGTTTTACCTGCTGCCTTGAACGCGGGTGTATCCGCATCGGTCTGGCTGATTCTTCCCTCTATGAAAGCCGACGTAGCGGATTGGGATGAATTGAAAACCGGAAAGCGACGGGAGGCCTCGCTCAACTCCTTCTATTCATGGTTCATCAAGGCCGCTTTGACGGCATCTGCGGGGGCGACAGGGATTGTGGTTCAGTATGTTGCTGGGATCGATCCGTCTCTGGAGACCCAGCCTGCTGAAGTGGTGGACCGCTTGTTTAAGGCATTCCTGATCATGCCCGGCGTTTTGTTAGCGATTCCGATGTTGTTCCTGTTTTTCTACCCTCTCTCGCGTAAACGAATGGAAGGGGTGAGAAGCGAGCTTGAAGAGCGTCGAGTGGCGAGTTAAGGGGGAGATGTGCTTGTGTGATGGGGCGGATGCTTCGTGGGCGTCTTTTTTTGTTTTGTTACCCGTTTTAAGGCAACGACGGAGCGTTGCCCTCCTGATTTTCTGTCTAGAACCAGTCGTCTTCCGGACGCCAGGTGATGATCGATTCGTCTTTGTTGAGAGCGTTCATCGTCTGTATGTCGGTGTTGGATAGTTGGAAGTCGAATACGTCCGCGTTTTGTTTGATACGCTCTGGATTTACAGATTTCGGGATGACGACAACTCCTTGCTGAAGCTGCCAGCGGATCATGATCTGAGCTGGCGATTTCCCGTACTGGTCAGCGATTTCGTTGATCGTTGGGTCCTTGATTGCACCAGCTTGGGCGAGTGGAGAGTACGCCTCGACTTGTATTCCCTTTTCTCGGCAGTATTCGAGGAGCTCGTTGTTGGCGAAGTAGGGGTGGCGTTCAACTTGGTTCACAGAAGGGCGAGTATCGACGCTCTTGAAAAACTGCTCCTCGAAGCGGCGGACAGTAAAGTTGCTCACGCCCACAGACTTGACCTTACCCTCGGCTTTCAGTTCGAGCAAGGTTTCGAAGGCTTCCTCTGTTCGTTCGCGTACCGGCCAGTGTAAAAGATACAGGTCAATGTAGTCGGTATCCATATTTTGGAGGCTCGTCTCGACACATTTGCGGGTTTTCTCGGTTCCAAAGTCGCTGCAGTAGATCTTGGTAGTGATGAACAAATCCTCCCGAGCGATCTTGGTTTCGTTGATTGCTTTTCCAACTTCAGTTTCGTTTCCGTAGCCCACTGCGGTGTCAATGTGGCGATAGCCGGAGTCGATGGCTGAGTGGATAGCCTTGACGCACTCATCCGCCTCGGTGATCTGGAAAACGCCCAGTCCGAGCATGGGCATGGCAATGCCGTCATTGAGTGTAGTGCAGGTGTTTATGTTGAGTGTGTTCATTGTCGCGAATGAGGGAAATTGAAAGCTAAAAGCCGAGTTTTGGGAAAAGATGGAAACCTGTTAAACAGGATCAGATCGGTCACCCATTGTATATCTTATTCCGTTAAGATAGAGCCAAAGAGTGACTCATTGAATTGCTCTTTTCACAAAGGGCACTTGCCTAATGTTTAGGTTAGCAGTGAACAGTAACGGATTTAGTAAACCTTATTTTGATCTCGAGATGCTTAGAGTCTCTGTTTGTTGATAATGTCGTCATTCCTCTTTTCTATTCGAGTTTTCTCCCTCGGGGTTTTGTTCTTATTCTCTTTTTTGAGTGCAAAGGAAGAGAACCGACTGCCGAACCTCGTTTACATAATGGTCGATGACTTAGGGTACGGTGATTTAGGTTGTTACGGAAGTACGCAGCATAGGACTCCGGTGATAGACCAGCTTGCAGCAGAAGGAGCACGGCTTACGGACTTCTATGTGAGTGCGGTTTGCACCCCGACGCGGACAGCGTTCTTGACAGGACGTCACCCGGCGAGAGAGCGATTGTTCGAGGTGCTTTGGCCGACCAGTGAAGGTGGTCTTGATCCGAGTGCGGTCACGATTGCCGAATGGTTATCGGAATACGGATACAAAAGTCACTGTATTGGTAAATGGCATGTCGGGCACATGGAGGAAGAGCAGTTGCCGCTCGGTCAGGGGTTCGACGAGTGGTATGGGATTCCGTATCCAAATGATATGGGACCCGGGCATCCCCAGGAAGGTTTCCGCAACGAGTCTTGGCCTCCGATCCCGATGTATCGTGGTACAGAAGTGGTGGAAGCTCCTATCGATAACGATTTGCTAACTCAGCAGTTCACGGCGGAGGCGGTTCGCTTCATCGCGGAGAATCATCATCGTCCCTTTTTTCTGTTTCTCTCTCATGCCATGCCGCACACGATTCTGGGAGCGTCTCCAGATTTCAAGGGGCGAACCGAGAACGGATTGTTCGGTGACTCGGTGGAAGAACTCGACTGGGGAGTTGGCGAAGTGTTGCGTGCTCTACGGGTATTTGGACTGGAAGAGAATACGCTAGTCGTCTTCGTCAGTGACAATGGTGCTTCGATGCGACCTTGGAAAAAAGTAGAGGGAATCGAGTGGGGACTTGGTTCGAACGGCGAGCTTCGCAGTGGTAAGATGTATTCGTTTGAGGGAGGCATTCGTGTGCCTGCGATCTATCGCTGGCCGGGCGTGATCCCGGAGGGGCAGGTGATTGATACTGCAGTGAACATATTGGATACAATTCCTACTTTTGCTGAGATGGCGGGTATCGAAAGTTTGGATTCAGCAATCGATGGGGTTTCGATCGGACCGGTTTTACGCGGAGAAAGTCATGATCTCGATGATCGGCCCATTTTTGTAGGGTCAGGCCGAATCGACGCGGTGCGCAAGGGTAAGTGGAAGTACATGGTCTCGAGCGAGCCGACATGGAAATCGGATATCGAGTGGGAGCCTTTGCTTTTTGATCTCAGTCAGGACATTGGCGAAAAGCAGAATCTAGTTTCTGAGAAACCGGAAGTAGCTAAGGAAATGAAAGCCATCCTCGATGCGTTTCAGGCTGAGGTGGATGCGGATTACGAAGCTCGGAATTGAAGTTTTTTTGCCCACCAAGGGCACTAAGAGTGCACGAAGGTTTTGTTCGTGGTGAAGGTGTGTAGGTGTAAATAGACTACGCGGTTTAGGTTTTTGTTGTTATGAGTTTTAGTCCACTCGGAGCGTTTACGCCCACTAAAGATCTCTGGAATCGTCTTCAGAGGAATTTCAATCGTCTCGAAGAAGAGAAGTTCTGGCCGCAGAATATCTTCCAACGCGAGAAGGCCTTTGAGCGTTGGCCGGGAGATATTGAAGGTCGTACCCTGCTAGGATGGGTCTTGCTGTCTCAGGCGACGGGGCATGCACCTCGTTATTTGGAGGAGACGTTGCGGCTCTGGCCAAGCGAACTTAATGAGCGAGGCTATTATGGGCGGATCTATGATGATGGAATAAGCGAACAGCAATTGTCGTCTCATGGATGGGTTTTGCAGGCGTTGGCCGAGTTGCACCGCTGGGATCCGGAAAGTCCGGCCCGAGAGTTCGCGCTTCCGATTATCAACAATCTCTTTTTGCCTACGAAAGGTGCGTACAAAAAATACCCGATTGAACCGAGTTCTCGCGAAAGCGGAGGTTCCTATAGTGGCTCGCATCTCAAGCAGGTTGGCGAGTGGATCCTCTCTACGGATGTTGGGTGCTTTACGATTGGGATGACAGGACTGATCGATGCGACGGAGGCATTCGGTTTGAGAGACGAACTCTCGCCTTTGATCGAGGAGATGATCGGTCGCTTCTTGGAGATGGATCTCGACCTGATTCAAGCGCAGACGCATGCGACTCTCACGGCGTGTCGCGGCGTTATTCGTTGGGCGAAACTAACAGGGCGTAGTGAGCTGATGGAGGAGATTGAGCGTCGCTACCGACTGTATATCGACCTCGCATGGACGGAGACGCACGCGAACTTCAATTGGTTCGGTCGCCCTCAGTGGACAGAGCCGTGTGCGGTGGTCGACTCGCTTATGGTGGCGATGGAACTTTGGTTACATACCAAAGATGATGTCTTACTCGAGCAGGCTCAGCTGATTTGGTTCAATGCGCTCGGGCATGGGCAGCGATCGAATGGCGGTTTTGGTTGTGACAATTGTCCGGGCTCTGACGGTGAGTTGGACTTGTTCTACAAGACTGATGAGTCGCACTGGTGCTGTACGATGCGTGGAGCGGAAGGCTTGGCTCGGATGTCTCAGTTTCAAGCGATTGTCGATGGTGACACGCTCTACCTGCCGTTCTTACTGCCGGGAGATTATGAGTGGGATGGGCTGAAGCTTTCGATTGAGTCGGAGTACCCGCATGAAGCGAAGATGACGCTTCGCGTGGTGAACAATGAGTCTTCGGTGAAACGCTTGAAGCTATTTATTCCTCATTGGTGGACAGAGGCAAAATCGAGTGCAGGCGGTTTGGATGACGGCTGGTGTACGGTGTCTTTGCATGAATGTGAGGATGTGAGCCTGAGCGGGGTGTTGGATTCAGGATACCGTGAGATACTCAGCTCGACCCGGCAGTTCGCCGAAGCGAAAGGGCATGCTCAGGCATTTGTAGGTCGGGTTGCTTACCATGGTCCCCTGGTACTGGCGACCAAAGCAGGTCGAGCGGACGAGGAAAAGGACACCGACGAGCTCGAACCGATTTTTACTAACTACTTGTCTGATACGATGGATACAGAGCGATCATACCGCCGCTTGATTCTGACGGATTAGCTTGCTTGTCCAGATGAGCCTCCGCTTGGCCAAGCGGAGGCATTCGCTTACCTTTTGGTAATCGTTGCTACGAAGCCACCGCGTGGAGCGAATGTGATTTGCACCTTGTCTGATTTCTGAATCAGCTGCTTCGACTGCGAGAACTCGGTCTTGCTGCTTCCGTCGCCGATCAACTCGAGAGAATGAACTCCGCTAGGCAGAAATGATAGGTCCAAGCTGTAGTCGAGGGTTTGATCTTGTCCGTTGAGGCCGGCGACGTACCAAGTTTCACCTTTGCGGCGAGCAATGACGACGTTTTCACCAGGATGTCCGGAGAGGAGTTTTGTTTCGTCCCATGCAACTTCCAGGTTTTCTAGGAAGCGCCAGACATAGAAGGGGAGTCGCTCGAAATTCTCTACGGTTTCGGAGACGTGTTGTATGCCACTCTCGAATACGATCGTGGTGGCGAGCTCGTGAGCCCAAGTTGTGCTGGTAGTGATCTCGGGGCCCATGCCTTGGAAGAGGAATGGGGTGTAGTCCATGGAGCCGACCACGTTTCGGGTAAAGGGAAGGATGGTATTGTGAACCGCAATCGTGTCGGCGAACTTTTGGCTCCAGAGTTGTTCGCCGCCTTTAACGGCTTCCATGGATACGAGATTCGGGTAGGTGCGTTCCCATCCTCTCGGCAAGGTACATCCGTGGAAGAAAACCAGGAGCTCGTAGTCGGCGGCGTCTTCGATGATATCGATATAGAGCTGAATCTGGCCTTGCTTGTCGGATTGGAGGAAGTCGACTTTGATTCCTTTTACTCCGAGGGATTGCAGCCATGCGAATTCCTTTCGTCTCGTATCGGCCAAGTGGAGTCTGTCGGCCGGTCCGATAGGTTTTACCAAGTTTGTAGGGCCACCCGAGTTGTACCAAACGGTGAGGTCTACATCGCGTTCGGCCGCGTATTCGATGACCTGTTCGATGTTTCCATTCTCCATTATGTGCCAATCTGCATCTACCATGGAGTAGGGCCAGTCGAGTTCATCGGCGAGATCGATGAATGGGATAAGGCGGTCATAGTCGGTTTGGCTGCTATGGTCGAAGAGCCAACTCCAAGTGGAGGGGCCGGGCTTGATCCAGCTGGTGTCCTCGATTTTGCAAGGATCGGCCAGATGGTGAACGAGGCTGTTTTCTGCGATCCCTGCGAGATCTGGTGAGATCATGATAACGCGCCACGGGGAATAGAAAGGAAGCTTGGCTGTCGAGGTCTGAGGGTGGACTCCGTAGGTTTCATCTGTCTCCGGAAGGCGAATACGGTAGAGTCCATCCTTCGGATCTGGTTCAAGGTGGGCAGCGAAGTAGTTTCCGTCGAGGTTGGATTCGGTGAGCAGAATCCATGCAGGTTCGGTTTGGAAGAGTGCGGGAAAGGCCCATCCCACAGACTTGGGAGATGGGGTTCCGATAGACACCCCGTTTTGGTAATCCTCCTCATAGCCTGGCGCCCAGGTACCGACTGGAGAGTAGTGGGAGATCCACTTTTTTCCGTTGCTTGGTAGTTTGAATCCCGTTTCCTCAGCAACGATTGTATGAGTTCCGTTTGTACCCGGAAAACCGTAGCGGAATGCGACGCCTTCCTTGTACGCACGGATATGAACTTCGAGAGTCGTTCCGGACTTGTTAACGAAACTGATGACGCGTTCGTTGTAGTGGTTGTCTAGTGACGCATGCTTTCCGGTTAACATCGTATAGGGATCGCTGCGGCTAAGCGTTTCGCTCTCACTGAGAAGAGCGAGCTGAGAACTGAGATCCTCCGAGTCTGTTTTTACACCAAGCGGGGAGGGCGCGATCAGTGTTTGGAATCCTGAAGCTTCAACCTGCCAAGCAGGTGCGGTCTTTTGAAAGGCGGCGGAGTAGGAGAGCTTGCCGTTTTCTAACTGGAGTTCGATTCGGGTCCGCATATCGGGAGAGTCCACTTGCCAGGATTTTGGCGCTGCTGGACAAAGAGTCGCGACTGCGAGCAAGGAGAAGGGGAGTAGTAGCTTATTCATTTTTAGTGGAAGGTAAGCATGGGCCCTGAGTGCTATTTGGGTAAGGGGGTGGGCTTCGGTTAGGCGGGGATTTCGCTCTTTTTGCTTACTCGTGACGATTAGAGCAAAGCTGCAGGTTGTGTCCTAGTCCTCTTGTCCATAAATCCGTTAAGTTAAGATGTTTAGTGGCCTCGTGGGTTGCTGGGAAGGAGCCTGCAAAATATCGTCAGTTGACTCGGTTTGAGCTCGGGGCGAGTGTTTGTTACTAGAACACCCTGTACCCCGAAAAAGATCGTTATCATGTCTCGAATTTTGTCCCAAATGTGTGCGTGGCTTTGCGGCATTCGGTCCGCCTGTACCTTCTGCGGCACAGCGCTCATTTGTCTCGGGGTGGGTGTGCAGAGCTTTGGGCAATCTCAAGAAGCGTCTGCCGAATTTGAGCGGATTCGTGAGGAGATGAACGAAGGTGTTCGTTTGTTGAAAGAGGGGCAAGTCGAGCTTGGAAAGCGAGCTCTCGAAGTGTGTTATGCGGAGTTGAGGGCTCGTGTCCCCAATGACTCATCGAGTGTGACCGGACATTATCTGCTCGGACTTTGCAGTTACAATCTGAGCAAACGCTACACTGCGATGAGGCATGTCAAAGTCGCTAATGATTTGGACCCTGGGCACGTTCAAGCGGCTGCCTTGGCGGCGAAACTGTATCAGAAAAAAGGGGATGGCGCGGCAGCAATCACTGTCTTAGAGCGATGCCGTGTTGAAAATCCGGATAACGAAATGATCCAAAGGAGTCTCGCCGAATTGTATCGATGGAGTGGAGACAGCGTAGCTGCTATTGCCTCCTTCGAATCGCTACTGGAGCTCGATCCTGAGAATAAGCGCTACTTCAATCACTTGTTGGAGCTCTATCTCGAAGTCCAAGATGCGGAGAAGGCAGAGGTCTTTTTCACATCCCTAGTTGAGGAAGGTGTGATCTCGGAGGGAGACAAATCGTTGAGAATGGTCGAGTTGTATTTAGACAAGGGAGACTACCGGCAGGTACCCAGACTGCTTCAAGCGGCTAAGAAGGAAGGTGTGTCTCAAGAATTGCAGGACGCTTACAGTAAGCGTTACTATCGATCGATGGGAGAGGCATCCTTGGAGGAAGGCAATTTCTCCCGTGCTCGGCTTTTTATCGAGCGGGCTCGAAAACTGGATGCCGAGGATCAGGAGCTGACTGTTCTGCTGGCTCGCTGCTATCTCGAGGAGCTCGATCACGAGAAAGCGTCCGATTTGCTATTAGGTTTGCTCGATTCAAAACCAGAGAGCGCGGATTACTACGCGTATTTAGCGGAGGCGTTGAATGGGACAGGGCGTCACCAGCTTGCCTACGATATTGTGGGAATCGGTTATGAGCTAGCCCAGAAGCAGGGGAATGAAACTGCGATGAAGCAATTTCTGGATACGAGAGCTGCTATGGATGAAACGAATCGTCAGCTCACTGCACAGTAGGCTTGGGGGGAAACTTGAAGTACGGGTTATGAGACGAGTTACCTTGTGGCTTTTGATTTTGTTATGCGGGCGTTCTGAGAGCGTGGAGTTCACCGAGTTTGTCCCCCCAAGCGAGGGAACGGAACAGGGGACATTGTTTACGGAGCTTGATGCGGGCGCGATAGGAGTCGGTGAGTTCGAGAACAACTACAGCGGCCCGGAGGTTTGGACCGAGCGTTGGCGCGAGTATATTCTTGGAACGATCGGTACCGGAATCGCTCTCGGCGATGTAGATGGCGATTTGAAGCCCGACCTGTTTGTCGTCAGTAAAGACGAAAAGAGTAGGTTGTACAAGAATCTGGGAGGCATGCGCTTTGAAGATGTCACAGATGTATCCGGAATTATTGACAATCCAGCACCAGGAAGCGGGTGCAGCTTTGCGGATGTGGATAATGATGGCGATTTGGATCTGTATTTGTGCTTCGTCGGTGCAGGAAATGAACTCTGGATCAATGATGGGACGGGTCGTTTTACTGAAGAGGCGGAAGAGCGAGGTGTGGCGGTAAAGTCTGGTTGCGGCATGGCCAGCTTTGCGGATTACGACCGCGATGGTGATTTGGATTTTTACCTCTTGAATAACTTGATTCATCAGGGAGCTAACTTCTCGAAGCTAGAGGACATGGTCTTTCGCAATGATGGTGGGCATTTCGTAGAGGTTTCGAAGGATATCGGCATATCTGGAGCAGGGCATGGTCACTCTGCACTTTGGTGGGATTATAACGAAGATGGCTGGCCAGACATTTACGTTGCTAACGATTTCTCTGATTTGGACCGTTTGTATGAAAACAATAAGGACGGTACGTTCACAGATATCCTCTCGGAGGTAATGCCCCAGGTTCCGTACTACTCGATGGGGGCTGATTTTGGAGACGTGAACAACGATGGGCACTCGGACTACTGGGTGGCTGACATGGCGGCAACTTCGCGCGAGCAGCATCTGAGAACAGTGGGCAATCACGATCACGTCTTTGACTTGCACAAAGTTGGCGACACGCCGCAATACCTGAAGAACTGTTTGCTGCTGAAACTCTCGGAGACTCACTTTGCGGAGATCGCGTATCTAAGTGGATTGGCTCGCACAGACTGGACATGGGCGTCGCGATTGCTCGATCTCAATAACGACGGTCGATTGGACGCGTTTGCTACGAACGGCATGCTGCGATCGTTTCATGATGGCGACCTTGGGAAGAAGCAAAAGAGATTCTCTAGTGATAAGTGGATGGCGATCGTCTTTCGAAATCAACCCACATTGAAGGAGAGGAATCTTGTTTTTGAGAATCTTGGGGACCTGACCTTTGAGGACAGGAGTGCAGCTTGGGGCTTGGACAAGTTGGGAGTCAGCTTTGGGGTTGCTTGTGGCGACTTGGATGGGGATGGCGATTTGGATTTGGCTATCAATAATTTCCAGGACAAGCTTTCGATCTTCCGGAATGACGAGGATGAGGGGAGTCGGGTGACATTCCGTTTAAAAGGGAAACAGAGTAATTCTTTTGGAATAGGAGCTCGGATCCGGCTCGAGTCCGATGGTCTGGTTCAAGTCAAGGAAATGTATCCTATGCGTGGATATATGTCTTCTGACGAACCGATCCTGCATTTTGGGCTGGGTAACTCCAGTCGCATAGACCGAGTCGAAGTAAGCTGGCCGAGTGGTGCTGTCGAAGTATTTGAGGATCTACCAGTAAATGGAAACTTCCTGCTGGAGGAGGGCGGGAATGCTAGAGATGAGCCCTGGTCGAAAAGTCGGTCTCGGATGTTTACTGCTATTGATGGCAAACTGCCTGAAAAGGCGGAACGCACAGAAGCTCGATTTTTGGATCTGTTGGATCAACCGCTACTATCTTTCCGTGAGTCTCGATTGGGCGGAGCGATCGTGCACGGAGACGTCGATAGGGATGGAGATGTTGATCTTGTTCTGGGAGGTTCCACGGGACAAGAGACTTTGCTCCTGTTGAACGATGGTTCGGGCACTTTCCAAGATGTTTCCTCGATTGATTTCGAAACGGACTTTGGCTCCGAGGATCTGGAATTGAATTTGGTGGATTGGGATGGTGACGGGGACTTGGATCTGTTGGCTGCTTCTGGTGGTGTCGAAATGGAAGCGGGGGATTCATTTTATGCGAATCGCTTGTATTTGAATGATGGGAACGGCTATCTGGAAAGAGATTGGAGCTTAGCGTTTTCTGAATCGTATTCTTCTTCCAGTGTGGTGGAAGCGGCTGATTTCGATGCGGATGGAGAGACGGACTTATTTGTAGGAACGCGACTGGTGCCCGGTAAGTATCCGTACAGCGAGAGCTCGGAGTTATGGTCGCACACCGATGGGGCTCTTAGCGCTGTGAGTTTAGATGATGACGCTTTGGAGTTGGGGAAGGTCGCTGACGCGTGCTGGGGTGACTTGGATGCGGACGGGGACCTGGACTTGGCAGTTGCCACGGAGTGGGGGTGCATTTCGATTATCGAGAATGAAGGGGGCGAGTTGCGTCGGTCTTCGAAGGATCGAGGCGATTTGGATTCCCTGAATGGGCTTTGGTCACAACTTGCGGTTGCCGATTTGGATGGAAATGGAACCCTTGATATTGTTGCCGGAAACTGGGGGTTGAACACCGAGATGACTGCGAGCTCCAGTGAACCAATGAGACTTTGGTATGGGGAGCGATCCTCTGAGCCGGTCAATTTAATCGAGACCGTTGTGTCAGAAGGAAAGGAGTGGACTCTAGAAGCGAAGTGGAGATTTGAGAAGTCGTTCCCTGGCGATATATCAAGAAGTCTCAGCTACGAGGCCTTTGCCCAACAGAGTTTACAGGAGATGTTTCCGAATCTGGAAGAGAAGGGGTATCGTTTTAAGGAGGTTCGTGAATTGAGGTCCGGCATCTTTTGGATGGAAAAGGATGGGCGTTATCGGTTTGAAGCGCTACCAGCGTTTGCTCAATCGGGACGAGCAATGGATCTGCTTCTAGAAGACATCGATGGAGATGGGAGGCTTGATGTCCTCATGTCCTTGGAGTTGCAATCGCCTGAGCCTTGGGCCAACCGTTTCGAAAAGGGGCATCTCGGGCTTTTCTTGAACAAGGGCGAAAGAGCGTTTGAGAGCGTCTTGCCGTGGGATTCAGGACTCTCCTTCCAAGGGAGCCCAAGAGGATTGGCCTCATGTGATATCGACGGCGACGGTTCGAAGGAGTTGGTCGTCGTTTTGAGCGAAGGCATGCCTGTCGTTTTTGCCAGGGCGTCGGAAGCATTAGACAAGTAGCTGCTTGTGGCAACGACGGAGAGTTGTCCTCCGTTTTTGGGCGATCCTCACTGTAGACGCGATCGTGGATCGCGTACGAGATCAGCGATCTCGTCTACAGCGTGTTTTGAGTTGTTTTGTTAGCTGTATCGAAAGTTGAGATACGAGTCTGATTTGTCTACCCATTCGGGACTTAGGAGACGCACGGAACTTACGGAAGGGATCCCTTTTTGATTCAGTTTTACCAATGTCCTGATCAGGTTCAGCGATTCTTGGCAAAGGGCGACGTTGTCTATCAACACGCCTTGTTGTTTCGAGGAATCTGTGATCCGCAAAGATGCCAGCTCAAGGTTGAATCTCTCGGTTTCGAAGAAGCATTCCAGGTCCCGGCTGTCCGTAATGATGGCGTCGAGCTGGTGGGTTGCTGCCCATTCAGCTGCTTTGCGGTTCCTTTGCTCTATTGGGAGGGTTGTTCGCCAGTTGAAAATAGGAATCTGAGGGAGATCTTCGTCAGTGTTCGTCTGTATCAGGTATCCCATTTCCTGCTGATGATCGCAAAGGGAGGAATACTCTGATTCAATGGCCAAGCCAATACGACGACACCCCCGTTTCTTAAGTTTGTCGACCGCGAAGCGACTGGCGTGCCGGTAGTTCGGGGCGATGGCATCAAACTCGGTCATAAAAGACAGTGAGTCGATTTTTATGACTGAGAATTGGTTCCACTTATCCCGGTTCCCGGTGAGCTCGGATTGCGTGTACACGAGAATGGCCGTGATTCCTCTTGTATTCAATATGTCGAGGATTCGATCTGTAGTTCGCGCGTTTTCGTTGGTGGTGAAAAACTCTGTCTTTATGTTCAGCTCGTTCGACTTTTGATCTAAACTCCGTTTGAAATCCTGGAATTCAGGCGATGCCGCTGCCTTCTCGTCGACGATGAAACCGACCGAAAGTTGGGAGCGGGTGGACGTACGTTTTGAGCGGTGCTGGATGAACGCATCGAGATTCGGGTCGCGCTTGTATCCCATATCCGAAGCGATATCGAGGATCCTTTGCTTGGTCTTGTACGAGATTTTTAAGCTTCCGGAAAGGGCTAGAGAAACGGTCGATATATGGACGTTGGCCCGTTGCGCTATGTCTTTTTGTTTCGCTCTCATTCGAAGTTGTGCCAATCGATGTCGCCAAGATGAGGATACAGGTCGCCGTCCTTCCAGAATCCCTCGATGAACATCGACTCTTGGCTTTGTTCAGTTATCATGCTGCCGGCGATTACGTTGACGGCTTGCTCGCCGAGCCGGTGGTGGTTTTGAACGATACCAGCATAAGGTATCTCTTTGCTCCGCAATGAGAGGGAGCAGAAGGCGAATTCGTGCTCTTGGGCGAATCCGGATTTGTGTAGGTAAACAGGGATACTATTCCAGTTGCTGATTACCGCATCAAATTTGTGTTCACGTATCCATCTCTCGAGCTTGTCTGTAGCGACTTCGTCGGTGTCGCTTTCCTCCATCATGTGAATCGGATACTCTGGCAAGCCGTTCTCTGACATCCCGATCTTGTATCCACCGTAGTGATGCCCGTATGTTGAGAGGTCGTCGTAGCGACCTGTGGCGAGCCCGATCTTCGAGTATCCGATTTTAGCCAATCTGCGAAGAGCGAGACGGACCCCTTGTTGATTGTCGCAAGAGATCTGCATGCCGGGGCCTTTTATGAATGCGGAGTCGATCTTCACGAGACGAATATTGGAATGCCCGGAAAACAGGGAAGGGAAAGGCGGATGGAGAGAAGCGAGAATGATGCCACTGACTTCCTTCGAAAATGCTTTTGCTTTCAGGGTGTCGATGGAGTCCGCTTGGTTTCCAACGATAACGAGATCCGAATCGTAACCCAAAAGTTTTGCCTGGTGCGAGATGCCGGAAAGTATGAGCTGATTGTGTTTCAGGCGTTTGAACTCGTGATAGGTCTCTCGATTCGAGACGACGAGCAGTTGAGGCGCTTGTTGGCTCTCGGTTTCATGCCGACAGTTTGATAGGGCGGAGAGCGCTGAGTTTTTAGAGTACCCGAGTGAGGCCGCGATCTCTTGGATATGGTTGCGTGTTGCGAGGGGGATGCGCGGGTTGTTGTTGAGGGCCAATGAAACCGTCGAGTAGTGAACCTTCGCCAGTTTGGCGATATCACGGATAGTCGGGGTGGCGGATTGGCTTTTGGTCATTGGGGGCAGGTGTATTAGAGTTGTTTGGAGGTCGAGGAGGCGAATGCCTGAAAATTCAAACCGTTGATTAAGTTGAACGGTGAGAGGTGCCAGAGGGGGTGTTGAGGGTACGTTGGCCTATGAAGTGGCGAATCCACTGAATTCAACTGTGTGAACTCGGAGGGTGCTGCTTTCGGCATGGAAAGCAGGTTCGAGGCAAATTCAGAAAATGTTCGCGAGGCCCGAATCTGTAAGGGGTGATGCTTTACAAGGAGGGGGTCTGTTTCGAAAATGAGAAATTAACGCTCTGGGTCAAACAGGTGTGGGGTCAAATTGTTGACTAAGGTGGATGCTCGTCGAATTCCAGCTTGATGAGGCAGGTCTCGGATTAGTTGCCCACCAATCGGAGCCTGGCGAAGCGCTGTGACTCTGGCAGGTTTTCGGTTGGGATTTCGGCAATGCTTCGACCATTGATCTGCCTGATGCTTCCTTGGTTTAGGTCGAGAGGCGCCCAGTTCCGCAGGTCGGAGGAAACCTCGATTTCTACGGGAAGGTGGGATTGCAGCGGATTGTGTGGGAACTCGACGACCGTTAGTTGATCCCCATCGCTGAAGCAGATTTGTGAAGAGAGCTGCTCTTGTGTCTCCTGCGAAAGCCCCATCCAGGACTCGAAAACGGAAATGATCTGATCTTCATCCGAATCGGTAAGATCCAGATTAGGTTCGGGGATAAATCTCGATAGAAATTTAATGAAGCTTGATTGGTAGTAGATGGCAGGTTCAGTGATTTCCCAAGAGTTTTTTGGCCAATTGTCGTTGAAATCCAGATACGATTTCTGAACGGGTTGCTCCTTCAGGGACTCGATTGATCCGGAATAACTAGCGTTTGGACCGCCGGGAACGAATCCAGGCGCGGGGTTCTCGTCCCAGGCGCTACCGTCGGAATACCAGGAGTGGTAGATTTGCATCGCGCTCTTCTCGGCTCCGAAACTACCCATGTTCGTCATGTAAACAATACCCATTGGATTTACCCCGAAAAAGTAATGAAGCATGTTTTCCGCCCTTAGTTTGAGTGCTTCAGGTTGCTTAGGGCTTAGCTCAAATGTGAAGAAATCTGTGCAGGCGTTGCCCAGATTAGCCCTGACTATATTGCTTCCCCAGTGGTATTGATCGTCAGGCATATAACCCCGGTAGAGGTCTGCACCGGGCTGCCAGCTGAGAACCATGTCGGTATTGGAGTAGGTTTCTCTGCGGCGTTTTATTTCTGCTGCAAACTCGGGTGTGGCGTATTTGCTGAAGGCGTAGTTGAGGAGGGCTTCGGAGGCGTACGCGTTGTACAAGGAATAGGTTCCGCTCACAAACGTCGCGAGGTCGAGATAGTTAGACTCGATATAATCGGAGTACTCCTGGTCGCCAGTCAACTGATGCAAGTAGATAGCTGCCAAAATCGAGGACTCGAGTTGGCGATAGAGAGGGCGATCCGCGTCACCCGATTTTACGATGCCTGTATCGCAATCCGTTTCTTTTGGATTGGCGTGATACCAATTCCAAGCATCGATGGCTCTCGATTCGAGTCTTGCAGACATCTCTGCCCATTGTGGGACTTTTTTGAATACGAATGCAGCATGGGCGTACATACCGGATGCGGAAATTGTCGAAGAAGAGCATGCGGGTAGGTAAAATCGGTCACGCGCGTCAGTGCTGGGTGGACTTGCTACGTTGAAGTCCACGTCACCCATTTTTAGAAGAACTCCTCCATCGTCCTCTTGCATCTTTTCTAGCCAGAGCATTTCGAAGTGAATTTCATCGAGCAGGTCAGGGATACCATTTCCTGATTCGGGAATATTGTAATTATCGCCCCAGATGGAGGGACGCTCTTCGTAAGCGTTCAAAAGTTGATGAATCGGAACCTCGGCGAAGGTGACGTATTTATTGTAGTCGCCCGCATCCATCCATCCACCAGAGAGATCCTTCTCTGTTGCGGAATTCTCGCGATCAAAGACATTGCGGGTCGCTGAGTCTTGCAGGAATGCCGGATCGTCAGCCCAATCTTCTCCTGCGAATTTCGCCTCTTTTTTGAAGGCGAGTCGCTGATAGAAAAACGTTCTCACAGCGGCGATAAGGACTTGGTTGTAGATGGTTTCGGAGATTTCGAAGAGGTGTGATCTGGCCTCGTTTTGTACGTCCCAGACATAATACTCTCCAGGTTCCTCGAGACTGGAGAAATCGAACCACCAGCCTTGATCGCCGGACTGTTCGTGCACTTTCCCTTCTTGCCAAATCTCAATGGTCGCTTCGAAGGCAACGCTATCGTCTTCGCTTCGCCTTATTTGATAAGTCTCTCCGGGAAGAAACTCAGAGTCCTGATTGTATCCACTCATCGGATTTGCGATGACAGCAACTTTGTTCGCTTCTGGTTGATAGCCGAATTGGTTGACTCGAATCAGCTCCTGTACGGTGTCCGGTTGTCCGAAGGAATGGAAAGTTAATACAAATAGGGCAGCAATGATTGGGGTACTGTATCTCATCTAGTTGTGATGGATGGGTGAATACTGAGGTGATGGAATTTTGTGTTCACCTGAAGCTAGAAGGGGCGCGTTGCGTTGAGCCAATCGTTAGTCGGACAAACTGTTGACTGGTGATTGTCACGTCTGACCTGAGGAGGGGATTCAACTTCGGGCTATGGTTCGCAGCTCAACGGGGAGATGGGTCTGTCAACTATTTGACTCGCGGAGGCCTTGGGAAATTCGCGACTCCCCGCAGAAAGGGAAACATGCGGT
The DNA here is from genome assembly GCF_016595505.1 of Pelagicoccus mobilis. Classification (GTDB taxonomy): domain Bacteria; phylum Verrucomicrobiota; class Verrucomicrobiia; order Opitutales; family Opitutaceae; genus Pelagicoccus; species Pelagicoccus mobilis. Next base: position 4,067 of record NZ_JAENIL010000056.1, on the reverse strand, counting down.
TTCCGTACCGCTAACATGTACACCCTGCCCACTGTTTCATCCCCACGCACTGCCCGCTAGGGCTGTTTCAATTTTCGTGTCGAAATTGAAGGAGCCGGTTGGACAGAGGGCGAAATTGCAAACTACGCAAACGAATGAAAAAATACCCTAAACTTGAACGTTGCCCATCGTATCTGATGCGCAAATTCACCCCGATGTATATTGGGGCGGCATTGTTGCCCGTTGTTGGAATGCATGCCCAGGAAGCGGACGAATCGGAGGATGTCTTCGAGCTTTCGCCCTTCACCGTAGAGGCTAGCAATGAAGGTGGATACACCACCGAAGAGACGCTTGCCGGTACTCGTATCCGTACGAACGTACGCGACCTCGCGGCTTCGATTAGTACAGTCACTGAAACGTTCTTGAGAGACACTGGCGTAACTGGAGCGGAGGATCTGCTCACGTACACGCCTTCAACCGAGACCGGTGGTCTCGAAGGCAATTTCTCCGGTTTGGGGAACACAGGTAACCTCGAGGAGGAGCTGATTGCTCCTCATACCAACAGTCGTGTGCGTGGTCTTTCCAGTGCTGACAATACCCGTGATTTCTTCCGTACAGATATTCCTTGGGATTCCTACAACGTGGATGCGGTTACGATCCAACGTGGTCCTAATTCCGTTCTCTTTGGTGTAGCCGGTGCCTCTGGCATTGTTAACAGCGCCCTCAAGAAGGCTAGTTTCCAAGATCAGTATCGTGTGGAGAACACGCTCGACGAGTTTGGCCGCGTCCGTTTCGTGCTCGATGCAAACAAGGTGTTGATCGAAGACAAGATGGCCTTCCGTTTGATTGGATTGGATGACGCGGAAAAGTACCGTCAGGACGAGGCTTACAAGGATACACAGCGTATCTACGCCACGCTGCAATACAACCCTCAGATCATTGGAGGTGATCAAGCACCAACGAACATCCAGTTGAGTTATGAGCACGGGGATATCGCAGCAAACTCTCCGCGCTTCACACCACCGGATGACCGCATCACTGCCTTCTTCGATCCCAACGGCTTGAATCGGCAGGTTTTCCACCCGCAAGCGGCGTGGAAGTACGGCATGCAGATGGACCGTGGCACACGCGTCAATGATGACTACCCAGATCAATGGGAGCCATGGGTCGGCCAACAGAATCCAGGTTTGATCGGAACCAACCCGACTTTCATCATCGACAATGTGACAGGGCAGGTGACTGGTATCCAGCAGATGCAGGCCCGCACGGAAGAGAGCATCGGGGGCTTCGCTGATATGATCCGCATGAACTCTGTCGCGGGCTTCAATGAATACGCTCAGAACGTAAACGGCGGTACTCCGGGGTCTTTCCCAGGTGCGTCGACTTTCTGGAAGAATCGAGTTGTTCAGGATACGAACATCTTCGACTTCTATAATCACCTGATCGATGGCGACAACAAGCGCGAGTATAACGACTTCGAAGCTTTTAACGCTTCCATCTCGCAAACCTTCCTCGATGGAAATGCTGGAGTCGAACTCTTCTTCGACCGCCAATCTATGACTCGAGGAGGCGATTCCTACTATCAGAACTCCCTCAGCATCGATATCAACACTCACAAGTTCGTGGGTGATCCAATGGGTGGTTCGGCGGTTTCCTCTTGGGATCGTACGGGGTTAGAACCAGACGAGGTGCCCGATTTCAGTACCGTATCAGGTGGCGTGGTCAATCCGAACGTGGGGCGTGCCTTCGTTTCCGGTGATGCCAATGGTCGTGAGTATTCCACTACACGCAAGAACTCCCGTCTCACTGGTTTCTACAAGCTGGACCTACAGGAAAAGCTAGATGATTCCTTCTTCGGAAAATTGCTTGGCCGCCATACCTTCACTGGTTTGTTCCAAAAGGACAACGTGGAAAGCTCGAACAGAAGCTATCGTCCGTTCGCGACAGACTATGACTGGGTGGATACGCTTCCGCTCTCTGATTCAGGAATATCTGGATACGACCGTAAGGTTAGCTATGTCCAGTACGTGTCGGGCGACCTCCGTAATGCGAACGTCGCAGACGGACTTGGTATCTTGCCTGTTAACGGTCGTTTCAGTCCGTCGGGTCTCTACTCGATCGGGTACTTTGACGGAACTTGGAATGCTAATGGTGTGAACCCGGAAGACGTGTGGATCCGTCCCCTCGATGGCAGAGAAGCCACTCAAAAGGACAATCCAGACAACTATGTCGGTTGGACAACAAACAACTTCAACATCCTCAATGTCAACAATCCGTACGACTACAACAAGGTTCATCGTTCCGCTAACAAATCAGACATCGAAATCGAGTCGTTAGGTGTAACTTGGCAGGCGCGTCTCTTGGATGGTCACATTATCCCCACCTACGGGTACCGCGAAGACACTTCTACAACCTTCTCGGCAACGGCTCCTGTGTCCGATCCTCGTTCTGGAGCAGTGGATCCAAACTTCGATTTGTTTGGTCAGTCTCCAGCTGAGCTTGTCATCAAGGGGGAAACGACATCGTGGGGTGTGGTCCTGAAGACTCCTGAGTTTATCAATGATAAGCTGCCGTTCTTCGATGACTTCACCTTCTTCTACGGTGAGTCCGAGAATTTCATCCCTGCTGACCGTGTAGGCTACGATGGTTCTTCGCTGCCTAACGAATCAGGGGAGTCAAAGGACTACGGTCTGACCTTCAAGGCCCTTGATGGTAAGATGTCGGTCAAGGCGACTTGGTTCGAGACAAGCCAGAAGAATGCTCAGATCCCAGGTGGTGACCCGCTCGGTTCTAACTCCTGGTTCCTCGTTCGCAACAACGTCTGGCAGATTGGTCACGCTCTCAAGATGGAAAGAATTCGAAGCGTGTACAATGCCGACCCATCAGCTGACTGGAACAGCGAGATTGGCTGGCAGAGTTGGGCATATAATTATGCGTGGCCAGATGATGGATACGGTTATGATGCACACGTTTTGCCGACCGTAGACCCTGACGGAAACGAGTTGGCGAGTCCATTCGACCACCCGTCGTTAAAGGCGCAAGAAGGTATGATCCAAGCCGTTTGGGATAACCTCTTCCCTCAAGAGTGGTATGATGCTTACGGTTGGCCGATTGACGTCGCAAAACTCAAGAGCGATGATCCTGCGGTTCGTGCTCAAGGTATCACCGACCCGAACTTCGCGGTCAACACCTCGGCGAACATCGTATCGATGCAGCCATCTGGTAATGGAAGCATCAATGGTCTAACCCCGATCGGAACTGTCGATCAACACTCAGAAGGATTCGAGTTCGAGTTCAGCTTTCAGGTGAATGAGAACTGGCATATGTGGGCGAACGCGGTTAAGACAGAAGCGAGCCGTGGATCGATTGGCGAGAACTTCGCTGCCTTCCTGCAATCGTATCGAAATCTCTACGACAGCCCAGCAGGCGACATTCGCCAATGGTGGGCGGGCGACCGTGCCTCTCGGGAGTATTTCGAAGACTTCATTTGGAAGCCATACCTCTTCCAGCAAGAGGCCGAAGGTCTGCCTGCCCCCGAAATTCGTCCATGGCGTTTCAACTTCGTCAACAATTACGAGTTCAAGGAAGGTAAGTTTGACGGCGTTCGTGTCGGTCTTGGCTATCGCTGGGAAGATGATCTGATCGTTGGCAACGGGCTAAATTCGGCTCAAGATAACCTTGATCCTAACGATCCAATCTACGGAGGAAGCACCGATAATATTGATCTCTGGGTTGGCTACAACAGAGACTTGAGGGACTCCATCAACTGGGATATCCAGCTAAATCTCAAGGGCGTTGGCGACGACGTTGGTCTTGTTCCAGTCAGCGTCAACCCCGATGGCTCCATCGCGGCGATGCGTATCCGTGAAGGTATGCGTTGGGAGCTCCGTAACACATTTAAGTTCTAGTACGAAGCACAAGCCGGGCGGGTGAGTCGCTCGCCCGGTATTCTCATTTTTTGATCGGTTGTCCTCAAGGGCGTGTCTTTAAATTAGCTCTTTGCTGGTTCGAGCCCAAATCGAAGCAGCGCAAGGCTGCCAAAGCCTTGCGACACAAGTGTCGGATGGCTTTGGCGGACGCCGCGACCT
>NZ_JAENIL010000055.1 GCF_016595505.1 Pelagicoccus mobilis | reverse complement strand
CAGATTTTCAAAATGAACAGAGCTCGATTTTTCGGAACAGTAGTGGTTTGCTCACTACTCGGTTTAGTTTTACATGGGACCGCTTTCTCAAACGAACGGCCCAACGTAATCCTGATTATGGCTGACGATCTCGGTTATGGAGATACAGGCTTTAACGGTAATACGCTGATAAATACCCAGCACATGGATCGACTTGCGGAACGCGGAGTCGTTTTGACGCATTTTTACTCCGGCAACTCCGTTTGTTCTCCAACCCGGGCGACCTGTTTGACGGGCCGTCACCACGACCGGATGGGGATTTGGACAGCCAACGCTGGGCATTTGCCAAACGAAGAGATTACGCTGGCTCGGATGTTGAAGGAGAAAGGCTATGCAACAGGGCATTTTGGAAAGTGGCATCTAGGCACGCTCAGTAAGACCGAGTCCTCCAAAGGGGCTAAGCGAAAGCCCGCACTGAATTTTGCTCCACCTTGGTTGCGTGACTATGATGCTTCCTTCGTTACTGAGTCGGCCGTATCTACTTGGGATCCTGGCCTAGGAAAGCGGGCGATTGGGAATCCGTTTTACGAGAACGGTGTCGCGGTTGATGGGGAGGATGAGAGTTTAAGAGGAGGAGCTGCCCGAGTGGTAGTGGATCGAATGGTACCATTCATCGAAGATGCGGCTGAGGAAGGAAAGCCGTTCTTCACTGTCTGTTGGTTCCATGCACCACATGAGGATATTGCGGCCGGTCCCGAGTACTTAAAAATGTATGAAGGCCACGCTGAGGGTGCTCACTACTATGGCTGTATCACGGAAATGGATGAGCAGGTCGGTCGGATTGTGGATACACTCGAAAAGACAGGTCAATTTGAAAACACACTCATTTTCTTTTGCAGCGACAATGGACCAGAAGGTAAGGAGGCCAAAGGGCGTCGCATGGGAGTGACCGATGGCTTGCGGGGGCGTAAACGGGCGTTGCACGACGGTGGAGTGCGGGTGCCAGCCTTTGCGGTTTGGCCGGGTAAGATTGAAGCGGGAACACGTAACGATTCGATCCTCACCACTCTGGATTACTTTCCGACGATTGCTGATATTGTTGGGTATGAGATGCCAGATGATCGCCCGATTGATGGTGAAAACGTTTTGGATATTTTGCAGGGCGAACGAGAGTGGCGCTCTAAGTCGATCCCGTTCCGTTTTAGTTCCAAGAACAGCTCGATCATCCGGGGCAAGTACAAGCTGCTGCTACCCGAGCACGAACTCTACGATTTGTCGAAAGATCGCGCTGAGCGAAAGAACCTCGCCAACATGAAACCGGAACTCGTGTCCGAGATGAAAAAGGAGTTGGCTTCATTCTTCGAAAGCGTGGAGAAGAGTCACGCGGGAGGCGACTATCTAGGAGACTCGTACAAGCCGGTGGATAAGTGGCGTCCATTGCGAACAGAGCCACAAATGAAGAATTAGATGTGGATCGGGAGACTGACTGTCGATTTTGGGACCGCAAGCTGTGTGGCTCGATGACTCTGTCCTGCTGGGAGTTAGGATAGGCATGTAGGCTTATGGATGTAGCGGCTTCGTTATAGCGTTTAAGGGGGCTTCAGGTTCGTCTTACTTGGATCGGTGTTGTAGACGGTAATCTAGGTTTCTGTAGCAGTTGCCTAAAACAACCTATAACAAATACCTACTCAAAGCATCAGTTCGAAGTAGCACTATGAAACTGAAACACCTGTCCTTTAAACGTGAATACGTTGGCCTATCCCTCTTGTTGGGCCTCGCTCTTCCTCTCGGCATGAATGGCCAAGAGAGTAAACAACCAGATGCCTTCGAGCCGAGCTGGATGTCTCTGCGGAAGCACCATACTCCAGAGTGGTTTGATGGTTTGAAGCTTGGCATCTACTGCCACTGGGGATTCCAGGCTGTGCAGACTCAATTCGAGGATGAGGAGCTTTCGCGTCTAGAGGCGATCGAACGTTGGAAAGGCGAGAACTTCGATGCGAAGGAGTGGGTGGACCTGTTCCAGGCAGCTGGAGCGCAGTTTGGAGGACCTGTTGCTTGGCATGGCAGCGGCATTTTGAATTGGGATAGCGACCTGACGGATTGGGATTCGGTCGAGAAGGGCCCTGGAATCGATATCTATGGGGACCTGGCGGCTGAGTTGAGGGAACGAGATATGAAGGTGATCAACTCCTTTCATACGAACAATATCTGGGGAGTCATGTGGGGACGGATGGCCTGGGATAACGAAACCCACCTCGATCCGCGTGAGGACAACTCCGCTTATGCGACCTCCAATCAAGGTCGGATAGGCGATGACATCTTTGATTCGTGGTTCGATCGGATTTCGGAAGCGATCCACAAGTACCAGCCGGACATGGTCTGGCTTGATACCGGTTTCGGCAGCACTGTTGGAAAGCACTTAAAGGGGCATGCGATCGAGGGGCGTTTGCTGCCAGACGCCGACAATGAAGTTCTCGGAATCCGCGAGGCATACCAAAAGAAGCTGATCGCTCACTATTTCAACAAAGGTCTGGAGTGGGGCAAGGAGGTCGAGGTTATCTACAAGACCTTTGATCTTCCGCCGGGAGTAGGGGTGCGTGATATCGAGAACGGTAGCCTCGTTGGTTTGCAGTACGACCCTTGGATGGCCGACATCAATCTGATGCACCATGATCACTATCCGGCCCCTTGGTTCTACAATCCGAAGAATCGGGTGAAGTCTGCAAACCACCTGGTGGATTTGCTGGTCGATATGGTCAGCAAGAATGGGCGTATCCTGCTAAATGTCCCGCCTAAGCCGGATGGTACGTTTTCGGAGGAGATCAAGCTTGAGCTATATGGCCTGGGTGACTGGTTGAAGGTCAATGGAGAAGCGATTTACGATACTATGCCATGGCACTTCTTCGGCGAAGGGCCGACCGAGGAAACCTATCCGGGGCACCACGCCCACGGTAAGTGGGGTGTCCCTGACAAGCATATCCCGAACTGGACAAAGGAGGATATACGTTTCACCCAAAACGAGGAGGCTCTTTATGCGATCGTGATGGATTGGCCGGGTGAGGAGCTGCGTATTCGAACTTTGGGTTCACGAGGGAAACTCTATCCTGGCGAGATCGAATCGGTGAGCTTGCTAGGTCACGACGGAGTGCTCGAGTGGGAGCACACGCCGGACGCCTTGCTGGTGAAGATGCCAGAGGAGCGACCGTGTGAGCATGCGTTCTCCTTGAAGGTCGTGCGTCGGTAGCTAGGGCTAGGGTCGCATAACTGTGGGTCGCCGCGCCGAGGCGACATTGGCTTCACTTAACGATGGCGGGTCGGCGCCCCGCCCTACAGTGGGGCCTAGGCAAGTAGGCATCCGCTGTAACTGTTGACCTGTTGTAGCGTTTAAGCGTGCGGTAGACTCGCCACTTTGTGGGGCATTAGATGCTATTGAGACCACTGCCCCTATGAAGACGTTTATCGCTGCACTCTTACTTGCTCTGGTTGGAAGCCCGTTGGGTTTCGCGCAAATCAAGGAGTCGAATTCTAATGGAAAGAAGGATGTTGTCCGATGCCAGCAGTGGGAAGTCGTCGATCTCGTCTACAAGCTGGGACGAGACGTCTTCGATCCTTTTGAAGTTAAGGCCTATGCCGTGGTCGAGGACAGTGCTGACACTCAGCGTATCCCACTTTTCTACAATGGGGATGACGAGTGGGTTTTCCGTTACTCGAGTGCTACGGTGGGCGAGAAGCGTTTCGCGATTGAGTCTGAGCTCGAGGACCTGAATGGAAAGAAGGGGAGGATTCTCGTAAGCGAGAATCAGAAGGATGACCGGCATGGCGGTATTGTACTGAGCGAGGAGCATCCCGACCGCCTCTTCTACGAGGATGGAACGCATTACTTCAATCTGGCATTCGAATGCGATTGGTTATTCGCCCTCGATTACGGAAATGGGAACATCAAGAAGACCGAGCATCTACTGTCATTGTTGAATCAATACGGGTTCAATCAGATCGTGATGAACGTTTACTCCTATGACGTTTCTTGGCCTAAGGATCCGCGATTGGCGGAGAATCCGCACCATGAGTTTGGTGGACGTGAAGACATTTTTCCATTTCTCGGATCGAACTCGGACTCTGACTACAGCTCCTTAAACGTCGAGTTCTTCCGGCACTTCGACAAGGTGATTTCTGAGATGCATGAGAACGAGATAGTGAGCCATCTCATGATCTACGTTTGGAACAAGCTGGTCGCTTGGCCAGAAATGGAGTCCGAGGCGGACAATCGCTACTACGATTATGTGATCAAGCGCTACCAGGCGTTTCCCAATATCGTTTGGGATGTATCCAAGGAAGCGCTGCACCGAACACGGGCAACCAAGGAGTATATTTCAGAACGGATAGAGCGTACTAGACGGGTGGATTCCTACGATCGTCTGGTATCTGTGCACGACTACGGGTTTTGTCGGAACCATCCGGATGAGGTGGATTTCATCTCGATGCAGAATTGGAAACACACCCTCTACCAACATATGCTCGAGGCGAAAAACGAGTTTCCGAAAATGCCGATCTTCAACATCGAGCACGGTGGGTATGAAGAATCGCCTTATGTTGTTTTCCCAGGAGCGTACGCGAATGCGGAGGCGTGTTTACGGAGAAACTACATGTGCTTGTTTGCGGGCGGATACACGACCTACTACTGGCAAGGAGCATCTTGGAATGCTCTGATTTACAATCCATACGAGCAACCGGATGACTTCATTAAGCCAAAGTTCGAGTACTTCACGCATATGCGGAAGCTTTTCGATACTGTTGGATTCGAGAACTGTGAACCGTATCCACGAGGAAATTCCAGTGGATACAACCTGACGAACAAAGAAGACGGAATCATCATGCTCTATGTGCCCAAGGAGAATCACTACGCTTCGCCGAAGGTTCAAATCTCGCGCGATTTCAACTACGAGAACGCGACTCAGCAGTGGTTCAATACCTTGACCGGCGAGTTCACTGAAGAGGTTCCCTATGTATACAAGGATCTCGGTTTCTGGGATTGGCGTCCCTGGCGTTACGAGGCGGATGCCATTTTCATCGTTAGAGGATTGGAGGCGAAATAGGGAAGTTTCGAAGGTGGGGCGGCCGAGAATGCCGAGAGAAAGACATCCTCTCTTGCATTTTGCTCTATTTGTTTAAAAACTAAATTAATTAGACGCTAGAGTTATGGACCGCACCAGATAGCAAATCAGTGAAGGAGCTGCGCGACGCGGTCTGGACCCAGGTCCAACCCTACATAACCAGATAACTAGACTATTTATGAACAAGCTCGTACCCCTGACTTTGCTTGGCGCTTTTGCCCTGCAGTTGTCTGCGAAACCGCCAATTACCCAAGGTGAGACGGATCCCGTCATGCTGGATCTCGATCCGTACATGATCGAAGCTCTGCGCGGAGGTGTTGAAGGGACGGACGACACGATTCCCCCTGGACGCTTCGGTTCGGAGGGAAGTCTGATTGATCTGCTCGAAGAGCCCACGTTTCGCAAGTTGATCAAGAAACACGATCTCAAGCTGTTTAATGGTCCGATGGTCGGGGCGGTGACTTCGAGTTCGGCTCGATTCTGGGTTCGTACAGCGGGTGAGGCGGAGTTTAAGGTTGTGATAGGAGAGCTTAGTTCCGAAGCGGTGAAAACGACCGCCAGTAGCGATTTTACGGGAGTGGTTACGGTTGAGGGGCTCAATCCACTTACTGAATACGAATACACAGTGGTTTTGGACGGTAAGGTGATCGCCGATGAAACCTACCGTTTTCAGACCTATCCGGAGAAAGGGACTAAGGAACGCTATTCGGTAGCGTTTGGCGCTTGTTCTCGTTACGTGCCGGTACACGAAGGGATCTGGCGGACGATGGCTGGGACCGAGCCATTGGCTTACCTTGGCTTGGGGGATAATGTTTACATCGACGCGACTGAGCGGCGTGATGTGCAGAGGCTTCACTACTATCGCCGCATGTTGAGGGAGGAGTACCGGGAGTTTATCGCAGGAACAGCCATGTACGCGGTTTGGGATGATCACGATATCGGAGCTAACGATTGCGCCGGTGGTCCCGGTCTAGAAAAGCCTTGGAAGCTCCCAAACCTAGAAGTGTTTCAGCAGAATTGGAACAATCCATTTTATAGTCACGACCCGAAGGTTCCCGGCACCTGGCACAATTTCACCGTGGGCGATGTCGAGTTTTTCATGTTGGACGGGCGTTTCTATCGTACCGATCGTAAGGACAAAACAGATACATCCAATACCATGCTTGGGGAAGAGCAGAAGCTCTGGTTATTGGAGTCTCTGCGGAAATCTACGGCTACCTTTAAGGTGCTCTGCTCCGGAACCATGTGGCATGATCTTGCGGACAAGGGAGGGGCTGACTCTTGGGCTGGCAAACACTACAAAGCGGAACGCGATGAGATCTTCGATTTCATCAACGCGCAGAAGATCGATGGAGTCGTGCTGCTCGCAGGGGATAGGCATCGAACGGATCTTTGGAAAACTGAGAGGGCGGATGGATACCCGCTTTACGAGTTTCTCTCTGCAAAAGTAACCAATATCCACACCCACAATACGCGTAAACAAGCTGAGTGGTCCTACAATATCGGGAATTTTTGGGGGGAGTTGGATTTCGATTTTTCCACGGATGATCCGACGATTACCTTTAAAGCCATCAACCAAGATGGAGAAGTCGTTCGAGCGACTACGCTTGAACTAAGCCACCTGAGTCACAAATTGTAGGGCGGGGCGCTGACCCGCCTCCATTGTCGCCTCGACGCGGCGACCTACAGTTTTTTAGAGTCGTGAGCTAAGATAAACCCCAACCCCGAGTGTTCATGCGATTGTATCTAATTATTCTATACTCTCTTATCTCTGCCTTTTTTGTATCGGGCAGCGATAAGCCGAACATTATCTTCATCCTGGTCGATGACATGGGTTATAGTGACATTGGCTGCTATGGCGGAGAAGTTGCCACCCCGCACTTAGATAGTCTCGCTGAGAATGGACTTCGCTTTACTCAAATGCACAACACGTCCAAGTGCTTTCCGACTCGGGCGTGCCTATTGACAGGGCTCTATGCCCAGCAAAACGGGATGCATGCGAAGTACAAACGCTTCACTAATTCAGTAACGCTGGGCGAGGTCTTAAAGGGGGCGGGTTACCGGACTTTGGCCTCCGGCAAACATCACTCGCAAGAGTCCTTGTTCGACCGCGGGTTCGATCGCTACTTCGGTTTGCTCGATGGGGCGACGAATCACTTCAACCCCGGGGTGCAACGCGAAGGGGAGGTGGACCCTGCTCGCAAGACCATCAATGGACGGGGCTGGGCGATCGATGATAAAACGCTTCGTCCCTACACGCCTCCAGAAAAGGACTTCTACTCGACGGATTCCTATACTGATTACGCTCTTGATTACCTGGAAGAGTACAAAGGGGAGGATAAGCCTTTCTTTCTCTATCTGTCCTACACGGCTCCGCATGATCCGTTGCACGCCTGGCCTGAGGATATTGCCAAGTATTTGGATACATACGAAGTTGGCTATGAAACGATCCGCTCTGCTCGTTACGAGAAGATGAAGCGATTAGGGCTTGTAGATGAGCTCTCGCCGCTTTCGGAAGCCACTCACGGAAAATGGGATTCGCTGAGTGATCGTCAGCGTAAAATCGAAGTCCGAAAGATGGCAGTCTATGCGGCGATGATCGACCGAGTGGATCAGAACATCGGTCGGCTTATTGCGAAACTCAAAGAGTTGGGCGAGTTTGAGAATACGATGATCATGTTTGCCTCAGACAACGGGAGTTCGGCTGAGAACGCTGAGAAACAGGGCAATAAGGAAACGCCACGTGTCGAAGATGGGAACGATATCGAGCTGATTGGAACCATGGGTTACTGGGCGTCCTTGTTAGAGGATTGGGCGAATGTTTCAAACACGCCGTTTCGTCGTTACAAAGTGAATAGCTACCAAGGTGGGCTTTGTACGCCGTTCGTGGTACATTGGCCGGCTGGAATTGAGGCGAAGCCCGGTTCGATCAACTCCACTTTCACCGGGCATTTCATAGACGTGATGCCTACCTTGCTTGAGATTACAGGAGCCGAGTACCCAAGCGAGCATAGGGGAGAACATGTTTTCCCTATGGCTGGGGAGAGCTTTCTATCCCAGCTCAAGGGAGAAGAGTCGCAACGGAGCTCACCTTTATTCTGGCAATGGAAGAAGACCAAAGCGGTCCGCCACGAAAAATGGAAAGCCCTTGATAATGGAAAGGGCTGGGAGCTCTACGATATGTCTCAGGATTTAACCGAAACCGTGAACCTAGCCGAACAGTATCCAGAAAAGCTAACTCAGTTGATCGGCATGCACGAAGCCTGGTATGCTTCAACTCCAGCAGGAAAGGAATAGGTATGCCTCGATTACGTCTTTTATTAATGGCCCTAGGGTTTGCTCTATGCTCGCTTGGAGTCGCTGAAATCAAAGCTGAGGTCTTCCTGGCAAACGGAATTAAAATCGGCGAAGTCGATTCGAACTCCGCTATCGTATGGACCCGCCTAACTCAATTTTCTGATCGGAATCTGAAGGGATTATCCTGGGGGGATAATGAGTCTTTGCCGGCAGGCAAATCGCTGGAGGAGATGGAGTACTCGGTTCCTGGAGCAAGGGGAGACGTTAAAGTCGACTGGTGGCTTGAAGGCGTAAGAGTTGGTGGATCTGGCTGGGGCGCTGTCGATCCCCAAAAAGATTTTACCTCACAGATCAAACTCAGCGACTTGTTACCTGATCAGGAGTATCGTGTCGCTGTGTATTCACGAACGCCAGACGGAGCACCAGGGCAGACCATCAAAGGGCGATTCCGCACTGCTCCCTCTGAGAATGAAGCTGAACCGGTTCGTTTTACGGTTGTCTCTTGCCAGGAGTTTAGCCGCAGGGACGATAAGCCAAACGGTCACACCATCTATTCGACAATGCTGGATGTGGATCCGGATTTTTTTGTGCATACCGGGGACATTGTCTACTACGACTACAAACGTTCGAATCCCAAGGCACGGAATTCTGAGCTCGCCCGCTACAAATGGAACCGAATGTATTCCTTACCTTATCAGAAAGCCTTCCACAATCAGGTGTCATCCTACTTTATCAAAGATGACCATGATACAGTGAAAAACGATAGTACCCCTGGTGATCGATACGGAGATCTCACTTGGGATCAAGGCTTGTGGATATTTCGCGAGCAAGTGCCAATGGGTAAGGAAACCTATCGCACGGTTCGATGGGGTAAAGACCTGCAGATTTGGTTGGTTGAGGGGCGCGACTTTCGAAGTCCAAACGATGCACCCGATGGTCCTGAGAAGACGATTTGGGGAGAAGAGCAGAAACAGTGGTTTTTTGAATCGGTTAAGAAGTCGGATGCAACCTTTCGTATCCTGATAAGCCCTACGCCTGTTGTGGGACCTGATCGAGGAAACAAGTTCGACAATCACGCGAACGTCAATTTTTCCCACGAAGGGAATGAAATACGAACCTTCATTTCGAAGCAGAGGAACATGTTCGTTATCTGCGGCGATCGGCACTGGCAGTACGTTTCACAAGATACTGAGACGGGAGTGAGGGAATACGCCTGCGGCTCAGCCTCTGATCAACACGCAGGTGGTTACAGCGAAGACCGGAGAACTCCAATGCATGAGTACTTGAAGGTGCGAGGCGGTTTTTTATCGGTCCAAATCAAGCGAGAGAATGGCAGGGCCCAGGCTGTTTTAACGCACCACGGAGTGGATGGTCAGGTGTTAAATCGAGATGTTTTGGAAGCTGAGACGGTGGAGGATTGATTCGGCTGTTTGTTTACACTGCGTGCAGGGTGCTTCCTTTGTGCCATTTTCCCTTAATGAGCGTCACCTTGGGGTGTTCGGAGAATCCTTTTTGGTTGAGGGCAATTTGCTGGGCGAGGAATTCCACAGCGTAGCGACCGGTGTAGAATGAATTTTGGTCCAAGCCTGACAGGTCTTTGAGTTGAACTCGTAGTTTTGGATCTTCGATTTGTGAAATATAGTAGACGTTAGACTCTCGGGAGAGGGTGGCGAATCCGTAATCTTTGCCGCAGGTGAGACCTTCTTCGTGAAGCGCTTTGATGCAGTCGATATTCTGGCTGAGGAGAGCTGTAGGTTTGTATACGGAAAACCACTTCAAGAAACGGTCTCGATTGAACTTTCCCTCGTAGGCTGGGATCTTCTCTTGATCCTTGTTTAGGTCCAGAAACATGAGGTGAGCGGCTTTCCAGCGGTGTTGAACGCGCTCTTTCATGTCCTCCATTATGAAGCCGATCCGCTTGTGACCTTGGTTCGCGACTTCCTCGAGGGAGTTGAAAATAGCGGAATAGTGGTTGAGCGAGATTCGATTGATGAATTCGTGATCGATGCTGTATCCGAAGGTGATTGTCGCAAATTGCGTGAGGTCCAGGTCCAGCGAATCATCTAGCGAGAATATTGGAGGGATGAGAACGCCTTCGATCCCGCGGTGTTGGAGCACCGAAGTCAGTCGTTTGCCGGAAAGACTCTCCAAGGTCATATTGAAGTATTCAAGACGGTAGCCCAGCTCTGCAGCACGTTCACGGGCACCGAGCAGATAGTTGTGGTAAACGGGGTGTTTATCGAGCTGGATTTCTTCTGAATAGCGGGTCACGTAGGCGAGCGCGGCGACCGGTTTGTCAGCCCGCTTCTTCTTCAAGTAGCCCATCACATTTGAGATTCTTGGGTCGGGAGTGTAGCCGAGCTCCTTGGCTGCCTTCTTAACGCGGTCACGGGTCGACTGGGCAAGGCGAGGGTGGTCCTTGAGAGCCATTGATACGGTGCTCAAGGCGAGCCCTAAGTGTTTGGCGAGATCTCGCAGGGTTGGTTTGGAATCTGACATGGGGAAAGGGAGTGAAGTGACAGTAGTGCATTACGTATCGCGATCAATTTAATTGTCGAACTGTTCAATAAAACTTGGTTTGCGGACCATCGGTTTGTGCCAAAGAAGATTTCGAGTGCGCTGTAAGTGTGAAGCGAATACGAGAACACAAAATAATACCCCAATCTTTGAGAACTGAGAAACACCCTAAGCCACAGGGTGCAGTTGCCTCGTCATGGGTGGGATCTTTGTACTCATTCATCTTGGGCTTTGTAGGCGTAGTGCGGGACGTCGCGCCTGAAATTTCCGAGGAGGATTTGTTGAAAACTTCCAAGACCGCCGCGGGACCAATCGTAAATTTCCCGACATGTTAGCTAGAAAATTTATCCCTAAGGACAAAAAGTGCATAAGATCGCTTGAAAAGAGCGAAAAATGAATAGAGCCAAAGTTGTTATTCTAACGAATCTGTTTAATTTCTCTAATCACTAGGCTAACCCCAGCCGCGTTACCCATAGTTAGCACCCCAACCC
Source organism: Pelagicoccus mobilis (assembly GCF_016595505.1). Lineage (GTDB taxonomy): Bacteria > Verrucomicrobiota > Verrucomicrobiia > Opitutales > Opitutaceae > Pelagicoccus > Pelagicoccus mobilis. Next base: position 32,546 of record NZ_JAENIL010000055.1, on the reverse strand, counting down.
AATACCCCCATTAAAACATTTTGGCGTAAGTGAATCTCTTCGCCGTTTTCTTTACCCCATATCAATCAAACTGAACCAAGTCAGTTGCTGCTGATCTTTCAGCCGATCTCTCGGTCGCCCGTCGAGGTCGATAGCAACTCTTCCCTTCAGTTTGAATCATCGCAGCACGTAGAGGTGTATTCTTACACAGGATACGTGAGCGAGTGTTTCTAACCCAACCTACAAACACCTATGCGAACAAAGACTACCTGGTGTCCCCAGAGGACTGTTCCGGTAATGCTTGCGGGCATTTTGCCGTTTACCATCTCGATTGCTCAGGATGGAACTGAAGATAACGAAATATTCGAACTTTCACCTTTCAGCGTCGAAGCGAGCGACAACGAAGGGTATCGAGCCCAGAACACTCTTGCGGGAACCCGCTTGAAATCAAACCTGGGCGATATCGCGTCATCAATCTCGGTTTTCACCGAAGAGTTCCTTGATGATATTGGAGCGACCAATATCCAGGATGCTTACTTGTACTCCGTTAACACGGAGAATGAGAATGAGTATTCATCTAATGATACGGAGGGGCATGGTGTATCCTCCACCAATTCAAGCCGCGTAAGAGGCTTGGTCGCGAGCACGACTACGCGAGGGTTCTTCGATACCCGTTTTCGTGCGGATACCTACAACTCAGAACGTTTCACTCTCGCACGGGGGCCAAACTCCATTCTGTACGGTATCGGAAGTCCGGCTGGCTTGATGAACGCGACTCTGAAGAAGGCGCGTACCAATGAAGATTCCTACGAAGTGGAATACCGGTTCGACTCTGAGGATGGAAATCGGGTGATGGTCGATTTCAACAAGGTGCTGATCGAGGATAAGTTGGCGATTCGCTTTGCTGCAGTGGAGCAGGAGATCGAGACGTGGAAGGATCCGGAAATCGACGACGAAGCTCGGCGTTATGGAGCGTTGACCTTCAGACCCACCGAAAACACCACGATCAGTGCGAATTACGAGCACATGAAGAACACGCGGTCCAAGGCTCGTGGGCGTCTGGCGAAGGAGGAGATCAAGCAATGGGAAGCTGCAGGTCGGCCATTCATCGATTCCTTCAACGATCGTGTGACTTATGACAATGGTGCCACTTGGGTTGACGAGCTGGTTATTCCATCGGGCTACGGATTAGCTCGTGAAGGGCAGACGATAGCGGTAAGCGCTCTGCAAGAGCCCGAGCAACACGCTCTCGGCTTCAATCGCGATTCAGGTTCAAAGTTTCGTAGTGGTGAAAGCCGTACCTATATGCATGGGCATCTCGATCTCGATCCCTCGGCGTTCTCCGTGATCGAGGATCCGGAAACACGGGCGATTTACGAGGGCCTTGGTTACCAAGGTCTCATCTTCTTGGATTCTGCGATCACTGTGGGTGACCCGGATCCGAATGTGCCTTTCCGGACGTTCACACCCGAAGACACGCTTGTTCCGACTAACTTCAACATTCATGGCCTTACGTCTGCGACTGACTTCAAGGGCGAGAATTACGGAGCCAGTATCGAGCATCGTTTTACCGATGATTTGTATGTCGAACTCGCGGTGAACCACGAGGAGTGGAGTCGCTATTTCGTCGACCCAATTCGTGGCGAAAATGCGATCGTGTATGTAGATATCAATTACTACATTCCGCTCTGGAGACTCAACCGCACCGTTGGCGGACCGGACAATCCATCCTATAACTGGGCCTCACGTCCGAACCGAAACCAGGATAAGCTTCGGGACGGTGATGGAGAGTTCGTTCTCATTGAAAATCCGAACGTAGGTCGTTACTACACGGAAGGACAGCTGATCGGCTTCCACGAGACGATCGACCAGGACAATCTTCGTTTTACCGCCTCGTACGAGATGGATTTCACTGAGCAAAACAAGCACCTCGGTCGGCATGCGCTCGCGGTACTTTATCAGAAGGATGAGATCGAGCAGTTTCAGCGTAAGCTGAGAGCGTTCAACGCATTCGACTATAAGCTGAGTAATGGTAATAACCTCTCCGATATCGGCGACGGTCAGAACAATTTGCTGAATCGCTACTACATCGATTTTCCGGGTATGCCACTCACCGGCGGTGAAAACAGTATCCGTTATCCAGGGCGTTACGAACTGCAGGATCCAGACTTCTGGCCACAGGTCATCGGTGGCTTTTCTGGGGATGGGCGTCCTATCCTCAACCGTCGCGAGATTGAGGGTAAGATGGCTGTGCTGCAAAGCCGTTTCATGGACAATCGGCTGATCACTACCTTTGGAGTCAGAAACGATGAGGAAACCCAGTTTGGTACTCGCGATCCGGCGACGATTCGCGACGAACGTGGTGAGTACCAGCCGGACCCGATTCCAGACGACCCTTACTACTCGGACGATGGCACAACTCGGACCAAGGGTGTTGTTTTCAAGGCAACTGATTGGCTGAGCCTCTTCTACAACGAGTCAGATAGCTACCTGCCGCAAGGTCAGTATCAGTCTGTATTGGGAGGTTCACTACCTCCAGCAAATGGTGAGGGTGAGGATTACGGGTTCATGTTGAACTTGCTCGAAGGAAAGCTCTTTACCCGTGTGAGCTGGTATGAGCAGACAGCCTTTGGCGCTCTTGAGTTCGACTGGATCTACAATCGCACACGTTTCACCGTTATCCGAAATTCGAATCGTTGGATCGAGGACTTCTGGGAAGAGCTGACCCCCGAGAATTTTGGAGGCGTTGCCGATCCAGCTTTGGATGACCGTAAACAGTGGGCTGCGGACCTCGGTCTTTCATTCGAAAACGATTATTCGCCAGAAGGGATCGAGTTTACCGACTTCACTCGCATGACGCGCGACTATGAATCCGAGGGAATGGAAGTAGAGCTACACGCGAAGCCTTTGGAGAATTGGGACGTCGTTCTGACCTTCGGGAAAAACGAGTCCAAGAATCTCAACTCTTTGCCATATACGTTACAGGCGATCGATCAGCGAATCGATGTATGGGAAAAGTACTACAACTTGCCAAAGAACCCAACCGATGCGGATTTCTATGGTCCGTCGGTTGAGATCGATGGCGTCATGGTTGATGGTTTTGCAAACGTAAGCAACGATACCGTTGATTGGAATCCAAGCTACCTTGCCGACCCGAGCGATCAGTGGGCGATCAACCGTACGGATTCCATCGGAAACAACAACCTCGTGCATCCGAATGGCCTAGCGCTTGTGGCTTTGGCGCGTGAGGAGGTCGGAACTGCCAATACGCGTTCACGCAAGTATCGCACCAACCTGATAACGAATTACCGATTTAACGATGGTAAGTTCAAGGGACTTGGTATTGGAGGCGCGGTTCGTTGGCGCTCAGAGTCAGCGATTGGATACATGGGTAAGACCAATCCGATAAACCCGGCGTCTTTCACTCTGGTGCCTGATATTACGCGCCCCATCTGGGGTGAAGAGCTGTGGGACTTCGACGCATGGGTGAAGTATCGTCACTCTTTTACGGTCGCTGATCGTGAGATCGATTGGCGTATTCAACTGAACGTCAAAAACCTCTTCGACGACAACGACATCTACCCGGTCGTGGCGCACACAGATGGTTCGATACTCCAGTGGGAACAGAAGGCTCCGCGTACCTGGATGATCACGAACTCATTCGAATTCTAGAAAACCTCTTATGTTGAATTAATCTGACAAGTGAGGCGCTCAGGTAGCGCCTCACTTTTTTTGAAAAGAAGCGGCAACATATTGCAAAAATCCGGCGGACTGAGAGTATCAACCCGATCCCGTGGTCCAACCCAAACAACCCCTTGAGAACTTTAATTCTACCAGTCCTTAGCCTGCTGTTTTTAGCAGCGTGCTCTCCCGATCCACAGTCGGTTTCGAACAAGAAATCATCGTCACAAAAGTCTTCGAATGACTCCAGCCTTTCTCTCTTCACTCCGGAACCGATCGGCCGAGAGTTTTCTGGACGACCTTGGATTACCGATCTGGCAATTGTCGACTTAGATAAGGATGGATTGCTCGACGTCTTGATTTGTGAAGGGAAAGAGAATCGTGTGGCTTGGGTACGGCAGAGCTCCCTAGGCGTTTACGAAGAGCAAGTAGTGGGTGATTCGATACAGGGGCCTGCTCATGTCGAAGCCGCGGATATCGACTTGGATGGAGACTTAGACATCCTCGTTGCCAGCATGGGGGTGATCTTCCCGAACAATCAGCGGATTGGCTCGGTTATCGTTCTCGAGCAGACCGACGCACTGACCTTTGAGAAACGGGTATTGGCTGAAGGGGTAGATCGTGTAACGGACGTTCAGGCAGCTGACCTCGATCTCGATGGAGATATGGATCTATCTATCGCTAAATTTGGATACGATCAGGGTGAGATCAGCTGGATGGAGAATTTAGGTAACTGGGAATTTAAGGATGAATCATTGCTCGATCTTTCCGGTGGAATACATGCCCCAGTGGCCGATTTTGATAGTGATGGACTGCCGGACATCGCCGCCTTGGTGTCTCAGGAATGGGAGGAAATCCATGTTTTCAGGAATCAAGGGGAGGGGACGTTCGATGGAAGATCGGTCTATGGTTCGGCGAATGAAGACTACGGAAGCTCCGGGATTGCGATCGAAGATCTGAATCGCGATGGCTTGCCTGATATTCTCTACAGCAATGGGGATGCCTTTGATTATGCGATGCCGGGACCGCGACCCTGGCACGGTGTGCAATGGCTTGAGAATCGGAAAAATGGATACTTCAAGTTTCATAGAATCGGAGAGTTGGCGGGAGCTTATAGTCCGATTGCCGTGGATATCGATGAAGATGGAGACTTGGACGTCGTTGCGGTCAGTGGTTTCAATTTCTGGGATCGTCCGAATTCGGTCTCTATGGCGTATTTTGAGAATGATGGTGCCTTTCGCTTCACGATGAAACCGTTGGCAAGGACGCCGACTCACTTGATCGTAGTAGAAGCGGCGGACATGGACCAAGACGGCAAGGTGGAGCTCGTGACGGGATCTTTTCACGCGTATCCGCCGTACGAGAAAATTGCCCGCTTAACCCTTTGGGACCGCTAGAAAATGAGTCGCAGTTATTCGAAAGGTCTTATCGCTGTTCTCTCCATCATGGGAGCTCTTATCCTCTGTTCCTGTGCCCCGAATGTTCAGCCTGTAAAAGAGCAATACGGTATCCAGAACGCGGATTCCTATAACCAAACGTTTCAGGAGGAGTATGAATCCTTGATAAAGGCAGTCGCCAAACGTCCGAATGATTCAGAGCCTCTCGAGGCCTTGGCCTATTTTTATCACGCCAATCTTTTGCTGAAGGAGTCGCAGACTGTCTATGCGTCGTTATTTGCATTTCCCGATAGCAAGGCGAAATGGCACTATTACGCGGGACGCATCGCGCTTGACTTGGGGGACCAAGAGAGGGCCTTGGAGCATCTGAATGAGGCGGTAGCTAGGGATGATCGCTATGGCTTAAGCCATTTTTATCTGGGGGAGGTTTTCCTGAAACTAGGTGAGTTGGAGAAAGCGGAATCGTCCTACCGAAGCTACCTGGAGATAGGGACGGAAAAGGCTTACGGATTCATTGGGCTCGGGAGGGTAGAGATCGCTCGCAAGCAGTGGTCGCAGGCAGAGGGCCTGCTGCTAAACTCACTGAGGGAGGATTCTAAGATCGTATCCGCTTATTCCTTGCTAACGAACATCTATCGCAGAATGGGGCGTGAAGATCAGCTCAAACGTGTCGAACGAGCTGCGTTGAACGGGGAGCGCTATCATCAGCCAAGGGACGAGTGGATGGAGGAACTCTACCCGTTTTGCCTAGAGCCGTATCGCCTCAGTGTGATCGCTAGCATACTAGAGGCGAGTGGACGCGAAAGGGAGGGGATCGAGTTCTTGCAGAAGGCTGTTTCGCTGTCTCCTGAAAATTCACGACTGGTATTTCAGTTGGCTGAGATGCTCAAGAAGAGCGACCCATCCGAAGAGGTGACTGAACTTTTGCTGCGAGCGATCGAGTTGGATTCAACGTATGAGAGTGCTCACTACGCCTATGTTTCGGAACTTGATTCAAACGGGGAATCCGAGGCCGCTCTGGCAGCTTCTCAGAGAGCCGTTGAGCTTGCCGGCGAGGCCTCAGGGCTCTGGAGACAGCGTGGTGTTTTGCTGGAGAAGGCGAGGGAACTGAGTGGAGCCGAGTTGGCATTCCGAAAAGCGGTGGAGATGGAGCCGACTGAATCAAAGAACCAGAGTGCTCTCGCCAATTTCCTTTGGGCTAAGAATGAGAAAGCAGAGGCGATTGTGCATTACAAAGAAGTTCGAAAGCTCTCTCCGATCGAGCCAAAGTGCCGTGCTATTTTGGCGGCTCACTATCTCGAGCAAAAGGATTTCGACGAAGCTCGAAAGTGTATTGATGAAGCGGTCGCTATCGACCCGCAGCTGGATGGCTTGACGGAGCTCAATGTGCAGCACCATCTGCTTGAGGGGAGTGCGAAGCTACTCGAGGGAGATCTTGAGGCAGCGGCACTGTCATTCGAATCAGGTCTGAAGATTGATCCCAAACATCTGGATACAATGGTGCGTCTCGTAGCCGTTTACCTCGAACAAGATGAGCTGGAGAGCGCCCGGGCAACTGCGAGAGCAGCAGTCAAACAACATCCAAGAGCGGCTATTGCTTATAGGGTGATGGCGGGAGTCGAGATGAAGGCTGGTAACGCTCAAGAAGCCCAAACGTGGATGGAGCGTGCTAGGAAGCTGCAGAAGTGACCCTTGCTTTCGTTTTTACCACTGTTGGCTCTTTGTTGCGTACTTGTCTACCAAGTCTCCGTAGAGTTCGTTTTTCTCCGCTTCGGTGTAGCTTTTGTTAAGCTGTAGCTCGGCCAGCTCAGCAAGTGATTGCGACTCGATCCAATCCGAGCGACTCTTCTCCCTTAGCTCGCTGTACAGGGATAACTGCTCCGAATCTAGGATGCTTTGCATTGCCTCGCCCAACGGCGAGTTAAACCGGGTGAGATGAACAGGGACGGGAATCCCTTTTTGGTTCCAGAGAGACTCTGCTTCAGCCCTCAATTGTTGAGCCTGAGTGCTATCGAGAGCGATAAGGCGTTCTAGGATGTTGATCTCCATTTCCATCTGGCGAGTGGCTTCATCCTTGAGGGCTCCACCAAGGAGAACGTCTAGATCGCGGACTAGCTCATCTCCCTCAACTTCATCTGAAAGCATCATTGTCTCTTCGACGGAACCGCTTTCAACAGCTGACTCAAGTGCGTAGTTGAGTTCATCTTGGAGCCTCACTATTTCGCGTTCCGCATTGGCGAGTTGTTTCTCGATGTCGGATGGATGGGGTGACGATTCCGTCTGTTGCTTTATCGGGTGAGCATTCTGGCTTTCAGGATGCTGTTTCTGTAGGAGGGTGAAAGCGGTGACTAACCCCACGCAGTAGGCTAAAGCGTAACCGCCTAAGTTGAGAAACCTGTTCATAGGAAATAGACTATTTTGAAGTGTATATTTGAATACAGCGGCAGTCAGGACGGAGATCCGTCCTGACTGTTTGGCGCGATTTCGTTGCTGGTTTAGCGGAACGTTAAAAGCTAGGAGGTATGAGAACCTCGTCGATGATGTGGATATTTCCCGAAGTGGTCACGATATCCAGTAGATCAAAGTCTGATTTGTTGATTCGCTCGAGCTCGCCGTTTACTTGGATCGGTTGTCCAAGGAGTGGGTCGGCTTCGTCTAGTCCAAACAGGTCTTCGGAGCGGACTTCTCCTGGTACTACATGGTAGAGCAGAATATTGCGTATTTGATCAACGGTCAGTGAGTCGAGCAGGCCTGCGGGGAGCTTTGCAAAAGCTTCGTCGCTAGGAGCGAATACTGTGACTGGGTTGTTGGTGTCTACGAGAGCTCCCCCTATGCCAGTGTCCCCCACCGCTTGCAGTAGAGTCGTGAACACTCCGGCAGATGTGGCGACTTCGGCTATGTTCTGAGTAGGTGTGACGGAGTCAGCAGGATTTAAGACTGTGTCGATGACATGTATGACTCCGTTGGAAGTTAGTATGTTAGTTAGAATGAGCTCGGAACTGTTGATGGTCCCCGCTCCCGGATCAACTGCAACAAGGCCGCCTTGAGCCATCTTGAGCGTTGCCCGCTCAAGGACGCTACCGGATTGTAGTTCGTTTCCTACTATCACATGGTAAAGGAGAATGTCGGTTAGCGTAGCTTTGTTCGCAGGATCGAGCAGGAAGTTGATCGTGTCTTGTCCAAGTTTTTCAAAGGCTGCGTTCGTAGGGGCGAAGACGGTGAACGAGCCTTCTCCGTTTACCGTGCCCACTAGATCTGCGGCTCCGAGCGCTGCGACTAGCGTGCTGAATTGAGGATCGCCGCTCGCCACTTGGGCTATCGTTTGATCTGCTCTAAACTGAACGGGGATGTTGAATTGGTTGACCTCGGTGCGGAAGAATTTGAAGAGCTTTTCCAGCTCGTCTTTTACGTCATCGGGATTGTCAACGAAGGTGTATTGTTCAGGTCGGTCTCCGCGGAATTTGCCGAGACGTGCATCGACTTTCACGAGAGAGTCGCTCGGCAGGTGGCTGAGGAAACTAGTGGAGCTGATTCCGAGTCCTCGTCGGAGGTAGACGCGTTTGATGGTTTTGAAGCTCTCTCCTTGATCCATGGATACGGATAGCGTCACGGTTCCATTTCGATAGTATGTGGAGCCGTCATCGTTCTCCGCTTTAAAAATGGTGAGGCTACGCTGAGAGGCGTTTGCGGTTGCGGTGAGAATGAAAGCGGTAATTCCCAGGAAGAGTAGGGAAAGGGTTCGGAGCGTGGTGTGTTTCATGAGTTTCGTAGTCGGTTGAAGGTATCAGCTCTGTTTCAAGAGCCAGTCGCAGATTTGGACCGTGTGATGGTTCGAATCTTGTCCGACGAGGTCGTGGGACCTCGCATGTGATAACACACGCACGAGGATTACGTTTGAATTGGATGTTGTTGCTTAAAAGGTGGTTCAAAAGTGGCTCATTCTTAATCCCGTGACTTGCTGTATTGTCGGGAGCGTCGCAGGGAGTGGACGCAAAAAAGCCCGGCGCGTTTGCGGCCGGGCTTTTGAAGTTTGTTTGTAGGGTTTGCTTCTAGGCGATTGGTGTAACGCCCTTCTTCAAAATGATATTTCCGTACTTGGCGGTCTCGCCTGTCATGACCACAGCGTAAGCGTTCTTGGCTCGCTCGTAGAAAGCGAAGCGTTCGATGCGTTCGGATGGCTTTGTATCCGGCCAAGTCTTACGGATGGCGGCGAGGTATCCTTCCTCGACGGTTGGGTCGAGCTCGTCGCCAGGGACCGCTTGCATCATGCCGAGTGGATTATCCACGTACTCGTCCAGAGCGAAGAGCGGGCAGATGCCTTCGAGCAACTCTGCAATTTTGAGGCCGTCTGCACGGAGCACGTTGCCGTTGAAGGATTCACCGGGGAAGTGCGCGTCGGCGAGAACGATCTCGTCCCCGTGGCCCATGCGGTAGAGGGCGTTGAGGAGTTCTGGACTGAGTTTTGGGGATATTCCTATGAGCATGGTAACTTTGTATTTGGTAGTTAAATACTAGTGGTTGTGGTCAAACTTCTTCTCGTGGATCGCGAACGTGCGGAAGGCGAAGATCGCAATCAGAACGAAACACGCTGCTGGGAGCCAGAAGGACGCGCGTACGCCGTAGTCTGTGATAAGACCACCTTGAAGCTTGGTAAGTACTGCGCCGCCCACAATCGCCATGATGAGGTAAGCGGAACCGAGCTTGGCTTCTTCTTCCTTGAGGTCGCGAAGAGCGATGCCGTAGATGGTTGGGAACATCAGGGACATGCAGCCGGATACCGCTACGAGGCAGGTGAGACCAGTCGTGCCGGGGAGGTAGATCGCTCCCACTGTGCATGCTAGCCCGCCGGCTGCGAAGATGAAGAGGAGCTTGCCTGGGCTGACGTAGCGTAGGAGGAAGGTACAGATGAAGCGGCTGCAGAGGAAGATGATCATTGCAGCGATGTTCCACTTCTGTGCTGTTGCGAGGTCGAGACCCACTTGCTCCATTCCGTAGTGGATGATGAAGGTCCAGCACATGATTTGCGCGCCAACGTAGAATCCTTGGGCGAGCACGCCTTCACGGAAGTGAGCCTTTTTGAGAAGGTGGGCGGTGACGGTGAGGAACGGCGCGTCCTTCTCTTCACGCTTGAAGAGCGGGAGTTTGGTTACCGCGAAAAGGAAGAGGAAGAAGAATACCACTGCGGCGATCACCATGTAAGGCTTGCGGACGAAGCCGAGGTCAGCGCTTTGGATGGCTTGGAACTTTTCTGGGTCGCCTGAGCGCATGCCTTTGAGAGCGTGCGGTACGGCGCCGTCGAGCACGCCAGGAAGTTCGTCAGCGAAGGTTGGAACGCCGTCCTTGTAGAGTGGGACGATGTTGCCGTCGGCGAGGGTGACCTCTTCGCCGTCGATTGAGGCGCCGGTCGGGAGGGCGGCAGCGTCGGTTACGAGATACTGGGTGTACTCTGGATTGTTCTCACCGAGCTCTGCGCGGAACTCGCCGACTTGTAGGCCAGGAGCGAGAATGAAGGTGGCTACCGCCATGCCAGTGAGAGAGCCGATCGGGTTGAAGGCCTGAGCGAGATTGAGGCGCTGGGTCGCTGTTTCCTGAGGGCCCATCGCGAGGATGTACGGGTTGCAGGAGGTTTCGAGGAATGCGAGGCCGTAGGTGATGACGTAGGACGCCAAGCAGAAGATCCAGAAATTGGCAGCGATACTGGCTGGGATCGTGATTAGGGCGCCGCAGCCGTAGAGGGTGAGACCGAGGATGATCGCGGCTTTATAGGAGTAGCGACGGATGAAGAATGCGGCGGGAATCGCCATACAGAAGTAACCTGTGTAGAAGGCGAACTGGAGCCAGGAGGCTTGGCCGGTGCTGATGATGAATACTTGCTCGAATACTTTTACCAGCGGGTTTGTGAAGTCGTTGGCGAATCCCCACAGGGAGAAACAGCAAGTTGTGATTATGAAAGGGATGAGGTAGTTCTTGGGAACGACGTCGAATTTTTTGTTCGGGGGGGTGTCTAGGGTGGCGTTACTCATAATTATTTGATGTAGTAGACTTTAGGATACAAAACTGAAACGGGAAAAGCCCATCGCCGTTTACACTGGGCGATGGGCTCCAAATTTGAAGTGGATTAAGCGTTGAGCTCTTCGTCGAAACAGACGGCGACCTTTCCGCACTTGCCAGAAGCCATGAGCGAGTAAGCGTCTCCCACTTCTTCGAGGGCGAAGCGGTGGGTGACAAGGTCGGCAGGGTGTACGCCCCAGCGGACGAGCTTTTCGAGAAGCTCTTCCATGCGCCAAGTCGACGTAACCCAAGAGCCGTAGATGGTTTTCTGGTCGTGGATCATGTCTGGCGATGGGTTGAGATCCATGGTGCCGCCTTCGCCGATGAGGACGATCTTGCCCCACTTGCGAGTCGCTTGGACCGCGGTCTTACGAGCTGCGTGGTGGGCGGAACAGTCGACCGCACGCTCGACTCCGTGGCCGCCGGTGAGGGCCCGGATATCCGCTACATTGTCGGGACCTGCTTTGAGAACGTGATCGCAGAGACCGAGGTCCTTGGCGATTTGGAGGCGTTCGTCGATGGCGTCGGTACCGATGATCTGCTTGGCTCCGAGAGCGCGGCAAAGCACTGCGGCTGCGAGCCCTACTGGGCCGAGGCCGGTAACGAGTACGGCATCGTTACCGCTGATGCCGATTTTTTCGAGGCCTTCGTAGACGGTGCCGAATCCGCAAGCGACTTGCGCTCCGTCGACGTAGCTGAGCTCGTCTGGGAGATAGAGAAGATCTTTTTCTTCGGCGATCATGTAGGGGGCCATGCCGCCGTCGCGTTGCCAGCCGTAAGCTCGACGATACTTTTCGTTCGTGCAGGAGATCATGTATCCACGGCGGCAGTCGTTGCAAACGCCGCATCCAGAAATGTGATACACAACGACGCGGTCGCCTGCTTTGTACTGGCGGCATCCTGGGCCTACCTTTTCGATTTGGCCGCAAGGCTCGTGACCGGCGATCACGCCTTGGTAACCTTCTGGGCCTTTGCCGAGGTGTTCGTGGTAGATGCAGCGGATGTCGGATCCGCAAATTGTGGATGCCTTTACGCGAAGGAGAACTTCACCGTGCCCTGGTTCTGGCACTTCGAATTCTTTGAACTCGGTGGTGCTGTTACCGGGAAGGACAGCGCCTTTCATTGTGGCGTGGTCATGAGTGGCTGAGGTGCACATGGTGTTTTAAGAGGGGGTTGAAATTGAACTTTTTAGAGTGATTGCTGTAGGGCGTCGCGATGAGTCGGCTGATTGGCCGGTCAACGCCCGGCCCTACAGATGGTGAGGTGCTTATTGGGCGATGACGCCGTCGAGGTCCCAGAGGTCTTCCCAGGATTGGTCGTCCTTCCACAGGAATACCTGGCCCTTGATGAGGCGGCAGTTCTTGTCGATCTTGGAGAGGGCTTCCATTTCTTCGTCTGTGAGCGGATCACCAACGACTGAGGCGAGGTTGGCTGCCATGTTGCGAGGATTGGTGGAGAAGGGGATCGGGATTTGGCCGCGTTGCTCTGCCCACTTTACGCAGAGAGTCGCTGGGTGGAGACCGTGCTTTTCAGCGATCTCGCGGAGTACCGGATCCTCTGTGTCGACGGTGTCTTCGGCTGTCTTGTCGCGCTCTGGACGGGCTGGGGAACCGATGGGGCAGAAGCCGACTGGCTGGATGCCTTGGGAAACCACGTAGTCGTAAAGCTCTTGCTGCTGGAAGTGGGGGTGGATCTCCATTTCGTTGACGGCTGGCTTGATCTTGGCTTCTGGAAGCATGACTTCGAGCTTGGCCTGGGTCATGTTCGAAGTGCCGATGTTTTTAACGAGACCGAGCTCGACCGCCTTTTCCATTTGGCGCCAAGTTTTCATGAAGTTCTCGTTGATGTAAGGTTTAGCCAGCTCGGAACGAGAGTCGACGTCGCAGCCCTTGGCGTGGAAGTTCGGGAATGGCCAGTGGACGAGGTAGAGGTCGAGGTAATCGAGCTGGAGGTCAGCCAATGTTTGACGAAGGGAAGGGAGCACGTCCTCCTCGGCGTGTTTGTCGTTCCAGAGCTTGGAAGTGATCCAGAGGTCCTCGCGGCTAACCTTGCCTGCGTCGATGACTTCCTTGAGGGCGGCGCCGATTTCGGCTTCGTTGCCGTAGACGGAGGCGCAGTCGATGTGGCGGTAGCCGATGTCGATGGCCGCCTTGACGGCTTCCGCGACTGTTTCGTTGGTGACGTGGTCGGAGCCGAAGGTGCCGAGTCCGATGGCTGGCATTTTAGAGCCTGTATTGAGGGTCCGTGTTGGAACGGATTGCGGATCGATCTGTGTCTGTGTGGACATATTGATGATATTTGATGTCTTTGTGATTCTAGGGCGTGGCGACAGGCATGGTATGGCCGGTGTCGTACGACGGAGAGGGTTTTGGAGTGTCTGTGTTGAAATGCCGCGGGGTGGGCGGTCGAGGCTAGTTACTCTATCGTTTTTGTAAGTGCTTGGGAATGGCTCCTTGTGACCACTAGATAGATATTTTTGACCTTTCGGGTTGCTTCTGACGGGAAGTGAAGGCTGCTTGAAGGTGAAATGGAAAGCTCGCTCCCCAGTTTTATTTCCCGGCAGGTCTTGGACGCCTCCTACTTTTTCTTGAATCTGAATCCCCGCTCGGAGGCCCGTTTCGGGGTGAGTTGCGGCGGGATGGAGAAGTGCGCCCCAGAGTATAAAGTGAGCCGTGACGAGTTTAGCTATGTGGGGATCGAGTATGTGGTTTCGGGGCGGGCAAAAGTGACGATCGGGGGGAGATCCTTCGATTTGCGACCGGGCAGTTTGTTTGGCTACATGCCGAATTCTGACCTCACGATTGAGAACAGCGGAGTCTATCCGCTAACGAAGTACTTCGTGGATATCCATGGCTCGGAGGCCTTGTCTCTTTTTCAGAAAAGCCCGCTTGGGGAGCTGCAAGTTCTGGAGTTTTCTGGAGTGCGCTGGATCGAAGAGACGTTTCGGCAGATGTTGAAGTTTGGCGGTCGGGGTGGAGCGAAGGCGGAACGATCGTGTAACTTGCTTGCGGAGGTTTTGCTGCTGCAGGTCGAGGAGTCGGAGCAGGAGAAGTCCGAAGGGGCGTCGGCAGCTTTTTTGAGCTATCGGAAGTGTAAGGACATGATCGAAGAGAGATACCATGCTCTCAATTCGATCGCGGAGTTGGCTGATCAGGTGAATCTGGACCAAGCCTATATTGCCCGCCTTTTCAGCAAGTTCGATGAGGAGACTCCCTACAAGAAACTCATTCGACTGAAGATGAACCACGCGGCCCGTTTACTGTTTCGAGAAAACGTGTTGGTCAAAAACGCAGCCGAAGCAGTGGGGTTTGCGGATTCGGCCCATTTTTCGCGTGTATTCAAAAATACATACGGTGTTTCGCCGGCGCACTTCCCGGGGACGATTAAGCGAGGTGGCTTGGAAACGTAAGCGAGCGAAAGCTGGTTTTTAAGCGCGTGGGCTTGTTTCTAGGCTTTCTGATCCTTTGTAGCGGTATTGGGTAGGAGTCATGTCGAACTCCTTTTTGAAGGCTCTGCTGAAGCTGCTGGCGTCGTAGTAGCCCGCTTGGATGAGGATTTCTCCTATGGGTAGGTCCGTTGCTTTCAGGAGTTGAGCGGCCCGTTTCAGTCGCATGGTTCGAATGAAGTCTACGGTTGGCATTCCTGTTATCGCTTTGAGCTTACGATAGAGGGTGACTCGGCTCATCTTGAGATCGTTCGCGAAGGCTTCCACGTCGTAGCCTTCGGTCTGCATGTTGTCTTCCAGTGTTTTGATGGCTCTTTCCAAAAAGAGTTTGTCTGAGGACACGACTGTGACGCTTTGGGGTTCGACGAGGACTTGCTCGGTGAAGCGATCTCTCAGGCGTTGACGGGAGTTGAGTAGATTGTGGATACGGGCAATTAGGAGTTCGGCACGGACTGGCTTCGAGAAGTATTCGTCTGCTCCCGTTTCGATGCCCTCGATGTAATGCTCGTCTGCGGTTCGAGCGGTGAGGATGATCACCGGAATGTGGCAGGTCTCGTTGTCTTCCCGGATTTTTCTACAAAACTCGATGCCGTCCATTTCTGGCATCATTACATCTGTTACGATTAGATCGGGGTGCGATTCGCTGATCTTTTCCAAGCCTTCAATTCCGTTCTCTGCGGAGCGTACCTCGAAATGCTCGGAAATTTCGTCCTTCAGAAACTTCAAGACGTCTGGGTTGTCTTCGACTACGAGTATGCTTGGTTTGGATACGGTTTCCTCTTGAAGCTCTTGCTCGTTTAACTCTTCGGGTTCTGGCGCGACTGAATTGAATTCTGGATTTGCGATCGAACCTTTGAACAGGTTGAGCGGAAGATTGATCGTGACGGCGGTACCTCGCTTGGGTCCACCCGTTTCGCTTTCGATTTGAATGTGTCCTCCCCATACCTGAACGAGGCCTGACACCAAGGCGAGTCCTATGCCAGAGCTGCCCTGGTCGCCTAGGTTGTAATCGGCTCTATAGAACGGGTCTGTTACATTTGGAATCTTTTCTTTGGGTATGCCGATCCCGTTGTCGGATACGTCTAGCTGAAGGGCCTCACCTTCGGTACTCCAGTTCGTTATCAAGACGACGTCGCGATTGGTTACCCGAACATGCTCAATGAAGATGGTGATGTGATCCCAGATGTTGAGAATCCGATCATGGGACCAGACTCACTGAACGCCGATCTGTTCGTACGTTATGGCAAGAAGATCTTCGACGAAAAGATTGACTGGATCATCCAGTTCAATGCTCGAAATCTCTACCGTGCGGACGGTAACGATGATATTCCGGTACGTGCTGATGCGGACGGTGGCATATCCAGAATCCGTATACCGAATGCTCAAGAGTTCTATCTCACGAACACATTCCGTTTCTAGTTAGGTAAAACCGAGCTAGGTTTGATTGGGCCCCCGCTGTAGGCAAGCGGGGGCTTTTTCGTGTGGTAGCGCGGCGCTTTAGCCCGCGTCATCTGGGACTGGGTCTTGCACTGGAGACGCGGGCTAAAGCTCCGCGCTACGTACGCTACTTCCGGCGTACATTCACCAGGATCTTCTCTATTAGGTCGTGGGCGGAGGTTATGTGTTTGGAATCGTAATTGAGATCGCCGTCTTGGTTGTTGGTGCCGCCGTGGCCAACGTACTCCATCAGGTAGTAGTCCTTGGGATCCTCAGGGTCGATAAAGGCGCTGTAGTAGAGGGAAGGCTGGCCGACTCCAGGAAGTGAATACCCGTCGTTTTCAGGGGCCTGATTTGAGTGATAGTATTTGTTGGGGTCGTTGGGTGCGTTGACTTCTACGCTCAAATAGAAGCCTTTGGGATCGTCGCCGATATAGTTATCGACTGAGAAGCTATGCTCGGGGGTCGCGCCAGAATAGGCATCTACTTTGCCGTCTGGGTCGACTCCGGAAACAAAGGTGAACTGGCGTCGCCAAACTGGGAGAATGTCGACGCGGCGTTTTTCGGTTCCGGCCCAATCGAGGTTCTCGGTGAAGGCGCTCTCTTCGGAGACGAAGAAGGTTTCGATCAAGGCGCCAGCGGATGACTCGGCCCAGATCGCGATCTGTGGACGGGCGTTGTTGAAAGGGGCAGGGAAGCGGGCGCTTGGATCGAAGGCAGGACCCCATTCGACTTCGATGGAGAGGGATATGTCGTTCTGCCCTTGGCGTTTGAGTTGGATCCCATTGTCGATCGGGCGGATGGCGGTACCTTCTTCAGGGCGGAAGATGATCGCCCTATGACGCGCTTCGTAGCCAAGTGAGATTAATTGCGGTACGGGCCACCAATTGAGGAAGCAGGCGAAAAGGAGGTATCCGCAGCTTAGGACGGGCAGGGCGAGCAGTTTTGCACGGGTGGGAGCCCTGTCGGCTTTTCGTCGCGGATAGACGATAGCGCGTGCGAGGTAATTGAAACGTGAAGACAGATGAAGCCCAACAAGCAGAAGTATCATCAGCCCGAATACGATGTGTACTCGGGTAGTGATAATGCTGAATGCTTCAGTGAAGCGAAGCACGGCGCTGGCTATCAAGATCGCGAACGCAAAGAGTAGGCTAATGTTGACGTAGTGCTTCATTGGAACACGTATCTAATCGATTACCCCAAACATTCAATCGAAACCTAATCGACGCAGTCGACCTGTATCCGCGTATGCGGATCCTGACAAAGTACTATTGTCAGGTCGCCTTCTGCGAACAGGTGTCATTCGTATTTACTCATGACAACAGGCTCTTGATTGAGCGACTATGTTGTCTTCCTTTGAGCTTCCTTTTTGAGGGCTCGCTCGCGGGCTCGCTTCTCTTGGTGGGGCGTGAGAGCGGGTGGCTCGTCTGTTGGATAGCCACAAAGCTTGCGGAGTTCGACAAGGTGCTTTTTGCCGATTTCGCGGGGATCTGCTCCATGCTTTTTCGCCAAGTACGCGGCGTAGCCTGTGGCGACTCCCATTTGTCCGCATGTATTCATGACGCGGGGACCTCCGAGACCTATGTGTGTACAGCTGAAGCAACGCCCTGCCATTTGCAGGTTGGCAACGTCTTTTGAATAGAGTGAGCGGTATGGAATGTAGTAGTAGCCGTTCTTTGGCCTCTGGAAGAGCGCTTCTGAGAGGAAATCTTCCTCGCGGCCGATTTCCTTTTCCTGATAGTGAACGTCGATGCTTCGACTTTCGATCACAACTGTGTCTGGGAACTCGATAGAGTCGCGGGCGTCGGATCCGCTGAAGATGTGGTCGCCAATGATGCGGCGTGACTCGCGCTTGCCGCCGACGTAGGAAACCCAGTCGAGTTCGAGGTTGGCGTATTGGCGGCGTTTGATCGTGTTGGAATAGGTGCCGTAGATCGCGCGAAGCATGTGGTCGCGGATTTCTTCGGCGTCGTCGACTTGATTGAGGTCGTTGTTGGAGTACTCCCATTGCCATTCGCCCTTGGGGGAGATGTGATTCTTCGCGACCGCCTTTGCCCAGGGGATCGATGGGAAGTTCACCCGCTTGTTGGTTTCTTTGGTGTACCAAAGGAGGCTGGTTCCCATCACGCGGTTGTCGCGTTCCTTTGAGGGGGCCCAGAGCTCGCCATGTTCGTCCCAAGCTTCGTCATGCTCGTCCGCTCTTTCGCGGCCGTAGCGGAATTCGGCTCCTGACATGGCTCCTAGCCAGCCGTCACCGGTGCAGTCGATGAACTGAGGAGCTCGGAAGCGACGGAGGATTCCGTTGGCGGATTGTACTGCGTCGACGGATACGATTCGGTTGCCCTTCTTCTGAAGGGACATCATCGTGTGGTTGGTGAGGATTTCGACGTTCTTAGCCGCCGCCATGTTCTGTTCTCTGCGTTCCTGAGCGGGAATGGCTTCGGCGTCTCCATTCGGGTAGTGTGGCGTGTCAATCTTCGAGAGAATGTCTTTGCAGTAACCGTATATGCCGAGGGTGTGGACTCGGATTTCGCTGCTGGCGTTCCCGCCGAGAACGGGGCGGTTTTGGATGAGGGCGGTTTTGAGGCCTTGCTTGTCGGCTGCCAGGGCGGCGGCGCAACCGGTGATGCCGCCGCCTACGATGACGACGTCGTATTCGCCGTATTCCTCCGCTTGTTCGGGAAGCCCGGCTTTCTTACGTCTCCATGCGGGGAGGGTTTTGCGCTCGATGGGCGGTTGCTCGCTTTGATCAAGCGTGAAGTAGATGGCGGAACAACGTCCGTCGAAACCGGTGAGATCCTGGAGTTCTACCTTAGACGAGAGTTGGGATTTGGATACGTTTACTGTTCCGCCGTTTTGCCATGCCCATCCGGCCTCGGTTCCGAAGGTTGTTTTGAGGGCTTTGCCGCCGAGGAGGACTTTGAATTGGCCGGGTGCATCCCATTCGCCCTGGCACCAGTCTTTGGTGAGAACCCAGACTTTGTATTTCCCGGCTTGGGGGAAGCGGATTTCGCCGCTGGCATTTGCGACCGGTTTGCCCATGCCGTGTGCCAAGAGGTAGCTGAATCCGAGGTGGGTTTCGAATTGGTTGTCGAGGCTCCAGCCTCCGGTGTTGGAAAAGTGGGCGGTTTCGACGAGTACCGACTGATTGTCGGTGGACTTAGCCTTTTTTCCGAAAAGGGGGTGAGTGGCTAGGATAGAGGCAGCTGAGGCCATGCCCAGCTTACCGATGAATTCTCTGCGGTGTAGATTCATTGAGGTGTAGCGTTTGTAGTGGGGTGAAGCTTCAGTCTTCTAAGGCAGCGCTTTGGAGCGAGGTCGAGAAGAGTCAACGGTTGACCGTAAGGGCGAGTCTTTCGCCCGTGGAAGAAGCTGTGCGAGACGCTTCCTATTTAGGGAGAAGCGTGCGGCTGACGATGGTGGCGAGCGCTTGAGTGGCGGGCGTTCGGTCGAGCAGAGTGCCCGCTTGATCGGCGATACGGAGTCCCGTCACGGCAGCCACAATGACGGTGGCGAAGCCGTGGGCGTCGATTTCTTTGTCGATCGTGCCTTGCTCTTGGCCGTGGGCGATGACCTTTGCGAAACGTTCGCGCAGGCGTATCTCGTGTTGGCGGATAATCGCTGCCGCTTCAGAGCTGCGACTGGCTTCGGCCATGATCTCGGAGTAGAGAGCGGCGTCGAGATCCTTGTCTTTCTGCCAAATCTCCTCGATGCGCGAGAGCATGACTTCGAGGGTGTTTCCGCCTTCTACAAGCGAGGCCATCTTTTCCTCATGGTAGGCGGAGTCGGACTCGACGATGGACTTGATGAGGTCGTTCTTGCTCTTGAAATAGTGCTAGAGGTGGCCCGGGCTCATCTGCGCCTTTTTGCAGATGGAGGACATGGACGCTCCGTGAAACCCTTTCTCGCGAAAGCAGAACAGGGCGGCTTCGAGGATCTGCCGGCGGCGTTCGCTTACTAGAGTTGGGTCAACGGATCTCATCGAATATTAGAACGCGGGTTCTACGAATGTGAGGCAAGTTTAATTTGTTAGCCCGATTATTACACATGTTTAGGCGTTTCTTAAGATAGAATGAATATTCTATGAAAGACTTGACGGAGGTTGCAGTAAATAGATAGAACGTTCGTACTACTAAAGGTAGGCTTTGTTCCATACTGTTTTCTGTGGGGCAAAGTAGGATGCTTGAACTAATCAAAACAGAGGAATTCGAAATGAAATGGAACGTTCGCAATGTCGTCGCTGGTGGCTGGTGGAGTGTCGGAGCCAAGTTTTTAGGAGTAGCGGGATTCGCTGCCGCGGGCTTGTTCATCGCTGGCTGCGCGGATTCGCAGGCGGTGGACGTGCCCGAAACGCCTGTGAGGCTGGTGGAGACCTTTACCGTCGAAAGGGCGTTGGAGGTGCGCGAGGGAGAGTTTGTCGGGCGAGTTAGGGCTCCCAAGGAAGTGGAGCTCGGTTTTGAGCTCGCTGGTCGGATCGTGAGCATCGCGGATTCGACAGGTACTTTTTTTAAGGCAGGGGAGGAGCTCGGGCGTTTGGATTCGAGGCGTTACGAACTTGCATTGGCGGAAGCTGAACAGCGTCTGGTATACGCGGAGAAGGAACTCGGGCGTATGCGTGCCTTGCTAGCGGGGGGGAGTTCGACTCAGGCCGAATTCGACCGGGTGGAGAATGCCACCGTACTGGCTCGAATCGCACGTGAGCGGGCTCAAGAGGATTTGGACGATAGCGTGTTGTTGGCTCCGTTTGACGGGAAGCTTGCGGCCAAGCATGTGGAGAAGGGAAGTTTTGTTGGACCGGGCATGCCGGTGCTGGTTTTCCAGGAGGCGGGCGAGACCGAGGTGGATTTCTTCCGGACGGAGGTACAATTGACTCGCCTGTTGGCGGGGGTCGAAAGTGGTGATTCCGCGGTGCGGATTGCGGATGGGGCGTTGCGCGGTTCTGGGCTCTCGCTGAAGGACTATTCGACGACGCCGGACCCGTTGAGCGGGGCGTATCGCGTGACCTTCGTTGTGGAGTCGAATCGGCAAGTGACAATGCTGCCGGGAGCTCCGGTTCGTTTGTCGGTGATCGAGCGTCTTGGGATGTTGAGCGACTTGCCTGTGGAGATTCCAAGCGACGCCTTGGTAGCGGATCCTGTGGGTGGATTTTCCGTTTGGCTGCTTGCTGAAGGGGCGAGTGAAGCGGTTTCGCGTAAGGTGGAGGTCGGTCAAGTGGCTGGCCTGATGGTTGAGATCGTAGGTGGACTTGAAGTTGGGGACCGGGTGGTCACTAGCGGATCCACGATGCTGCGAAACGACACTCAAGTGGTGGCTCTTCGAGACGCCTAGGACGATGGATTTCGCAAGAGTTTCAATTCAGAAGCCGGTTTTGACCTGGCTGCTGATCGTGGCGTCTCTGCTGGGGGGCTATTGGGGCTTTCTCAAGGTAGGCCGCTTGGAGGATCCGGCGTTCACGATCAAGGAGGCGGTGGTCTTCACTCTGTATCCAGGCGCGAGCGCGGAAGAGGTGGAGCGAGAGGTGACCGACAAGATCGAGGCGGAGATTCAGCGTCTCGGTTCCGTTAAGGAAATCCGTTCGCGATCCTATGCGGGGCGTTCGGTGATCGAAGTGGAGCTATTGTGGACGGCTGGGCCGGATGATATTCCTCAGATTTGGGACGAGCTTCGGCGTAAGGTGGGCGACATCCAGCCGATGTTGCCACCGGGAGTGCGACCGACCTTGGTAAACGACGACTTTGGAGACGTGTACGGGTTGCTCTATGCGGTGAGTAGCGAGCGGGTGGACTACGCGAGTTTGCACCGTTACGTGAAGCGGTTGAAGACGCAGCTGATGCAGGTGCAGGATGTGGCTGATGTGCAGATTCTGGGCGATATCTCGGAAGAGTTGCATGTGGATATTTCGCCGGAGCAGATGGCGACTTTCGGTCTTAGCCCGGAAGAGCTTTTAAGTGGCATCACCACTCAGAATGCAGTGACCGATGCGGGAGGATTTCAAGTAGGAGGGCGTTTCGCTCGTCTTCAGCCAACAGGCATGTACCGTGATGTGGAGGAGCTAGCGGACCTGCCGATCGGGCGGAAGGCGGGCGAGGCGTATTTGAAGCTTGGCGACGTGGCGGAGGTGAGCCGTGGATATGAAGAACGTCCTACGCGCATTGTTCGTTTTAATGGAGACAATACGATTCTCTTGGGAGTCGCGGGTCGCTCGAAGGTAAACATCGTCGAGGTGGGCAAGCGAGTGGAAGCTCGTATCGCTGAGCTGGAGAACGAGCGCCCGGAGGGGATCGATATCTCTCCGATATACGAGCAACATGCGGTGGTGGACAAAGCGGTTACCGGCTTCGTGCTGAATTTGGCAATGTCGGTGGTCATCGTAGTGGGCGTGCTTTGCGTTTTCATGGGGTGGCGTTCCGGTCTTGTGGTGGGAGGGGTGCTTTTCCTTACTGTAGCGGCGACTGTATTCGGAATGAACATACTGGGAATCGAGATGGAGCGTATCTCGCTTGGAGCCCTCATCATCGCCATGGGAATGCTAGTCGATAACGCGATCGTCGTGGCTGAGGGGATGCTGGTACGTGTGCAGAAAGGGATGGATAAGCTTGAGGCAGCGAGCGCGGCAGTGCGCTCGACGTGGCTGCCGCTGATTGGCGCGACTGTGGTCGGTATTTTGGCTTTTTCGGGCATCGGGCTTTCTCAGGATGCTACGGGTGAGTTCACGTTTTCGCTTTTCGTGGTCATCGCGGTCTCGTTGATGTTGAGCTGGGTTTTCGCGGTGACAGTGACTCCGTTGCTGGGTAACTATATTCTCAAGAAGCCTGACGCTCAGGAGGATGAGGTAGATCCGTACAAGGGGATTCTGTATTCAGTTTACAAGTCGATCTTGGGTATATCGCTTCGCTTCCGGATTCTCACGGTTCTGGCTCTTGGCTTGATGGCTATGGGGAGCCTAGTCGGTTTCAGATTCGTAAAGCAGAGCTTTTTCCCGGATTCGAATACGCCTGTCTTTTATCTGAACGTTTGGCAACCTTATGGCGCTGATATCCGGGCAACTGACGAGATCGCCTGCGAAGTAGAGCAGGTGCTGATGGCGGACGAGCGTGTCGACGATGTGACGACTCTTGTTGGGGCGGGGGCTCAGCGTTTTATGTTGGTGTATGCTCCTGAACAACCCGATCCGAGCTATATGCAGTTCATCATTCGGACACATGACGTGTTGGAAATTGAAGGCTTGATCGCAGACATAAAGCCAAAGATCGCGAAGATAAATCCAGCCCTATTTATGAAGACGGAGCGGGTTCGGCTAGGTCCGGGTGGCGGGGCTAAGATTGAAGCGCGTATCATCGGTCCGGATACTGTCAAACTACGTGAGATATCGGATCGAATTCAGAGCGTTTTTGTAGAGGATGCGCAGTTGGAAGCAGTTCGGACGAACTGGAGGGAATTGGAAACGGTACTCGTGCCAGAGTTCGACGTTGATCGAGCTCAGTTGCAGGGCTTGTCGCGGGCTCGCTTTGCGGCGCAGATGAAAATGCTGAGCGAGGGGAGCGTGTTTGGCGTGTATCGTGAAGACGATGAGCTGATTCCGGTTCGTGTACGTTTACCGGAAGCGGATCGCATAGACCCGCGCGACATGAATAACCGTTTGATCTGGAGTCCTGGACGCAATGGTTGGGTGCCGCTCGAAAGTGTAATCTCTGGAATGGAGCTAAAGAGCCAAGAGGGCTTGATTCGCCGGAAAAATCGCGAGCGTACCTTAACCGTGGAGGCAGAGCCGGTGGCTGGTGTTTTAGCGAGCTCGGCCTTCGCGAGAGTACGTCCCGAAGTGGAGCGGTTGCAGTTGCCCGATGGATACAGGCTGGAGTGGGGCGGAGAGTACGAGAGCTCTACGGAAGCGCAGACCGCATTGTTTAAGGGGCTTCCATTGGGGTACATCGGAATGTTGGTTGTTGTCGTTCTTTTATTCGGAAAGGTTCGCCAGCCGATAGTGGTTTGGAGCGTGGTGCCGATGTCGATCATCGGAGTGACGCTTGGACTATTGGGGACGGGAGTCGCGTTTGGATTCATGGCGTTGCTAGGGATGATCAGCCTCACTGGCATGTTGCTGAAAAACAGCATTGTGCTGGTAGATGAGATCGATGCTCGGATCGGAGAGGGGCAACCCCGCTACGATGCGTTGGTAGATGCGAGCGTGAGCAGGGCACGTCCTGTGATCTTGGCTTCTGTGACCACGATCTTAGGGATGGCTCCGCTTGTCTTTGATGCGTTTTTCGTGGGGATGGCGGTTACGATCATGGCTGGCTTGGCGTTTGCGACCCTGCTTACCTTGATCGCGGTGCCAGCGATTTATTCGATTCTTTTCCGTATTGGAAGATCGGAGACGGTGACTGTTTAACTGAGTTCGAGGTAGGTCGCTATGAGAAATTTTATATGGGGTAGGTTGCTGCTGGCGATGCTTGTTGTGTCGCCGGCAGCATTTGGGGCTGAAAAGCGTGTCCTTTCATTGCCGACCGCGTTGGCGGAAGTGGAGAATACAAATTTGAGTTTGCTTGCTGCTCGAGAAGGGTTGGAGCAGGCAGTGGAAAGTGTGAGGCGGGCACGCGCTGGCCTGTTGCCGAATGTAAAGGCGGTAGCAGGTCAGTCGCGCAACCAGTCGGTTACGGTGGGACTTGGGTTGGAGGAGTTTGGAGTTTCTCGGCAGAGCGATCCGTTTAATCGGTTTAATGCGGGGGTGGCTGTCGACGTACCTCTGATCGATCTCGTGAGCATTGCCGCGTATCGGGATAGCAAGTACGCGAGCCAGATCTCTGAGTTCGAATACCAGGCGGCGCTGGAGGACATCAAGCTAGCAGTGGCGGAGGCTTATTTGGGAGCGATGCGGGCCCGACGGTCTTTGTCGCTCGGCGAGGAAGCTCTGAGTCGTGCGGAAGAGTTGAGCGTAATAACGGAGAAGCGGGTAGAAGCGGGAGCGGCCAACCGGATCGATCTTATGCGAGCAAGGTTGGAGGTCAGTAGCGCGAAGCAGGTTGTGGTTGCGAGGGAGACCCTGGTTTTTGAGAGCGAGCATTTGCTGAAGCTTTTGTTAGGGATTGATCTGGAGCTGGGCCTAGAGTTGTTGCCCGTGGAGTCGTTGCAGCTCGAACCAATTGGTGCTCCCGATTACAAAGCGATGTTGATGCAGAGAGAGGACTACTTGGCACGTCTGACAGAGGAGGACCGTGCTCGCCTTCTCGTGAAGGCCGCTGAATGGCAACGCTTGCCGACGCTCAATGCGTATGGAGATTATGGGTATGTGACTGAAGAGGCTCTCGATGGAGAAGAGGAGGAGAATTGGACTGTGGGGCTCGCGTTTTCGGTGCCTATCTGGGAGGGAGGAAAGAATAGAGCGGAAAAGGCGATGGCTGAATCGCATCTTGCTGCCACTGAATTTCGGATACGAGAACTCGAGCGGAGTGTCCGCAGCGAAGTGGATATATCGGCGAAGCGCTTGCAAGAGGCTGAGTCTAGCCTTGGGTTGGCCGAAGAGTCTCTGGAGTTGGCCAAAGCGACTTTCGAATTCGCGCTGGATCGTTTCCAGAACGGCGCCGGCGATAACCGGGAACTGATCGAAGCCCAGCTGGGGCTGGCATCAGCGGAGACGAATCGGACGGATGCTCAGCTTTTGCTAGAGCAAGGTCGGTTTCGGTACGCGAGCGCTACCGGGGATTTGGATAAGGCCTTATAGTTGAGAGGATACTATCGACTCGGTTGAGCGAAGGAGCCGTCCATGGCTTTGTCTGGCGCAACCTCCGGTCGCGACCTTTTGATGAATCTCTCTTCGGAAGAAGGGATCTGTTCGGTCTGCTTCGTGAAAGGCGACCCGGAAGATGCTGATGCTGCTAGTGGGGTGGGAGTGTGACTGTTGTTTTACGATGCTTTAACTTGGTAGTGGCGCTAGCCGGCTTCTTTGTCGTTGTGGCTTGGTGACAATTGTTTTTGCTTGGGTTCATGTCAGTTGAGGGAAGTGAGGATATAGAGGGGTTGAAGCGAGTGAGCGCGGCTGTGGTTGAGGCGCTACGGACGATGTTTGATCGACTGAAGCCAGGGATGACTACGTTAGAATTGGATGCGATTGGAGCTGCCGTATTGAAGCGGCATGGGGCTAAGCCGGCTCCGAAGCTTTGTTATGGGTTTCCGTACGCGACGATGATTAGCATAAACGAAGAGGTCGCCCATGGGATGCCGAGTGATCGGATAATCCGAGATGGCGATTTGGTGAACATCGATATCTCGGCTGAGCTCGGTGGTTATTTCTCGGATACAGGATATACGATGCCTGTCGGAGCAGGAAACCGAAAGGCAGAGCGCTTGTGTCGTGCGTCTAAGCAGGCCCTTGCTGAAGCGCTAAAGGTGGCTCGGCATGGAAGGAGGATCCGAGACGTGGAAAAGGCGGTTCGTAAAGTGGCGCAAAAGTACGGATTCTCTGTGATCGAGAATCTTGTGGGTCACGGAGTGGGCAGGCATTTGCACGAGGAGCCGCAGAATATTCCCTGTTGGGGTGATCGGAGAGACGAGCGACGCTTTGTGGAGGGTACTGTTTTGACGATTGAACCCTTTTTGTCGACGGGACCTAAGCGAGTTTTCGACAAGGGCGATGGCTGGACAGTTATGACCAAGCCCGGCAATTTGACGGCCCAATTCGAGCACACGATTATTATCACGCGTGGCGAACCGATCGTGCTGACGGCTGCGTAGCTTCTGCTACGCAATAAGGCCGCCAAAAAGCTGGCGGCCCATTGGAAGATCAGGAGGTTGGGCCTTTGTCGGCTAAGGTGTCGCTTTGCTAGTCAGTAGAGACTGCGTGAGTATGGATACGCGCAGGTCGTCTAGTCTGCTTAAGACGAAGTGGTTCGATTTCAGGAGCTCCCTTATTTTTCGATAAGCGGTTACCTCTTTTTGGAAGTCGTGGTAGTGAGATTCCAGTTCCGGATTTTGTTCCAGCCAATCGGGTGTTTCTTGGTCGGTTGTGTCGTGTTGGTTTCCGATTTGTACGAGCGTTTTTGAGACTTCAGGACAGCGTTCATCTATTTGGGTGATGGCTGTCCGAGCGCATTTCATTTCGTTGGCCCAATGGAGCGCGAGCAGCTTGGGTGCAGCTTCTGGTTTGAGCGAGAACTCGCTCGTTGCTTCCTCGAGGAGCTGAGCTACTTCGCTGATCAACGTGTTGAAGTTTAGTTCACCGGAATTGGATTCTTCGATTCGTTCAGTCAAATTCCTGACCCATCGTAGCCAGTCGAAGCCTTCTACTTTTGGTGAGTCGTCTTTGCTTGGGGGAACTTCCGATATGTGGAGGTCTTCCTCGTTTTCTGATCCGAAGCGCATTGATGGCGCGGCAATGGAAGCTCTGATGTTTGGCCGGCTCGGTGAGGCGCAAAAATCTGTACCGCCGGAGCCGAAGCCAAAGGGTTCTTCGATTGAAGGTTGCTCGAAGGTTTCGGTAGCGATCGTAGCTTTCGACTCTTGGTCGATGGCGACGAATGAGGCCCCTTCGCAGAGGAGATTGTGTTTCCGGGCGATTCTTATGGCAGAGGCTGTGCTCCTTGCTTTTAGGAACAGATCAATTTCCTTTCTGGCTTGGGTTAAGCGTAGGAGTTCTTCGTCTCCAGAGAGTAGTACTGGGGTGTTCTGCCAGTCTCTTCGATCTGCGGTGGTTGCGTTTAGCCGTGTCTTGTTTGCTTGATGAACGGTTACGGGAATTTTGTGAGGTAGGTTTGGATACAAGCGATTTGGGAGGCCTCCTATAGGAGTAACGTTGTCAGATGCTTTAAGGTCGGTTAAGGAGCTCTGGCCTGTTCCCAAAAGTATGAGTTCAACCGCTTCCTCGATTGATTCTTGAGGGGAGAGGATCATGCACTGTCCGCCGTGATCTTTGGCTAGCGGCTTGAGAAGGCTGTCGTTGGGATTGAGAGCAATCCCGATTGTGTGCACGAATAGGGCTTTCTCGGAGTTTGCGAGTTCTTGTCGAATGGCCCGTTCGTTGCCTACTTCGCCATCGGTGATTATGACGAGATGATCCTCGAGGGTCGGATCTCCTGCATGGGTTCGTTGAGTCAGTACTGATTGGA
The DNA here is from genome assembly GCF_016595505.1 of Pelagicoccus mobilis. Classification (GTDB taxonomy): domain Bacteria; phylum Verrucomicrobiota; class Verrucomicrobiia; order Opitutales; family Opitutaceae; genus Pelagicoccus; species Pelagicoccus mobilis. The sequence continues at coordinate 4,458 of NZ_JAENIL010000055.1, read as the reverse complement.
TGGCGGAAAGGAGATGGGTGCCGCCTCCAGTGAAAAGTGAAACTATGTTCTTGAAGTTGGGATCTTTAAGAAGTTGGTCGGGGGATAGTGGTTTTTCAGCGAAGTGACGTACGTATGTATCGAACAAGGCGATACTGACTCTATCGTGGTGGGACAGCTTTTGCACTGCTGCGATAAGGGCTTTGCAGGTGTTTTCCCACTTGGCTCCTGACATCGACCCCGAGCAATCTAGGAGGAACCAGATCGAACGTGGTTCAACATGGAGATCATCCGCTTCGAGAGGTGGTGGCATTATGGTGAGGTATCCAGGAGACGAATCTGCTTCAGACGAGCAAAGAAGTGTCGAAGTGCCGGCTAGAAGTTTTGGTTCTTCCCAGCGTAGTACAAATTCGCGATCTGGAATCTCGGAGTCGGTCGCCAAGCTGACGCAAGGGAAGTCTGCTGAACGCGTGACGATACAGTGACTGGGAGAGTGAAGTGTATCCACTGAAATGGCCCCTTTGGGGAATCTTCCCGTTATTCGTAGAGTTGCGGCATCGGGATGAAGTTGATCGATTCGAGGAGGGGAGACGAGTGATGCATCCGGCACTTCGTCGGTATCGTCAGCAGAACCTGACCCTTGGTTGCTGCGAAGGAGCGGTTTACCAGGCACGTAGCGTGAACAGGGGTTGAGGGGAATTCTGAGTGAGGTGCTTTTGACTGCTGTTTCGAGCTCTTGTATGTATGCGAGACGCAGCACGACGACTTCATTGGCCTGAACATTGCCAAGGCTTAGGTTGAATAGGTTGTCGCGACGATACTCGATGAGTGCGGCTCGGTGTCCCTCGGCTTTTGCTTTTTCGAACATGGCTCGGGCATGTTCTTCTTTCTGTACGATGGCTTTGATCGTTCTCCCGTCGGCAATCAGTTCGCAGCGGTAGACGCTGGCGTCGCAGGGAAGGGGGAACAGGTAGGAGACATCGAGCGCGGAGTCTTGAGAGTTGAGGAAGACGGAATCTATTTCGACCTTGGCGAAGGCGTCGGCGATATTGAAGCGAACATCGACGGCTTTGAGAGGGAGCTTGAATCGAGTTCCTTCCAGCCAGGCTATAAGGCCGAAGTCTTCCTCGGTGTTACTGAGTCGAATGTGGCGGTTTGGCATTGTCTATACTTAGTTGGAGTTGGTGGGGGTCGGAGTCAAAATCGCTCGGATGGCGGAGATTTGCTCGGGCGAAAGGGCGCGATCGCGACGGGAAGCAATGAGCCAGTCCTCATTGAGGGGAATCATCCGCCACGTTTCAGAGGTGCTTAGTGCTGGGAGTCGATCACTTGAGGTGGACTCGATTTCCTTGAGGCCTTGTTTTTGGATGCGACGAAGGTCTGTTATTTTTCGACCGATGAGCAGTTCCTGAATTCTGGAGAGAGGTAGTCCTTTCGCTTGCAGAAGGCGTACTGCTATCAGTTGGAGGTAATGCTTTTCATCGTATGGTTCCTCCGAATTCCTGAGCGGAGCATCGACTAGAGATTGCGAGCGGTAGTAGCGCACGGTTCGTGCGGTGGTAGTGTTTGATGCCTGTCCACTCGCCGGACTTACCTGGTTTTGCTGGCACCAGTCGTTTACGGCGGATGCTAGTTCTTCGACAGTTTTGAAATTCATGACAGCTATAAAGACACAAAACAGTGTTACTGTCAAATTGTGCCACTGCCTTTTCTTGGAAAGGGGGCTAACCCGTTTTCTTTCGGCTGGGTTGCTGGGTGACCATCGGGGACGATGGCCGCTACCTTACAGGCTCTCTAGGAGTTTTCGGACTTCGGCTTCGGGAGCTTCGTGGTGCTGGTCGACTGCGAGATGAAGGGCTCGTTCGAGGACGGGCTTGGCGTCGGCGGGGCGGGAGAGGGCGAGGAGGGATTTGCCTTTGAGGATTTCGGCCATCATCCAGTCGTCCTTTTTGTTGATGCAGAAGTCGAGCTGCTCGATAGCTTCTTCGTGGCGTTCGTCGTCGATAAGCGCCTGGGCGAGGGAAAAGCGGAAGAGTTCGTTGTCTGGGTTCTTGGATACGAGTGTCTGGAAGCGTTCGATTTTCATGGAATGTGCTCTGCCCACGAAGGACACTAAGGGGCACGAAGTTTATTTATTAGTGATCTTCGTGGGAAAATTATTACCTGTTCGGTGAATCTGGGTCGAGGTTGCGGCGGCCTGGTAGGGGACTGTGGATTTCTTGGAAACGTTCGTCGCGGTCGACTTTGCTGATGCGAATGAATTTGGGTTTAGGGAGACTTTGTAGAAATTGTCGTCCGTAGCTTTTTTGGAGTATACGGGAATCGAGGATGGTAATGATTCCTTGGTCGCTCTTGGTGCGGATGAGGCGTCCGACGCCTTGTCGGAATTTGACGAGCGCTTCGGGGAGGTTGAGTTCGGCGAAGGGGTTGCCGCCGCGTTCTTTGATGAGCTCTGATTTAGCCTCGGGTATTGGATGGGTGGGCACGTCGAAGGGGAGGCGGGTGATGATAACTTGCTCAAGGGAGGGGCCTGGTACATCGACGCCGGTCCAGAAGGAGTCGGTGCCGAAGAGGACGCCGTTGCCTGCTTCGCGGAAGGCGTTCGCCATGTCGGTGCGGCCCATGCCCTGGCCTTGGGCGAAGAATGGGCGGCCTTGTTTCAGAAACTCGGCTTCGAGGGTGTCGGAGACTTTACGGAGATCCGAGTAGCTTGTGAAGAGAACGAGTGTGCCGCCTGAAACTTTGGATACGCAGTAACGAATATAGTCGGTGAGTGTCTCTATGGCTAACGTTTTGTCTTGAGGCGAGGGGACGGGAACGTCGGTCGCAACGTAGATGCGGGTGTTGTTCTCGTAGTCGAAGGGGGAGTCGACCATCTCTGAGGTTTCGTTTTCCGCGCCGATCTTCTCTTTGAAGGGCTGCATATCGCGGGCGATGGAGAGCGTCGCGCTTGTCAGGGTGACAGAGATCTCTTTGTTGAAAAGCTCCTCTCGGAGGTAAGGGGCGATGTCGGTGGGGGCGGTGCGGAGAGTACAGATGTTTCCGGTACGACCGCTTTTTTCGATCCAATGAACGTGGTCGTCTTCGGCTAGATCGATGAAGCGTCGGATGCCAGTATAATAGCTGTGGATACGACCGCGATGGTCCTTGATCTCGTCGTGCATGGGACCGTCCTCGATCTTGGAGAGGATGCCGTCCATTGTTTGCACGCAGGCTTTGAGCGGACCTAGGAGAGTAGGCTCGCACCAGCCGAGTTCGGAGATGCGGACGATCTTGTGCTTGGCTAGGTGTGTGGCGATCAGGTAGCCGAAGAATTCCTGGCAGGCCTCCTGGGCGTCTAAGATCGCTTGGATTTGCTTTGGGTGGGCGAACTTGCGCACGATGCCCGATTTCCGCTTCGGGTTGAAGAGCATCTTGAGCTGGCGGTCTACGCCGTAGCTGCTGATGCGGGCTCCAAAGTGTTCGGTGGCGACTTCGGCGGTGGTGTGCGCTTCGTCGATGACGAGGAAGTCGTCGGGGAGAAGGATGCCTTTTGCTCCAGGGGCCAGCCCGCCCGCGTTGAGTAGGGCGAAGAGCAGTGAGTGGTTGACGATGACGATTTGCGCTTTGCGCATCTCGGCTCGTGCTCGCTGATAGTGGCAGCTGTTGTGGTCGCAATTCTTGCGATTACAGGCGGAGCCCTCGGCATTGACCTGTTCCCAGACATCGTAGTTGGGAATTGGATTCAGTTCTTGGCGGAGTCCGGTTTTGGTGTATTCGGCCCAAGCGGCGATTCGGCTGAGCTCTTCCATTTCTTCGGTTGGGAAGAGTTCGGTCTTGTTGCGAACTGCGTTGGCGAGTCGAGTGGGGCAGAGGTAGTTGCCTTTGCCGACGAGGACGGCGGATTTGAAGTCGGCGTATTTTTCCAGTTCTGGGATTCCGCGGAAGAGGGTGCGGCAGATTTCGAGGTCTTTCTTTTGCAGCTGCTCTTGGAGGGAAATGGTGTGGGAGGAGACGACGCAGGGGCGTTGGCTTTCGGTGGCGTGGATGATCCCGGGGAGGAGGTAGGCGAGCGATTTTCCGACGCCGGTTCCTGCTTCGAAAATGAGCGGCTCGTCCAGTTCCATGCCAGCGGCAACGGCTCGGGCCATTTGCTCTTGCTGGGGGCGATGTTCGAGCTGGAGAGCGGTTTGCAGATAGCCGCCCTTGGCGAAGGCACGCCCAATTATTTCCGGAAGGAAAACTTGGGATGGGGCGCTTTCGCGGTCGTTGGGAGAGATCATAGGCGGCGTTTTCGGAAGACGCCGCTAGTTGTCTTTGTTGGGAGGAGGTGGGTCGAGCAAATTTGCCACCAATCGGAGAACTCAGCCGTGATTATTTGGGGAGCCGAGCAAGGCGTTGAATCGAGAGAATCTGCAACCTTGGGCAGCAGGTACTACCTCTAGTGCGTTTTGCGAGCGCCCGATTGGGCGTTGGTTTTGCGCAGTTTCATGTCGAACG
>NZ_JAENIL010000054.1 GCF_016595505.1 Pelagicoccus mobilis | reverse complement strand
TTCTTTGGGTTATCTTATCGGTCTCCATCCACGGCATCAAAAAGTGTTAACCATGTCTCTTAACACCTGTTAACCATGTATCTTGACCAGACAGGGCCGTCACGCCCTACCTTTCGAAAGGGCTAGGATTGGGCTGCGACAGGTTTGGCCTGCTTTTTCTTTCCTTCCTTGCGGTCGATGTTGAAAAGCTCTTGAGGCAGGCCGAGGTCTTTTTGCATGGCCCAACGGCGGAGCTCGTTGACGAGGATTCGGGCTCGTCTTGGGTCGCGCTCGGTTTCCAGGGCGGTGATTTCAGTGCTGAGGGCGAGGGGGATCTTCGCAGACTTGGGAATAGCGGCGAGGACCCTGTCGAGAGTTTCGAGATTGGCAATGTCGTGATCGGCGAGGGCTTCGTCGGGGTCGGGAATCTTCACCCGCATTCCGGTGGAGGCGTACTTGATCGGAGTGAGGCAGAGGCGTTCGCCGGGGGAAATGTTTTCGCGCACGATGATGTTTTCCTCGTCGGTCCAGAGCGGCTGGACTTGGCGGCGCTCGATGCGGTCCCTTTTATTTACGATAATTAGGTACTGGCTCTCGCGGAAGAGGCGGCGTGGGATGACGTAAACGTTGTGCAGAAAGGTTCCCGGAATCTCTGCAGAGACGAAAGAGCCAACTTTGAGTGTGGGGCGACCTTCCTCGCTGTGTCCGTAGGGATCGGCGACCTGAGCGACGACGTAGAGTTGGCGAGACCGAAGATCGAACGCGCCCTCGGCACGGACGAGCTCGCCGGTCCAGACCGTTTCAGTTTCCCCGGCTTCGACGTGGAGGTTGACGGGCTTGGAGAAGTTCGCGAGCTCGCCTGATCCACGGTAGTTTTCGGGGAGGTCGATGAAGCCGAGTTGCGCTTCGGAAAGCGGAAGACGGACTTCGGCGTAGTCGATAGCGTACAGAGTAGCCAACTGGTTCCCGGGGGAAACGTATTGGCCAACGTCCACGTTTTTCTTGAGGATGCGACCGGCGTAAGGGGCGACAATGCGAGTGCGTTGCAAATTGAGTCGAGCTGCTTCCAGGCGAGCCTTGGCGGATGCGAGATTGGCTTCGGCTTGGCGGAGTTGAGGGCGACGGAGGACGAGGTCGGTGGGGGCGACTTCGTTGCCAAGGCGTTTCCAGTCCAGCTCGGCTCGTTCGGAGCGAGCCTTTTCCTCGGCGTAGCGTAGTTCCATCTGGGCGACGGTAGCCTCGGCGGTTACGAGCGCGGTGTGGTAGTCCGAAGCGTCGATCTGAACGAGCGTTTCGCCTGCCTCGAAGAAGCCTCCGGTGCGGAAGTTGGGGGAGATCTCGATGATGCGTCCGCGAACTTCGGGGATTAGCGCGGATTGAGTGCGGGCTTCGACGATGCCTTGGGAATGTAGGATGATCTGATAATCCTGTGGTTGAAGCTCTGTGACTTGAACCTCGGGAGCAGAAGTGTCGGGTCGATAGCGGTGAGGCTCCGGACGTGACTTCATCAAATGCCAAGTAAAGTAGCCCGCGATTGAGAGGATAAGAATCGGGAGAAAGTAGCGTAAGAACTTCATGGAGTAATGTTGGTGCCGGTTTCCTACGTCCAAAACGTGGTAGATGCTCTTTGGTTTACGGGACTCGGGCGTGATTGTTGAGCTAGAATGCCCTAAACCGTTATAGTTGGTGGTATAAGGGGCCTAAAGTCAGGTCGAGCCATCAGTTTGTAGCGAATGTCCTGTAGTGCTTTTATAGGACCACGTTTTGTTGTGTTAAGTTTGCGGCTCTGCGTCAGCTTCTAGGAAATAGTCGAAACGATCGAAATCGAGCGACAGAGAGGCGTGGCTTTCGATGAAAACGCGGTGTTTTTCTGCTACCGGAAAACAGTCGTACATGGGGTCGTCGGTTGGTACTTCGAAGAGTTCCTGGAGCTCGGAAAGAGTGGGGCCCGAAAGCGGGGCTTCGCCGACTAGGGTGTCGGATCCGTCATTTTCGAACCAACGAATCAAGCGCGTAACCTCTGGTGACTGCATGTTGGCTTAAAGCGCTATGGCTGGGTCGGCCCTACGAGCATGTTCAAGAAATTGGATACGTTGTGCAACAGTTGGGTGGGAAGATTTCTTAGTGAAGTCCGGATTGTCTGTGGCCATATCGAAAAGCTGGTGGTCTGGCTTCGCTTCCAATGTGCGAATGAGGCGTTCGTATTCGCTGGGATTGAGGCGCCCGTCAGGAATGACGTAGTCAAATCGCTTCCAGTCGAGAACCTTGAAGTCGTGGGAGAGCATGAGTCGCTCGACGATCCCTTGTATTTCCTTCTCTTCCGCTTTTTGCTCCTCTTTTGAAAGGCGTTTTCGTAGGTCGCGGACTTTGTGGTCGCCCATTATTTTCCGCACGAGGCGTTCTATGTCTCGTTCCCCGATCGCTTTGCTCGGGAGTTCCGATTCGCAATGGGAGACCAGTTCCTCGAGATCCTTGATAGACAGAGTATTGTCGTTGCGAATACGAGTCAGGAGAGCCTTGTAGAGCTGGGCCTGGATTTCAGCTGTTTTCACGACGCCGAAAAGCCCGTTAACGATGTTTAGGACACCGTAGCGTTTGGCGGCAGAGAGGTCGCAGAGGTATTCGTGATCTTGGGACGTCCGGCTGAGCCAGAGGTTTGTCAGTCGGTTGAAAATGGCAGAGAAGACGAACCAAGTGAGAAGCGCTTTCCAAAAGGAGATCTGTCCTTGGTTTAAGGAGAGGTAGATCGGGAAGAGAGCATTGAAGCTCATCAGTGCGAACCGAACACGGTTGAGCGGTCGAATGTACTCATAGAAATGAGCGAGCTCGTGAGCGAGGATGGCTTTGACTTCGCCCGCTTTGAGAATCTGAAAGAGATGGTGTGAGATATAAACAGCGTTGAGGGGACGAACGAAATTGAAAAAGAGGCTGTTGAGCACGAAGGCACCGTCGTATTTCTGAAAGGTGATGTACGTTTTTGGCTGCTCCTTTCCTTTATGGGGCGCGAGAAGTTCGCGCATCATCAGGTAGATTTTTCCGGCTTGGTAGCGGCCAATCTTTTGAGTGGAGCCAAACTCGATGATGCGAGCTTTGGGGAGTTTAAAGAGACCGTGGGTAAAACTTAGATGGATCGCGTACGATAAGGCGAGAAGTATGCAGGAAACGAATACTGAGTAGATCGAGCTCTGGATTATGATCTGATAGAGCAGGAAAAGGTTTATCGCTAGGAGTAGACCGATGGTCGCGTAGTCGATGCGAGCATACTTGTTGGATCGGGCTTGGAGGAGTGCGGGGGAGGGGGGCATTTTGAATTCTCTAAAGACGATCGATCTCGGATTGACCGAGCCAATAGCACGCTAGCGCTGCTGGAATTTTTTGGATACGCAGGTTTTCTGACAGTTGCAGCGTTTTAAAGTCGTCGATTTCACGCGTGATGATATACCCTTTTTCGATCTTTTGATTCTGGCAAAACTCTTGCATGGCAGGAAAGGCCTTGGTCTTGGTGTGGTTAGGAGATCGGTATTTGATTTCGAATGGGACGGTTCTACGACCCGCGAGATCTACAATCAAATCGACCTCCTCCTTTTTCTTGTTCTGCCAATAAGAAAAGCCGAGCGTTTGATCGTAGTAGCGAGTGAAGAGATGTTTGAAGAAGGCTGTTTCTGCTGCCTGGCCGAGAGCGATCGGATCGTCTAAGAGACTTTTCCCTTTCAGAAGCGTGCTTGGCGAAATGGCGGCATCCGCAAGGTATACCTTGGATTTCGCTCGCAAGATCTGCTTGCCGTAGCCGTATGGTCTGAGTCGGTAGATGAGGTGTGTTGCTTCGAGAAGGTCTATGAAATTGGATACAGTCGGACGCTTGAGTTCCAGGCTCTGACAGAGTTCTTGTAGATCGAGTAGTCCGCCATCGTGCATGCAAAGGTAGAGGAACACTTGCTCGATCTCGAGCACGCGTCTAACACCGAAAAGTGCGGTCATGTCGCGTTTGAGTACCTTGTCTACAATGTCTTCCCGGAGAAGTTTTTGTGATAGCGTGATACTTGAAATCGTTGAGCACTGAGGGAAACCACTTCGGAGAAGGTACTCGTGAAAGAGGGCGATTATGGGGCGAGCGACGTGCGAGACTTCTTGAAAGTTAGACTCCTTCCAATCGAACAGTTGTCGAAGCGACCGGATTTGAGGAAGTGTAGGCACGGGTTCGCTGCGGATTTGCAGATACTCGTAGAAGGAGAGCGTCGCCAGCTTGATGGTTTGCCAACGCCCGACGCCCGATTCTTGGTTTTCGGTTACGAGTGGAGTGGCTGAACCTGTGACTGCGATTCTCCGTTGTCCTTTGTGAAAGTCGACCTGATGTTTGATCCAAGTTTGCCAGTCCTTGGCTGATTGGATTTCGTCAATAAACAGGTAGAGAGGGCCTTCGCGCCGTGGTTCGCGTTCTTGCCATGCTTCAAGGATTTGTTCCAGGCCTGCGAGTTTGAGAAGAGGGTGATCGAGAGTGGCATAGAGGATGTTTCCTGGAGGAATCTTTTGGTCTAGTAGCTCCTGGATCGCTTGTAGGAAAAGGGTCGTTTTGCCCACCTGGCGGGCTCCGCTAAGAAGTAGAGCTCTGCCTGCTGGAGGTTCGGCAGCCCAAGCAGCAATCTTGTAGTAAGCGGCACGTTTCCAGTTTGGAAGGTCAGGAAGCGGCTGGTTTTGCCACCATGGGTTGTAATTCCTCAGAACGGCCAAAAGATCGCTTTGTGGGATTCTCATGAGGGAAATTACACAAAATGATGGTTTTAGTGCAAGTATACTTTAATTAATAATGTGTATTAAGATGTTTTCCGACTATTGTGTGAGCTAAGGCGAGAATCGCATTGCAGGGTAAAAGCTCCACGGCGGCCTGCGGCGAGGCCGCCCTACCTTCCGACCTTAGGAAGATTACGCCAATTCTAAAGAGTAGCGCTCTAGGTGTGACGCGGTGGTTGACGTGGTCGATGCGGGCGTCGTTTTTGGACCGGGCTTGGTTACCGCAGTTCAGAAACGAGCCTGTAGAATTTGTATCCAGTTGGTAGGTCGAGTTTCGCTTCGGTTTGAGGCGAGGAAAAGGTTTGGGAAGATGAAGCGGTTTCTTCGACTTGTTCCCAATTTTGCAGATCGTTGGAACCTTCGAAATAGTAGAGGTAACCGGGGGCTACGGGAGTCGAAACCGAGAGTGTTTTGCTTGTTTGGGAATAGAGCACGATTCGCGGCGAGTAGTTCGCAGGAGTGTACGGGGCTGCGTATGTGTCCGGGACGTAGTCGCCATCAGAATCGGTTAGCGGGTTGTGCGGATTTGTGTCGTTGGGATCGAATAGCGTGGGGTGGCCATCTAGGTCTTCGTCAGCGTTGTGTGGAGCGGAGCTGATGACAAGGGATCCGGAAAAGGACAGCACTTGGCTGGCTATGAGAACTGGAGTGCGTGCAGGCTGACTGATGTTTGGATGGCTGGGAGTGGAGATCCCTAAACCGAGCCCCCAAAGGGTACCATCGGACTTTAGGTAGCGAGTGGATGATCCGAACGCTTGGGCGTTGATGACGTCTTTTGCGATAAGCACTGGTACATTTGAGTGGCCGAATCCGAGACCCAATTGGCCATAGTCGTTCGCCCCTGCTCCCCATAGCTCTCCGTTTGTTTTCAAGTAGAGGACATGGATCGCTCCAACGCTGGCTTTAGAAACGTCCTGGAAAACTGGGTACAAATTTCCGCTCTGGGAGGTGTTGGATATGCCATATCGATAACGATCCAATCCTGTACCCCAAGCTGTTCCGTCGCTGGTAACAAAAACTGAAAGCTTGCCGCTGCTATCGATGGAGATCACATCCTCGAGGATTTTGGTAGGAGTGGGAGAGTCGGAACTATTGCCCAAGTGATCCCGACCGAGAATATTGGCACCTAGACCCCAAAGCGTCCCATCTGTGGTCACGAAGTAGGTCCTTTCAAATTCTGCTACGAAGCGTTGTACATCGTCAGCGATTTTGATGGGGGTGAGTTGTGGATGTTCTACAGACGAGCCAAGGTTGTTGTACCAGTTTGCACCCATTGCCCAAAGGGTATTATCGTCTTTAAGGTAGAGCGAGTAGTAGCTTCCTGCTGAAGCGGCGGAGACGTTGGAGTCGATGAGAATTGGGATTGTGCGGTCTATTTGGCTACCATCGCCTAAGGCTCCGAATTCGTTTTTGCCAGCTCCCCAGAGATTGCCGTCCTCGTCGATAAATAAGGCCTGTCCTCCTCCGTTGGATACATACTTGATGTTATCCCCGACTAAGAGAAAGTTTCCTGGAGGAGGGGAGGCTTCGGAAGCGAGTTGACCCACTGGATTAGATCCTGACGCGTTGAGCTCGGTGTTCGAGTCGATCCATAGGCCATGTTGGCCACCCAGTGAGACCGCCGTTGCGTCTTGGGCGACAGGCGTTGCTTGGAGCAGATTGGAAGAGTTGTTCGGATCGAGTACTGCAGCGCCCATAGCCATGGCCTGTCCATTGGATTGAACGTAGGCGCTCGCATTGCCGTAGACGCTGAAATCGGTGACATTTGAGGCGATCAACTGGTAGGCCGGTACGGGATTTGTGTTTCCAGTACCTAGTTCGCCGGACTGGTTCATTCCTTCGCCCCAGAGCGTGCCGTCCTTTTTCAGTATAAGAGAATGGTTGGAGCCTGCGGAGACTTTGGAAACGTTGATGGCTAAAATGCGGGGATTGGATTGTTGAACGAAGTTGGTGACGATTCGGACTCCGTTGGAGTCGTAGCCGAGCCCCCAGAGAGTGTCATCGTTTTTCACATACAATGTATGGAATTCGCCAGCTGCTGCATTCCGTACGTTTTCTGCGATCTGGGTTGGCGTGTTTGTGAATCCGAGGGCCCAGAGCGTGTCGTCACTTTTTAAGTATAGGTTATGGTTTGCTCCCGCGAAAACGGCTTTGACTGAGTTGGCGATTGCTTGAGGTTGCCAGCGACCGGTCGAGGTTGATCCTCCAATCTGAGTACGCTCATTCGCTCCGCAGGTCCAGAGGTTACCATCGTTTTTGACCCAAAGGCTGGAGTAGTGACCGGCTGCCATATCGCGAACATCGGATGCAATTTGTTGGGGGTAGGGTCGGTTGTTTATGCTACCGTCGCCCAGTTGCCCAAACTGGTTTCCGCCTGCCGACCAAAGGGTTCCGTCAGATTTAAGAAAAAGGGTATGGTCCGTTCCTGCTGCAATCTTGATGACGTCTGAAATCGGACTGAGGCTTTGATCCATGCTGGAGTAATTTCCTTCGCCGAATCGGTAGGTATAGGACCCTTGGGCAGGGAGTGACCAGTAAGCCAGGGGAATGAAGAGAGTGAAGAAGAGTTGTTTGAGTCGCATCCTGAAGTACGTATTCGCTGTAAATGGAGCTAGGGATTCCTGAAGTTGTTTGCGATCTTCAATTCTCGAATAAAAAAGGGCAGCCGGTGAGGGCTGCCCTTGGGGAAATGGTTTGGTTGATGCCGCCTCGGCGCGGCGGCCTACAGTTTATAGAACTGCGAGGATAGTGTTGAGCGTAGTGCTCGGGCGCATGGCGGCGGAGGCTTTATCGTCGTCGAAGTGGTAGTAACCACCGGCGTCGACTTCCTTGCCTTGGGCAGCGATGAGCTCTTCAACGATCTTGTCTTCGCTGGCGGTGAGCTGAGTTGCTACTGGCTCGAAGGCATCCGCGAGTTCTTGGTCTTCGCTCTGAGCGGCGAGGGCTTGGGCCCAATAGAGGCAGAGGTAGAAGTGGGAACCTCGGTTGTCGATGCCGCCGAGGCGACGGGTTGGAGACTTGTTTTCTTCGAGGAACTTGCCGGTGGCTGCGTCGAGCGTGGTGGCGAGGACCTTGGCCTTGGCGTTGTCGTTCACTTCGCCGAGGTGTTCGAAGGAAACCGCGAGGGCGAGGAATTCGCCGAGGGAGTCCCAACGGAGGTAGTTCTCTGCGAGGAATTGTTGGACGTGCTTTGGAGCAGATCCGCCAGCGCCTGTTTCGAAGAGGCCGCCGCCGTTCATGAGGGGAACGATGGAGAGCATCTTGGCGGAGGTGCCGAGCTCGAGGATTGGGAAGAGGTCGGTGTTGTAGTCACGGAGAACGTTGCCGGTGACGGAGATGGTGTCTTCGCCCTTGCCCATGCGCTCGACGGAGTACTTACACGCGGCGGCTGGAGCCATAACGAGGATTTCAAGGCCTTCGGTGTCGTGGTCCTTGAGATAAGCTCCGACCTTCTCGATGAGCTGAGCGTCGTGGGCACGGGTTTCGTCGAGCCAGAAGACCGCTGGAGAACCGGTGGCGCGAGCGCGAGAGACGGCGAGCTTAACCCAGTCGCGAATTGGGGCGTCCTTCACTTGGCAGGCGCGCCAGATGTCGCCGGCTTCCACTTCGTGTGACATGAGCTCGTTGCCAGATGCGTCGACAACGGAGACGGTACCGTCGGTTGGGATCTCGAAAGTCTTGTCGTGTGAGCCGTACTCTTCGGCCTTTTGGGCCATGAGGCCGACGTTTGGCACGGTGCCCATGGTGCGTGGATCGAGGGCTCCGTTTTCCTTACAGAAGTCGATAACGGTTTGGAAGACGCCGGCGTAGCTGCTGTCTGGGATGACGGCGAGGGTGTCGGCTTCCTTGCCGTCCTTGTCCCACATGATGCCGCCGCCACGGATCATGGCTGGCATGGAGGCGTCGATGATGACGTCGGATGGAACGTGGAGATTGGTGATGCCCTTGTCGGAGTTGACCATGGCGAGGTCAGGTCCGTTGTCGTAGGCGGCCTGGATGTCGGCTTCGATTTCCGCCTTCTTGTCGGCGTCGAGTGTTTGGATCTTGGATACGAGATCGCCGAAACCGTTTTTGAAGTCAACGCCGAGGCCGGAGAGCGTGTCGGCGTGCTTGGCGAGGAGATCCTTGAAGTAAGCCTGTACGCCGTGGCCGAAGATGATGGGGTCGGAAACCTTCATCATGGTCGCCTTCATGTGGAGGGAGAAGAGTACGCCTTCTTCCTTGGCGGCTGCGACTTGGTCTTCGAGGAAGGCGTCGAGTGCCTTGGCGGACATGAAAGTGGAGTCGAGGACTTCGCCGGCTTGGAGAGCGATGCCGGACTTGAGGACTTGCTTTTCGCCGTCAGCGGTTGTGAGGACGATGTCAGCTGTGGTCGCTTCTGGGAGAGTGACTGACTTCTCGTTGGAGCGGAAGTCGTTCTTACCCATGGTAGCGACGCGGGTCTTGGAAGCGGCTGTCCATTCACCCATGGAGTGTGGGTTCTTCTTGGCGTAGTTTTTGACGGCACCAGGAGCGCGGCGGTCTGAGTTGCCTTCGCGGAGGACTGGGTTAACTGCGGAACCGAGGACCTTGGCGTAGTTTGCTTTTATGGCCTTTTCTTCGTCTGTTTGCGGGTCGGCTGGGAAATCTGGAATGTCGTAGCCGTGGTCTTGGAGTTCCTTGATCGCAGCGGTGAGCTGCGGGATGGAAGCGGAAATGTTCGGGAGCTTGATGATGTTGGCCGCTGGAGTCTTTGCCAGTTCACCGAGTTCTGCGAGGTGGTCGCCGATCTTCTGTTCGTCAGTGAGTTTTTCTGGGAAGTGAGCGAGGATACGTCCTGCGAGGGAGATGTCGCGGGTCTCAACTTCGACGCCTGCAGTCTTGGCGAAGGCCTGCACCATGGGCAGGAAGGAGTAGGTGGCGAGCGCTGGCGCTTCGTCCGTCTTCGTGTAGATGATGGTGGATTTTTCTGTGCTCATTTTTGTCGAGACCTTGGATAATTGCCCCTGCAATCAATTATAGGGGAGTTCTTGGGTATGCGGAATAGTCCGCGGGTCAACAAGATAGGGGACATGAGCGGGAGTGAGAGCCAGTTTTGAGGAAAAAGAGGGGACTACATGGGTTCCTATGATGCGGGATATGAGCAGAAATTGGGTTTGGTGGCGGTCCGATTCATTGTCGAAAAAGTTCAGGCCTAGTAGTTGGAGTAATGTTAGTTTGATCTTGTAGAAGGTCTTGTTGGGACAGGCTTGGGGATTAAGCGGCAGAGTTTATCAATCCCTCTGGGTAATGGTGCGAAATCTCGAGTGATTGAGTTGAAAACCGGAGATCACTCGAACTGTGGGCTCGCATCTTGAGGGGAGCTGGCTAGTGTCTGGCCGGTCGGTGAGCGTACTGTTTGCTGACTCTCTGCCCACTATCCAACTCGGAATTATGCCTCCTTCCGAAGATACCCCTAACTATGAGGCTCCGGAAAATCGTGTTTCTGAACCGGAGTCGCGCACCTTTTTTGCGGAGTTGCGTCGGGGCCAGCTTCTCCGGATTGCGATCAAGTATGCGGTTGTACCCTGTTCGTTTCTGCCAATAGCTATGGCGGCTTTCCCAAGCCTTTGCAGGCCGCCAATTTTGGATCGGTCGCCCGCGTTTGGAACCTCATTGGCGAAACTGTATGGGGCACCCTCATCGCGAAGTAATGTTTTTCGGAAGTGTTGGGTGCTTTTTGTATTAGAATTTAAACTACGAGGATCGTGTGCAGCCTCCTGCGTTTTCGTTTTTCTTCAATTTTGTCCGTTGGGACTCACGAATGGGTGGTCCTCTAGCGAACTGCTGTAACTCTTAGCCCTCTCTATCTATGAACGTGTATACTAAGTTTGGAGTCGTTGTAATCATCTTTGTTGTATCGCTGACGCCATCAGTCGGTAAAGGGATTGTGGGTACGGATGAATCCTTTGATGGGATCGTTGATTATCCAGAACTTGGAGCAATCCATTTTCCCAATTCAGGAGCCACAGAAGCTCAGGATGCCTTTTATCGCGGAGTCCTTTTGCTTCACAGTTTTGAATACAAGCAAGCTGCGTCGGCGTTCAGGGAGGCTCAAGAGATTGATCCGAATTTCGTGTTGGCGTATTGGGGGGAAGCGATGACCTATAATCGGCCGATTTGGTCGGTGTACATGGCAGAGGAGATGCAAGCTGCTCTCGAGAAGCTTGCTCCCACTAGGAAAGAAAGACTGCTTAAGGCTAAGACCGAGCGAGAACGGATGTACTTGGATGCGATTGAGACTCTGCTGGCTTTGAAGGGGCCAAGTGAAGAGTTCGTCGAAAAGGAAATGTGCAGCAATGGGCAGAGCAAGGAGTTCGTGCTCACGGAGATAAAGCGTAAGCGAGACCGTGCTTACATGGGGGCGATGCGAAAGCTTCATGATGCTTATCCAGAGGACGACGAGGCTCGCAGCTTTTATGGACTTTCGATCCTAGGGAGTCGAAATGGGAAGCGAGATTTCACGACTTACATGCAAGCGGCCGCTGTGGTGCAGCCGGTCTTTCAACGGAATCCTCGGCATCCGGGGGCAGCGCACTACATTATCCATTCGTTCGACGATCCGGTGCACGCTTCTCTGGGTTTGGTCGCTGCCAACGCTTATTCGGAGATAGCTCCCAATGCGGCTCATGCCCAACACATGACTTCGCACATCTTTGTAGCCTTGGGGATGTGGGATAGAACGGTTTCAGCTAACATCCGGGCAAAAGAACTACAAGACGCCGAAACCATTCGGGAGGGAAAGAAGCCGAACGTTTGCGGGCACTATCCAAGCTGGCTTCATTATGGTTACCTCATGCTGGGGCAGAAGGAAGAGGCGGAAGCACTGATGGATCTTGCTCATGAGTATGTGATGGGTGGAGAGGCAACTGGCGGCGAGTGGTGGTATTTCAATCGAATGCGTTATCGTCACCTGGTTGATTTCGAGGACTGGCAAAATGGGCCTCGATGGGCGGTGCCGCTTGAGAGTATCCCGAGTGAAGAGAATGATAACATCCTGTTCAGCTATCGTGTCTCCGATGCGTTTGTGGGATTGAAGCTAGGTGATCGTTCGCTGGCGAACGAGTTGATTGAGGGCCCACGCCCTTCAAAAGCGTGGAAGGCATTGCAGGTGGATCAGCTTGCGGGATTGGTGGCAGTAAAGGATGGAAGAATTGAAGAGGGAGTTGCTTTGCTGAGGAAGGCAGCTGGGGCGGAAGATGCGCTTCCATTGGAGTTTGGTCCTCCTCGGACTGTAGTCCCAACCTTTGAGCTTTTAGGTAAAACCTTGTTGGAGTTAGACCGTATCGAAGAAGCTGAAACAGCCTATCGAAGAGCGGTGGAGCGTAACCCGCGGCGCCCGCAAGCTGTGGATGGACTCGCAATGGTAAACCAATCGGAATAGGGTGGAGCAAAGAAAGAGCGTTTTGCGAAAAGTGTGCTCGCTACTTCTTTGAAGCTATTTTCTAATTTTAGAGTACGGGGTAACGCTTCCCCGTACTGCCGCCCTATCCGACTCGGAACCATGCCTTCTTCCGAAGAATCCCCTCCCGAAAAGCCGCCGGAATCTCCAAAACAGTTACCGGATAAGCTCACGTTTTTCGCTGAACTTAAAAAGCGAAAAGTGACACGTGTGGCGGTGACTTATGCTGTGGTCGCATGGTTGATCATCCAGGTGGCGGCGGCGACGTTTGGAGGATTTGGAATTCCGGTTTGGGCGTTTCGTTTTGTAGTGATTATGTTGGTACTAGGCTTTCCCGTCGCCTTGATTTTAGCTTGGGCGTTCGAGCTGACACCGGATGGTATCAAAACGACGAAAGCGGCTCGAGAGTCTCGCGGGGATTTACCCGTGCCGAAGAAACAGCAACGTAAGCGGAATTGGATGGCTTTCGCTTTTGCAGCTGGATTGCCGACTCTGATATTTGGGACGCTGGCAGTTTTCTTTTATTTCAAGGGAGGCGGGCGAGAAGGAACCGTAACGAGTGGGGTAGAAAAGTCGGTCGCGGTATTGCCCTTCGTGGATTTGAGCGATGGAGGCGATAAGCCAGCCATTGGCAGTGCAGGTGGGATTGGACATTTTGAAAAAGGGTGGCGTTGAGTATTTTGGCGCTTCAGAGAGTCGCCAGGATGGCCAGGCTGCGGGATATTGAAGTTTAGAAAGAGAGAGATGAATAGAAGAACCTTTATTAATAGTTTGGCAGCAGCGGGAGCTTTAAGCTCGTTGCCTCTTCAGAGTTTGAGAGCGGTTGGCAGTGGCCCCAAAATTCGAGTCGGTCTGATCGGTTGCGGCTGGTTTGGGAATGTGGATCTGGCCGCCTTGTCGAGGGTGGGGAACGTCGAAGTCGTTTCTCTTTGTGACCCGAATCAAAAGCATTTGCAGCAGACATTGGACGAGGTGTCGGGAAGACAGTCCAAAGCTCCTTCTACCTATGCGGACTTCCGGAAGATGCTGGCGGCGGATCAACATGATGTGGTGATCGTTGGAACACCCGACCATTGGCATGCCTTACCTGCGATCGAAGCAATGAAGGCCGGAGCTGACGTTTATCTGGAAAAGCCGATCAGTGTGGACGTGATGGAAGGTGAAGCCCTCGTGGCTGCGGCCCGCAAATACGATCGCGTCGTGCAGGTGAACCTGCAGCGTCGTAGTAGTCCGCTTTACGAGGAAGTTCGTAAGAAGTACCTGGATACGGGAAAACTGGGTCGAATCGGAACTGTTGAGTGTTTTCTTTACGGAGGCGGTCGAGCTCGAAAAATCGACTCGGTCCAGCCGCCGGCTCATTTGGACTACGACCTCTGGGCAGGGCCGGCAGCAAAAATTCCGTTCGTGCCGCCGCTGGAGTCGAAGGGATGGCGGAACTTCATGGAGTATGGGAACGGAAAGATTGGGGACATGGGAGTGCATATCTTTGATCTCGTTCGCCATCTGTTGGGTATCGGCTGGCCGATCTCGGTGAGCTCGACTGGCGGTATTTACATGCTGAAGGGAGGTTCAGCCAATATCTCAGACACTCAGAAAACTGTATTCAAATACCCAGACCTCGATGTGACTTGGGAGCATCGCTCCTGGGGAGCTGCTCCGTTCCCCAAGCGCCATTGGACGGATGGCTGGGGTGCGGACATCATTGGGGAGAAAGGGACCTTGCGGGTGACGACTTTAGAGTATCGTTTCACGCCGAAGGATGGTGGATCGCCTGAGGGCCGTCACATGTTGTCCAAGACAAACAATCTAGAGAATGTAGATTTCGGACAGTTTGGGCACGCCTTTGGCCAAGTGGATTACGTTCATGCTACGAACTTTTTGGAAGCGAGGCAGGAGCGGAAGCGCGCGGTTTCCAATATTGAAGAAGGGCATATTTCCAGTGCTTGCTGCATTCTAGGGAATGTCGCTTTGGAGGTAGGGCGTACCTTAAAGTATGATCCAGCGACCCGGACGATTATTGGGGACGAGGAAGCGACCAAGAAACTCGCTCGACCCTATCGCGGAGACTGGGAGCACCCGGACCCGGAGAAGGTGTGAGTTCTGGAGTTGGTCAGGGGTTTCTGGGAGCAGGCTACGGGTGAGAGGAGTCTCCTCCTAGAGTGCTTGCTGACAAGTTTAGAGGAATCTTGGCTTGCCGCTTTACGGGTCAGCCGAGTTGGAGTACTTCTATGCTCCCTCCCGAACGGCCTGCTGCGCTTATCTCTATAAGCGTTTTATTTCTCAAACAGCGTATGGAATAAATGTATCTGATGGACGGATACTGACTCTAGGAGAGTGCCGCACTCTCGATCTTAACCCAACTAATCCTGCGTATTATGAGAAACCCCATCCTCAAGGCCCTCGTGGCTGCTCTTGTTTCACTCTTCCTTTCTTGTTCTCTTTTTTCGGATCACCACAAAAGTGATGAAAAAGGGGCTGTTCTTGGCCGCGGTTATACCTTTGAGGTCAAGATGGGTTCCCAAGCTGACTTCCAAAAAGCGTTCGCGGAGCATGTGCAATGGCGTCGCGATAATGGAGACACATGGGGTTGGGAGTGCTTCGTAGTGGTGAATGGCCCAGACCTCGGAAACTACCATGTCCGTTCTTATCCGCACTCTTGGGCGGACTTTGACGAGTACTACAATAGCGAGTTTGGGAAGAAGGCTTCTGAGCATTGGTATGCCACCGTAGCCCCGCACCTTGAGTCAATTGAGGCGGATATTGCTGTAGACAGGCAAGATTTGAGCAAATGGACCGATGGTCGCGACTACGAGTACTTCACGGTCAATACAGTTAGGACAAAGATCGGTAGGCAGTGGGATTATCTCAATGCGATCGAGCAGATTGGAAACGTGCTCAAGGAGACTGAGTCTTGGGATTATGATTGGAGCGTCAGCGTACAGAAGGCGGGAGGTGTAGGAAACAATGTTTGGTTGGTGTTCCCCTCTGAAGATTGGGCGGGGATGGAAGACCCGTCGCCCAACGCTTATGAAGTCGTTCTCGAAGCGCTCGGTGAGGAAAAGACCAAGGAGATCTTCGATCAGTTGAACGATTCGGTCGCGAAGTCAGTGAGCAATCACTTCCGCCATTTGCCTGACTATTCCATCAAGGCGGCGGAGTAGTATCCTGCGGATGTAGTGTTGGCGCTTGCCGCCACACTGCGGTTGTTTGATCAAGCTGATCGCGGCACAAGGCCGCTTCTCACAAGGTTCATTCTGTTCTGAGGGCCACCATGGGATCTGACTTGGTGGCCCTAATTGCGGGGGCGTAGGTTGATGCCAAGCCTGTGAGTATCAGAAAAACGGACACGATTGTGTAGGTGAGTGGGTCGCGAGGGCTGATGCCAAAAAACGCGTTGGCAAGACCTTGGCCTCCGAGTTGGGATATGGCTAGAGCTGCTCCGATTCCAAGAAGGAGCCCAGCTCCCAATTGCCAGGCAGCTTGATTTATGACCATGCGGAGAATCTTGGGTTTGCCGGCTCCCAGGGCCATACGAAGACCGAACTCAGGGGTGCGTTGATTGACGGAGAAACTCATCACTCCGTAAAGCCCAACCGCTGCAAGGATCACGGCGATGATTCCGAACAAGGCGAAGAGGTTCGCGACGACTCGGCTTTGAGCAGTGAAGTTGTCGAGCGCGATGCGTGGGGTTTCGGTGAAGTAGAGCGGTAGATTTGGGTCTACCTTATTGACGAGCTCTTGGATTTGCTGGGAGAAGAGCAGTGGGTCCTGTCCTCCGCGTGGTCGGGCGAGAATGGTTCCAAATTGCGGAGCAACCGGGATGTCCTCGGCAGGACCAAAGGCGTTGTTGAAGAAGGGGACGTAAAATCCTGGGATTTCTTGCTCTGCGTTGAAGGGGCCGTGCATCCGCACTTCGGATACGATGCCGACAATATTTCGCCAAGGACCGGCGAATGTCCCGTTGGCCCGCGTGGTACGGAAGCGTTTGCCGATGGCTGATTCGTCTGGGAAATGAGTACGGGCGAAAGACTCGGTGACGATCGCAACTGGGTCCCGTTGATCGGAGTCGAAATCGGCGAAGAAGCGTCCCTCGAGAAGTTTGACATCGAGTGTATTGAAGAAATCCGGCGAGATTCGCTCGAACTGGGCGTTGGTGCGGTCGGTGTTCTGCACGTATTCGCGGCCCTCAATTTCGATAGGTCCGTTGCCAGAGAAAACCATGCGGAAACGGTTGGTGATCGCGGCGTATTCAAAGTGTTCGGACTCCTCTACGGTTTTGAGAACCTTCCGGTAGAAGTCGACCCGATCGGCAGTTTCAGGATAATCGCCTTCCATCAAACCGAGTCGGGTGACCAGTACGGACTCCGTATCGTAGCCGTAGTCGAGAGACTGTTGGCGGATGATGGCTTGGGTTTGCAGCAGGGAACCGATTAGGAGTATGCAGGTGACGAGGATCTGCAGGATGACGAGCGAACGAGTAACGACTAGAGCGGCCTTGGAGGTATTGCCGCGGCCTCCCTCTTTGAGTGTATCGGAAACGTCGGTACGGGATGCGAAGAATGCGGGGATGAGTCCGGAAGCAATCGTTGATATGAAGACGGCACCGAGTACGAGACCCAGGGTTTTCGGATCGATCTGAATGATCATCCAGGAGGGGATCTGTCGCGTGTTCGTATGCAGGTGCGTGTCGAGGGCTGTGGTTGCCCAAACTGCAGCGGAGACTCCAATGGCTCCACCGATTGCCGCAAGCAGGAAGCTCTCGGTGAGCATCTGGCGAATCAGCTGGTAACGGGAGGCGCCCAGGGAGGCTCTGATTGCGAGTTCGCGGGCGCGGAGAGTGGCGCGGGCGAACTGCATGTTCATGACGTTGACGCAAGCGATCAGCAGGACGCCAATGCAGAAGGCGAGCATGGAGAGGATGGTTCCAGCGAGATTGCCGGGAGTGAAATAGTCTATGAGTGGACGAACGAAGCCGCGGGTAAACTGTTCGTTGGTGTCGGGAAAATTCTGGGAGAACTGCTGGGCAATTCCCGTCATTTCCAGCTGTGCTTGGTCGATCGATACGTCACCTTTCAAGCGCCCGAGTGCGTCGACGAAATTGATCCCTGGATCTCCCCGTTCTCGGACTGGAAACTCCGAGTTGAGCGGAATCCAAATTTGCTCGCGAGTAGGGAAGTTGAAGCGAGGTGGCATCACTCCGACGATTGTTGCGACGTTACCGTTCACTCTCAGTGACTCGCCAATGATGTTGGGATTCGAATCGAAGTCCGACTTCCAGAGTGAGTGGGCGAGAAGCACAACTTTTTCAGCTCCCACGCGATCGTTTTCGGGACGGAAGTCGTCCCCTATTTCTGGGCTGACGCCGAGCGTCTTGAAATAGTTATGGGTTACGTAGGCGCCGGTGAGACGTTTGGGTTGTCCTTTGTAGCGGATGTTGACGGTGGATCCGCTGATGTAGGCAGCAAGTTCATCGAAGGATGTAGCGATCTCTTGTACCTCGACGAAGTCCTTGGTGGACATGATCGAGTTGAAATTGGTGGGAGTGAAGTTGTTGGGATCTACCATGCGAACATCGACAAGCCGGTCGGCTTGCGGAAACTCGAAGGCGTGGTAGAGGACGGAGTTGACCACCGAAAGCTGGGTGGTCACTGCGGAGATGCCAATGGCGAGGACGAAGATGGCGAGCACGCTGAAGGAACGTTCCTTGGCGAGCGAACGGAGACCGACTTTCAGGTCATGGGAAGAGCTGAGCATGGCGGGGAGGTGGGGGTGCAGTTGGACAGACTCTGGGAAGGCATGCGGTGGCGCCGCACAGCCTCTTACCTTAACCCTTACTACGCCGCCCGCCAGCGGTTACGTCTAATTTTGTGGGGAGAATTATCGTCATCCGGTACGACTCCCGATCGCAGCATAAGACCATGGTCCTATATCGGATTTCGAGGCTTCGTGGTATTCTTTTTCCAGATTCAGGAACGAGCCGAACAAAACAGAATGAGGCCGCTGAATCACACAGTTTTAGGTATTCAAGGGTATATATTAGGGGTAATAGAGCGGCGATCTCTCAGAGGTCGCCGTTTTTCTGTTGGCCTGTCGCGTAGGCCGGCTCGGCGATCTCTTCATCGGGCACTTCGGCTCCAACTACGAGCTGTTCAACTCCTGCCGGGCGATAGCCGCCAAAGAGGAGGCTATACAAGTAGCCGACCCCAAAGAGGACGAAGTGACCGAAGACGCCCAGCAGAATGAAGTTCATCTGCCAATTGAAAGGGCCAAGGTCGACTATGGGCGAATTGCCATGCGTTAGCGTTCCCCAAGTGGTGAATAATAGACATGCGACGATCCCTGCGAAAGCGCCTTGGCGGGTTGCGCGTTTGGTGAGGAATCCGAGCGAGAAGAGCCCGAGAGTCCCAGCAGACAAGATGGTCGCGTAGGCGAGCACGCGGCTGGCTGTTGATTCTGAGGTTTCGCTTGGGATCAGCCAGACTCCGATCGCGGCTGCCAGAAGGCCGGCAATAAGAACCGTTGTACGGCCTACGAGCAAGCGTGTCCGATCTGCACTGCGAGGGAGGAAGCGTTGGAAGTAGTCGCTCGTCACGACGGTGCCGACGCTGTTGAGGTCGGAGCTTACCGAGGACATGGAGGCGGCGAGGATGGCTGCCACAATCAAGCCGACAATTCCGTTGGGAAGTTGTGTAACGATGAAGTGCGGCAGCACTTTGTCTGCAACATCGGGTGGAGTGGCTCCGCTCAGTTCGTAGAAACCGAAAAGGGCGGCCCCGATCAGATTGAAGCCGATGAGGATCGGAACGGAAAGGGCGGCTCCGAGAAGAGCTGCTCGCCGCGCTTCTTGGTCTGTGCGGGCGAGCAAGTAGCGTTGTACCATGTTTTGGTCGCTCACGTACTTGCGTGTCCAGATGATCGCCATAGCGATCATGAACATCCAGACGGTACGGTTTTCCGTATCGAAGAGGCTTGCCCATGTGAGTTCTGTTGAACCGAAACTGAACTTCCCGGCCTCCCATGCGTGAGTAAGGGTCGAGAACGGAGCGCCTGCGGCAGGTGTGAAAAGTAGGTAGAGGAAGATCAGCAGCCCCCCACCTATTAGAATGACGCCTTGTAATACGTCTGTCCATACGACGGCTGCGATTCCTCCGATCATAGTGTAGAGGAGGGTGAAGATCCCGAGTCCGAAGAGAACATAAGCCACAGGCCACTGAGGAGCGATTACGTTCACCACGAGGGCGGTGGTCATTAGGGTGACGCCGATGTCGAAAATGCGATCAATGAGGAATCCGAATGACGAATACATACGCGATTCGAGTCCGAAACGTTTCTCGATGTATTCGTAAGCGCTGAGCCCGATGACTCGACGGTAGAAGGGAACGACGAATTTCGCGATGAGGACCAGTACGATCGGTAGGACGAGGAAGCCGGGAACCAGGACCATGCTGTTCTTGAAGACGATGCCTGGGTGAGCGACGAGGGTGTTGCTGCTGATGAGAGTGGCCATCAAGGTGAAGGCGACAGCCCAGTGCGGCATGTTCCGGTCCGCTATGAAATATTTTTTTGTAGTTCGTGCTCCCTGTTTGGATACGGTGTAGCCGATCGCCGCCACGGCGATTAGGTAGGCGGCGATGGCAAGGTAGTCGAGGAACGTGAGCGGGCTGGAAGGCATGTGCGACGCTGAAAAAGAAAAGGCAGGGCTAGCTCCGATAGCGAAGCTAACCCTGCGGTGGTTGGTTACTCAGATTTTGAAAAGGTTTGAGACTTGATTGTAGGTCGCCGCGTTGAGGCGATTTGTGAAGGCGGGTCGACGCCCCGCCCTACAGTTGTTTCTACCACTTCAGACCAGTAGTGACCGTGTATTCCGGGTCTTGATCGAACTCGTAGCGGAGGGCGGAATTTGGGCGCCAGCCGTAAGCGATGCCGGATCCAAGGCCTGGGTTTTGGTTGATGAGTTCCTTGCCGGTCAGGTTTCTGGCATTGAGTGAAACGTAGTATTCTACGTCGTCGTTCAACATTCCCTTCTTTTGCACGAAGAGATCGAAGCGGGTGCGGTCTGGAGTCGAGGCACGGTATGTAGTGCCGTTTACAGTACGCTCTGTCGGAGTGCCTTCAACGAGCTTGAATCCGCCACCAAACGAGACGCCGTGCATCGGACCATCTTTGATGGTGTACTTGGTCCAGAGCGAGTACTTGTTTGGCGGGCTCGCGAAGGCGTTGCGGTCTGCTGCGGTGCCGCCGGTGGATGCGATGAGGGCGGGGACGTCCTTGTCGTTGTGAGCCCAGCCGAAGATGACTGACCAGTTCGCGGTGGGGTAGTAGAAAATGTCGAGGTCGTAGCCTGTTGATTCTACATCGCCGAGGTTCACGAATTCTTCGGTCTCGGAGTTGTATGAGACGACATCGGTCTGATTGACTTCGTAGATACCAAGGCTGCCAACGAGCTTCTTGTCGAGGAGATCAAAGCGGAAGCCTATCTCACGCATCTCGCCGGATTTGGGCGGGAAGTGGAAGTCGGCGTTGTCGGCGGGAGGCGCTTGGTTTGAGTTGATGGCAGCAGACTCGGTGAAGCTAGCGTACATGCCAAAGTCTTCAGTGAAGTCGTAGACGGCTCCGATTTGCGGAAGGGTCTTGCTGCTGTCGTGAACTTCTTTGGCGGTGCCGAAGTTGGTCTGGTTTTGCGAGAGGTCTGTATTGAAGAGACCGAACATGGTGTGGAGGCGCTCGTCGAGCCATTCGCCGGTCCAGTTTACGAAGAGGGTGTCTTGTTCGTTGACCTCTTGTCGGTCTAGGTGGACGTCTTCGTAGAGAAGGCTGAAGTCGTAGGAGAGGTCGCCTCTAGGGTAGTCGGAGATTTCGACCGGGCTATGCCAGAGTTCGCCGGTTCCGATTTCTTTGTACCACTTGAAGTCGAGCAGTTTGTCCTGTTCGAAGCTTTGGTAGCCGAACATGACCTTGTGGTTCGAGTTCTCGGTGAAGTCCGGTATCCAGGTCGCCATGACGCCAATTTGATCGACTATGTTGCCGATGAGGCGGGAGGGGCCGAGGCGACGGTAGATGAGGTAGTCGTCCACGTCTTGCGAGCCAGCGGGAGCTCCGTCCTTCAAGCGAAGCTGGTAGGTGCCCATACCGTTGCCGTGCATCATGTTGATAAAGTCTAGGTCGCGGTCGGCACGAGTGAAGGATGCGTCGACGAAGAAGAAGTCGTTGAACTTGTGGTTCACATTGATGATGAACTCATTGTTCCGTTCTGGCGCGGAAGCGTCCGGGCCGAGCCAGTTTGCTCCGTTGATTATGTCGCTATAGCCCTGTTCGCGAGCAGCGAGTCCGACTGGCTTTTGGAAGCCGGTTGCCGAGTCGGTAGGCATGTTGAGACGGAGCCCGGCCATGTGGTCCGTACGATCGGAGTCGAGCTTGTAGTTGTAGTACTCGGCCGTGATTATGGTTTCTTCCTGGGGGCGCCAGCGGAAGGACATGAGGCCGGCTCCGTAGTCGTTACCAGTCCATGCACCGCGTCCACTGTCTTGTTGGTAAGCGCCGGTGAAACGGAATGCCATGGTGTTTCCGTAGTCGGTGTCCTTGCCAAGGTTTCCCGCGTTGATATCAAATCCGATGTTTCCGTAGGAGTGGTTCTCCGCGAACGTGTGTTGAAAACGTGCTTCACCGAAATTCGAGTCGAGAACGGCTTGCTTTGTAATAACATTTATCGCTCCACCAGGGTGAATCGGCCCGCTGAGAATCGCGGTTGGTCCACGTACGATTTCCATACGCTGGATGAGGAAGCCTTGAGTGTCTGAAAGGTGTTGAAAGCCGTGTCGGTAGAATTCCTCGGTCCCGAATCCGCGTACGTTCTTTCCTTCGACGGCGGCGTGCCATTCGAGCGCTTCACGCTGGGTGACGCTGACTGTGTCGTCGATAAAGTCTGCCGTCATAACGGGAATGTTGACGGGAACTTCGTCGAGTTGGACGTTCAGGCGGGAAGCGGAAATCGTAGAGGTGGCGCGGTAGCCTTCCTCGCGGTTGGAGGTAACCTGGAAGGGCTGCAGGTTAAAGATTTCGTCGTCCGTGGATTGAGCGTATGCGTAGTGTAATAATGGTGACGCACTAAGTGTTAAAGCCGTCGCCCATAGGGTAGCCTTGTTTCTCTTCATAGGGATAGAGGTTAGATACAGTTTGATAGTCCCTGCCTTTGTGTGAGTTGGAAGCAGGGGGTTGGAAAACAGGCCAAATGTGTTCGGACATTAGCGACCTGGACTGAGTAACCGTGGTCTAACTTTTCGTCAGAAAAACGTATCAGAATTAGCGATACCAATCATAGGGAAGGGGTACGAGGCCTTGCTTCGTCGAGAAGCGGAATGGATGCGGATTATGAACGCCGTTCTGGCAAAGTTGGGGTATTGAAACAGCTCGGATTATAGGATCTATGAGCCCTTCTTGTAATGTTCGTTTGCTTAAATAAACATAGAAAAAGCGGCATGGCGGAAACATGTATTTCCTACGACGCGTTTACTAAAAAAGCCCTCTCGAAATCGAGAGGGCTTTGAATGACTTTGGGTGGTTCGTGCTAGAGTTGCGCTTTGTGCACGAGCACTGGAGGCAGCGTCTTTATCGGGCGAATGCGTACGTTTTTGTATTCAACTTCGGCCGCTTCCGACTGGATTTGAATTTGGCCGCTTGTCAGCTTTTTGCCGTTTTTGTCGACGGCGTCTTTTAATGACATGACGAGCTTACCGTTGACGACGTGGATTGCCTGGTCGCCAACGACGTAAATATCCAAGGTATTCCATTCCCCGTTGGGATAGTCGGGCTCGACCTCCGCGTGTAGGTAGCCTGACCACTCTTCGTACTTTTTGCCGAGCGCGTAGACTGTTCGTTTGCCGTCCTTCTTTTGCGGGGCTTTAGCTTTGGGGCCTGCTAGGGTGATGAAGTCTCCCATGTCGCTCTCTTGAACTTGGAACTCGAGGCAGCTTTTCCAAACGTTCCAGAAGGCTCCGTGTTCGCCGTGACAATGGTAGAGAATGCCGCTGTCCCGTTTTACTGTCAGGCGTGGTTCCCACTTCTTTTCGCCCCAGCGGACTTGGGCTTGCAAATGGTAGTCGGCGTAGGACTCGAGAGTGGTGAGTCCACCGTAGATTTCTCCGGTAATATGGAGGATCGTTTCGCCGTCTTTATGGTAGGTGGAGAATACTCTCTTCGGATCGTTGTTGAGTCCCATGGGGGTGCCTTTGGTGACATCCTCGCTTTGAAAGGTTCCAGCTGGCAGGTCCTTTACAGTGCTGTGTGGAATGCCCATGAAGGTCTCCCATTTACTGAGCTCTGGATCGAGTAGATCGCTCCACCCCGATTTTGGATGCGGGCGGATGGAGGTTTGGTAGGCGTGCGGGAAGTCATCTGGTACTGGGATGGTGACCTCGCTGGTGGCGGCCCACTCGGTCCCACGCTGCAGTGTGAGAATGAAATCGACGTTGTTCACAGCGGGAACCGTGTCGTCTTGCTTGGCTCCCACATGGCCGAGAGTGGTGTGGAACACTCGTCCTTTTCCGTAATCGATGGTGAAGAGCAGAGGTTCGTTGTAGGGAGATGCGTTTCGCTTGGCAGGGTTGGCGAATCCGGTTGCGAGAATCGTCATGTTCTTTGCGGGACCGCGTAGTCGGGAATAGACTTCGTCGTTGGCGTGCAACCACATTTCGGGAAGGCCTTTTGTGATAGGGTGATCCGGAGTGCGAACTGTCATTATAAAGTCGTGACTCGGTGGGTGGAAGGCGCCGCCTTTATCGTGGAGATGTACCGCTTGGCAGCCTTTCCAATGGACGCGAGGTCCCCATTCGTGGTTGCGGCTGCCGCGTTTGGATGGGTCGTCCGGGTAGAGCGGAGGAGCATGAAGCCCAGCGCCGCCCCAGCCTCCTAGACCGATCATTTCGTTGAACTCCGGCCAGTGAGGGAAGGAGTTGTCTGAGCCATGCACGATTACAAGGCCGCCACCGTTCTTCATATATTTTACGAAGGATTCTTTGGTGGCTTCGGGCCACTCTTCTCCTTCGTAGTCCATGACGATGGCTTGGTAGTCGCTCCACTTGGGTGAGAATCCTTCGAGACTTTCGCCAGTGGGAGTGGTAACGACTGTATCCACCTCAAAGATACCCGCGTTCTCGAGATGTCGATGGATTGCGGCAGAGTTGCCTTTCCAGTTGTGGTACTTATTTGAGCGGCCGGTGAGCAGCATGACCTTTATATTGTCATCGGCTGTCTCGCTCAGGGCGAACGGTAGCAAGCCATGGGCGAGCACCGTGAGGGACAGGAGTAGTTTTCTCATAGTATATGGTTGGGTACGAAGCTAAGTAAGCTTCAATCAGCCTGTCTGAATATTGCGATCAAGGCTTCGCTAAACCGTTTCAACGTCTAGCCTAGTGAGCAAGCCCAAGTCGTTGCTTAAAGTCTATCCTTCTCTCTTAGCTTTTGGACTCCGGGATAGCGGGGGCAATGTGGGTGCTCGTAGTTGGTGTTCTCTGTTTCGTCTTTCGGACGAATTCATTGGCTCTCAGTTGTATCCGATTCTTGGATTACGTTTCCGACCGAGCGAGGACGATTGGGGTTTGCTCCGCTTGGATCACTGAGGAGTAGAAATCTTGCAGTTCGGGATATCGGTCGACTGGGATGGTGGTGTCCGTCTGGCGGAAAGTCCGGGTGTAGTGAATTTGAGCGTTGGCTTCGTCGTACTCGGTTGTGGCGTGGTAGCTGCCGAAATCGGTCTCGATCGATATCTCTTTCTCGAACTCGTCTGCGGCGTACCCTAGCGGGATGTAGAATTGTACCTTTTCCTCGACCATCCGGGAGCGGAGACGCACGGGGAGTTTTCTCTGGTTTTTGGTGAAGGGGTTTTTGGAGATCCGACCTAGGATGGCTGGCTTCACGATCATGAGGACGTTCCGCATCGGTTTGGCGTATCCTTTGAAGGCGAACTCGATTGTTTTTTGGTAGGTGCGGTCCGTGAGGTAGTTGTCTGACTGATCTATGATCGCCACGATGGGGCTTGGGTTGCCGCCTTCGGAGAATCGGCCGACTAGGTCTTCTTTGTATTCCTTTTCGTCCGTGGAGTTGAGGGTTCTCCTCTCTTGCACAGCGGCGTGCCCATGCAGGGTGGTTTCCATTCGTCCCACGAGCATTCCGTTTGGATAGATTTCGGTGAGGATTTCGCGTTGGATCTTGTTTTGCTCGGGGGTGCTGAGCGGGAGTTTAACGAGTGGGTTGGCTTCGAGGCTTCCTACAACTGCGAGCCCGCCTTGGGCTTCGAAGGGAATTTCCCCGATTGGACTGTTGTTCCAGGTTGGATCGATAAAGAGGAGGCGCCCCTGCTTTTCGTCTTCGTAGACGGCGGGTGTGTCCACGCTGTCACTCACTTTAACTGCAGTGATGCAGTGGTTGAAGAAGGATGGGGATGGGAGGTCGGGTTCGACGTTGTCGTTGTCGGTTGCGTTGACCGTGACGCTGTAGGAGTCGATATCGACGGCTTTGAGCAGTGCTCTGAGCAGTGCTGTTTTGTCTTTGCAGTCCCCGTAGCCGACGCGAAGGGTTTCGCTTGCTGGGCGAGGGGTGTAGCCGCCACCGTCACCTAGCTCGAGGGAAATGTGTTCGTAGTTTATCGATTTGGCGAATTCCCCGAGAGCTTGGATCTTCTCCCACTCGGTGTCTTTGCCGCTGACGATTTCGTTGGCTTTTGCAATGATTTCGGGGGTGGGTTCCGCTTGC
Organism: Pelagicoccus mobilis; assembly: GCF_016595505.1. GTDB lineage: Bacteria > Verrucomicrobiota > Verrucomicrobiia > Opitutales > Opitutaceae > Pelagicoccus > Pelagicoccus mobilis. Next base: position 22,544 of record NZ_JAENIL010000054.1, on the reverse strand, counting down.
GGATCGCTAACTTTGGCTTTGTAGGCGGCAAGGTCTTCCCATGAGTTGAGTATAAGGTTGGTGTAGCGAGCATTTGAGCCTTCCGGTGGTGTAATGGAAGCGATCATGTACTGGTGTTTGTTTGCTGAGGTTGGGCTAAGCGGCTCGGACTTTTTGGAGAGAAGGTTTGTGGCTTCCCAAGTGATTGTATTGCCAGATTGGACACGGTTGGGTGCTTCTCCGAAGAAGTGCTCGGAGATTGTCCAATCCTCCGGGGTTGTTATGCTGATCTGGGAGAAGGCGACTGGGCAGTTGCTCTGAAAGCGCCAGTAGTACTGCGTGAAGATAGTCGCTTGAGTCTTCTCGTATTCGTATGCGAATACGTCTCCAACGCGTGTTTGCTCCCAACCGTCAATCGTTACGGTGCTGGATTCTGTATCGAGCGTGAGGTAGTTTCCATTGCTTCGCTCCGATTTGTCCTGTCGCTTGTATTTGTAGACTTCGCCGTCGCTATGTCTTGTCCATGCCGATATCTCGGGACGAGTCCCGGAGGATTTGTAGTAGGAGGCGTAGGCTTTGGCTCGCCAGCGTTCCTCGAGGTCGAGGATGCGGATAGCGTAGCGAACCGTTTGGTGGACGCGTCCGTTGGAGAGGACGGTGTAGTGGGCTTCGTCCCACAGGACTTCGTAACCCGGTTTTTCGTCCTTATGCCGAGGCGCCGCGGGCAGTTCGAGGGCGGCGTTCACCCAATCCGGAAGTTTTGATTTCTTCTTTTTCGCTTCTAGCGAGGGGACTACCGAGAAGGAGATCAGTAATAGGAGCGCGAATACGTTTTTGTGTAGCATTCTTGTAGCCGATGGGGCGTTAGGAATCGCCTGTTTCTGGCTTGTTGGTGGAGGTGCTGACCTCTTGCATTTTGAGCGTTAGCGCGTGTTGGTCCTGGGTGTGAAGGTCGTCGAAGGCGTTTTTGATGATCGGGTAGGCTCTCTCCAGGTAGCGGTTGCCTTCGAATTCGAATAGTCGCTTGTACACAAGGGTGTTGCTCTTTCGTTTTAAGGAAAGCTTGGGTTCGTACCTCATTAGATATTCGACGATGAATGGCTTGGGAGCGCTGGGAGCTTCGAGGGTGTAGCCTTCTGGAAGGGCGATTTCGAAGTAGGATTCGTCGAGGTACTTGTAGTCAAAGAATATGTCTGTCTTTCGGGTGGGGCTGGGAAATTTCGGTTCAGTGTAGCGGGCGTCGACGTTTGCTTGGAAGAAGAGTCGGGAGCCGACTGACTCTGCGTAGTTGGGGAGTGTAAGTTCGCAGCTGATACGCAGTGGTTCGGATGTGCTGGTAACGTTTTGAGCAATGATGTTGTTGATCTTCGCGTTGGGCCAATTTTCTTTGAGCGCTTTGCGGAGCGTTTTTTTGCGGTCTTCTTCGCTCTTGTCGTCTAGCAGGTATTTGAGGCGGAGGCCTTGGTTTCCGTTGGCTATGAGTTCGATGGATCCGGAGAGATCGCCATTTTCGTGAAGTGTGAATTTACCGTTGGTTTTGCTGGCGTTTTGTTCGGGTAAAGCTGCTTGGGTTTTGACGAGCAGCAGCTTCTTTTTATCGGGGACGAGGGCGGTCACGTTGTCGTGTATCCAGTCTAGCTGACCGAATTGGATGTATTTTGCGGCTGGATTATAGAATTTCCAACTACTCTCTTCTTTGACGGCGACGATGGTGTGGGGCAGGGCTATATCGACCTCTTCCATGGTTTTGGTGAAGGAGTAGTCGCTTCGGTCCGCGCAGTGGCTCAAGCGAGCGTCAATCCCTGCCGAGCGGGCGAGGGCGCAGAACAGGGTGTTGATGTTCTTGGAGTTGCCGAATCCTTTTTCGAGGACTTTGCTCGCGGTCCATTTACTGTCTATCTCTTTGCGTTGCTCTGGAGTGAGCCGGTCGGCTTCTCCGTGGTAGAGGCTGACGATTTCGGAGCGGCAGAAGTCGTAGATCGCTTCGAGCTTCTCTTGCTCGGAGGCTTTGCCTTTGGTGAGCTCTGCTGCCTTGGCGGAGATCGTTTTTGATTCCTTGGTTTGGGTGAGCATTTGCTTGTGGAGTCGTTTGCCCTCGCCTTTCCAGTAGGCGTCCCCGCTTGCGAGCGACTTCACGTTGTAGAAGGCGAACCATGCTTTGGCGTCGCTATCCGGAGCTTGGTGGGGCTCTTCCGGGTAGCCTGGCTGGTTTTCCAGGGTGATCTCGAAAAAACCGTTTTTGCCCTTGCTCATGGATTTGTTGGTTCGGTGAGAGGTCCACTTGAAGCCATCCCCCTTGTAGATGTAGGGCTTCATTTTCAGGTGGAGTTTTCGTATGGGCCACTCCTCCTGGAATTTTACATCGTCCTTGGGCAAATAGTAACCCTCGTCGAGTGTGATGCGGTATTTGTATTCTACAATGTCTCCAACTTCTACGTTAGGAATGGAGATCGTAGTTGATTTTAGGGTACGATCTTTGGTTTTACTGTCGACCTTGGTTACGACGTCCTCTTGATCGATTTCGATGTAGCTGCCGTCTGCCTTAATGACGCGGGCGTGGATGGCGGAGGCTTTGAAGTAGTCGCTGTACCAGAAACGCGTGCGGCGGGCGTAGTCCAAGGCGCTTTTGTCATAAATTTTTGTACGAAGATGGTACTTTATGACGCGAATGGAGGTCTTGGCGTCGCGAATCGAACTATTGTCGACTAGGTCGTAGATGATCTGCTTGTAGAGAACTTCGGCCGGAGCTTCGGGATCGAAGCTGCATTCGGTGGCGGCTAAATCCTCAGGGAGGATTTCGTCCCATTTGTAGGCGTTGAGATCGAGAATGCTAAGCGCCAGGGCGAGGAGACAGAATAGGGATCGGGACAGGTGATTTCGGTTCATGGGTAGGTACAATGGGTTCGGGAATGCGGTGATCGCATCTGCGGGATAGTACCTACATTGGGTAGCGAAATAGTAGTAAGCGCAAGATCGTATTTACCGCTATTGCCCGTCGTTGCTTCGGGGCGACGGGTACGGGGGCTTAGCCCGATATCCGGGACCGGGCTTTTTCGCGGTAGTGCTGCGGTGAGAGCCCGAACTGCTTCTTGAAGGCTCGGGAGAAGTAGTTCTGCGAATCGAAGTTCAGCTGGAAGGCGATTTCCTTGATGCTGAGGCGGGTGTTGGTGATCAGCTTCAGCGCCCGGTCGTGCAGAAGTTTTTGACGGTATTGCATGGGGGCGATCCCGTACTTTTCGCGGAAGAGTTTCCGAAACCAGCTGTAACTTAGGCTGATGTTGTCGAAGTAGTCCTGAATGGTGTCGGCGTTGACGTAGTTCTGATCGATGAACTTCTTCGCCTCCTCGACGATGGCGTTGGCGTGGAAATTGGGGTCTTCCTGTGCGTTTTGCAGGCGCAGTTCCATGTCCTTGGCCGCGTTGAGCACGGTCCGGGTGAACTCTCCCAGCCGAGAAGTGGGAAGATCGATCGACAAGGCGGTGATCCAGACCGCGGCGAGGGGGATGCCGTTGGGCGAATGCACGCAACTGGCGACGCAGTTCACGCCCTCGACATTTTCGCTGACGTCTATCGAGAAGCCTTGGCCCTCCTCTTTTTTGAGGAGGCTGATGAAGTCTTCCGCGTTCGATATCGTGCGAGAGGTGAGCTGGGTGTATTCTATGGAAGTGGCGATGCGGCGGCGTTCCTCGCGAGGTTGCGAGGCGAGCAAGGCTTTGCCAGGTGCGGTGCAATGAAGCTGGAATCGGGAACCCACGCGCGGAACGTAGGAGTGGTCGCAAGTACCACCAAGCGCGGCGAGTACGATTCCCTCGGTCTTTGCCTTGCTGAGCATGGCGACGGCGGAAGTCATTCCGGTGGTGTCGCGAAGGTTGGCGAGGATGTCTAAGATGTTCTCTACGAGTAGATTTTGACTTTCCGGTTCCTGAATGTTCATAGGGATTCGACGAGGGGTAGTGGCAATCGTTTCGTGCAGATAAGAGTACCTGTTTGTGGGCGAATATACTTCAGAATCTGTAAATCGAAAGCCAAAAAGTGAAGACTCCCCTCTGGGGTGACGCGTTTCGAGTGTATGCGAGTGTACTTTTTGATCCACGCGCCCCACCGAATGTGGAATACGGAGCATCAAAAAGTGCATAGGCTATGCTGCGGCTTTGCGCTAGTGTAGTCTCAGCTGCTTGGCCTCGTCTGAATGCTCAGATTTAGGCCGGGAGCTGCAAAACTCCAAAAACTACTTTAGCTACCCCGATGAACACACCCCTGTATTGCATAGCGTTTTTGCGTAGCTTGATAGCGAACAGTTCTCAGTGGAATGTTCGGACACGGAGCTAAGGAGCGAGAACGAACAGAATTTTGATGATTAGAAAACTGGCAGTTGTATTCATGTTGGCCCTCGGGCTTACTGCTTCAGCGTCTGATGAACGACCAAACATCGTGATCATACTGTGCGATGATCTTGGATACGCAGATTTAGGCTTCAATGGCTCGAAGGACATTCGTACACCGGAGTTGGATAAGCTTGCCGAGGGAGGAACCTTGTTCACGTCGGCTTACGTCGCTCACCCCTTTTGTGGACCGAGCCGCATGTCTTTGCTTTCAGGCCGGTATCCGCACCCGATGGGTACACCCTATAATTTGGCTCCCCTTTCCTACGACTTCGAAGAATCCTCCAAGCTGGGCATTCCTGTTGAGGAGACTCTCATCAGCAAGGTTTTGCAGGACTCTGGATACACTACGGGAATTGTTGGGAAATGGCACCTTGGCTTCGAGCCCGAGTATCATCCAAATATGCGTGGCTTTGACGACTTCTATGGTTTCCTAGGAGGCGGGCATTTTTACTTTCCTGAGCAGTACAAGCCGATTTACGAACGTCAGTTGAAAGCGGGTAAGAGCCCGATCAATGAGTACCTGCTTCCTTTGGAGCATAACGGTAAGGAAGTGGATGAGACCGAGTATATCACCGATGGTCTTTCTCGAGAAGCGATTCGCTTCGTCTCTCACGCTTCTCGAAAGGAGGAGCCGTTTTTCCTCTATCTCGCTTACAATGCTCCGCATAGTCCGCTCGAGGCCAAGGAAGAAGATATGGAGCAGTATCAGTTCATCAAGGACGTCAAACGTCGTAAGTATGCGGGCATGATGGCTGCGGTGGACCGAGGTGTAGGTAAGCTGGTCGATGCGTTGAAGGAGACGGGCGAGTTTGAAAATACTCTGATTATTTTCACGAGTGATAACGGTGGCAAATCCTCGTTGGGCGCGAACAATTATCCGCTGAAAAAAGGGAAGGGGAGTGTATCGGAGGGAGGAATACGCGTCCCGATGTTCTTCCATTGGCCGAAGCGAGTGCCTTCTGGCCAAGTGTACGACTATCCTGTTACGACCTTAGACTTTTATCCGACATTCGTTTCCTTAGCGGAGACGGTAGCTCCGGATGGTAAGATCCTCGATGGGGTCGACGTGATGGATTCTGTTGTGAAAGGCGAAAGCCCCCGTGGAGGCGAAATGGTTTATGCTGTCCGTCACAGAGGAGACCACAGCGAGATAAGCGGGCGCCGTGATAGCTGGAAAGCGATTTGGGACATGAAAGGTGGGAGCTGGCGCTTGTACAATGTCGATAAGGATAAAGCGGAGTCGAAAGACCTGAGTTCGCAGTATCCGGAAAGGCTCCAGGAGTTGAAAGCCGGGATCCGTCGCTGGGCGGCCACCCATGTTGAGCCTTTGTGGTTTCACTCTGTTGAGGAAATGAATTTGTGGGAAAAGGAAAAGATGCCGCGCTATGACGAAGCGTTCGGATCTAAGTAGTTATAATTTAAGTACAGAAAAGTCAGTTGAAATGAAACGCACAAGAATTTCTAGATTAGGTATCGTAGGTTTGTACATGGTTGCTCTGTTGGCTGGCCCTTGGGGTAGTTTATGGGCTAAGCCCGCAGAGCAACCGAATATCATCCTCCTGTTTGCGGATGATGCAGGCTACGGAGATTTTGGCTTCCATGGCAGCAAGCACTTCAAGACACCGCACTTGGATAGTCTCGCCGCCGACGGCGTTTTGCTTTCCAGCTTCTACGTGACTGGCGCGACTTGTGGGCCTTCACGGGCTGGCATGCTAGCGGGGCGTTATCAGCAGAGTTTTGGTTTCGAAGAAATCAATGTACCCGGAATCATGAGTCCTCACAGTGGTTTGCTCGGGGATGAAATGGGATTGCCGACGGACGTTCCTATGATGGGCAAGTATTTGCAGGATATCGGCTACCGGACTGCGGTCTTTGGCAAGTGGCACATGGGAGTGGCGGATCGTTATCACCCATTGAAGCGCGGCTTTGACGAGTTTTATGGTTTTCGTGGCGGGGCGCGTAGTTTCTTTCCTTACACTGAAAAGCAATTGAAGAGAGAGCCGCACGAAAATTGGATGGAACGCGGTTTCGAAAACTACAAGGAACACGAGGGCTACCTCACGGATGTCCTCGCGGACGAGACCTGCGACTTCATCGAGCGAAACAAAGATAAGCCGTTTTTCGCTTATGTATCCTTCAATGCGGTACACACACCGATGCACCCGGACCCGAAGGACAAGGGCACGTTTCCTCAACTCGAAGGAGATCGTCGTAAGGTAGCTCAGATGACGCTCTCCATGGATAGGGCCTGTGGTCAAATCATGGATAAGCTGAAAGAGCTTGGGCTCTACGAGAATACCATCATCGTTTTCAGTAATGATAACGGCGGCCCGATGGACAAAAACGGTTCCAGCAACTATCCGTTTGCCGGGGTTAAAGGAACTCAGTTGGAGGGCGGTCTTCGTGTTCCTGGTATCATCACTTGGCCGAAGGTGCTTTCTGCAGGTACTGTTTATGACAAGCCGATGATCACGCTTGATCTGATGCCTACCTTTATCAATGCCGGTGGCGGAGATGCCAGCCAGTTCGAGGTTTTGGACGGTGTGGACATGGTACCGTACCTAACTGGAAAGAATGAGGGACGTCCTCATCAGACATTGCATTGGAAAATGGAGGGTAGGGGCGCTATTCGTGATGGTGACATGAAGCTAATCCGCTATCCAGATCGTCCTGCAGAGCTCTTCGATATCGTGAAGGACCCGGGAGAGCAAAACGATTTGGCGGCTCAGCAGCCCGAGCTCGTTAAGAAACTTTTCCGTCAGCACTTCGAATGGGAGCAAACTCTTGAACGTCCATTGTTCCTCTTGCGTCGCCAGGAGGAAGGCTGGTCGGCACGCCGAGCGGATCAGTTCCGCCAGCCTCCTGCTGAAGACTACTAAATCCCCGTATTCAAAATTTCCTCAAACCCCAAGCAAGCAAACGAATGAGTTCTAGTAAGACGAATGCACTAATCTACTCCACGATCGTGGCGATGGGAGGCCTTATATTTGGCCTCGATGCGGCCTTGATCGCCGGAACGGTCGATTCGATCACCAAGGAGTTTAACTTGAGCTCGTTGGAGTTGGGTACCGCAGTTAGCGCTCCCGCATGGGGTGTCTTGGTGGCCCTCCCGTTCATGGGGATCATCTGTAACAACTTTGGTCGGAAAAAAGCGATTATCCTGATCGCGATCCTCTATGTGGTTTCAGCGGTTGCCTCCGCTTTCGCTCCTAGCTATTGGGTTTTAGTGGCAGCTCGTTTCTTAGGCGGCTTGGCATTCAGCTCGATATCGCTCGCCTCGATGTACATTGGCGAGATCGCTCCGCCAAAGTTACGTGGTAAGCTCGTATCCATGATTCAGATCAATATCGTGATTGGTCTTTCGGGAGCCTACTTTATCAACTACATGATCCACAGCTGGTCCACCTCCGGAGCGGAGTGGGTCACTTCCTTGGGCATCGCGGACAATACGTGGAGGTGGATGCTTGGATCCGAAATCCCGTTCGCCCTTCTTTGGTTCTTCTTGCTGATAGGAATTCCAGAAAGCCCATCGTGGTTGTTCCTGCGAGGTCGAGTCGAGGATGCGAAGAAGACACTTCGCAAGATCCTGCCAGAAAACGAAATCGAGCCGCATATCCAGGAGATGACCGCGAGTGTGCAGAAGGCGTCTCAGGATCATTCTATGCTTTCGCAGCTAAAGGAGCTCTTCAGCAAACGCATGCGGCTCATCTTCGTGATCGCTTTCGCCCTGGGAATTGCTCAGCAGACAACCGGCATCAATGCGATTCTCTTCTACGCTCAGACTGTATTCAAACAGCTCGGGATCGGTGAGAACGCTGCGTTTGCGCAATCTGTATGGGTGGGTCTGAATAGCATTGTATTCACATTTTTAGGACTGCTCCTAGTCGATAAGCTCGGTCGTCGCCCTTTGATCATTTGGGGTATGGTTTGGATCATTGCCAGTCTCGGTGTATGCTCCTACGCGTTTAAGCAGGCTCGTTATACGATTTCCGAAGAAACCATCGCCGAGATGTCGGATGTGCCGAATGTCGACAAGTTAGCTGCTCTTGCCGGGGTAGAGTTCGAAAACGACATCGCGTTTAAGGAAGCGGTTAAGGAAGCCCTCGGTGAAGAGGAGGCCGCCAACCACATGGCTGCTCTTCAGCAATCTTCAACTAAGATGAACGCAGTACTGGTGCTGGTTGGCATCCTAAGTTTTGTAGCGGCCTTCCACTTTTCGGTAGGGCCGGTCATGTGGGTGCTTTTCTCTGAGATTTTCCCTATATCTATTCGAGCGATTGCGATCCCGTTCTTCACGATCATTACCAGTGTGACGAGCGCGGTGGTGCAGTGGTTCTTCCCATGGCAGCTCGATAATATGGGGATGAGTTCTATTTTTCTTTTCTACGCATCAACGGTATCGGTCGGCCTGTTGATCATGTTCTTCACGCTTAAGGAAACGAAGGGCATGTCCATTGAAGAAATTGAAGCGTCCTATACGAACGGAGGCTAGTCGCTGACCCTTATTTATATTTATTCGTCATGAGTTCTGTGTATTCAAAAAACGAAGTCGTTATTGATAACTCCGAAAGTCCGCACGCTAAGTTGAGGAACATCAACTTCGGAGATTGTAAGTGGACCAGTGGCTTCTGGGCGGACAAGCATAAGGTCTGCGAAGAGGTGATGGTGCCGCACATGGGTGAAATCCTCAAGGGGGATACCGGGCATGGTCTAAACAATTTCAAGATCGCAGCTGGCCGGAAGGAAGGCGAGCATCTCGGTGAGTATTGGCATGATGCAGACTTCCTGAAATGGATGGAAGCGGCTACCTATATCTACGCGACCAATAAAGATCAGGGAATTCTCGATGATCTTGATGAGATCATTGAGATCATAGGCGAAGCTCAGTGTGAGGATGGCTATATGCATACGCACATCCAGATCAATGGGATCGAGCATTTCTCGAACCGCAAGTATCATGAGATGTACAACTGCGGTCACCTCTACACGGCAGCGTGTGTGCACCACCGTTTGACTGGGAAGACCAACTTGCTTGAGATCGCTCTAAAGAACGCAAACTTGCTCTACGAGCTCTTCTCCCCGAATCCCAAGCATCTCCGACGATTCGGATTCAACCAAACTCAGATTATGGGTTTGGTAGAATTGTATCGAACAACTAAAGACAAACGCTTCCTCGAACTCGCAGAGCTCTTTATCAATAACCGTGGCAAGTCGGAGATCGTTGAGGAGCCATCCACTGAGGGTTACCCGATTGGTGATATGGTACAGGAGCGCGTACCGCTTCGTGAGGAAACGGAAGCGGTTGGCCACGCTGTTTTGGCATTGTACTACTATGCTGGTGCTGCCGATGTGTATGCCGAGACTGGTGAGAAGGCGCTTCTCGATGCGCTCGACCGTCTTTGGGATAATGTCGTGAACAAGAAGATGTACGTCACCGGAGCGGTGGGGCAGACCCACTACGGCGCGTCTAGCCGTCATGACAAGATTGAGGAAGGCTTCCTCGACGAGTACATGATGCCGAATTTGACTGCTTACAACGAGACGTGCGCGAATATCTGTAACTCGATGTTTAGCTACCGCATGTTGGGACTTAATGGCGAGTCGAAGTACGCTGATGTTATGGAGTTGGTTCTGCACAATAGTGGCTTGTCCGGAATCAGCATTAGCGGGACGCATTACTGTTACGCTAATCCTTTGCGGAAGATTCACGGCGCTCGTGACTACTCGACGATGAATACGGAGAGTTCTGACCGTTTGCCGTATTTGTATTGTTTCTGCTGTCCGCCAAATTTGGTACGCACTGTGGCTCAGTCTGCGTCATGGGCGTATAGCCTATCGGAAAATGGGGTCTCTGTGAACCTTTATGGAGGTAACGAACTCACTACCGAATTGCAGGACGGATCGGAACTGCGACTTAAGCAGGAAACAGAGTATCCGTGGAATGGAGACGTTAAGATAACTGTTGAAGCTTGTAAGCTCGAAGCCTTCGAGGTTCTGTTGCGTATTCCGAATTGGGCGGAAGGCACTACGATCAAGGTCAATGGTGAAGAAGCTGGCGTAGAGGCCGTCCCAGGCAAGTTCGCTAAGATAGAGCGTGTTTGGAGTGCGGGAGATGTGATCGAACTTTATATGCCTATGGACATCACTCTGGTGGAAGGCCACGAGCGTATTGAAGAGGTTCGTAATCAACTCGCGATAAAGCGCGGTCCTGTCGTGTATTGTGTCGAGTCCCCAGATCTGCCGAGGGATACAAGAGTCACCGATGTTTACCTGCCGTTCGACGGGAAGCGTGAAATTGAAGTGAAGCCAGATTTCCTAGGAGGGGTGACTGTTATCAACGCCGAGGTTTCTTTGCGTACAAGCTCTCTCAATGGAATGTATCGCACGGTTTATCGCCCTGAATGGGAAAAGAAGGAAGTGCAGCTGGTCCCCTACTTTGCTTGGAGTAACCGTGGCGACGCTGAGATGACGGTGTTCATGCCGGTTCTGTGGGGCTGATTGCCTCTCAAGGAGTAACTGAATTATTGATACAAGGGGTTGGCCCGAACCAACCCCTTATTTCTATCTATGTGCCTAGATAACCCGAATTTCGGTAGGGGTGGACTGTCAAGCCATCCGAATGCAGAGCGGCGTGCCCGGCGGTCACGCCCTGCCTTAGTTGCAATCTGCTTTGTTGTTTTCGCTCAGCTCTCATTTGCTGGCGTTTACGACGGACCGACAACAGATGCGGCGTTCACGCAGTTGTTAAGCGATGTTGATGCGAAGCGAGTCGATCTTGTGGCAAAGATGGATGAGGCGGAACAGGCCGGGCATACCACTGCTTATGCCCAGGTGTCGCTGGCGACTCTTGATGAGTATCGCAATGTGATAGCGATTTGGGATCGGGAGAACAATCAGTTCATTCAAGATATGTACTCAGCGAGGAGCTTTCTCGGCAACCGCGATCCGGTCGGGGCGGAAGGAGTTCCCTTTGATGAGTTAGCCGATTGTATTGAACTTGCGGATGCGGCGATTGCCGAACTGCAGAGGCAAATCGACGGTGAACTTATATTGCAAGCTCCTCCCGATTTTGCTTCTGGCAATACGAGAGTCGCAGGAGGGCGTTTTGAGCGTGATGGGAAAGCGGTTATTCCTAGCAAGTTCTTTTGGGGCAAGTTTCAGGAGAATCTGCTCCAAGCGTACGGTCGCATGGGCGAGCAGTACATGGCTGTTTCCGATATGGAGTCTGCTACAACGATTCGTGAGGGGCGCCGAACCTTGTTGCACTCATCGATAGAGGATCAGGTGGCTGCGAATCGTTTGCCGCTACAGACGTTTCTCGGGCACTATGTGCAACCTGATTCTTGGGCGCGGATTGAGCACCCGGAGGTCTTCGAGCGAGGAGGGCGGGAGTTTACCGACTACGACATCGACAATCCTCTGGTTAGGCAATGGATCGAGACCTTGCTGGATGAAATGCTTGGCGATCAGTCTGCACGTCTCGGCGATTCGGAGCGAATCCACATGCTCTCAAACGAACCGAACTTCGCAATTCGACAAGGAGGCCGCGATGCGAGTCACGGGGTTTCTGATCTGACGATGGATAAGTACGGGGTGTGGTTGCAGAACAAATACACGTCCATCACAGAGTTGAACGCTGTTTACGGAACGTCGCACGCCGACTTTGCGTCAGTTAAGGCGACATACACGATTCCCTTGGCTAACAGTTATCGTGGTGGGCCGGTCTGGTACGATTGGATGCGGTTCAACATGGATCGTGTGAACGAATGGTTCCAGTTCTTGAACGACGAAGTCAAAGCGGTGGATCCTGCGGGGAAGACCCACATCAAGCTATGGGGCGAGGGATCAATTCATCAGGACTTTGTCGATGAGGGAATCGATATCGAGTACGTTGTCGATTTGGTCGATGTCCCTGGGACGGATAACCAGATGTCCTCCAGCACGGCTCATTACAATACGCGGCGTAATCTCGACTGGCAGGATCGGTGGATCTTGGAGTGGAGAACACAGGCGATCATGTTGGACTTCGTTAAGTCGCTCGCTCCCAACAAGCCTTTCTTCGATTCGGAGTGGCATGGTCTGTCCGGTGGGCGTTGGTTGGACTTTCATCTACCACCTGAGTTTGTCAAAGCCGGCTTGTGGCTTGCGGGAACCAACGGCTTGAACGCGATGAATGCTTGGCTTTGGAATCGTCGCTCGGATGGATCGGTCCGTGCGTCCGTATACCTGGCAACTTCCGATTTTCAACCAATCCAGATGGATGCCTTCGGTCGGGCGTTCAAGGAACTCAATGCTCATGGAAATGCAGTTGATTCAGTCGTTCCTAGCGAGCGGTATCACATAATCTACTACAGCCAGGATTCGGCGATCCAAGATGGGCAGTACCCGGAGAATTTGATCGATGTCTATGAAGCACTGAAGATCCTGAACGTGCCAGTCGGTTTCACGACTCCAAAGCGCTTGGGTAGCGTCTCGATCGAGTCCCAGACCTTGATCGTTCCCTCAACGGCTTACGTTTCCGACGCGGACTTTGCAGGCATCCAAGCGTTTGCCCAAGCGGGAGGGCGCGTTGTATTGGTTGATCCTGACAATTGCTTTGCTCGCACTGAACTCGGCGCGCTGCGAGAGGGGGAGCTCGGGTTTACTCCTTTCGGCGAGCTTGAGCTTGGTGAGGTCTTGGGTATGGCGGATTCCTTCGGCTCTCTTTTGCAGAGCGTGATTCCGGAATTGCCGGTCCAGCTGACAGTCGAGGACGAAAACGCGAATCCGGCTTACGGGGTGTTGCTCACCCAAGACCAAGAGGCGAGTGTAGGGCGGCGGACCTTTTCATTGATCAATGTAAGCCAAGGGCTTCGCTCTGTTGAGGTGGAACTTTCCTCGGGAGATGGCGACGAGGTGGTCCTTGTTGATCTGCTTACTGGTCGGGAGTACGGGGAAAACTTCACTATGGACCCCTACGAGGTATTGTTGCTTCGGGAGCAGGGTACGAGTGCTTGGCAGGCCTTAGTCGAGCAACATGGGTTGAGCGGGGATCTTGCCGCTGACTTTGATGCAGATGGGGTGGTCGATTTCGAAGAGTATGCTTTTGGAGGCGATCCGGTTGACCCCTTGGTTCGTGGACATCGCCCCCGTACGCAAATCAATGAGGACGGGTCCATTACCTTTACCTTTGTGAGGCCTTCTCATAACCGGTGGGACATCGACTATGTGGCCCAGTGGACTGAGGATATCGAAGCCGGTGTGTGGACCTCTGATTGGGAGGTGCAGAGCTCTTCTCCATCCGCTTACGAAGGATTAGAAGTCTCAAGTCATAAAGTGACTGACGGGGAGATCGAACTGATCCTGTTTCGCGTGAAACTCGAAAACGTCGAGTAATGGAGCTGGCAGTCCTGAAAACGCCTAAAATAGGGGGAATTCTCCCCAGAAAGCGGCCTCTAGTAAGCGAAAACAAAATGTGCCTGCCACAACTGGTATACCCAAAGTTGAAAAGTGCATATCAAGGACAGCGGCATCGTGATAGTTTAGGGTACCCCGTTAGCTCTGCCCGCTGAGGGGAGAGGATTTCCCCAACACATGATCGAACGCATCAACACTTACCGTTTGCAGCACAAGCTCGAAGAATCCTTCGGTTTTTCGCAGTGGCATTACGACACCCGTAACAATCTCCTGGTAGAGATTGTGGACGATTCGGGCGCGGTTGGCTGGGGCGAGTGTTATGGTCCTTCAGAGGTGACTCAGTCCGCGATCAGCTCGTTTTACGCTCCACTTCTTATCGGGCGGGATGCAACGCGAAATGAAGCCGCATGGCAGCATATGTGGCGAGCGGGTTTGGACTTCTCCCGCAAAGGAATAATGATGGGAGCGATGTCTGGCCTAGACATGGCGATGCTCGACCTGAAGGGAAAGCTGCTCGGAGCGTCGGCCTCTGAGTTGATGGGGGGGCGGATTCGTGAGCAGGTGAGCTGCTACGCGACCGGTATGTACTTCCGAAAGGTATCCGAGGATGAACTGCTCGACATCATCGTAGAGGAAGCTGCCACGTATGTTGATCGTGGTTATGGGGCGATGAAGATAAAGGTCGGAAAGAATATGTCTTTCGACGAGCGCCAGGTGCGCAAGATGCGTGAGTCATTTCCGGATACGCAGCTGATGGCGGATTCTAACCATGCTTACGACTTGCCAGAGGCGGTCAAAATGGGCCGCGTCCTCGACGAGTGTGGTTATGCATGGTTCGAAGAACCACTTTCACCGCAGCACCAAAACCTATTTCGTCAATTGTCCGAAAAGGTTGATGTTCCCATTGCGACAGGCGAGTGCGAACAAACAAGATGGGGATTTCAAGATCTGCTATCGGCGGGCGGAGTAAATATCGCCCAACCTGACCTCGCCTACTGCGGCGGGCCTTCTGAAGCGGTGAAGATCCGTGCCATCGCTTCATCGCATGGAGTCAATACGGTCCCGCACTCGTGGGGAACGATGCTCAATCTCGCCAGCGCGACACACTTTCTAGCAAGCAACTATGTTGAACCAGGCCGGGCTGAATCTCCGGAGCCCCTACTGGAGGTAGATAATACCCCCAACCCGATGCGGGACGACATGTATGTAACAGCCCTCAAAATCGAAAATGGAGTCGTTGAGGTTCCACAGGTGCCAGGACTCGGTGTAGAGCCGGATCGAGAGCGCATGGAATCCTTCTGTATCCAAAAAACAGAAACTTAACATGTCAGAAACTATTTCACCTGAAGTTGAAACTAAGCTCTACCCACTGCTGATCGACGGGAAGCAGGTCCTTGCTGAAGAGACCTTCGACGTTGAGAATCCAAGCACGGGTGAGATTATTGGTTCCGTGCCGGACATCGATCCGGAATCGATTCAGCTCTCTCTTCAAGCAGCCCAGCGTGGCTTCAAGGCATGGTCCGCTAAGTCTCCTGCTGAGCGCAAGGAGATTATTTTGCGCTATGCGGATATCCTCGAGGATAACCGAGATCGTTTGATTTCTTTGTTGATGGAAGAAACAGGCAAGCCGCTAGAAAATGCCGAGTACGACTTTGGCATGCTGACGACCTGCTTGCGTTTCTTTGTGGAAGAGGTCGAGCGATTGGATCAGCCAGTATTGCATGATCCCGATGGCCGTTTTCTTCACTACGTGCAACGCCAACCTCTCGGCGTGGTCGTTGGTTTCCTTGCTTGGAACTTTCCGTTGTTGAACGTTGGATACAAATTGGGACCGGCTCTCGCGGCTGGTTGCAGCACCATTATCAAGCCTGCAGGTGTTACTCCATTAGCGTCTCTTGAAGTCGGTTACCTTGCTAAAGAGGCAGGTATCCCCGACGGGGTTGTGAATGTGATTACAGCTGGCAACCACGTTGTCACGGAAGGCCTGTTGGAAAGCGATATTCCTGAACTCGTCACCATGATTGGGTCGACTCGGGGTGGGCTTGAAGTCATGAAGTCCTCATGCACGAGCATCAAGCATTTCTCCGTTGAACTGGGTGGAAACGCTCCTGTAATCGTGTATCCAGACGCCGATGTCGTAGAGGCTGCGAACAAGATTGTTGATCTAAAGTTTGCTAACTCAGGTCAGGTTTGTGTCTCGCCTAATCGATGCTTTGTGCACGAGTCTGTTTACGAGCGATTTCTTGAGGCTGCGGCAGCCCGTGCCGGTCGCGTAAACATGGGACCGCTCATCAATGAAAAGGAGCGCTCGCGGGTCATCGGTCTTGTCGAGGATGCGATCGTAAATGGAGCTAATGTCGTAACGGGCGGCAAGGCCTTGGAGGGCGATGGCTATTTCATGGAGCCGACGATTCTCAGTGAAGTAGCTTGCGACATGCGCATAGCCAAGGAGGAGATCTTTGGTCCAGTACTTCCAGTTATCCCGTATTCAGACAGTGATGACGAGATCGCTCTTGCGAACGATACTGAGTTTGGACTCGCGGCTTACGTTTTCACCAAGGATATGCAAAAGGGCTTGAAGGCGGCACGCGACATCAAGTCGGGAAGCGTCTGTGTGAACGAGCCTCATTACTCGGTTCAGCTTCCTCATGGCGGGTTGAAGCAGAGTGGCGTGGGGAAGGATTGTTCCCGCTACAGCATTGCTGAGTACCTTACGCTAAAACGGGTATCCGTGCTCGTCGATTAGCACATTGCGCTTTTCTTAATCAATTAGTGAGAGCCCTCTTTCTTGGAGTTATCCAGGTAAGAGGGCTCCGTCTTTTGGGGTGTTACAGCAAGTGTTCCTAAGGGGTTTAATGGTGTTTTACGAGTTTTGAACATTCGCTAGCACAAAGTGCTACGTTGGCAGGAGGGAGCTGAATCAAAAAGTGTATGGCCCAAGTTGAAAATTGCATAGCTGGGGTATCCAAAAGTTTATATACTGGGCACAGTCAGAATAATACACCCACTGGATGATCACTCTGTTCGAGTCATCCAATTACCCCAGAACCGACAACACCCATTCGACATTATTGCTCTGAGAAAGTCTTCCTAACGTGGATGCTGTATGCATCGAAGGATTACGCCTCAGCGCTCATTTTAACCGTCTGACGCGGTTCTGTTTTCCAGCAACTGAATTACACCCCAGGGATAAATGAAAAACGAAACTAGATATAATAAACGATATTGCCTCAGGAAGTGGTCGCTCGTGTCGGCGGCTCTTTTTGGTGCCCTGCAAATTGGATATGCGCAGGATGAAGAAGAAGAAATCTTTGAACTGTCACCCTTCACTGTCGATGGGTCGCAGGACGAAGGATACCGTGCATCGCAAACCTTGGCAGGTGGCCGTACCGCCACCAACATCAAGGACGTGGGCACATCCATCGAAGTCATTACCAAGGACTTCCTTGATGACGTCGGTGCGAGCAACGTTGAAGAGTTTCTTCAATACACCACTGGTGGTGAAGTTGGTGGTAGCCAAGGCAATTTTGTAGGACACTCTGCGGGTGGTCAGGATGGCCAGGCCGACAACACTTCGGCTCGCCGCGCTCCTCACCAGAATACGCGTCTACGTGGAATTGGTCGTCCGGATTACGTTCGTAACTACTACAAGACGAACATTCCGATGGAGAGCTACAATACGGACCGTGTTGACATTAACCGTGGCGCGAACTCCATGCTTTTTGGTCTTGGGTCGCCAGCTGGCTTGATCAATACCGGGTACCAACGTGCTAACTTTTCGAATACATCAAGAGTCGATGTTGATGTGGATAGCGAAGGAAGCTTCCGCACTGCATTGAACTTCAATCGCGAGTTGATTGAAGGGAAGCTCGCGGTCCGCATGGCGGCGCTTGTGAACAACAAGACCTACCGTCAAGATCCGTCCTACCGCGACGACAATCGCTACTTCGGAGCGATCACTTACAGGCCCTTCGAAAACACGACTTTCCGCGCTCACTTCGAGGATGGCGACATCATGGGCAACGCTCCTGATACGCTCCTGCCGACGCAGGCTTTCGATAGCTTCATCAAGTACCGCACACCGGTCGACTTGTTCTACAACGTGCAGCACTTTGGTGATTCGGAAGGCCCCGATCAGGCGCAATGGGATGCGCTCTATGCGGAAGATCCAGCTGCGGCTGCTCAGTTCGTAAACCGCGACAGCGCTCAAGGTTCTGTTTTGAGCAACGGCTCCATGTGGGGCTACGCGATGGTTTACGATGGTGCCAACGGAGGCAATCCGAGCTTTGGTTTCCAGCCTGAAATCGCGAACAACCAGTACGAGACGAACGGTGACCTGCCGGGCGATCCTTTCTGGGACCCAGCGGTTCTCGCTGACGGTTCGCCAGGCGGCATGGCCGATGGCGCGGTTCAGATGATGTTCTACCGCAACGCCCGTCTGGAAGATGATCGTCCAGTAGGCGGACCTGCTCAGGGGTTCACATCGCTCGACGGATTTGACTTCTCTCGTCGCAACTTCGGCGGCAACACAGACTTCTACTCGCACGACTTCCAGACCTACAATCTCTCTCTGGAGCAGATTTTCTGGGACGGACAAGCGGGTGTGGAGATCGGTTTCGATCGTGAAACGATGAACAACGACGCGATCACCAACTTCAATGGTTGGAAGGGCGAATTCCTGATCGACATCAACAAGACTCTACCGCTGCCGGCTCTCAATGCAGACGGTTCGTTCAAGACGGATCTCGATGGAAACGTAGTTTCGGAGGCGATGCCAAATCCGAACTATGGACGCCCGCTTTACGTCACTGAGCCAAATCGCTCCACCTCCTTCGAGGAGAGAGAGACGATCCGCGCGACTGCGTTCGTAAAGTACGACTTCGAGGAGAAGCATTCAGATTCGTTCCTCAAGTGGCTCGGTTCTCATACCATGACCGCATTGGGAGATGAATACACGGAGCGTTTCCGCACGGCGCACACTAGCCACCAGACTTACTCGAATGACTTCAATCTCGGTTGGCAAGTAGGCACCAGCAATGGTGATGATCCAGCAAGTGGATACCGTCGTACTTCGAAGATGATCTACATGGGGCCAGCTCTTCAGACCTACATCGACGATCCTTTCAATCCGAATACGCCGATTAACATCAATGACATCATCATCGATGCTTCGGGAGCGAACCTTCTCGACCACAATCCTGTTGCTCGCACTACATTCTGGAATCTCGGTCCAGATGCGGAAGGCTCTAATTGGATGACCACCGGCTACAGCGAAGCGGAAAGAGAAGTTCTGTTTCCAGAAACCAACTACGGTGATCCCCCTTCAAACCACTATGGTACCGAGCCAGATTGGTACACCGGCGACCGCCGTGAGTATTGGGATATCGGTCATGTGGACTCGCGTTGGACACCAACCAACAACAACAGCACTCGTGAAACGGTCGTTGAATCCTGGGCGATCAATCTCCAGTCGATGTTCTTCAACAACCATCTCGTTACCAACCTCGGTTACCGCGAAGACGTTGTGGAGAACTGGCTCAATACGCTTGCTCAAGAGAAGCACGATCTTGCTCTTGCAGGTCAGTTGTCGGATTCCTATCTCGGCGACCGCACTCTCATGATCGATCCAGAGTACTTCTACGCTAACGATCCGGAAAGAGCGATCTTCACTGAGATTGACAAGGGTCCATCGGGCGACGGTTCATTCGGCTACGGCGGCGTGCTTCACATGCCTAAGGATTTGGGTATCTTCAGCCTGCCAGATGGAACAGGTCTGTCTTTCCACTACAACTTCTCCAAGAACTTCGTACCAGATGCGAGCCGCAACACCTTCGTCACTGGCTCCGACTACAGCTTCGAGGCTCTTTCTTCTCCGATTGGTGAAGGTGAAGACGTAGGTTTCACCGTTAGCCTCAACGAGAACAAGTTGGTCGCTCGATTCAACTGGTTCCAGTCTTCCATCGAGAACAACACCGCTGCGGGTCTCGGCAACACGCTCAACCAATTGGTTAACTGGGGCATCCGCGCTCGCCACTGGGCGTTGCAGGACATCGCTTCTGATGACCCAGATGGAAACGGCATCATCGACGTCAACGCGAATGGTGGAGCTCACCCACGTGCTGGCAACGATCGTTTCGACATCTCTCGCACCTACAACGTGCTCGAAGCCACGCAGTTCATCGTCGACGACGGTTGGGAGCAAGGCAAGTTGGACAACGGTCTGCTCGTCATGCGTCCAAACGGTATCCAGCAATTCCAGCAATGGTATCCAGGTCTTGAGGACACGGAAGATCGTGTAGCCAAGGGTTATGAAGCGAATATCACTTACAACCCGACTCGCAACTGGCGTATCGCTATCAACGCGACTCAGCTTAAGTCGATATCGAGCAATGTTGGCCCATTGACGGAGAAGTTGATGAACTCCTTCTTCCCGCACTACAACACCATCAAGGACTACACGCTTTGGCAGTCTCACGACACCAATGGTGGGGCGCCATTTAGCCGCTGGTTCGAGCCACACGTGATGAGCTACTTCCAGAAGAAACTTCAGGAAGGTTCATCCACTAACGAAGTACGTGAGTGGAGCGCGAACTTCGTGACCAACTACAAGTTCACCGAAGGCAAGTTCAAGGGCTTCTCAGTAGGTGGCGCGGTACGTTGGCAGAGCTCGGGCGCGATCGGTTACCCGCTCATGGACTACGAGGTGTCTCCAGGCGTTGTGCTTGAAGTTCCAGACGTGTCACGTCCATGGAAGGGTGACGATGCCCTCTATGTGGACCTACATGCCGGTTTCAGCAAAAAGATCATGGACGACAAGGTGCGCTACAATGCACGTGTCCACCTCAAGAACATCAACAACCACGGTAGCGACAATCTCACTACAGTCCGAGCCAACTTCGATGGCACCGCGTCCACTGTACGCTGGGATCCGCCGTTCCTTGTTCAATTCTCTAATAGCTTCGAATTTTAGGGGTAAGATTTAGAAGTTCTTAGTCAGGGGCGTATCTGGTGCTAGACCGGGTACGCCCTTTCGGGTGCAAAGAGCCGACGACATTGCTTATTGGATACTTATGATTAGAATCGTGAATCGAATCGTCTAATGCTGAAGAAGACTATTTTAACCTTAACCGTTCTGCTTGCGAGTGGCCTCGCTCCTACGAGCAACGCTGAAGCTGCTAACAAACCAAATGTTCTATTCATTGCGATCGACGACTTGCGTCCGGAGCTTGGTTGCTATGGTTCGCCAGTGGCGATTTCTCCGAATCTCGACAAGCTGGCCGACAACTGTCTGCTCTTCAACAGAGCTTATTGCCAGGAAGCGATTTGCGGGCCGTCTCGTGCCAGTCTGATGGCGGGAGCTCGTCCGGATAGCATTGGAGTTGTTGAAAACCGAGCGAAGCTTCGTGAATCGAGCCCTGACATTCTCACACTCTCCCAGCACTTCATAGCCAATGGTTACGAAGCGGTTCAAGTGGGGAAGATCTACCACAATCTCGATCACTCCGATCGGGAGTTCTCCTGGAGTCGAGATCCTGCAGTCAAGCGCGTGACAGTCGGAAAGCCTTTCCACCCGTACGCACTTCCGGAAAATCGCAAGATCCAGCAACACAACAAGAAGGTGCTCGAAGCGAAGTACGGTGTCGGGATCGCGAAGACTGGACTCGTTCAAGGTCCCGCCTACGAAGGGGCGGATGTGGAAGATCATCAGTACCGTGATGGATACAACGCCCTGGTCGCAATCGAGACCATGAAAGATATGGTGGAGAAGAATCCCGAAAAACCGTTCTTTCTCGGCATGGGCTTCTACAAGCCGCATCTCGACCTCATCGCTCCGAAAAAGTATTGGGATATGTATGACCCGAAGGACATCCCACTCGCAGAACAGACAAAAGGTCCGAAGGATGGAGCTGCTATGGGCTTACATGCGTCATTTGAAATGCGGGTACGTGACGGAATCCCCAAAGCGGGTGACTTTGACGAAGAGCTATCGCGGACTTTGAAACATGCGTATCTTGCGTGTGTGAGCTATATCGATGCACAAATTGGTTTAGTGATCGAAGGACTCGAGGAACTCGGACTTCGCGACAATACCATCATCATTGTTTGGGGTGACCATGGCTGGCACCTTGGGGACATGGGGGTCTGGTGTAAGGCGACCAACTATGAAATCTCTACTCGCGTCCCGATGATGATTTGGACGCCTAATATGCCAGCCGGTAGTCGTGGAAAAACTACAGATGCTCTTGTCGAGCTCGTGGATATTTACCCGACCCTTTGCGAGCTCGCCGGTCTGGAGCTTCCTAACCATCTGGAAGGTACGAGCTTTGTCCCTCTTCTCGACGATCCAGATCGCGAGTGGGAAGGGGCTGCGTTTAGCCAGTTCCCCAATCCTGCGCTTCGCGAATGGGCGGCGAATCCACTTTCCCATGGTATGAGGGAAACCTTCTTCGGTCCGCTCATTGAGGAAGTGGAAGATCGAATCGTCGCTCAGCAGGGGGATCGTTGGGATCGCGATCTCTATGAGAATCACTTGATGGGTTACACCATGCGTACGGATCGCTACCGTCTAGTGCTTTGGAAGGATGTCAGAAACCCAGAGGCCGATCCGATAGACGTGGAGCTCTACGACTATAAGTTGGATGGTGAAATGGAAAAGGTGAACATCGCCTCCAAGCGTCCGAAGCTGGTCAAGAAGCTCATCAAGCAGTTCGACGCTGGCTGGGAAGGTAATCAACCACCGAGTAGCTGAATCTCCTCTTTTTACTATGGTGGTACGGCCGCTCC
>NZ_JAENIL010000053.1 GCF_016595505.1 Pelagicoccus mobilis | reverse complement strand
GGGCTGAAGCACCGCGCTACAAGGATAAGAAAAATCCGCCTCGATTGGGAGGCGGATTGGGGATTTTTTGCGCTGGTTCGCGACGGCGGCCGCTAACTCTCTACTTTTTGATTTGAAGGGTGCGTTCGTTGATGAGCTGGAGGACTTGGGTCTCGAACTCTTCGAAGAGCATGGTGGGCTTGCCGTCGTGGAAGCGGCTGCGCACGGAGACTTTGCCTTCTTCGGCTTCGCGTTCGCCGACTATCAGGGTGTTGGGCACCTTGTCTAGCTCGGCGTTGCGGATCTTGGCTCCGAGCTTGTCGGAGTTGTAGTCGCCGGTAGCGCGGACGCCGTTGGCCTTGAGCTGGGCTACAAGGCTTTCTGCGTAGTCGCGAACCTTGTCGGAGATCGGCAGGACGCGGACTTGCTCTGGAGCGAGCCAGGTCGGGAAGTCGCCGCCGAAGTGCTCGATGAGCAGACCGCAGAAGCGTTCCATGGAGCCGAATGGGGCGCGGTGTACCATGACGGGACGGTGCGGCTTGTTGTCGGAACCGGTGTAGTTGATGTCGAAGCGAACAGGGAGGTTGTAGTCGACCTGCACGGTGCCGAGCTGCCATTCGCGCCCGATGACGTCCTTGACCACGAAGTCGATCTTCGGACCGTAGAATGCGGCTTCGCCTTCTTCTTCGACGAACGGAACGCCGAGAGTTTTGACCGCTTCGCGGATGGCGGCTTCCGCCTTGTCCCAGTTTGCGGGATCGCCGACGTACTTGTCGGAATTCGGATCACGAAGGGAAACACGCACGGAGTATTCCTCCATGCCGAGAGTGCCGAAGACGATCTTGACGAGGTCGAGACAGCCTTGGATTTCGCCTTGGAGCTGCTCTTCGGTACAGAAGATGTGGGCGTCGTCCTGAGTGAAGCCGCGAACGCGCGTCATGCCGTTGAGCTCGCCGGATTGCTCCCAGCGGTAAACGGTGCCGAACTCGGCGAGGCGAATCGGGAGATCGCGATAGGAGTGTGGCTCCGAATCGTAGATCTTGATGTGCATCGGGCAGTTCATCGGCTTGAGCAGGTAGCCTTCGATGTCGCCGGTCTCGAGATTGTTGGTGAGCGTCGAACAGCTCGCGTTTTCGGCTGCGAGGTCGGCGAGGGAGTCGCGCTCGATGAGTGGCGGGAACTGGGACTCTTGGTAGTACGGGAAGTGACCGGAGGTCTTGTAGAGGCCGAGCTTGCCGATGTGTGGTGTGAAGACTTGGGAGTACTCCTGCTTGATGAGCTGTTCGGAGATGAAGTCTTGGAGCTCTTGGCGGACTATGGCGCCCTTTGGTTTCCAGAGGATGAGGCCTTGGCCGACGGCTTCGTCGATGTGGAAGAGGCCCATGTCCTTGCCCACGCGACGGTGGTCGCGTTTGCGGGATTCCTCGAGCTGCTCGAGGTAGTCGGCGAGCTCTTGCTTCTTGGCGAAGGCGGTGCCGTAAATGCGCTGAAGCTGCTTGTTGTTCTCGTCTCCGCGGTGGTAGGCGCCGGCGATGGAGAGCAGCTTGAAGGCTTTGATCTTCTTGGTGTAATTGACGTGGGAGCCGGCGCAGAGGTCGAGGAACTCACCGTTACGGTAGAAGGAGACTTGATCGTCTTCGGGGATGTCGTCGAGACGGCCGAGCTTGTATTCCTCTTGGCCGATTTCCTTGATCATCTTTACGGCTTCTTCACGGGAGACTTCGATGCGTTCGAAGCGTTGGTTCTCCTTGATGACCTTGGCCATCTCTTCCTCGATCTTTTCGAGGTCGTCGTAGGTGAACTTGTGATCCAGATCGAAATCGTAGTAGAAGCCGGTGTCGGTGGGAGGTCCGATGTCGAGCTTCGCTTCTGGGAAGAGGCGAAGGACTGCGGTGGCGAGAACGTGCGACGAGGAGTGTCGGATCTCTTCGAGAGGAGTCATTTGTTCTTTCATTTTATGAGGGAGAAAGGCTGTAGGTGTTTAGGCGATAGGGGCAATGAGAATTTGGAGGGGAAGGATCCTGCAATGCGGCTCGCCCGGCGGTCGAGCCCTACCTTAGATTTGTTCGAGGGTGAAGCCGTCTTTGCCGTCTAGGGCTTTCCAGCCGGCTGCGGCGAGTTCGTCGCGGAGGGCGTCGGCTGCGGCCCAGTCTTTGGCTTGCTTGGCTTCCCAGCGCTTTTGGGCGATGGCTTTGACTTCTTCGGGAGCGTCTACCTTGGGCTTTTCGATGATCACTTGTTCGAGATCGTAGCCGAGGGCGAAGATGAGTTTGTGGAAAGTGTAGACCGCTTCGGCTCCGGGCTTGGATTTGATGGCTTTGAAGATCTCACCGAGTGCGCCGGGGATATTCATGTCGTGGGAGAGCTTTTCCCAGGCGTCGGCGAAGATGCCCCAGTCGTCTTTGAGGCGCTTGCCTTTGGTGATCTCTTTGAGAACGGCGGCACGCTTGAGACCGGCTGCGGCGAGGAGCTCGTCGGAGAACTTACGGAGTTTGACGAGGGCGCTTTGAGCGGCGACGAGGGAGTCGTCGGTGAAGTTGATCGTCTGGCGATAGTGCCCGCTGGTGAGGGCGTAGCGAAGCACGACGGGGGCGTAGCCCTTGGCCTCGATGTCGTCTACGGTGTAGAAGTTGTTGAGGCTTTTGGACATCTTGGCTCCGTCAACCATGAGGTGGGCGGCGTGTATCCAGTATTTGAAGAATTGTTTGTCGTTGCAGCAGGAGCACTCGGACTGGGCGATCTCGTTTTCGTGGTGAGGGAAGGTGAGGTCGACGCCGCCGGAGTGGATGTCGAGGTTGTGGGATAGGTACTTCATGGCCATGGCGGAACACTCGAGGTGCCAGCCTGGGCGACCTTCACCCCATGGACTATCCCAGAAGACATTGCCGTCAGTTGGCTTGCGGCTTTTCCACATGACGAAGTCGGCTGCGGAGTCGCGGGTGTATTCGTCGGAGTCGACGGGACCTTCGTCCTCGTCTGAAGTTTCGGCATCGGTAAGAAGTTCGCGTTCCTTGATGCGAGAGAGCTTGCCGTATCCATCGAAAGACGACACGCGGAAGTAGACGGAACCGTCTTCGGAAGCGTAGGCGTGTCCGCGTTCGAGCAGGTCTTCGATCATTTTGATCTGCTCGTCGATGTGGGCGGTGGCTTTGGGCTCGATTTGAGGGGCGAGCATGTTGAAGCGTCCGCAGTCCTGGTGGAAGATTTCGGTCCAATGCTCGGTGAACTCTGAGAGTTCGCGGCCTTCCTCGATGGAGCGAGCGATGGTTTTGTCGTCCACGTCGGTGAGGTTGCGCACGTGAATGACCTTGTAGCCGGCGGTTTGCAGGACTCGGCGCATGACATCCTGGTTGAGGAAGGTGCGGAAGTTGCCGATGTGGGCCTGAGCGTAGACGGTCGGACCGCAACAGTACATGCCGACGACATTGCCTTTGGTGGGAACGATGGGTTCCGCCTTACGAGAAAGGGTGTTGTGGAATGTGACTTCTTGCACGGTTGCTGCGCTTCCTTAGGTGATTAGGTGCTAGGTGGTTAGGCTGTAGGTTTCGGTTGCGTGTTGCGGGCGAATCCACAGCTTCGCTGAAAAAGAGCCATGAAGAGTTTCGATAAGACTGAGGATTTCAAGCTGGATTTGCCCCGTCGCCCTCGGCGGATGCGTCGGACGGCGTCGCTAAGAGCGATGGCACAGGAGACTTACGTGCGGGTGGAGGACTTGATCGCGCCTCTGATCGTGAAGGAAGCGGGGGAGAAGGAGCCGGTGGGTTCGATGCCAGGACTGTATCGCCTGAACATCGAGGGCTTGGTGGCGGAATGCCGCGAGCTAGCGGATCTGGGCGTGCCGGCGGTGGCTATTTTTCCGAATATGGACCCGGACTTGAAGGATGCTCTCGGCTCTGAAGCGGGGAATCCGGACACGTTGACGCTCCGAGCCGTGAAGGCAATCAAGGCGGCGGTACCAGAGATTTCTGTGATCACTGACGTGGCTTTGGACCCTTATACAACGCACGGGCACGACGGCGTTTTGAACGAGGACGGTTCTTACGTGATGAACGATGAGACGGTGCGGCGTCTTTGTGAGATGGCGGTGTTGCAGGCGGAAGCGGGGGTCGATATCGTGGCTCCATCGGACATGATGGACGGGCGCGTGGGAGCGATTCGGGCGGCTTTGGACACCTGTGGGCATATCGATACGGCGATCATGGCGTACTCGGCGAAATTTGCTTCGGCGTATTACGGTCCGTATCGCGAGGCGGTCGGCAGCGCGAAGGCGGCGGGGACGACTTTGTTGGGCAAGGAGACTTACCAGATGAATCCGGCGAATCGTCGCGAGGCGATCATGGATGCTTTGATGGACGAGGAGGAAGGGGCGGACTTCGTGATGGTGAAACCAGCGGGCGCTTATTTGGATATCATTCGTGAGCTTCGGGATGCTTCGGAGGTGACGGTGGCGGCGTATCAGGTTTCGGGCGAGTATGCTCAGATCCATGCGGCGGCCAAGCTGGGCTGGCTTGATTATGAGAAGACTCGTGACGAGTCTCTGCTGGCGATCAAGCGAGCGGGGGCGGATGTTATTTTGACTTATTTCGCCAAGGAAGTGGCGACTAAGTTAAAGGGGTAGCTCTATTGCTGTGAAGGCAACGACGGAGCGTTGCCCTCCTACGAAAAAGCCCGCTCGGATTAGGAGCGGGCTTTGTATTGGTAAAGTGATTACTTTTCTTCCTCGTCGTCGTCGTCGCCGAGTTCGGTTTCTTCGCCGTCGTCGGGGGGAGGACCTTCGTAGGTGTCGTCTTCTTTTTCCTCCTCTTCCTCTTCGTCCCATTTGAGACTTTCGTCTTTGGAGATTTGGGAGGTGTCTTCTTCTTCGATGTCAGGGATGTCCTCGAACTCTTCGCCTTCGGACTTTTCTGCATCGCCATCTTCGTCGAGCTCCCAACCGACTGGTACGTAGTCGAGGATGTTGGTGACTTCGTTGAAGAGGTGTACGGCTTTGCCTTCGATGAAATTGTTGTTCTCTTCCTCGCGGATGTCGTCCTCGACTTCGTCGATGGTGAGCTTTTGCTCGAAATCGATGAGGTCGTTGAGCATCGCGACGCGGATCTTCGTGATGTGGTTGATGAAGTCAGCGTAAGGGCTGTTTTCGTCGTCCACGATATTGGGGAGGCCGAAGAGCGGCTCTTCCGCGTCCGCGAAGCTTTCCTGCGAGCGAGTGAGGCGGATATGCCCGTCGCCGAGGTTTCTCTGAATTCGGAACGGGATGAACGCCGTATCGAACAAATCCTGATCGAGCTTGTATTCCTGTAGGGGCTCGAGGAGGTCGAGAATGTGTGAAATCTGACGTGGGTCGACTATACTCAGTCCATCGACGTCCCAGTGGACATCGTCGCTGACTTCTACAACCCACCAGTTCGTATCTTCTCCGAGACGAACTGTGCACCAATCTAACTGTTTTCCTGCTCTTGGCATGTTTTACAAATTACGATTATCCAAAAAGGTCCCGCGGCGTGTAAGTCAATCAATGAAAGGCTAAAAACGACGAAATGTTGTTGGGGCTTTAAGGCAATTTTGAAGTGAGGAAATTTGGCGATTTGCAAGGCCAATGTTTACGAGTGGCGTTCTTGCTGGACGGTAAGCAGGTAAATGGGAGGAGAAAGCTGATGTTTTTGATTTTCAAGTGAGGGCTAAATGCCTTCTGTTACCGCTAGCATGGGCGCTGTTTATAAGAACCTACTGAAACCTCTGTTTTTCAAGCTTGATCCTGAAAGGGCTCACGAAGTGGCTGTCGATGGGCTACGCGTTTTGCGTTCCATCCCGGGGCTGGTTCGCATGATGGGAGCGATCAATCAGCTGCCGAGCTCGGCGAAGCCGGTCGAGGCGTTCGGCGTGACCTTTCCCAACCGGATCGGTTTGGCGGCGGGCTTCGACAAGAACGCGGTTTGTTGGCAAGCCTTGGAGGCCTACGGCTTTGGGCATGTGGAAATCGGCACGGTGACCCACAAGGCGCAGCCTGGAAATCCGAAGCCGCGCCTGTTTCGTTTTCCGGAGCACGAGGCGGTGTTGAACCGTATGGGGTTCAACAACCATGGCGCTCAGTCGATCGCGGCTCGGCTGGAGAAACAGCCTGGGGTGGGAGAGCGTCGGATTCCCTTAGGGGTCAATATTGGCAAGTCGAAGGTCACGCCGCTCGACAAGGCGGTGGAGGACTACCTCGGCTCGTTTAGCTTGTTGGCTGACTATGCGGATTACGTGGTTATTAACGTTAGTAGCCCGAACACGCCCGATCTTCGCAAGCTGCAGGATGCGGACCGTCTTCGAGAGCTATTAGGGGAGCTTGTATCCGCAAATGCGGCACGTGAGGAGCTGCATCCGGGGAGTCGTAAGCCGATCCTGCTGAAAATCGCTCCGGACCTGACGGAAGAGCAGGTGGATGACATTCTTCAGATTTTGCACGATCTGAGCCTGGATGGTATCATTGCCACGAATACTACAATGGCGCGTGAAGGTCCGTTTAAGGATCTGAATGAAGCTGGTGGGATTAGCGGCAAGCCTATCACCGATATGTCTACGGAGATGATCGCTCATATCGCCAAGATAACCGAGGGCAAGCTGCCGATCATCGGGGTCGGGGGTATTTACGATGCTGATACTGCCGCTCAGAAACTGGACGCGGGAGCTACCTTGGTCCAGGTGTACTCTGGAATGATCTACGAGGGGCCTCTGCTCGCCAAGCGCGTGGCTCGCGGCTTGGCGGAGAAGTGCGGGGATCTGTAAGGGAGGTGAGTGCCCGCTGGGACAGCGGGCTCTACCTGTTTAGATCTCGACGATGCCGGTGAAGACGTTCTTGGCCGGACCGGTGAGGGTGATGTTGCTGACGGAATCGCCTTCGCGATCGAAGCCGATGGTGAGCACGTCGCCTCCGGCTACGAGGAGCTGGACGGGTGCCTCTGCCAGACCTTTGAGATTGGCGGCGATCGCCGCGGCGGTTACCCCGGTGCCGCAAGCGAGCGTTTCGTCTTCTACTCCACGTTCATAGGTGCGGACCTTGATGATGCCGTCTTCTTGGATTTGGGCGAAATTGGCGTTTGTGCCTTTGGGGGCGAAATCGTCGTGGTAGCGGATGGTCGAACCTTCGGGAACGATGTCGACGGCGCTCACGTCTTCGACGAATTTTACGACGTGTTCGACGCCGGTGTTCATGAAGTGGTAGTCGAAGCTGCCTTGCTCGGTTGCGAGCGTCTTGTCGAGGCGGAGGTCGTGCATCGGAGTGAGGCGAATGGTGAATTGCCCGTCCTTTGCGTCGGCGGTCATCGGACCGGCGTCGGTCTTGAAGGATACGGTTGAGCCGTCGCCAACGCCGTTTTGAAGGGCGAAAGAGGTGAAGCAGCGGGCTCCGTTGCCGCACATGTCGACGCGCCCGCCATCGGCGTTGTAGTAGACCATGGTGGCTTCGACGCTGTCGTCGGCGGGGGGATTGAGCAGGATGAGTCCGTCGGCGCCGATTCCGAAGCGGCGATCGCAGAGTTTTGCGACTTGTTCGGAGCTGAGCTCGATCTTTCCGTCGAGATTTTCGATCATTACGAAGTCGTTGCCGGCTCCGTGCATCTTTGTGAAAGCGATTTCCATGATGTAAGTGGTGGCTGGAATGGCGCAGCCTGCCCAAAATGCAACGATTCGTTTCTGGGAGCGGCTGCGAGTGGCTACTGTTGGCGGTAGCTTTGCATGGTGTCGATGATGGACTCGCGTAGGGTGAAGAGCTCCTTGCGGATGTCGTTTGTCCAGCGGTGTTCGTCTGGGTCGATCGAGACGCAGGCTTCCATGGTGGCGATGGTCAAGTGGAGGAGATGCAGGGCGCGTTTGAGGGTGGCGACGACGAATCCTGGCTCTGTTTCAATGCCTTCGGCGACCTCTTCGAGGGCGGCGATGAGTTTACTGACCGTCATTTGCCCGTGCCAAATGAGCTGGTTCCAGGGGTTGTTGGTGTCTTCGGTAAAGAGTTTTCTGGATTCCGCCTCGTAGTAGAGCTGGGAGGTGATGTCCATCATCCGGCTGATGAGGGGATGGTTTGGGAGGTATTCAGAATCTGGATCTTTAGAATCCTGGTTCTGGTCGATATCCCATTCCTCGAAGAATTCTTCGGTGACCTCCATTGATTCGATTTCCCAGCCCATCGCTTTGGCGATGATCTCCTCGCAGTCGGGATCGTTTTCGTACTTCTCGAAGAGCTCGAGCAGCATGTCGGAACGGGCGTCGGTTTTCTGGAGGTAGGCTTCCCACTGAAACTCGTCCATGTCTTCCTCGGCTGGCTCCTCGCTTTGCTCGGCGGGGGTGAGGGCGCGTGATAGCTCGTCCATGAAGTTGAACATGGCTTGCTTGTTGGCCTCCTGCTGGTCGCGTTCGTCGTCTTCCGACAGGGTCCATTTTGGGAGGCTGACTTTCCAGGAAAAGTCGGTGGTTTCTATGAGCACGCGGCCGTTCGATTCGCTGAACCACTCGAGGTAGAGACAGTTGGCGAGTTTGAAGGCGGGGCTTTCTGGGAGCTCTTCGCTCTCTTCATCGAAATCGAGCAGGGTTTTGACCTTTTTGGATGCGGTCATGTCGCCGACATTGCCTTCTTGGAAGACGTCGAATCCGGTGTAGTCGCCTTCGATAGGGTGAGGGTTCTTGAATTCGAGGCGAGTGCCTGCGAGGTCGCGGTAGCAATTTCCTTTGAGGTTTAATTCGATGGGCTGGTTCAGGCCTTTTAGCCAAACGGTGCCAACTACCCGGCCTGGAACTATATTTTGGATCAGGCCCCTAACTACGTGCTTATCTATTCGCCAAGCCATTAACTGTGGAACGAATTTTTTGGGGAGAGGCTGCGCTTGTCAACCTCTCGAATGTGTCGCGAGGGCGACGCTTTCCTTGACGGGGGTGGCGGCTTGGGGCAATTGAGGCTGTAGCTGAAATGGACGAGTATCTCTCTATATTACGTTTGATCCTGCCGATCTTCGCCATGTTGGCGATCGGGTTTGTCCTTCGTTGGAAGGAGCTCATGGGGCAAGCGGTCGAGAAGGGGATGGTGGAATTGGTGGTCAAGGTCTTCTATCCTTGTCTCATCATCAACTCGATGATCGAAGCGAGTTCGTTTCGCGGGAGCGTGGGATCGTTTTGGGGGCCTTTGGCTGGTTTCGGGACGATTGTTATCGGATTTCTCGTTTGTAGCGTTGTCGGTAGAGTCGTTGGTATCAAGAAGGGTAAAGGGCTGCGGACCTTCGCGTTTTCGGCAGGGATCTACAATTATGGTTATCTGCCGGTGCCGTTGATTGTGGATCTTTATGGGGCTGACGAGTTGGCGGTGCTGTTCATGCATAATGTGGGAATCGAAATCGCGATCTGGACGGTGGGGATTTCGTTTTTGGCGGGCGGTTCGTTGGGGGAAGGACTGAAAAAGATCTTCAATCCGATGGTGGTCGCTTTGTTGGTCGGGCTCGCATTGAACTTGAGCGGGTGGAATACGAAGCTTCCGTCGGAGGTGACGAGTAGCGTCTCGATGCTGGCGGCGTGCGCGGTTCCCTTGGGGCTTTTGGCGATCGGGGCGAATCTCTTCGATCATGTCCGAGATGGGGAAAAACTATGGGACAATCGGGACAGCGTGGCTGGAATTGCCTTGCGACTTGGGGTGCTGCCGGTGGTGGGATTGGCGATCGCTTGGTACTTTCCGTTATCGATCGAGCTTAAGCGAGTTCTCGTCTTTCAGGCGGCTATGCCTGCCGGGATCATGCCGATCGTATTGACGAAGCACTACGGAGGCCAGCCGGTGGTGGCGGTTCGGGTTGCCTTGGCTACGACGATCGTGGGCATGCTGACGATGCCGCTGTGGATCCGTTTCGGCTTGGGGCTGATCGGAGGTTAAGCGAGTTTTTCTCCGGCTCTTATTGGTGTGGGGCGGCTACAAGCTCGTTTATGAGCTCTAGCAGTTTGCGAATGGAGAAGGGCTTGTCGACGTAGGCGTCGACTTCGATGCCTCTGCATTCTTCGCTTTCCTGTTGGGGGAGCCCTGACATGAGGACGACCTTGATATCTGGATACGCGGATCGCATGTGGTTGATCACGCTGCAGCCTGAGGCTTTGGGCATGATCGAATCCGTGAGCAAGAGGTCGATCTTTCCTCGATGATTGGTTCCCTTGTCGATGGCTTCCTGTCCATCTTGTGCGATGATGAGATTGTATCCGCTTTGGCCAAGGCCGAGCTCTAGAATTTCTCGGACTTGCTCTTGGTCTTCGGCTACGAGAATGGTGGGCGCTTCTCCCTCGTCGGAAGTAGACGCGCTCGGCATTTGTTCGCGCAAATCAGGGCTGTCTTCTTGCTCTACTTCTTCGAGCACTTCGGGGAAATAGAAGGCGAATTCGGTGCCAGAGCCGATGACGCTATCTACCATCAAGTGTCCTCCATTGCTCTGGATGATTCCATAGACGATCGAGAGCCCAAGGCCGGTGCCCGCTCCTTTTTTCGTGGTGAAGAATGGTTCGAATATCTTTTCCAAGACTTCGTGGTGAATGCCTTGTCCGTTGTCTCTGACGGCGACTTTGGCGTATCGGCCGGGGTCGCTTTTTCCGGTAATGAAGATTTCACTACCATCGAGTTCGACCATGCTCGTTTTTAAATCGACGATGCCTTCGTTTGAAGTGATGGCTTCCTGTCCATTGACGACGAGGTTCATGATGACCTGGTCGATCTGGTTGGTATCAACTTTTACGTTACAGAGATTTGGGTCTAGTTGCGATGTGAATCTTACGTCGGTCTTGAGGATGCGAGACAGCATCGGCATCATGTTGCTGATGGTGTCGTTCAGGTTTGCAACCACGGGCTTCTCGCTTTTGCCACGGCTAAACGAGAGAAGGCGACTGGTCAGTTTGCTGGCTCGGTCGGTGATTTTGAGAATCTCGTTGGCGTAGACGTGATCCCTCTTGCTCAGGTCGCGGGAATTGCAGAGCAACTCGCTGAATCCTCTTTGTCCGGCGAGCAGGTTGTTGAAGTCGTGGGCGATACCACCTGCGAGGCGGCCGACAGCCTCCATGCGTTGGGTGTGGCGTAGCTGTTCTTCGAGAAGCCGCTTTTCTGAAATGTCCCGGAGGGTGACGAATAGGGCGATGGACTCGCCGATAGGGGTGCGGCTGACTGTCATCTCGACTGGGCGCACTTGTCCTTTGGCGGTGATGAATTCTCCGCTCTCGCGGCGAGAGCCTTCTTGGGCGTCGATCAGTTCGTTGAGATGTTCGATTCGGAAATCCTGATTTTCAGGAAAGATCTCTTCTAGGCGTTGCCCTACGAGTCGGTCGGTATCCAACAGTTGGATGGCGGAGCTGTTTGCCTCGATGATGACTCCGTCTCGTGGGGATATGAGAAGGAGGGCGTCGATGGAGTTGTCGAAAAGGGAGCGGAATTTGATCTCGTTTCGAAGGATGGCGCTTTGGGCTTTCTTCGATTCGCTGATGTCCGTCTGGAACGAGATGAATCGGGTGCTGACGCCGTTTTCGTCGACGAGTGGATTTCCGTCTATGCTGACCCAGTAGGGGGCTCCGTTTTTCTTGTACTGGACGAGCTCGGCGTGGAAGCCTTTGCCTTTGCTGATACGCTCCCGCATGTGGTTCACGGTTTCAACTTCAGTCATGGGACCGCGTAGGAGAACGTGCGGATCGCGTCCGACGATCTCGTCTAGCTGATAGCCGGTGATTTCGGTAAAGGCGTTGTTGCACCAGCTAATGTTGCCTTGTTGGTCGTAGACGAGAATGGAGAGCTGAACTTTGCGAGCGAGGTGGGAGAATAGTTGAAGGTCCTCGACAAGGCTTCGATTGTCCTGATCGAAGCTGTGCATGCCGATGATGGTGGAGGGGGCGGTTTGTCCAACCTCTGGAGCGTGGCGGGCCAAGGTGCTGACCCAGCGGATGGCGCCGTTTGGCAATGTCATCCGATACTGGATACGCTCGGTCGAGGTTTCTCGATCAAGGAGGCGGTAGAAGGCTTCGGCTACGTTTTGGCGGTCGTTTTCGATAACGCAGGCGAGCCATTCCGAGAGGGAGACGAGTCCGGTTTCCTTGGAGACTTCCTTTCCGAAGTACTCGAAGGCTTTTGAATCGATATCGAGGGTCCAGCCGAGGCTGGAGGCTTCTGGATCTCTGGCGATTTCGGAAGTGGATTGAGCGGCGGATTGGGGGAGGATGGCTTCGGCTATGCCGCGCACGCAGGGATCGCCGGATTCGAGCTCATCTTTTTGAAGGGTTACGCAGAAGACGCGTTTTTCGCCTTCGATTTCGAGTGGTAGGCGGAGATAGCGTTCCTCGTCGCGATTGTCGCTGATGAGCAGGGCTCGCACGTTGTCGCTGAGGCTGGCGATCTGATCGGAGGTGAGGGAGCCGCAATCGGAGAGGGAGAACGCTTTGGCGTGGGGAGCTCCGAGGATCCTGCGGGCGCCATTTGCGAAGGCGACCACGTTGAACACTTCGTCGATCATGAAGGCTGGATTGCCGACTTCGGAAGCGAGTCGTGTGGTTTCTTTCTCTAGGCCCAGCTCTAGCTGCGGGATTTCTTCGGACGGGTCGTCCTGGGTCCCTTCTGCGTTTTGCTTCGGCTTTTGTGTGGAATGGTGAGGTCTCATCTAGGAGAGAACTGGAATGGAATAGTGGATGGGCTAGATTCTAGATCATTCGCAAGCAGGGGACAACACGCGCGCTCAATTTTACGGCGAATTAAATGGCGTTTGCAGTTATACCCTATGTTGACCTAGTGGTTTGATTTTGAAACTGCGGACGAGATGAGTGGAGAGTTGGAAGTGAATGAGCTGGAGCTGCTGAGGGATTTGGTGGCGATCAATAGCGTTAATCCTGTGTATGGCGGACCTGGTGAGGGTGGGGTCGCGGACTATTTGCAAGAGAGGCTGCGGGCGAAGGGGATCGAGTTTCAGCGTCAGGCGGTTTTGCCGGGGCGGGAGAACCTCTACGCTCGGATTGGTCCGGACGATGCGCCTGCGTTGTTGCTGGAGGCGCATATGGACACCGTTGGCGTGGAGGGTTGGGCGTCTGGTAGCCCGTTTGACTTGTCTGAGAGGGAGGGGCGGTTTTATGGGCGCGGTTCTTGTGATACCAAGGCCAGTCTTGCTTGCTTTTTGCTCACGCTTGAACGTTTCGCGGAGGCTCCTGAGCGACTGAATCGGGCGCTGGTGTTCGCGGCGTCGGTGGACGAGGAGAGCGAGCAGTTGGGAGCGTTTGAGCTCGCGAAGTTGAAGGAGGAGCTCGGAATCGCCTGGGCGATCACGGGTGAGCCGACTCGGAGCGATGTGATCTCACGTCACAAAGGGGTGGGACGCTACCTGGTTTCGACCTCGGGAAAGGCGGCCCACGCCTCGACTCCGGAATTGGGAGAAAATGCGATTTACAAGGCGGCTCGGCTCTGCGGGCGTCTGGAGCAATATGGGGAGTCGCTGCACTCGAAAGCGGTAGAGGAGGAGATTGATCGTGGGACGATGAACGTGGGAGTGATCGGCGGCGGAATCGGGTTCAACATCGTCCCTGATCGCTGCCAGCTCGATATTGACCGGCGTCTGGGGAGGCGCGAGAGCGCTGAGCTGGCCCGCAGCGAATTGGAGGCGATTTGCGCTGCGGAACCGGGAGCTGAGCTGACGGTTTTTCTGGAACGCCCTCCTCTGGTGGGGGAACGTTCAGGCGAGTTCGTGGAGGAGTTGCTGGGGGCGGGAGACGTGTTGGGGTTTGGCCTGAAGGAGCGGCAGGTCCCGTACATGACCAACGCGGTTGCGTACGAAGGGGCTGGAATTCCCTCGGTGGTTTTTGGACCCGGCGATATTGCTCAGGCTCATAAGAACGACGAGTTTATCGAGAGGGGGCAAATGGCGAGGTGCCTCAGCGTGCTTGATGCGTTTTTGAGTGGTGATCGTTAAATTGTCGCCCGAGGGAAAAGGTTTTGGCGGGAATTCCTAAACGTTGGGAAGGGGAGCGACGATATAGGTTGAGTCTAACTCTCTCCAACTCGTTTTCTCCATGGTATTTGCTTTCATCTCAGTTGCAGCTCTCGCGATCGGTCTCATTTACATGACCCTTCGTAGTTCGACGACGACGCACACGGCGATTGTCGATGTGATTGGGGCGATTGATGGCCGCACGGTGGAGGTTGTGCTGAACAAGCGTAAGGAGCGAGTGGTGTTGGCTGGCATCGGATTTCCGCCGGGCGACGCGCGATCGGAGACGGAATGCGCGGATGTGGTGCAGGATGTCGTCGCCGGCCGTCGCCTTTATATGGAGGTCTTCAAGGAGGTCTCTGGCTGCCGTTACGTGACTTTGTCCTCGTCCAATGGCGACTGCCTCAACGTGATGATGCTCGAGAAAGGCCTTGGCCGGTACGAATCGACCGGAGTCGGTTTCATCGGAAAGCTGGTGGAAGCGGAGTCCCGGGCCCAAGCGGCAGGTTTGGGCGTATGGGACAAGAATCGGGCTCTTTTCCGGCATCTTGCGAATGAAGCGGCTGATTCGACCGCTGATGACGCTGTCTTTGGTCGCAGCTAGTTTTTCCTGGCTAGTTTGATCCTCGCGATTAGCGGGGTGGTGTGAGCGATTGCTAAGAATGGCCATCGAGGACGATGGCCGCTACCTTTCTGGAAATGAAAACGCCCCGCAGGTTTTTGCGGGGCGTTTCGTTTTAAATGGATGTGCTGGGTGCCTTTTAGAAGGAAGAGCGGCGTCCGATGCGGAGCGGTCCGCGTCCGGCTTTCTTTTCCATGTTCGGCTTGCCCCAGCTTTCGGGTTTCTTCTCCTGCTCTGCTGGAGCGGGGGACGCTGGATTGGGCGCGAGGCCGACTTCTGGCGTAGTCGCGGAGCTGGTTTCGAGTGGCTCGAGGGCTGAGCTGTCGGGTTTTGGCAGAGTGTTTTCGGCCATCTTTCCGTGGTCCTTGATGCTTCTCTCCATCTGGTTGAGATAGGCTTCCAGCTTGCGGAGTTCTGCTTGCTTGGACTGGAGATCTTGTACGTCTTCCTGGAAATTGGTGCGAGCGTGCTCGAACTGGCGCATGTCTTCCTTGAGGGTCGCTTGGTCGACCTTCAGCTTCAGCTGCTCTTCCTTGATGGTGTTTTGGAGCTCGCGGAGGGAGACTTCTGCATCGCGGCGTTCGACGAGGATCTCTCGTTGATTCTTCTCGTGGCTTTCCTCGAAGAGGCGTTTTTCGAGCTCGAGCTGGTCGATGCGTTCCTGGAGCTTGTGGCGCTCGATTTCGACGAGTCGCTTCTCGTCTTCGAGTTCCTCGACCTTTGGATTGTCTGCGATATCCGCGGTTTGAGACTTAAGGTCGTTTAGCTCGCGATCGCGTTGCTCGATGATGAAGTCTTTTTCGGAAATTTGTTCGGTGGCGTCCTGGAGCTTTTCGCGGAGGGCGCGCAGCTCTTCCTGGAGGCTTTCGGTTCCTGAGGCGTTTGCCTTGAGAACTTCGACTTTCCGCTGGAGATCCTGGATGGTGGCCTGCATTTCGAGGCGTTGGGCCGCGAACTCGGCTCGTTCTTGATCGAGTTGCTCGTTGGAAATGTCGGCCCCAGCGGTTGCTCCTGCATCTTTCTGGGCTTCTTCGAACTCGATTTGCTGGGCCTCGAGTTCTGCGAGCTGGGATTCGACTTCGAACTTTTGCTGGGAGAGTTTCCCGGACATCTCTTTGAGGCGTCGTTCTCGTTCGTCGAGCTCGGCGGAGCGTTCGGCGATTTCGGAGTCGGTGGTGGAGTTGCCGCTCTCGTTTTTCAGCTCGTCGACGAGTCGGCGTGACTTTTCGAGGCTCTGCATGCTGGAAGCGAGTTCGCCTGCGATCCGGTCGCGTTCGTTGAGGGCTTCTTGGAGTTTCTCCTCGATTTGCTGAATTTCAGCGGAATTGACGGTGGAGCTCGATTGGCCGTCGGTATTGAGCGAGGTCGACTCGAGCATGCGTTCGACCTCGAGAATGTCTTCCCAGGTGACGTCCTCGTCGGTGACGTCGGTATTGGGAGAGCGGAACATTGAGTTCGTAGTCTCGATGACTTGCTTGAGATCGTTGGGATTGTCGAGAACCTCGGTCACTCCGGCGCGGATGCAGCTGATGACTGTCTCGAGGTTTTGCTCCTGAGCGATGTAGAGAATGGGCAAGGCGGGCTGAGCCTGCTTGAGATTGGAAACCAGGGAAAGGTCGGGCTGGTTTTCAGGTAGGGCCTCGTCGGTGATCGCGAGATCGAAACGCTGGTGGCGAGCGGCTTCTACGGCTTCTCCTGCTGTGTGATGCGCGGAAATCTGATACCCGGAGCCCGCGAGCAGGAACGACAACGCCTTTGCGTTCTGTCGGTTGCCTCGAACGATGAGAATCTTCTTATTCAAAACTGGTACTTTGTTTGGAGTTGTTCGTGATGGTGGAATGGATCCCTTCACTTATCGGTAATCACCCGCGCCTGCTGTAGCCTTAACGATCGATTTACGCGGTTTTGAATAGGATTTTAGGTCCTTGGATTAGGGAACCTAATCTCCGGAAAGATGGGGCGTGCTAGTTGCGTTTGGGCGGGGGGGCGTCGTTTGCTCTTTACTGAAATTTTAATATTTTTTTCGGTGATGAAAACACAGAGCCCCAATATCCCGTTGAGTGACAACAAACCTCTCATCAAATGGGTCGATAAGATGGCTGCGCTATGTGAGCCGGCCGATATCCACTGGTGTGATGGTTCTAAAGAAGAGTACGATTTGCTGTGCGAGAAGATGGTGCTTTCGGGCACCTTTGTGAAACTCGACGAAGAGAAGCGGCCAAATAGTTACTACTGCCGCTCTGATCCGAGCGATGTCGCTCGCGTGGAGGACCGCACCTATATCTGCAGTAACAGTCGGGATGCGGCGGGTCCTACCAACAATTGGTGTGATCCCTTGGTCATGAAGAAGAAGCTCAAGAAGCTGTTTAGGGGCTGTATGCATGGCAGGACGATGTATATCATCCCATTCAGTATGGGACCGATCGGATCTCCTATTTCTCACATCGGTATCCAGATTACGGATTCGCCATATGTCGTTGTAAATATGCGGATCATGACCCGCATGGGAAAGGACGTGCTCGATAGTATGGGGGATAAGCGAGTGGTGCCCTGTATGCACTCGGTGGGAGCGCCGTTAGAAGTTGGGGATGTGGATGTCCCTTGGCCTTGCGAGTCCGACCCAGCTAACAAGTACATCGTACATTTTCCGGAAGAGCGATCCATCTGGTCATACGGAAGTGGATACGGTGGAAACGCTTTACTTGGAAAGAAGTGTTTCGCTTTGAGAATCGCTTCCTGTATGGCTCGAGACCAGGGATGGATGGCGGAGCATATGTTGATCCTAGGGGTCGAAAACCCGGAAGGAGAGCGTACCTATGTGGCTGCGGCGTTTCCGAGCGCTTGCGGCAAGACGAACTTCGCCATGTTGATTCCTCCAAAGTCGTTTGACGGCTGGAAAATTTGGACGGTTGGGGACGACATTGCTTGGATCAAGCCGGACGAGAATGGCTGTCTGCGGGCGATCAATCCTGAAGCGGGCTTTTTCGGCGTAGCGCCAGGTACGTCGTACCACACGAATCCGAACGCCATGGAGTCGATCAAGGAGAACTGCATCTTTACCAATGTCGCTTTGACGGACGATGGCGATGTATGGTGGGAAGGCATGGATGGGGAACCGCCGAGCCACTGTCTTGATTGGCGGGGCAACGACTGGACTCCTGCATCGGAAACTCCGGCTGCGCATCCGAATGCTCGTTTCACCGCTCCAGCGGTGCAATGTCCGACGATCGACCCAGCTTGGGAAGATCCGCATGGAGTTGAGATCAAGGCGATCATTTTTGGTGGCCGAAGGATGACTACTATGCCGCTGGTCTTCGAGGCCTTCAACTGGTCGGTCGGCGTTTACGTGGGCGCGACGATGGGCTCTGAAATGACGGCGGCCGCGTTCGGAAATATCGGATCAGTTCGGCGTGATCCGATGGCGATGCTACCCTTTATTGGATACCATATGGGGGATTACTTCCGTCATTGGATCAAGATGCAGCGTCGCATCCGCGAAACCCCTCGGATCTTCCATGTGAATTGGTTCCGCAAGGATGAGGAGGGCAATTTCGTTTGGCCAGGATTTGGAGAGAACATGCGTGTTCTCAAGTGGATCGTGGAAAGAGCGACCGGTAAGGCGAAAGCCAAGGAGACGCCGATTGGCTACGTCCCTCACTACGCTGACATCGATTGGGAGGGGCTCGACTTTTCGAAGTCAGAATGGGACAGCATAATGCAGGTCGATCGCGAGGTTTGGAAACGCGAGGTCGTGATGCACGAGGAGCTGTTTTTGAAGCTGCATGATCACTTGCCCAAGGAGCTGATCTTCGAGCGCGAGTTGCTCGCGTGCCGCTTGTTCTAACTCGATCCCTGCTTGAAATCCAAAACCCAAAGCGCCCTGTCTCCTCAATTTGGAGACAGGGCGTCTTAGTGAACGGCTGGCCTCAGCAAAAGGCGCCTCGCGTGAAAATTAGTGTCTAGCGGCGGTGGCTTCGTAGAACTCGCGAAATACTTCCATGCGCTTGCGCTCACGGTTTTCCATTTCGATTTCCTCGGCGGAGTGCTGGCGTTCTTTGCTCGCCATGATCTTCCGCATCTTCGAGAGAGCGATGTTTTGCAGCTGGCGGACGCGCTCGCGAGTGATGTTAAAGAGTTGGCCGACTTCTTCGAGAGTGAGTGGGGAGTCGCCGTTGAGTCCGAAGCGGAGGCGGATGATTTCGGCTTCGCGCTGGTCGAGGCCCTCGATCATTTCATGGAGGTCGCCACGGAGTGACTTCTCGTGTAGATTCTCGTAAGGAGTAGGGGCGTTGTCGTCGCCGACGATTTCGCCAAATTCGGTGCTATTGCCGTCGTCTCCTACCGGAGCGTTGAGCGAGGTAGGGCGTACGCTAACAGATTTGAGGTGAGAGACCTTGTTGACTGGCATCTCGAGCATGTCTGCGAGCTCTTGGTCTGTAGGATCGCGGCCGAGTTCTTCGGTCAAAGCCATGGCCATTTTCCGCATGCGGGAGATCTTGTCTACGAGGTGTACCGGGAGGCGGATGGTTTTGCTTTGGTTAGCGAGGGCTCGCTTGATGGATTGCTTGATCCACCAGGCTGCGTAAGTGCTGAGCTTGCCGCCTTTTTCAGGGTCGAATCGCTCGACGGCTTTGATGAGGCCGATGTTTCCTTCGCTTATAAGGTCGAGTACGGGAAGGCCGAAATCCTTGTAGTCGTGGGCGATTTTCACGACGAGACGAAGGTTGGACTTGATCATGAGATCGCGAGCCTCTTTGTCGCCTGCCTGGATGCGCCGCGCTAGGGTGATCTCCTGAGCGGGGGTCAGAAGGTCGATCTTACCGATCTCATGCAGGTAGGTTTTGATGCTGTTGCGCTCCGGTTGCTCCGCTTTTTCCTTCTGGGCAGGAGTGGGGGCGCGAAAGTTGATGGTGGTGACATTTGAAACCTCGTCTTCGTTAAAGATTTTGAGGTTAGAGGTTTGCGAGTTCATGGTTGGATTCGAAGAGAGATGGACGATTGATTCGGTAGGCATAATATTGGGGTCGACTTTGAGTTGCTGGACAGTTGGAAAACAAACGTTTCGCTTCTCAGGGTCCGTCTCGCCGAGTGGCTCGAATCGCGGGTCGCTAGGTGAAATCGGACGGTGTTTGCTAGGCGCTTGGGGCTATGTTCTGAATCACAATACTTAGCGGGGGTGGTGTATAGTTTAAAGATCGGGTAGGGTACTATACCCACGGGGTTTAATCCTTCGTTTACAAAAAGACCGCTAAATCTTACTGCGTTTTACATTCTTGACCTCGTTTATGAGGATCAATTTGCAAAAAAGCGAGGATTCTCCGCATTAAATTAGGAAAAAAGCGAAAAAAGAAACCTTATGGGTGGGTAAAGACCCTGATTGCGTATCTAGGGGTAGGTGTTAGCCACTGCCAAGTGATGACAGGCTCTGCGAGCCAGCTAGGTCATTCTACGCGGTTGGCGAATATTGCGCGCAATAGGGAAAGGTCCTAGGTCGAAAACCGCCAAAAACCGCTCCTTTTTCTATAGAGGGACAAGGGGTTATCGTCCTAGGCGAAATGCTAAGGGCGTATAGCTTCCTGAGGGAGCTGGAAAGGCGGTGACTAGCCCTCGAAGTTTTCGGCAAGTCCGACTGCTTTGAAGAGAGCGGACGCTTTGAAGATGGTCTCTTGGTATTCGCTTTCGGGTACGGAGTCGGCGACGATGCCGGCGCCTGACTGGATGACGACCTTGCCGTCCTTGACCATGGCGGTACGGAGCGTGATGCAGGTGTCGAGGTTTCCGTTGTAGCTAAAGTAGCCCAGGGCGCCTGAATAGAACTCGCGTTGGTCGGGCTCGTTTTCGGAAATGATCTGCATGGCCCGGATTTTTGGGGCGCCGCTCACGGTGCCGGCCGGGAAGGTTGCCCGCATGAGGTCGAACGCGTTCTTGTCGCTGGCGATCTGGCCTTCGACTTGAGAGACGATGTGCATTACGTGGGAGTAGCGTTCCACAATCATGTAGTCGGGTACTTCGACGGTGCCGTACTCGCAAACGCGGCCGATATCGTTTCGGGCGAGGTCGACCAGCATGAGGTGTTCCGCCTTTTCCTTTTCGTCTGCGAGCAGTTCCTTCTCGAGAGCGAGGTCCTGTTCCTCGGTCTTGCCGCGGTGGCGTGTGCCGGCGATGGGGCGGATTTCGACCTTGTCTCCGGTGAGGCGTACATGGACTTCTGGAGAGGCGCCGACGATAGCGAAGTCGTCGGTCTCGAGAAGGAACATGTAAGGGGATGGGTTTACGGTGCGAAGGGCGCGGTAGAGGTCGAGAGCGCTTTTGCCGAAGTCTTTCTCGAAGCGCTGGCTGAGGACGACTTGGATAATGTCCCCGGAGCGAATGTACTCTTTAGTGCGCTCGACCATGTCTTCGAAATCCTTCTTCACGAAATTGCCCTGGGGGACCTTGATTTCGGAAGGAGGGTTGAGGGTGGCGGGAGCGAGCGAGCATTGGCTCTCGAGCTTGGCCTTAAGTTGGGCGAGTTCTTCGAGGGCGGCTTGATAAGCCTCGGTCGGGGAGGCGTGACCTTCGAGGCGAGCGTTTACGAGGAGACGCATGGTTTGCTTGGCCCGGTCGAAAATGACCATGGAGTCCGCTAGCATGTAGTAAGCGAGTGGCGAGCTGTGCTGGTTTGCCTTAGCGATAGGCACTACCGTTTCGACGCGTGAGATGTATTCGTAGGAGACATACCCGACTGCTCCGCCGGTAAAAGGGGCGAGCTCGGGCATTTCGACCGGGTTGTGTTTGGCGATCTCCTCTTCTATTAAAGAGAGAGGGTCTTGCGGGGTATCGATCTCGCGAGGGGCGAGCCCGGACTCCTCGATGATGGTTTTTTCCCAGTAGCACTTGAATACCTTGCGAGGACGGCAGGCGATGAAGGTGTAGCGGGAGAGGCGCTCGCCGCCTTCGATGGACTCGAGCAGGAATGCGGGACCGTCGGTCTTGAGCTTCGCGTAGGCTGTGAGCGGCGTTTCGAGATCGGCCATCAGGTCTGCGTAGACAGGGATAACGTTCCCCTTCTGGGCGAGCGATTCGAATGTCTCGAGGTCGATGTTTGGGTGTAGTTGGTGTGCCATATCTCTTGAGCTCTAGGAAATAGGGCAAGAAGCTAGTCCTATTGTAGCGCCTGTCTATGAAATTGTTTGCGGCGCTCGGCTTGTGTTTATTCGAGTTTCCGTTTTGACAAGCTTGGTTGCAGGACTTTTAACCTGCCGAAGCTGAGCGAGTTGAGGCTTGCTTGGCGGATGTGCGGTAGTAGCTCAGCTGGATAGAGCAACGGATTTCTAATCCGTGGGTCGGGGGTTCAAGTCCCTCCTACCGTGCCAGTTCCGAATGGGGCTGGTAGGTCGGCTGGATCGAATGGGCAGTAGGACAAAAAATTCCTCAACGCCACTCGAAAACGCAGTTCTCGAACGGGAGCAGGTTCATGCAGGCTGGCGATGAGGACGGCGATGCGTCGTAGTGGTACGAAGGCTTTCCTGCCCTCGGTATATCTGTGCGGAGAGAAGCTATGTCGCTTCTGTCCTAGATCGGGAAGCTGCGAAAGATGAGAGTGCCGTTTGGAGACGGGGGAGAAGCGGTCTGAGTCTGTTGCTGCTCTACTCGATAGCTGGAGAAGAGCATGCTCGGTTTTTCGATTAACGGTGTCTTGAGCTTGGATATCACTGCTTGCGTAAGGCGGCTTCGGTT
Source organism: Pelagicoccus mobilis (assembly GCF_016595505.1). Lineage (GTDB taxonomy): Bacteria > Verrucomicrobiota > Verrucomicrobiia > Opitutales > Opitutaceae > Pelagicoccus > Pelagicoccus mobilis. The sequence goes on along the minus strand of NZ_JAENIL010000053.1, from coordinate 26,566 downwards.
GCTGAGAGGGCTTTGTGTCCGGTAGAGCCTTTGCCTAGGATGGGCTGTTCGCTTGTGGGGAGATGCTTGGCCAGTCGTCTCTTGATTTTGCTGTATTCGGGATTTGATGCGAGGTTGTCCCATTCGTTGGGATCATTCTTGTGATCGTAGAGTTCTTCCGAACCATCTGCGTATCGAATGTAGCGCCAGCGTTGGTTTCGTAGGGCGTGATTGCCTTTTCCGAAAGTGGTGCGAATGGGTCTATTCCATTTCGTTTCGGGATCCTCGATCAGAGGCATTAGCGATAGGCCTTCGTGCTTTGGATCGGCGTCGAGTCCGTTGAGCTCCAGAAGTGTCGGGTAGAGGTCGATGAGGCCGACTGAGCGGTTGCTGCGCAGTTCGGGTTTGACGCCCGGACCAGCGAAGATGAGAGGCACACGGGTTCCGTCTTCCCAAAGCGTGCGTTTGGCCCAGTGGCTCTTTTCGCCCAAATGAAAACCATGGTCGGAAACGAGCGCGATGATTGTATTGTCTTTATGGGGACTTCTTTCGAGAGCATCCAAAACGATCCCCAAGCAGTAGTCCGCGAATGTTGTAGTGGCGAGGTAGGCTTGTACCGCGTGTTTCCATTCGCCGCTTTCGACCAGCCACTGGTGGGGAGGTGAAACGTGTTCCAGACGGGTGAGATTCTCTCCGTAGGATGGCAGGTCAGTCCGATCGTCGTCTTTTACCTCCGGTAGCATCACCTGGTCGCGGGGAAATTGGTCGAACCATTTCTTTGGCGCGTACATGGGGACGTGGGGTCGGAAGAATCCTACGGCCATGAAGAATGGTTGGTCGTGCTCTTCGAGCAGGCGTTTTTCAGCCCATTTGGCGACTTTATAATCGGGCAGTTCGTCGTCGTTTTCAGGATACACTCCCCAGTCCCAAAGGGGATGACCAAAAGGTTGGCTGATTTTCTCTTCGGGAATTGGACCGAAGCCGCCCATTCTGCCGGCGTATTCGCCGATTGGATCGAGGATCTCTTCGCTTTCGGTGGAATGGAAGACTTTGCCGCCTGCCATAATTTTGTAGCCTTCCTTGGCAAAGCGTTCCGGAAGGGTAAGGCTACCTTCAAGCGCAGGGGATGAGCGGATGCCTGGATTGAGGAAGTAAAGACCGGTGGAAGAGGGATAGCGGGACGTCATGTAGCTGGCCCGCGAGGGCTGGCAAACGGGGGCCTGGCAGTGGGCGTTCTCAAAAAGAATCCCGTCGGCGGCGAGTCGATCGATATTGGGCGTATTTGCTTGCGGGTGGCCTCCGAGGCTTCCGGTCCAATCATTCAAATCGTCAATTGAGATGAGGAGCACATTGTAGCGTTCGCTAGCCTGTGTGCTTAGAGCGATGATTATTGTGCTTGCGAGTGCGAGTAGGGGGCGAAGAGAGGTCATTTATGCAAGGGTAGGTGGTTGCAGCATCAGTTGGCTCTGGGCTGGCACGGCTCGCAAGACTTGGGGTAATTGACAGTCAAGCGATCTCCTGACTGACATGCGTGAAGGGGATGGGCAAATTGATTATCAGGATTTCAGAAAGCTACCCCGGTACCCTGAAAGAGAACGCATGAAGAATCTACTTATTGCTATCGCCATCCTAGGTGGCGCTGGATCTGCCTTTGCAAAGCAACCGAATATCATATTCGTCTTAGCGGACGATCTAGGCTACATGGATCTGGTGTCCTATGCGGCACGGGTCAAAGGAGTCGAACGTTCGGAATGCTACTACGAAACGCCGCACCTCGATCAGTTGGCTGACGAGTCGGTGGTGTTTACGCAGGCCTACGCCTACCAGCTCTGTTCGCCGACTCGGGCAAGCCTGATTACGGGCAAAAACTCTGCCAGTCTTGGCTTCATGACTGCTACGCCGGGGGCGTTTAAGACTCACTATAACCAAGGATTGGATACGCCGGACGGGTTCTACGATCATGACGGTTTTGAAAATAAGACCGATCGCCCCTTTTGGCCTTTGACACAGGGGATGTCCAATATCGCGTTGCCTCTCGAGGAGACCACGATCGCCGAAGCGTTGACTGGATACGATTCGGCTTTTATCGGCAAGTGGCATTTGGGCGGGCATGGATCGGAAGGCTTCTCGCCGTCCGACCAGGGCTTTGAAGAGCTGGCTTGGTTCGACTCTGGGGGATCGGTTTACTTCAACTGGCGCGATCGCTGGGACCGGAAAGAGAAGGAGCATCCCAAAATGGCTCAGGCGGAGTTGCATCAAGGATACTCCGGGGAGGAGACTGGAGAGGACTACCTGACGGATGATCTTTCGGTGCAGGCTTGCCGCTATATCGAACGGCAGGCGAAGTCGGATAATCCCTTCTTCCTCTACTTCTGCCACTTCGCTGTACACACCCCGTTTGGCGCTAAGCCAGAGGATATCGTGCATTTTGAGAACAAGAAAACGCGTGGCTGGAACCAGCAGAACAACCCGACCTATGCGGCCATGCTTCGCAGCTTGGACGACTCCATCGGGGCATTACGTCAAACTCTGGAGAAGACTGGGCAGGCGGATAACACGGTGATCGTCTTCATGTCCGACAACGGTGGCATTGAACGCCTGGATGGAAATGGAAAGCCCACCTTTAGCTGTAACGCTCCGCTCAAAGGTGAAAAGGCGCTCGTCTACGAAGGAGGTATCCGCGTCCCGCTAATGGTCTGGTATCCCGAAGGGTTCAACCCGGCCCTGTGCGATGTGCCGGTCGATTGCAACGACCTCTATCCAACTCTGCTTCAGTTCGGTGGAGAGTATTCGAACTCTGGTGACGGCGAATCGTTGATGCCTTTGCTGCACGATCCGAAGAACAAAGCCGGCGAGTATTCCCGCGACACTTTTTTCTGGTACTACCCTTATTATGTGGGCGTTGGCTTGAAAAAGGGCGAGCTCACCGCGCCGCGCTCCGCCATTCGTAAAGGGGACTGGAAGCTGATCCTCGATTGGGAAGGTCACTTGGAGCTGTATAATGTTCGCCAGGATATTTCGGAAACAAGGGAGCTCTCGGCGAGCGAGCCTGAGCGTACGCAGGCGCTATTCAAAGAGTTGGTTGGGTGGATCAATGAAAACGTCGAAACTCGCTACATCCCGAAGACCAACAGTCGCTACGATGCGACGCATGCCGAAGCGAGGTCGTTTGAAAACGTTTTTGAGAAGCAGAATATGGATTGGCCGGTAGGCCGCCCGTCGAGAGTGAGTAAGTAATGAAGAAGTGGATTGTCGGATTGATGATTGCAGCCGCAACAGCGGCGCATGCGCAGAACCTTGAGCAGCTTTTTAGGTCACCACCGGACAGCGCCCGGCCCTACACTTGGTGGCACTGGGTAAACGGCAATGTGTCGAAGGAGGGGATCACTAAAGACCTGGAGGCCATGAAGGCCGTGGGCATTGGTGGTTTCGTGCTGTTTGATGCATCGGTGGGTATTCCGGTCGGCCCCGTTGCATACAATTCAAAGGAGGAGCATCAGCTTCGGTCTTTTGCGGTTGCCGAGGCCGAGCGCCTTGGGCTGGATGCAGGGTTTAACAATGCGTCCGGCTGGTCGAGTACGGGCGGTCCGTGGGTGCCGCCGGAGCACTCCATGAAAATGGTGGTTTGGAGTGAAGCAACCATCCGCGCTGGTGATGCCGAGTCGGTGACGCTGGGTATCGGCAAAAGGGTGGGAGACAAACGACCTCACATGAAGGATGTCGATTTTTACCGCGATATCGCTGTCATGGCGTTTCCCACGCCGACAAATGATGACTATCGTATCGAGCGCTGGGAACAGAAGGGGCTCCATGACCATCATGCAAAGGGAATCCATTTTATTCCCGACCTCCGCAAGGCTCCGGCCGATGCCATTATATCCGCCGATTCGATTATCAATTTGACCGACCGGATGAATGCCGAGGGCAATCTTGACTGGGCTCCGGAAAACGGCGAGTGGACGGTCTTACGATTTGGATACATGTCAACCGGTGCCCAGAACAAACCGGCAACTGAAGGGGGAACCGGGTTGGAAATCGATAAGCTCAGTCGCGAAGCCGTTGATCTGCACTGGGAGGAATATATCAACAAGCTCATCGCCAACGCCCAAGGCCGCGAGGCCTTAACGACGATCTGTATCGATAGCTTTGAAGTGGGTATGCAGAACTGGACCGAGGCGCTTCCGCGAGAGTTTTCCCAGCGGCGAGGGTATGACTTTTTACCCTGGTTGCTCTGTATTACGGGACGCGTCGTGGATGATACCGAAACGACCGAGCGGGTGCTCTGGGACATGCGGGTTACCGTTGCTGAATTGATGCAGGAGAACTACTTTGGGTATTTTGAGGAAAAATGCCATGAGCAAGGATTTAAGCTGCAGCTTGAACCCTATGGGAGCGGAGCGTTTGACGCCACCGCCACCGCCCTGATCGGCGATACGGTATTGACCGAATTCTGGCAGCGGGAAGCGGATCGGAATTTGTGGACCTGGACGGCGCAGATCATTCCATCCGGTGCCCATCTTTCCGGGAACCCGATTGTCGGTGCCGAGGCATTCACCAGCCTCAAAGCCGACTGGACTGCGCATCCCGGACGCATTAAAAAATGGGGCGATCGCGCCTTTGCCCGGGGGATTAACCGTTATTATTTCCACACCTTCGCGCACCAGCCCTTCGACGATTCGGTTCAGCCGGGCATGACGTTTGGGCCGTATGGCGGAAATTTCCACCGCAACAATACCTGGTTCAGCAAGTCCCGCGATTGGATGGACTACATCGCGCGGTGTCAGTTTCTGATGCAGTCGGGCAGCTATCAGGCGGACGTGCTGGCGCTCTACGGAGATGGGCGCGGGTTCAATTCGTTCATCGCAGGCAACGAGCCCGTTGATATGAAGGACATCCCCGGCTTCAATTTTGATCTCGGAGGCATGGCTTCGTTGAACGATCTTTCGGTGGATGACCAGGGTGTGATCCGAGTAACGCATAAGGGCAAACGGCTCGATACCGGCTATCAGGTTTTGTTGCTCAAACGAGCCGAACTAATGCTTCCGGAGCGTGTGGCCAAACTCGGGGAGCTTGCAGAACAGGGGGCGAAAATTTTCGCGCCGAGACCGTTGCGTTCGCCTTCATACCGCAACCATGAAGCGCAGGATGCGAAACTGGCTGCGCTAGTGGAGAAATATTGGGACAGCGGACTCATCCAAAGCCCAGACGCCTTTGAGGCTGCCGTTGCAAAACTGACCAAGGACTGCGAAGTTCCGGAAAAGGTTTTCTTCAATCATCACCGGGTTGGAGAAGACGACTTTTATTTCCTTTCCAATCAGACGGATCGTCCACGTGAGGTAGCTGCGAGCTTCCGGATCAAAGGAAAATTGCCTGAGTTGTGGAATCCGGTGACGGGTAAAACGCAACCGGCTTCAAGCTGGAAAGCTCTCGAAGATGGCCGTACGGAAGTGCGACTTCAGATGCCTGCCTCCGGCTCCATCTTTGTCGCTTTTCGCTCGCCCACTCAGGCAACCGGCGAAACCGCGCCCCTGCCAAAGCCCAAGGAAGTTATGCAGCTCAACGAGGATTGGACGGCTACCTTCGATTCGAACTGGGGGCCGGAAGGCGCTGTTGAGTTTAAAACCTTACTTCCATGGAACGAACACGCGTATCAAGAAATTAAATACTATTCGGGTAGCGCGATCTACCGTAGATCCTTCACGCTTCCTAGGGTTCCCAAATCGGATTCGCTGATGCTCGACCTCGGCGAAGTGGGGGTTATGGCCCGGGTGAAGCTCAACGGCAGGGATCTGGGCCTGCTCTGGTGCTCCCCGTACCAGGTGGACATCAGCAAGGCGGTAAAGCCCGGAAAGAATGTGCTGGAGATTGAAGTCACGAACCTTTGGATCAATCGCTTCATCGGCGACGAGTATCTGGCTTCGTATGAAAACATCTATCCGCAGATTCGCGACGGCCAACCGTTTCCTGCCGATAGTCAACGAAAGACCTTTGAGTTTCGCTTCGGTGGGGGGAATGCAAAGCACTGGAAACAAACCGATGCATTGCATCCCTCAGGCCTGATTGGTCCGGTCCGTTTGCTCAAAGTTAAGTAGGGAATGCACATGCTCTTTCCCTATGCATTTGCGGAAGAAAAACGAATTTAGAAGGAGATGAAAATGAGAAGTGTTAAGTTTGCGAAAAGGCTGCTGTTCTCCGCGCTGGTTTTTTCAATGATTGGAAACGCATCGGCCTCAGAGGGGGTAGCTTCGCGCTCCCCGAATGTCATCATAATCGTCACCGATGACCACGGGTACGTCGATCTCGGGGCGTATGGACTTTCTGGGGACATTCGCACACCGCACTTGGATGCTCTTGCCAAGGGCGGAGCATTGATGACGCAAGGTTATGTGACCGCTCCGCAGTGCATCCCGTCGCGGGCGGGCATCGTTACGGGGCGTTATCAGACTCGGTTCGGGTTGGATGAAAATCATCGTGCCCCGTTGGACCTTAAGGAGGTCACAATAGCGGAGCGAATGCGAGAGGCGGGTTATGCGACAGGATTCGTCGGCAAGTGGCACCTCGAGCCGAACCGCAATAGTCGATTTTGGATGGAGAGAGATTGGTCGGAAGGTCTGAAGCAAAAGAACCCAAGGGTTCCTGAGGGGCTACGAAGACCTTACCTCCCAGTTAGCCGAGGTTTTACTGATGTCTATGATGGCACAATGAACACCTATCTGCGCAACTTCGATTTGGAGGGTAATGACCTGCCACTGGAGCGCGAAGTGGATCAGGAGACCTTTCGTGTCGATAAGCAAAGCGAGGCGGCTCTGGCCTTCATCAAGCGGCACAAGGACGAGCCTTTCTTTTTGTATCTCGCTTACTATGCCCCGCATGTTCCGATAGAGGTGGTTAAGAAACACTTTGATCGTTTTCCCGGAGATATGCCGGAACGTCGCCGTTGGGCTTTGGCTTCCATTGCCGCCATTGATGACGGGGTGGGGGCGATCGTAGAGGCTCTGCGTGAATACGGTATCGAGGACGATACGATCATCTTCTATTTCGGTGATAACGGCGCACCGCTCAAAATTCACATGGCTGACGATCCCTTTAATAAGCCTGGCTGGGATGGTTCGTTGAATGGCCCGATGGTCGGCGAGAAGGGGATGATCTCGGAAGGCGGAATTCGCGTGCCTTATCTCGTGTATTGGAAAAATCATATTCCAGCTCAGGTCTATGAGGCTCCCGTCTTGTCGCTTGATTCGGGAGCGACCGCCTTAGCGTTGGCGGGCGTCGAAACCGAGCCCGGAGAAATCGATGGCGTTGATCTGATGCCGCATTTGGTGGGAGGGAACACAAAGGACCCGCACGAGACTCTCTATTGGCGTTTCTGGGGGCAGTCCGCTATTCGCGAAGGAAAGTGGAAGTTTTACGAGTTGGAAAACGGAGTACGAATGTTGTTTGATATGGATAGCGAAGCTCATGAAACTAAGAACGTACTAAAGAGGTATCCAGAAATTGCGGACCGACTTCAGCAAAAATTAGAACGCTGGCGCGACGCTCAGCAACGACCGGGATTTTCCAATAAGTTCGGAAGGGAAGCTGCATGGTACCGACACTACTTTGGAGTGAAGTAAGGTGAGTAGATCTGAAAACTCAAAAAAGAGTGCTTATGACTGTAGGGACGAACTGCTTGTGCCGACTGTTGACTCTGCTATCCAGGTCTGTCCGGATGTAGCTCCTAGTTGTTGGAAAAATTATTGTCGTCGAATAACAAATACGAAGGGACCTTGAAGGAAATATCGATTATGAAATGCAAACTCTCAATTCTGTTCTTTGCTGGTCTCGCGTTAGGGGCTGCCGTTCCGTTCTCTCAAGTGCAAGCCCAACAGCTCACCGAGGAGCGTCTGGCTCAAGTGCTCAAGCGTTTTCCCAAAGCGGATCTGAATGGCGATGGCAAACTGACGCCGGAGGAGTTTAAAGCTGCTCGCCAACAATTACAGCGATCCAGGCAGCGCAATGCCCGTCAACAGTCACAAGACTCCGAGCAGCGAAATGCACGTCAGGCCGCTGCAGCGCGAGCGATTCCGACATTCGATCCCGGTTGGGAGAAGGATGAATTCCCGCCTCACGCGGTCAGTCTCAAAACGCCGGAAGAGATTATGGCCATTTATAAGCGCGGCGAGTCTGGACGCACGTATGCAGACTCTAGAGACGCCATGTCCTTTCCCAAACCTGACGATGGTATTCTCCGCATTGTGGGGACGGGCCACAGCTTTACAGCGCCCGGTTATAGAACCTTTCCGTCCATCACCCGCGCCGCTGGGTTCGAACAACCGCTTAGTCTGCACAATGGCGGTGGGCGCACGGGTAGCGTGAGTTACAAGTGGGAGCAGGAAAACGGCATATTCGAATTCGACGGTAAGCCTCTGCCGAAACTCCTGGCCGCTATTTCCAATGCGGAATGGGAAGGGATGATATGGGGCCCTTACACCGCTGATCGACCGAAATTCTACACGAGCTGGATCGATTTTTGCGAACGATACAATCCGGGCATGAAGTACTTCCTCATCGACGCGTGGCCTACGCTGGGTCAGGTTCAGATGCAATATAAGCGGAAAGGAAACCCGGAATCGGAATCATTTTTTACCGATGAGGTTTTCGATGAGCTCAACGATGCCGCGAACAAAACCTTTGCGGAGCTCGTGACTGCGCTGCGCGAAACCTCAGAGAAAGTGTACATCCTTCCGACCAATGCCGCCATGACCGAGGCGGCCAAGCGGTTCAATCGGGGCGAGCTTCCTGGGGTTCAGGGCCTGTATAAGGTAGTGGGTGGAAAAGAGTATTCTATCTGGAATGACCAACGTGGACACTTGGGACCCGGCTTCGATCGTCTGGAGGGTTATGTCTTCTATGCTACGATTTACGGCAAATCCCCCGAACTCATTTCAGAGCCTATCAAGTTCAAGAACAATCCAAGTTTCATGAGCGAGGAATTAGACAAGATCTTCCGTGAAATCGCTTGGAAAGCGGTCGTGGAGCATCCTCTCTCGGGAGTTACGGACGAGAATGGAAATGGCATTGGAGATCACTTGGAGTAATCGCTGATAGACCAATTCTCTCGATTCTAGGCAAGTGCATTGATTGTCGCGAATCTATACGAGGAGTATCCGAATACCGATTACGAATAGTCGTGAGCTAAGACCTTGGCGGAGGGGGAGTGGGTAAAGCTTGCACTAGCAACTTAAGGGAAGCGTTATGAATAGAAATAGATCGATCATTGGGATGGTGGTAATGCTCGCATTGGTTTGCTCCGGCGGCGCGAGTGAGTTTTCGGACGAGATTTGGGCGTCTTATAAAGCAGGCGCTTTGGAGCCGACAGAGATCTTTAGGGTGCGCGAAGGCGTAGAGCTGCATTATTTTGCTCCGGCGAATGCACGTGCTCCTGGCAACAACGTAGCACATATCTATATCCACGGTGGCAGCTTTCGGGGAGGGAGCCCCAGAGGATTCTATCGATGGAGCCGTTATCTCGCAGAACACGGGGTTTCGGCTTTCGCGCTCAAGTATCGGCTTTTGGACAGGAAAAAGCGCGGCAAGCCGACGATTTGCGTAGAGGATGCCAAAAGCGCCATGCGCTGGCTGCGTGCCAATGCGGAGAAACTGGGCGTCGATCCAGAACGGATCGCTGTTGGTGGAAACTCTGCGGGTGGTCATCTTGCGGCTGCGCTGGCAACGCTTGAAGGCCATAACCACCCGGCCGACGATCTCTCGATCAAAACCACCCCAAACCTGTTGTTGCTGGGGTCTCCGGCTTTGGACCTGGGCGGGTACTTCGGCAAGGATATATCGCCAGTGCACAATTTGAATGAAAATCTGCCTAATACCATCGCGATAATCGGCGACTCCGATCGAGTCATCCCAATGAAAACGATGGAGATCTTCGGGCTAGGCGTGATCGATGCCGGTTCTGATTTCGAATGGTGGGTTTTTCCGGGCAAAGGGCACGGCCTTACTGCGCAGAATAAGTCCTATCTGACGCCGGAGCTAATGCATATCTATTTCAGCTACTTTAATTTCCTCGCCCAAAACGGTTACGTAGATGAACCGCTCCCCGCAGGTGATGAAGTGCGAACGTTGATCCAGCAGCGTAAGCTGGGTGAGTAAATCGAAGCGCAAAGCAAAAAAAGAAATATGAACCTTAAGCTGAAGGGCGTTTTGTTCGCGCTGTTACTGATGCCGATTGCGGCGGGCTTCGCGGAGGCGTCGAAGGGAAAGCTCAAAACCTATTTGCTGCTCGGACAGTCGAATATGGCGGGATGGGGGGATTATTCCTCGCTGGATTCCGAATGGACGAAGAGCCTGGAGGAGAGTGATCGAATCCATTTCTGTGGCAAAGAGACGAGGTGGGAGGTTTCCGGCTTGAGCCCCAGCCGCAGAGCGGTGGAGAAACCGTACAAAGTAAATGGCACCTTTGGACCGGAGTATAGCTTCATCGATTCGGTCTCCCAGGCCTACTCCGAAGAAGAGCTGTTGTTTTTCAAGTATGCGGTTGGCGGGACGACGCTCTACGCGGCATGGGAAAAGGAGTGGACGCGGGAAAAGGCCGAACAGGTGAAGGAGACGCGCGAGATTAAGCATCGGCTTTATGCGCTGATGCTGGAAAAAATTGAGGCTCTTGAAGTATTCGCCCAGCAGAAGGGGTATCAGGGAGTTGATATTCAGGCAGTGGCCTGGGTGCAGGGAGAGAGCGATGCGGGACGCGAGTTTTCAGCGCAAGCTTACAAAAAGAACCTGAAAAAGTTCATCGGGAATCTCAGGCGGGACTTGCCGGACTCCGAGTTCAAGTTCGTCTACTTGCAGGTGAACAATATGAAATCTCGCTTTATTGAGGAGGTTCGAAGGAGTCAGGAGGAATTGGCCGTGGAAATGGATAATGTTTTTGTTATTCCAAGCTCAACAGTGGAGCAACCGGATGACTTTCCCAAATACGACCAGGTGCATTACAATAGCGAGGGAGTGCTCAATATCGGCAAATCCCTGGCTGTTCATGTATTGAAATAGTGGATAAAACTCCGCTTAGGTTCCGCAATATTTGGATTTTTCACATACGTCAAAAAAGCAAAGACGACCTATCATTCTGTAAAATTAACTTATAAGTCCTTAGTAGGACGCTAGTGGTAGGTGCGAAAGTGCTCTGGCACGGTTGTGCTATTTTTTGGCACTCGAGTTATGGTCATTAAAAAAGTGATATTGTAAGGTTTTGTTCCTAGCAAATACCCCAAGTTGAACTTACCAAGTCGATGCGATAACGTGCCACGTTTTGTGGCAATGGTCCTTGTTGTTTCGCTATGTGCAATGAGAGGGGAATCTTAGAACTGCAAATATGACACCTATGAATGATTCCAAGGATGGGAGCCGCTTATCGCGGTATCCTGGAGCGGCCCTTTTCCTCGTTCCAATGCTCGCTTTCTGTTCGTCCTCCGCTTTGATTGCTCAGAGCGAAGAAGGCGGAGAAGAAGTTTTTGAACTCTCTCCATTCACGATAGATGGATCGGAGGATCAGGGCTACCGTGCGACTCAAACCCTTGCCGGCACCCGCATGAGCTCTGAGCTCAAGGATGTTGGTTCCGCTATCACAATCATGACGGAGGAGTTTCTCGAGGACATCGGGGCAACCAGCTTTGAGGAAGCTCTGGAGTATGCTCCCAATACCTCATCCTATGAGGGCGGGCATCTTACTGATTTAGAGGGCACTAGCACACGTAGCGAGAACGTGTACAGCGTTCGTGGTTTCACCAACAGTTCATTGAGCCGCGACTTTTTTCCCACTCTGTATCGGCCAGACGTATACAGCACGGAGCGTTTGACCTTCTCCCGTGGTCCAAACTCCATCCTCTTTGGCATTGCTCAGCCGGGCGGGGTGACGAATGCAATTTCCAAGCGCGCTCGTCGTGGAAGCTCTTTTGCGACGATATCGAACCGGATCGACGACGAAGGGAGCGAGCGCTTTACCATCGATGTGAACAAGCCCTTGATCGAGGACGTTTTGGCGGTTCGTTTTGCGGCGATGTCAAACAACCAAGAGTACTGGAGGGATCCAGAGTGGGAAGATTCCGCTCGTACGTATTTCGCCGGAAACTTGCGGCCTTTCGGCAAGGTTGATGGTTGGTTGAATGATCTTGAGTTCCACTTCAATTACGAAGAAGGGCATACGGATTCGCAACGTCTCGGAGGGAATAGCCCAATTCTCGACCGCGTGACGCCATGGATCGAGGCCGGACGTCCGATGGTTGAAACGGTTGGTGTCACAACGTCTGGCAATGCGGGGGAAGGCCTGACGTCAGTGAATAATAACCGATGGCTCATTTCGGTGACGAATGGCGGCGTTCCCAACCTAAGTTGGCGCCGCATGGCCATGGGGGCCAGGCCTACGCAGGCTGAGGGCGATATCAAAGGGAATAGATCTCTTCTCGACGAAAGTATTATGCCTTTTGATGTGAACTACCTCGGGGGTACTCGCCGGTACACGGATAGTTTCGACAATACTCAGGTTATTCTGAACAAGAAGCTCTTCGAGGGGCTTCATTTCGAGGCGGCTCTAAATAGTCAGACTTACGACCGGAATTCGGTTGAAGAAAGCCGCTCCAGTCATCTGATGGTCGATCCCAATGTGTATTTGCCAAATGGTGACGTAAATCCTTATGCTGGTCGCTTTTACATCGATGGCCCCATCGTGCGGAATCAGCCATTTAGTGAGAAGACGGGGGAAAATCAGCGGTACTCCTTATCCTATGATTATGACTTTACGGAAAGTGATAATGTCATCAAGCATTTGGGGCGTATTCGTGCGGCTGTTTCATATGAGCGTTCGGACAATGACCATCTCCTGCAATTTGTAGGTTTGCATAACTTGACGCCCGCTTTAACGAATACGACTTTGGGCTTAAAAGGTCCTAGTGCCTTCAACGCAAAGCCCGGCAACCCTCAAAACCGTGCCAAGCTCAGGCATTATTTCAATGCTGACGGAACGATGACCGCGCCGAATCCAGTGTCGGAGTTGTATGGATACCCTTCGAAGATCTACTTCGCAGACGATCCGATTCCGACTGACATGGCAGATGAAAGCGGTGTGACTCTAGGTATGGTCGCCGACTTCCAAGGAACCAATAGCTTGAGCGTTAACAAGTCCAAGGTTGCTGCCTTGCAATGGTTTCTCCTCAACGATAAGGTCGTCGGCACATTCGGTTGGCGTAAAGACGAGCAAGAGAATTGGAATGCCACCAGCCGAATCATTGCGGATAGAAATCCAGACACTTGGCTTTATCCGGATCCGAGAAACTATGACGCGAAGTATCTCGCAGATGGAACAGAGACGGATCCATTCGCCATTTACGAAGGGAGTACCTCTACTGCAGGAGTGGTGGCCCATCCACTCGATTGGTTGGGTGTTTTCTACAATCGTTCCGACAACTTCGTGCCAGGTGGACAGGTGCTAGATATATTCGGCGAGCCTGTCGCGTTCCAATCTGGAGAAGGGGAGGACTATGGAATCAAGCTTTTCCTCATGGACAACAAGCTGACCGCTTCCGTTTCCTTTTTCGACACGAGCGCGAATAATCTGCCTTCCGGCCATGTCCGAGCGGGGGCTCAAGGAGTTTCCAACCCCTTCAATACTTCAACGAACTTCCTATGGGAGGAGATCGCGAATCTGACCGGTGATGATAAATACATGACATTGCCTTACTACTTCGACCAAGGGAAGTGGTTTACGCCGACGATTTCGAACAGCTCCACGGGTGTGGAAGTCCAAATGGTGTATAATCCGACCAAGCAGTGGCGCATCATGTTCAACTACAGCGAGCAGGAAGGCATCCTCTCGAATATAGGTCCGCGGATGGATGAGTATTATAATGAATTCATACCAAGCGAATGGAAGTCCGAATGGAACGATGAACCTTTGTCGGAAAATAAAATATTCGCGGAGGGCGAGTTCGGGCCCGGCGAGATAGATCCAGCAACTGGCGAACCCTATCCAGAGGGTGCGGTAAGGACCTTGGGCGGACTGCTCGAGGCTATCCAAAAGGATTATCAGCGTATTCAGACATTGGATGGTTCATCCGATACGCGTCAACCATTGGCTTCGTACAACTTAGTGACTTCCTATTCCTTCAAGCAGGACTCTATGTTCAAAGGTGTGAGAGTGGGCGGTACCGTTCGTTGGAGGGGGGATCGTTTCCTAGGATTCCCGTTCGATGATGAGGGCGGCTTGGATACGGCGAACGCTTACAAGGGAGGAAGTACGCTCTACTTGGACGCGATGCTTCGCTACGGCAGAAAGCTGTTCGATTCCAAGGTAGATTGGAGCATCCAGTTGAATGTCCGCAATCTGCTCGGTGAGGATGATCTTCTTCCAGCTATGACGGCTGGCGATCGGTCTGACACAGTGGTGCGTTGGAACTATCAAACGCCGCGTTCCTTCCAATTGACCAATACTCTTAAGTTTTAGAGTTCGAGTTCTATTAGTATTAGTACGTTATAAAGCGGTGCCAGACGTTCGTTTGGCGCCGCTTTTATTGTATCCATGACTGCGGTGCAGGATACACGTCTCGGTCATTTTACGAGGGGATGATCGGAGACTCGTAGCTTCGGTGCCGCGTTCTAGCACTGGGGTGCCAGGTCGCGGTTCTTTGTAGAGATTCCCTTGACCTGCGATGGATTTGTTTGGGGTTTCCGGTTGCGTTGTTGAGTTGCGTGGCACTCATGTGCTAGTTAATGGCATTCAGAACGAGGCGATCCGCTCAAAAAGCTGCTAGGCTGTGTCTTAGGAGCCTCGATGGGCTCTTTTAAATTTTCGCATCACCTCATTACTCTCATTTTCATGAAACTCAGTTTTGGAAGTTCGACTGCCCTAGCTCTGGGACTATGCTTCTCATCGGTGATTGCCGCTGGAGCTCCTTTGGATATCTCCAAGGAAACCTTTAGGAATCCACCGAATGAATACAGGATTACACAGTACCAGCTGACGCCGCAGACTTTGAAGAAGTACCCGCAATATGGCGTCGGGGGAGTGATGGGCTTCTTTTACTCAGCGCTTTATCCGGAATCGGGGAAGTTGGCTTACGATACAGGGGGGAAGGGTGCTGCAGTGATCGGAGACTTGGTTGATGCGGCTCGAGCGATCGACTACAAGGTGTGGTTGGCGGATGACTGGGGCTATCCGAGCGGATCTGCGGGGGGGCGAGTCGTTGCGGAGAATCCGGAATTCGAGGTCAAGAGCTTGACCATGCTGAGCGTTTCAGGAAATGGGCCTGAACGGATTGACTACGAATTGCCGCAGGACCTGCACGATATCGTCTACGCGACGCTTTACCCTGTGAAGGGAGGGAAGATTGCATTGGACAAGGGGAGGCGGGTTTCGGCTGCGAAGAAGAGCTTGCAGACCAAAGGCCTAAAAGGCTCTTGGGAGTTGAGAGTGTTTGCCCGTTATGTACGCGACAAGGATACGCAGGGGCAGTCGACCATGAGGCAGTTCGGACATGCGGGGCGTTATCCTGATTTGATGAATCGCGAGGCGATGTCCCGCTTCATCGCCAATATGCATGCACCGATTTTGGCCCAGATCGACGATCCGGCGAACCAGGTGGAGGGCTTCTACTGCAATGAACCGAACCTAATGCAGACGCATTGGAAAGGGGGCTATGATGCTCCTTATGCCTGTGCGCCTTGGACGGATGAATTGCCGGAGTACTTTGAGGAGATGCATCGTTATGAGCTTTTCTCGGTTTTGCCGGCAATCTTCGAGGGGAACGATGATCAGGCGCGTCGAGCGCGGATTCATTATCGTCAGGCGGTGGCGAATTTGCTGACGGAGAGTTTCGCCGTGCAGATTCGCGAGTGGTGTAACGAGCGGGGCATCAAGTCGAGCGGCCACTACTTGTTGAACCAGTTTCTTTCCATGCATGTGCAGGGCTATGGAGACATGATGAAATTCGTTTCGGAGTTCGATGTGCCGGCATTGGATATTCCTATTCCCAACCCCGACGAGTTTCGGGACTTCGCCTATCAGCAGACGCGCTTCTTCAGCTCAGTCGGCGTTTGGAAGGAGAGGGGAGATACGATCATGTTGCTGGACCCGATCATTGGGGGCTATGGGCGAAGCCGACTTTCGCCGCGTTTGCCGCTCTTGCTCAACTCGGTGAACATGGCGTCCTTTCACGGGGCGAACATTTTCACCTCCTACCTGCCTTTTGAGGCAACGCGCAAGAAGACCTTTACGAATGGCCACGAAAACAAGGCGACAGGCTACACGAAGGAAGAGTATCGTTTCTTCAATGAATACACCGGACGTATGACCCAGGTTTTACGCGGTGCGCGGCGAGATGCAGGGGTGGGGCTCTATTATCCGATCTCCATGTTTCAGGCGGATCTGCTGGCCTCCGACAAATTTTGGCCGACCATCAAGGATTTGTATCAGAATCGCCAGGACAATTGGGACAATACAGAAAAGGCTTTGCTCGATGGCGACATCGAATACATGATCCTTCATCCAGAGGCAGTCTCCGAGGCGGAGATCGAAGATGGGTGGATGAAGATCGGCTACGGGGCCTATCATACTTTGGTGATGCCTCATCTTGAGTTGCTCCCTTTGGCGGTGGCTGATCAGTTGGAGCGGTTCGAAGCATCTGGAGGAAAGGTGATTTGGGTCGGTCAAGTCCCCGGTGGAGGGGAGTATGCTCGTAATGATTCAGTGGTGCGAAACGCTCTGCGAGACGCCGACGCGATTGCAGTGGACGAGCTGGCGGGAGCTATCGAGAATTCGTATTCTACGGAGTTCGACTTGAGCTTCACGCCTGGTACGGAACATCTGACGGTGGGGCGTTTCCATCGAAACGGCGAGCAGGTGTATTTGCTGGTGAATCGGGAGCAAGAGGGCTTGGAGGTGACAGTCGAAGGGCATCGAGCGAAGAACTCTTCGGGGCGTATCCAGGTTTTGGATCCATCGACCGGGGAGATTAGCAAGGTAAAGCTTCCTGCTCGTTTTTCAATGGGAGCCAACCGAGCTCTCATGTTGATCCCGGAGGCGGGGTACCTGTCAGGAAAATTGGGAAAGAACTAGAGTATGAAAAGAGCGCTGATTGGATCTGCCCTAGTGGTGATCGCCTGCTGGGCGAATAGCTTGTTGGCTGCGGACAAGCCGAACGTGATTGTGATCTTGATCGACGATATGGGGTGGGCGGATAGCTCCACTTACGGCTCGAAGTACTACCAAACGCCCAACATGACGCGAATGGCGGAGGAGGGCATGCTCTTTACCGATGCGTATGCGGCGAGCCCGCTTTGTTCGCCGACCCGGGCCAGCATCATGACGGGTCAGTACCCGGCACGTTTGCGCATGACAGTCGCCGTGACCCCAAAAAGCGTGGCCGAGCCCAAGGCGTTGCTACCTGCCAAGGGGAAGTATACTGGTGATCTGCAGAGTAAAAGTTTCCTGCCGCTGAAAGCCTATACCTTGGCGGAGGCGTTGAAGGATGAGGGCTATCAAACGGCCCATATCGGTAAGTGGCACTTGACGCCGGGCAACGATGATCGCTTTTCCGCTCAGTATCATGGATTCGACTACGTGATCGGCGGCGGGCATCTTCCTGGACCTCCCAATTACTACTCGCCCTATGATCGAGGCAAACCCGGCACGGGGATTCCGAATCTCGAGCCAGGTCCGGAAGGCGAGTATCTCAACAAACGCTTGGCAGAGGAAAGCATTCGGTGGATGGAATCGGTGAAGGGGAGTGGGCGGCCTTTCTATTTAAACCTCTGGCACTACGCGGTGCACACGCCGATCATTCCCAAAGAGGATTTGATGCCAAAGTATCGCGAGCTGCGGGATCCCGAGTCGGATCAGCGTTGCCCGGAGATGGCGACCATGATCGAGAGCATGGACAATAGCGTGGGCATACTGTTGGATTGGCTGGACCGTCCGGAGAACCGAGAGCTGAAAGAGAACACCCTGATTGTTCTGACCTCGGACAATGGGGGCGTGACCCATAAGGCAATCGATGGGAATACAATTACTTCAAACCGTCCGCTTCGTGGTGGAAAAGCGAATACATATGAAGGTGGGTTCCGTGTACCGTGGATTGCTCTATGGCCTGGGAAGATCGATGCGGCAACGACTTGCACGATTCCGGTGCAGACGACCGATCTTTATCCGACGATTCTGGAAGTAACGGGTGCGAGTCCGAAATCAGGCCAGGTCGTGGATGGTCAAAGTATTGTACCTTTGCTTGAAGGAAGGCCGATGGAGCACCAGCCCATCTTTACCGACTTTCCGCATGTCTTCGGCGCCATGTGCGCACCGTCGAGTGCAGTACGGGTGGGGGATTGGAAGTTGATTCGTTTTCATCATGCGGGGATGAATGCGGCTTCCGATGCCTTTGAACTCTTTAATTTGAAGAAGGATCCGTATGAGTCGATCGAGTTGTCGCGATACTATCCGGAGAAGGTTCAGGAACTGGACCGTTTGATCGAGGCTCACTTGAAGAGTACCGATGCCTTGTTGCCGATCGCTAACAAAGACTTCAAAGGGAACCCGATGAAACGTCGCTCGAGTCCGAAGCGAGCGCCCAATCGACCAGAAACGCTTCGATTGGAGGAGAGCGAGATACAGACGGATCGTAGCGGTTCGCACCGTATCCAATTAATAGATCAGGACGGTAGAAAACGTGATACGCATGCTTATGTCCTCGAAGGTGCGGATAGGGTAGAAATCGAAAATGAGGAGGATGGAAGCGTATTGGTAAAGTGGGGCTCTCCGGAAGGAAAGAGGCCTGCAAAGCTCTTGTTTGGCTGGAAGGGCGGTTCTACCACCATGGAAGTCAACGACTGGACGATCCCGGCGAGTGAGCTGACCATAAAGGAGAAGACCGATATCTCAAAAGATAATTAACTTATGGATACCCCAAGAACAACAACGCCGAAACCAGCGGCCAACGTTCCTCCTATGAAGGAGAAGCTCGCCTGGGGGCTCGGAGGTTATAGCGAGCAGGTGGCGGTCAACGGCTTGAAGAACCTGTTCTTGCCGGTCTTCAACATGGGGTTGGGACTGGACTCCAAGTTGATCGGTTGGGCGATGACGATTCCGCGTTTCTTCGACATGATTTCCGATCCGATTATCGGAAACATGTCGGACAACTGTCGCAGCAAGTGGGGACGCAGGCGGCCGTTCATTTTCTGGGGTGGGATTTCGATGGCGATTATATTCGCGATGATCTACATGGTGCCACCTCACTTGGAGCAGTGGACATTGTTTGGATACGCGACTGTTTCCTGCATTCTCTTCTATCTTGCGTATACCATTTACTCGGTTCCGTTTACGGCTCTTGGCTATGAACTGACGGATGATTATGACGAGCGTGCACATGTGCAGAAGTATCGCAGCATATTCAATTCAGTCGCTTCATTTACTCTCCCTTGGGCATATAAAGCAGCTCTTTCAGTGGGTGATTATGCACGTGGCTTGCTGGAGCAGGAGTATGTGAGTTGGTATCAGACACCTTTGACCTTGTTCAGCGACTTAGCGGCCGATGCTTCGGTGAAGGCAGAGGTGTTGGGGGCGCGTTATACTGCAATCGCCTTCGCGATATTCATTGTTATAGCGATTCTTCCTGTTTCGTTTTTGGTAAAAGAACGCGTGAGCAAAACGGTAAAGCAGGAGAAAATCAAATTGTGGGCATCAGTGCGTTTGGTTTCGAAGAATAGAGGTTTTGCGTTTCTTTTGGGGATGATCCTTTTGGTGATTACTGGGAACTTCTTCGTGAATCCGCTTTTGCTCTACGTGAATATCTTCTACGTCTACGACGGCGACAAGGATGCGGGAGCTACTTTAGCGGCCTTGAATGGAAGTACCTTGGCGGTGAGCATGTTCGTGAGCGCCTTCATTGTGCCTTACTTGGTTCAGGTTTGGGACAAGAAGAAAGTGCTGTTGTTCGGCCTGTCGATCAGTGCCGCTGCGAGTTTGCTCAATCTGTTCTTGGTGAATCCAAATATTCCCTACTTGCAGTTGATTACAGCCGTGATGTTCGGCTTCGGGCTCAATTGCTGCTGGTTGCTGAATGGGGCGTTCATCGCGGATGTGTGCGACGAGGACGAGCTCGCCTATGGATACCGCCGCGAGGGCATGTTCGCCTCAGCTTTTGGTTTCGTGGTGAAGTTGGCGTTTACTGTGATCGGCATTGCTCTTGGTTATCTACTCGCGTTCTCAGGCTATGAGGCGGGCGCTGAGACGGCGTCGCCGGAAACAGTGCAGACGCTCCGTTATTTCCTGAGTTTCTTCCCGATGGGGTGTCTTTTGATCGCGGCGTTCATTTTCAAGTTCTATCCGCTGAGTCGTGAAAGAGTGCGTGAGATACAAACGCGGTTGCAGGCGCGAGCAGACGAGGCGTAAGTTAAGGTATCAGCCGATGAGATCTGTTCTTAACACTCTGCTTTTCGTGTGCGCTATGACGGCGGGCGTTCTTAGCGCTTCTGCTGAACAGCCCCCGAATATTCTGTTCATCGTGACCGATGACCTTGGGGTGAGCGACCTTGGCTGTTATGGGAGCGATTTTTACCGGACGCCTCATCTCGATGCTCTGGCCTCCGACGGAATGCGTTTCACGCAGGCGTATGCGGCGTGCAATGTCTGTTCGCCGACGCGGGCGTCTCTTTTGACGGGGCGTTACCCGCATCGAGTGCGACTAACGGATGCCTTGCCATGGGATCGCTTGTATGAAAATCCGAAACTGGTCCCGCCGGACCACTTGAAGGAGTTGCCGTTGGAATTGCCGACATTTGCGAAGGCTTTGCGAGAGCAGGGGTATCGCACGGCGCTTTATGGAAAGTGGCACTTGGGAAATGAATACGAGTTCTTCGTGGAGGGGAAACATCGGGATTATGGTTTCGATGAGGCCTTCGACGTTTCAGGTCGCGACAAGGCTCGAGACAAAGGGGTGGATGCTCTGACGGAGCGGAGTATTCAATTTTTGGAGAAGGGAAATGAAGGCCCTTTCCTGCTTTGTTTGATGCACCACACGCCTCACGTGCCATTGGCGAGTCCGCCGGAGGAAGAGGCGCTTTACGAGAGCGTGCCGCCGGGGCGTTTTCAGAAAAACAAGAAATATGCGGGCATGATTTCGCATTTGGATCAATCGATCGGAATGTTGATGGAGGCTTTAGAGTCGACCGGGCTTTTGGAGAATACAGTGGTGATTTTCACTTCAGATAACGGGGGCTTGCGGTCGGTGACGAGCAACAGGCCGTTCCGTGGTGCGAAGGGCGATTTATATGAAGGCGGTACGCGGGTGCCGTTGATCGTGAGGTGGCCGGGGAAGGTTGCGCAGGGTAGCGAGTGTAACCTTCCGGTGCATAGCTCGGATTATTTTCCGACCTTTTTGGAAGTGGCTCAAGCGGAACTCATGCCAGAGGCTCATGTGGATGGCAGGAGTATGCTTCCGCTTTGGAAAGGAAGTGACGAAGCTGAGGAAAGACGTTTGTTTTGGCATTTCCCGCATCGGGCGAAGCCGTCGTCGTCAATGATCGAAGGGGATTGGAAACTGGTGCATATGATCGAGCCGGATCGCTATGAGCTCTACAATCTTGAGCGTGACGTGGGGGAGTCGCGTGACGTGGCGGCTAAGTATCCAGAGCGGTTAGGACGTTTGCAGGCGAAATTGGAAGCTCACCTTGATGCAACAGGAGCGCAACGCATGCGTCCCAATCCTCAATGGGAACCAGGAAAGCCGAAAGGGAAGGCTAGGAATTTTGGTACGTTTTACCCTGCGGAAGGAAATGTTTTTCAGATAATGAAAGAGCCGCTTCCCGAATGGTTTCAGTCGGAGTACGAAGAATGAGCGATAAACAGAAAAGACCGAATATACTTTATATCCTGACGGACCAAATGCGTTCGACCGCCATGGGTTGCGTGGGCGTGGAGAAGATTGAAACGCCGCACTTGGATAAATTGGCCTCGGAGGGAACGCGTTTCACCAATGCGGTGGCGAACACGCCTTCCTGCGCTCCGTCGCGGGGGACGATCTTTACCGGACTGCACACGCTTGCCCATGGTGTAGTGAATAATGAAGTACGGGTGAAAAATGATGGACCCAGTTTTGCGGGGGCCTTGACGGCCGAAGGCTACAAGTGCGGGATTATCGGCAAGTGGCATTTGGATGGGGGGGCGCGTACGGATTTTACTCCTCCCGGGCCGCGTCGTTTAGGTTTCGATGATTATTGGGCGGTGGCGAATTGCACCCACAACTACCTGAAAGGCTTCTACTACAACGATGAGCCGAAGCCTGTATTTATTGATGGATACGAGCCGATTTATCAGACGGATCTGGCGATCGACTTCATGAAGGAGAAAGCGAAAGGGGAGGATCCTTTTTTCTTGGTCGTATCGATCGGCACGCCCCACGACCCTTATCGTGAGATGCCGGAGGAGTTGCTGGAGCGGTACAAGCCGGAGGATGTGGAGTTCATGGAAACCAACAGCATCTATGTGCCCGAGGAAGTCATGCAGGCGAAGCGGGATTTCATCGCCGGCTACTATGCCCATGTGATGGCGCTGGATGATCAGGTGGCGCGATTGGAGGCGACTTTGAAGGAGCAGGGGCTTTATGAGGATACGATCGTGGTCTTTACCTCGGACCATGGGGACATGTTAGGGAACCATGAGCAGTATTATAAAAGTCAGCCTTGGCGGGAGTCAGTGGGCATTCCGCTATTGATGCGTTGGCCTGGGCATATTCCGGCGGGGCGGGTGAGTGATGCGCCGATCAGTTTGATCGAGTTGACGTCCTCCTTGATTTCGATGACCGGGACTGAGGTTCCGGAGGGGATGCATGGCGATGATTTGTCGGCATTGATTCTGGGCGACGAGTCGGCGGCGCCGGATTCGGTATTCATTAACTTCGCGGTGGATGTGGACTGCATTCCGACGCCTGCCTTTCGAGGTGTGGTGACGCGGACGCATACTTATGCGGAAACGGTGGAGGGGCCGTGGCTCCTGTATGACGATAAGGCGGATCCGCTGCAGAAGAACAATTTGATCACTTGGACGAATCGGGATAATGAAGCGATCGTGGCTTTGCAATCGCAGTTGAAGGAGAAACTTCAGCATTGGTTGGAGCGCACAGAGGATCCTTTCGATGATGGCGATACGGTGAGCGACAAGTACATGCCCGGGCACACGGGGGGTAGGTTGCCGTTGATACCAGCTCCGGACTATTTTCCTACGGAGAGAGGGGGACGGACCGCGGGGTGTTGAGTGTGTCATCAAACCACTGATGACACTGATGTGCACTGATGGCGGAGTTCGAATCGGGATTCAGCGATGATAGGCTTCTGGGAAGAGTCATCGACCGCAGATGACGCAGATCGCACTGATATTTTTGATAAGATGAGGGCTCTGTGGAGCCCGTTGAAGTGGGGGTCTGCTATGGGACTGAATCGGTGTGTATCGGTTTTATCGGTGGTTGAAATCAGATTTGTATTTAGCGGAGTGAGTTATGAAATTTTCGGATAACGATAGTTTTTATAAGGAGTGGGAAAATCCTTCGGTGATGTTTCGAGGGAAGCCGTTTTGGAGTTGGAATGGCAAGTTGGAGAAGGAGGAGCTGCTTTATCAGATCGATGTGATGAAGGAGATGGGCATGGGTGGATTCTTCATGCACTCGAGGACGGGCTTGGAGACCGAGTACTTAGGGGATGAGTGGTTCGAACTGATCAATGCCTGTGCAGACTATGCGGAGTCCATCGGCTTGGAGGCATGGATCTATGACGAGGATCGTTGGCCTTCCGGATTGGCGGGAGGAATCGTATCCAAAAATCCAGAGTATCGTCAGAAGGCGATTTTGTTGGAGATAGACCCTGCGGGCGAAGGGGAGGATGTGATTGCGGAGTTTACTTGCTACTTGGACGGTTCGGTTTGTACGCACTTGGGATCAGGGAGTCAGACGATTCGATTTTCGGTGGTGGAGCAAGGCAAGTGCGGGTTCTATAATGGCTATACCTACATCGATACGATGAATCGGGCCGCAACGGAGGCGTTTTTGCAGTCGACGCACGAGAAGTATGCGGAGAAGTGCGGGGACCGTTTGGGGAAATCGATCAAGGGGATCTTTACGGATGAGCCTCACCGGGGGGCGTTGTTGGATGGGTTCTCAATGTATCGAGAGGACGGGCACATGACTGTGCCTTATACGCCAAAATTGTTTGAGGAGTTCGAAGCCCGTTTTGGTTATGATTTGAGACCGAAGTTGCCGGAATTGTTTCTGCAGGTAGAAGGGCAGCGGATTTCGCCGGTGAAGTGGCATTTCGTCGAGCTGCTTCAGCAGCTGTTTCTCGAGAATTTCGCAATGCCCTGCCAGGAGTGGTGCGAGGAGCGGAATCTGGTTTTGACCGGGCATATTCTGCACGAGGACAACTTGACGGCTCAGACTGCGATGTCGGGTTCGATGATGCGTTACTATGAGCACATGAGCGCTCCGGGAGTGGATGTGTTAGGCGAGGAGAACCTCAATTACTGGATTGTGAAGCAGCTTTCTTCGGCGGCTCGTCAGGTGGGCAAGACGCAATTGCTTTCGGAGATGTACGGCTGTACGGGCTGGCAGATGCCGTTCGCGGGACACAAGGCAGTCGGGGATTGGCAGGCTCTGTTGGGAATCAATTTCCGCTGTCATCACCTTTCTTGGTACACGATGCGAGGGGAGGCTAAGCGCGATTACCCGGCGAGCATTTTGCATCAATCTCCCTGGTATGAGGATTATGGTTACGTGGAGAGCTACTTCGCTCGTTTCGGTTTGATGATGGCGCAAGGAGAGCCGGTTTGCGATTTACTGGTGCTGAATCCTGTCGAAAGCGTGTGGGCACAGGTCCATCTCGGTTGGTCGAAAGGATTGGGGCTGATCGATGAAAATGTGAAGCGTTTGGAAGAGCATTATCAAACGCTCTTCACTTGGCTGCTAGAGTCGCAGGTGGACTTCGATTATGGAGACGAAGCGATGTTGGCTCAGAAAGGCGAGGTTGAGAATGGAATGCTTAAGGTCGGTTTGGCGAAGTACTCGAAGGTGCTAATCTCGGGCTTGGAGACGATTCGGTCGTCGACGCTGAAATTGCTGGATCGATTTGTTGCGGCGGGGGGCGAGGTCATCGTGGCGGGAGCGGGGCCGACGCATGTGGATGCTTTGCCTGCAACGATTGACGGGGGTGCGTATCGGTTTGTCGAGTTCTCGAAGGAGAGCGTATTGGCGACAGTTCCTTCTGCTTTGGCGACGGTTGAGGCTTCGGATGTTTTTGGCCAATTGAGAGAAGTCAACGGAGGGCTGGTTTTCGCTGCATTGAACGTGAACCGGAAGGAGCGTCGCGAGAATGCGATGGTGCGTATCAAAACGGAACTTCCGATTGCCGAATGGGATTGTGAAACGGGGGAAATCGCAACGGTCAGCACCCGTGTGGAAGAGGGTTGGCAAGTGTTCGAGACTGATTTTTCCGTTGGCGGGCTGAAGCTTTGGGTGGCGAACGAGGAAAATCCTGATGGTTCGGGAGACGCTCAGAGGTTGCTGGATGATCGAGAGTTCTCAGAGTCTATAGAGGGGGATTTTGAATACAGCCTTTCGGAGTCGAATATTTGCGTGTTGGATTTTGCGGAGTATCGCTTCGAAGGTGAAGACTGGGCTCCAGCGATGGAGATCTTGAAGATCGATCAAAAGGTGCGTGATGCGTATGGCGTCATGCGTCGCGGCGGGCAGATGCTGCAGCCGTGGTTTGTCGCTCAGGAGCCAGTGCGGGATTTGTGCGATGTTGAACTGAGGTATGGTTTCGAGGCGGCGGTGTTGCCGGGTCGAGTGGATTTGGCGATCGAGGAACCGGAGAACTTTTCCGTTTTAGTGAATGGAGAGGCTTTGGATCTTTCGCAGACGGAGCGATGGATCGATATCGCGTTTCATCGGATTCGGATCCCTGCGGAGTTTCTGAGGGAGGGGAAGAATGAGATCGTATTGAAAACTCGGTATACCGAAAATAGCAATTTGGAGGCGATCTATCTGCTAGGAGATTTCGGTGTGCATTTGGACGGGATTGATAGGAGATTGGTGGCCCTGCCGGCTCGTTTGGAGATTGGCGATCTTTGTGGGCAAGGTCTTCCCTTTTATTCGGGGGCAGTGCGTTATGACTTACCACTTCCGAAAGGGGTGAGCTGGTTGCGATTGCCGGAAGTGGGCGGTGCTTGTGCGAAGGTGGATGATGTGGTGCTTGGCTGGGATCCGTTTGAAGTGGCTGTATCCGGAGAACTGGCACAGGTAGAAGTCGTTTTGAGTCGGAGAAACACCTTTGGGCCTTTGCATGATGCAGTGGGTAAGCGGTACTGGAATAATCCGACTTGTTGGGTAACGGAGGGCGATGAGTTTAGCGACGCGCCCTTGTTGGAAGCGACAGGGCTATTGGCAGCGCCGCGAGTGAAGATTGATTGAGAAGCGAATAAGCAGGACGATGGATTTGCCCACGAAATTCACGATGAGACTGTCTAATTAAACGAGAAATCTTAATTTGAGATGGGTGGGAGCGTGCTTGTCACGCG
>NZ_JAENIL010000052.1 GCF_016595505.1 Pelagicoccus mobilis | reverse complement strand
TTCTTTGGGTTATCTTATCGGTCTCCATCCACGGCATCAAAAAGTGTTAACCATGTCTCTTAACACCTGTTAACCATGTATCTTGACCAGACACGGCGGGCCCGCCCTACCTTTTACATGGAGAGGGGTTGGAAGAGTTCGCTGATCATGCCATCGGAGTCGCCGAAGGACTCGATTGGGACTCCGACCTTGTCGAGCAGGGTGAGGTGGAGGTTGGCGAGCGGGGTCGGCTTGTCGTAGGTGATGTGTCGATTGCCTTGCATGCCACCTGCGGCGCCGCCGGCGACGATGGTTGGAAGATTGGTATGGTCGTGGTTGTTGGGGTTGCCCATGCCGGATCCGTAGAGGATGAGAACGTTGTCGAGCAGGCTGCCTGAGCCTTCAGGAGTGGCAGCGAGCTTTTCGAGGTATTCGGCGAAGAGGGAGACGTGGAAGGCGTTGATCTTGGCCATCTGAGCGATTTTTTCCGCGTTTCCTCCGTGGTGGGAAAGAGGATGGTGCGGAGTGGCGACTCCGACTTCTGGATACGAACGGTTACTCGTTTCGCGAGCGAGTTGGAATGTGGAGATGCGAGTGATGTCACCCTGGTAGGCGAGCAGCTGCAGGTCGAACATGAGTCGAGCGTGGTCAGCGTAGGCTGCAGGGACTCCGGTCGGACGATCGAGATCTGGAAGTGGATTGTCTTTGGTGTCGGACTCCGCCTTTTGGATACGACGTTCGACTTCGCGGATGGAATCGAGGTACTCGGTGAGCTTTTCGCGGTCGTTGGCACCGAGTTCTCGTTTGAGGCGTCGCATGTCCTCGGTCACTGAATCGAGCAGGCTGGCCCGTTTGCGAAGGGCGGCTTGGCGTTGCGCAGGCGTGCCACCTTCGCCGAATAGATTTTCGAATACGAGTCGCGGATGGGCTTCGGCGGGAAGGGGAGTTGTTGGGGAAGACCAGGACAGGTTGTTTTGATAAACGCAGGCGTAGCCGTTGTCGCATTGGCCGACGGTCTGGAGCAAGTCCATGGCGAGCTCTAGAGAGGGGAGCTGAGTTTGTTGACCGATGTGTTGGGCAGCGACTTGGTCGGCGGTGGTGCCGAGATAGTAGTCGGTACTTTCGGTTACTTTGGCTCGAGCAGCACTGAGAAAGGCTGAGTTGGAAGTAGCATGCGAGCCCGGGTAGGCGGGCTTGAGCTCCATATTGGTCAGGATGCTGATCTTGTCCTTAACCGGGGAAAGCGAGTCGAGAATGGGCGAGAGGGTATCGAGGTTTTTCTCGCTGCCTGGAGTCCAGCGAGTGATGTCGCAGCCCATCGGCATGTAGACGTACCCGAGACGCTTGACCGGGTTGGCGGCGGTCTTGGTCATGGCGGTGGCCGCTGGGATCATGGCCTCAAGCAGGGGAAGGCTGAGACTGGCACCGACGCCTTTGAGAAACGTTCTACGCGGGATGGATTTCTTGGTGATGAATTTCATAGGGGCGTTTGTTTTTGCCCACGAAGGGCACGAAGGATTTTCGGGGTGCTAGTGAAAGTTGTAACGTAGTGGGATTGGGATGTGTGATGGTGGGCTGTGCGGCGTGCCCGGCGGTCACGCCCTACCTTTGGGACAGGTAGTGGGATTCGGTGGCTCGGTTTTGGAAGGGGGTGCTGTTGACGATGCCGATGATGAGACTTGAGAAACGATAGTCGTCTTTGGCGGCATCGCGAACGATTTGGCGGATTGCGGGGGCGTCGAAGGGCTCGACGCCACGGCCAATGCCGAAGGTGAGAAGCTTCTCGCTGAGAGTGCGGGCGAAGAGTTCTGGCTTCGCGAGCAGGCCGTTTTCGAGTTCACCGATGCCGTCTGCTAGGTGGCCATCCGGGAGACCGCCGGTGGAGTCGATGGGGTGCCCGTGTTCGAAGTCGCGCCAGCGGCCCACAGCGTCATAGTTTTCAAGTACGAAGCCGACGGGGTCCATAACGTCGTGGCAGCTTGCGCATTGCGGGTTGGCTCGGTGCTCGGCGAGGCGTTCGCGCATGGGTAGGCTGAAGTCGACTTCGTTGTCCTCGAGATCGGGCACGTCCGGTGGTGGTGGGGGAGGTGGGGTGCCGATTATGTTCTCAAGGATCCAATTGCCGCGGATAGTGGGAGAGGTGCGGGTGGCGTAGGAGGTGACGGTGAGCACGCTGCCATGACGGAGGATGCCGCCGCGGTGGTGGTGGGGCTCAAGCTCGACGCGGCGGAAGCGGCTGCCGAGTACGCCGGGAATTTCATAGTGACGTGCGAGGCGCTCGTTGAGGTAGGTGTAATCGGATTGGAGGAGGTCGGTGACGGGGCGATCTTCGCGGAAAACGGAGTCTACAAAGAGTTCGGTTTCGGTGCGGAAGGCTTGGCGAAGATTGTCATCGAAATCCGGATACTCGCGTAGGTCGGGAGTCGTGGACTCGAGATTGCGGAGGTAGAGCCATTGGCTGGCGAAGTTGTTGGTCAGGCTCTTGGATCGCGGATCGGCGAGCATGCGGCGTATTTGATGTTCAAGTACGTCTGGTTCACGGAGGTTGCCGGCGATTGCATGGTCGAGCAGTTCGCCGTCCGGAATACTGCTCCATAGAAAGAAAGAGATTCGGGAGGCGAGCTCGAGGTCGCTGATGGCGTAGTAACCATCTTTGGGGAGGCGTTTGGGATCTCGTTCGATGCGGAAGAGAAATTCTGGGCTGACGAGGATGGCGTTGAGGGCCATCTCGATGCCGGCTTCGAACCCTGCGTCCACGGCTGCTTCGTGGTAGAAGCGCATGGGCTTCTTGAGGTCCTGCTTTGTCACGGGGCGGCGATAGGCTCTCTTCATGAAGCTGGAGAGGATTCCGCGAGCGGTTGCAACTTCGTCGTTCGGTCCGCTTGGGTAGCGGGAGAAAATCTTCTGGCGACTAGGAGTGTCGCTGGCGCCTTGGCCATTGTAAGGCCCGGTTATGGATACTTGGTAGACAGCGGGTGAGAGGCGCGGGTGGCGGTGGAGATTGAAGTGGGAATTGTGCGGTTTGCGTTTGTTTTCGAGAAGGGAGTAGGACTGTTGCACGAAGGTGACTCCGAGTTCGCGCGGGCCGGCTTTGATATGGGTGCGGAGGCGGAGGTGTTCGTCCACAAGAGCGTGGTCTTCGCGGCCATCGTCGAGACGCTTGATGATGAAGCGTTCGAGTAGTTCGCGGTCGAGCAGAATGTCCATCTCGTGCTCGCCACGGAGTCCCTCGACGTGCTCGTTGCGGTCGCGGGTGAGGCGGACCTTGATCTCGTATTCTCCGTCTTGCGGGAAGTTGTAAGAAATGAGAGTGCCTCCCCGGGTACCGAGGGGAAGCCCGTCCACGTGTTTTTCCTGGGTTTGGTCGGCGGGGACGCGGAAGACATCGCCTTGTACGCTGTCGCTTGGGGTGCCAATCGCGAGGCGCGTTATTTTCTGGGCGGCTGTGATGTAGCGGTCGAGCAGGGTTGGCGAGAGATTGCCGACGGTGATGTTGTCGAAGCCGTGGCTGGATTCGTCTTTCGGAAGGAGAGCGGCGGCATCGATCTCCACTCCGAGTAGGTCGCGGATCGCGTTTTGGTACTCGGTGCGATTGAGACGACGGAAGGTGTCGGTGCGGCCCGGTTGGGGGTGGGCGGCGGCGTGGGCGTCCAGGGTGTCGACGAGCTGGTCGACTACGCGTAGGTAGGTGGCTTCGTCAGGACGCTTGCGATCGGCGGGTGGCATCTGACGGGCGTCGAGGCGGCGAACCACTTTTTCGAAGATTTCAGGAGCGGCGAGCGGGTCGTCTATATTGAGCCCTTCCAGGTTGAGATCTGCTTCGTGGTCCTCGGCGTTGTGACAATTGAGGCAGTTTTGCCCGATGAAGTCGGATTGGTTGGCCGATGGAGCGGAAGCGTCTTGCGCTGCGAATAGGGGCTGCAGAGCGGAGTCGAGATAGGTCGCAAGGGTGTCGTAGTCTGACTCTGAGGGACGAGGGAGCTTGGGTTCGCCCGGCTCATCTTCGGGCGGCATTTCGCGGTCTTCGATCATCCACTGGACTTCTTCCCACACTTCGAGGTGTTGCGCAGGATCCTGATCGAGAAGGGTTTGCAGGTCGAATTTGCCCTTCTTCTTGTCGGGATTGTGGCAGTCGACGCAGTAGGTGGCGGCGAACTCACGGAAGGATTCGTCAACAAGTGGAGTGGCCTCCGTCGTTGGAACGGAAGATGCGGCGATGACAGCGCTGGTGGCAGCTGCGAAAGCGAGCGGTCTGCTGGGCATTTGTGGGGTAAACGAGTTTGGACAGGGCGTCAGGAATGGGTAAGCCTAACTTATAGGATCCATAACGGAGCTTTGGTAGCAAGAGATCAATGAACTGTTGAGTTACACTTTTAAGTTGGAAGCTAGATGCCATCTAAAGCGGCAGGGTGGCCTATTTTAGTAAATCAGGGTCGAATATTTCGTCGCTTGCAAATTGCTCCTGCAGTGCGTGTGGCCGCTGGGGACAGCGGCCGCTACCTGTCGGGGCACTGTGTTTCAGAAATCTGGGTCGGCTTCTTCGGGTAACATCGCGGTAACACGCGGCTGCTAGATTCTGCATCATGAAAACGATGCTTAGAATCCTACTTGTTTTATCTGTCGCGTTAACAACCAGTCTATCCGCAGCTCTGCCGGAGGCGGGTTTGTGGAAGGGAAAAATCAATATTCCCGGAAGTGGCTTACCGATTGAAGTGACTTTGTCCGAGAGTGAATCCGGCGAATGGTCCGGGACGATTGATATTCCCGCTCAGAATTTGAGGGGCTTCACCTTGTCGGAAGTGAAGGTGAGCGATGAGGGAGTCGGATTCGCGATGCAAGGAGTGCCGGGGAAGCCTACTTTCTTTGGGAAGCTGGATGCTACGGGTAACTCTATTGAGGGAGACTTCAGTCAAGGGGGGCAAAAATTAACGTTTTCGCTGGCGAAAGCTGTAGAAGGCGAAACCGCAGCGATTCAAGCTGTACCCGAAAAAGGGATACCTGGAGAGGGTGTGACAGGCGATTGGTTAGGAGTACTTTCAGTACCTCCTGTTAGCTTACGGCTTGCGGTGCAGGTTTCCGGAAGTGCCTCGGAAGGATTTAGTGGTTCTTTGGTGAGCCTCGATCAGGGATCAACAAAACTGGACATGGACTCTGTGGCTGACTCCGATGGAGTATTCACTTTTACGATCAATCGCGTGGGCGGCAGCTTTACCGGCGAGCTATCTTCCGATGGTAGCGAAATCGTTGGGGAGTGGACTCAAGGAGGTCACACCCGTCCGTTGACGTTTTTGCGAGTTGCTGAACAGGTGACGTTGAAGCGCCCACAAGAACCCAAAGGTCCCTTTCCCTACGACGAGCGCGAAGTCGCTTTTCGCAACGAGGTCGCCGACATCTCGCTTGGCGGAACCTTTGTAATCCCTGAGGGGGATGGGCCCTTTCGTACTGTGATTTTCTTCACTGGCTCTGGCGCTCAGGATCGCGACGAGAGTTTGATGGAGCATCGTCCTTTCGCCGTTTTAGCCGATGCCTTGGCGCGTCGCGGAATCGCGTCATTGAGATTTGACGACCGAGGGGTTGGCAAATCGGAGGGAAATTTGATGGAAGCTTCAGTTGAGGATTTGGCGTACGACGCTATCGCGGCGGTGCGTTTTCTGGAGGGGCAACGCGAGGTCGATCAGGACGCGATCGGGATGATCGGTCATAGTGAAGGAGGCCTTGTGGGGCCGGTTGCCTCGACCCTCGAGGAGCAGTTGGACTTTCTTGTTCTCTTGGCTCCACCTGCGGAAGCGCTGGATAAGCTGCTGACGCGTCAGGGCAGCGCGGCTTTGCGTTTGAAAGGGGTTAGCGAGGAGATCATAGCTCGAGTGGAAGTTGCAAGCGCTCTGGATATGACGCTAATCAAGGATCGGTCTCTTGATCGTGAGGCGCTGCTTGCGGTTTTGGAGGATCGCAAGAACGATTTTCTGGAGGATTTTTCTGAAACGGAATTGGCGGCGATCGGTTATACTCACGAGCTCTACGAGCAGAATATCAAAGTGGTGACGACTCGTTGGTTTCGTGAGTTGATGCGGGTCGATCCAGCGGCCTATCTAGAGAAATTGAAAGTCCCTACCTTTGCCTTGTTTGCGGAAAAGGACTTTCAGGTAGATGCGCAGGTGAATGCTGAGATTATGCGTACTTCGCTTGAGAAAGCAGGATTGATTGAGGCGAAGGTGCTTGTTCGCTCGGGCTTGAATCACTTGTTCCAGAACTGTGAGACGGGGGTACTGGAGGAATATGGATTGATCGAGGAGACCTTTGATCCAGCGACGATTGTAATGATTGGGGACTGGGTTTTGGAGCGTTGAGAGATTGTGGTATTGCGGTGCGTTGCGAGCGACGACCCGATAGGATTGAACTCTTGCTTATGACTTGATTTCTCCTTGCGGAGGGGACGGGGAGAGAGGAGAACGGTGGCACGCTTATGTGCCGCCGTTTTTTTATGCGTTTACCCCTCTTTTGTTTCGTTTTGTGTCTTGCTTCGAGTTCCTCGGTGTACGGGGAAATTGTGGATAGCGTTGATCTTAGATCCGTCGAGTCCTCTGAATCGGCTGGGCCCCTGTTTCGTACGATTTCAGCGAAGGAATCAGGATTGGTGAGTGTGAACGAGTACAGCCATCCGGAGGCTTGGGGGAAGTATTGGCACCAGTACTACAATGGAAGCATTGGAACGAGTGCCATCGTTGGCGATGTTGATGGTGATGATTTGCCAGATGTTTTTCTAGTGAACAAAGATTCTCCGAACGCTCTGTATTTGAATACTGGCGACTTCAGGTTCGAGGAGGTGACCGACCAGGCTGGTGTTGCAGGCAAAACAGGGTTCGGTTCGGGAGCGAGTTTCGTGGATGTCGATAATGACGGAGACCTCGATTTGTATGTGGGTTATGTGGGTTCTGAGAACGAGTTGTTTATCAATGATGGCAATGGTGTCTTCAGCGAAGAAGGGGAAGCGTGGGGGCTGAACATAAATACGGGGACCAACGCACCTTCGTTTGCGGATATGGATCGTGACGGGGATCTTGATCTTTACTTGCAGTGCAACTTTCTTGAGGCGGCTGAGAAGCCGGAGGGAATGCCGGATTTGCTTTTTGAAAATCGGGGCGATTATTTCGTCGAAATCACGGCAGAGGCGGGAATCAAAGGGCGCGGTCAGGGACATGCCGCGATCTGGTGGGACTACAATGAAGATGGCTGGCCGGATATCTATGTGGCGAACGATTTTGCTCCAACGGATAAGCTGTATCTAAACAACAAGGACAATACCTTTAAGGATGTGATCAAGGAGACTCTGGTGGCTGCTCCTTATTTCGGGATGGGAGCGGATCTCGGGGACATCAACAACGATGGGCATGTCGATTTCATGGTCGCTGATATGGCGTCGCCGGATCATGTGAAGCATCATGTCTCGGTTGGTACGCAAGGCTCGTACTTGCTGGATATCTCCAAGTCGAAGGTGAGCCAATACATGTACAATATGGTGTCGCTCAAGATTGGGCCGAATCAGTTTGCGGAAGTGGGGCATTTGACGGGGTTGGAGGCGACCGGATGGACTTGGGCGGTTCGCTTAGTGGACATGGACAACGATGGCTGGCTGGATGCGTATTTCACCAATGGGATGATTCGGGAATTTCACAATAGCGACTTGGCGATGCGTATGGGAAGGGCTCGGAGCGTGATGCATCGTATAAAAGGGTATGAGAATAGTCCGGCGTTGAACGAAGCAAATCTGGTGTTTCGGAATGAGGGAGGTCTTTCGTTTCGGGATCTGAGCAAGGAGTGGGGCTTGGATGATGTTGGGATTAGTTTCGCGGCGAGCTATGCGGATTTAGATCAGGACGGGGATTTGGACTTGTTGATCAATAATCTGAATACGCCGCCGACCTTGTACGAAAACACGAGCGTGGATGGAAGGCGCGTTATTCTTCGATTGGAAGGGGTGGAGAGTAATCGCTTCGGCTATGGCGCGAAGGTGACGGCTCGAGTAGGTGAAACGGTACAGGTTCGGGAGTTGAGCTCGACCCGTGGATATATGTCGCAAGATGAACCGGTGGTTCACTTCGCGTTCGCTGAAGCGGAGGCGATTGACGAGTTGAGGATCGAATGGCCAAGCGGGAAGGTGCAGCGTTTGGAGAGTGTGCAACTTGGGAAACGTTACCGTATACGGGAAGAGGATACGGTTGGGAGTAAGGTCAGGGAGGAAACCGAGACATTGTTTGTTCGCTCCGAAATAGAGGTGTCGGATGATACGGAGAGCGAAGAGGAGTTTTACGACCCGTTTAGTCGCCAACCTCTGCTGCCTTTTGACGAGACGTGGAGTGGTCCGCTGGTTCGGGTGGGCGATCTAGATGGCGATGGTTGGAGCGATGTCGTGATGGGCGGGGCGACTGGCTTGGAGACACGGGTTTTTAGGAACGAAGAGGGTGAGGCTCTCGAGTTGGTGGAGTCGGATGTCTTTTTTGACGACTATGACTCGGAGGACTCCGGTTTGGCTTTGTTCGACTTCGACGGAGATGCTGACTTGGACTTGTTGGCGCTTGCGGGAAGCATGGAACTCGATGGGGGCAGCGAGTTTTATCAGGACCGCATCTACCTAAACGTGGGCGATCTCGAGTTTGAGCGTCTCGATGGTAAGTCCTTCGATGCGCCTGCCACTGCATCTCGCGGACGGGCTTTGATCGATTTGGATGCGGATGGAGATTTTGATGTGGTTATTGGAGGAGCGACTAAGAAGGATCAGTATCCGTTTACTGAGGACAATCAGGTTTGGGTACGGGATGGAGAGCGTTTTGTGCGGAATGTTGAGAGCTCTTTCGCGGTAGCCTTCGGAAAAAGCGGTAAGGTGATGGAGCTGCTTGCGGTTGATTTAGATGCGGATGGCAGGACCGACTTGTTGCAAGCGACTGAATGGGGCGAAGCTGTGTTTTGGCGAATGACGGACTCAGGGCTGGTGCGTGATGGTGGCGGCTTTTCTGCGGAAGCCGGGAGTGGTCTTTGGCGTTCTGTGGAGGTGGGAGATTTTAATGGAGATGGGTTGAGGGATGTTTTTCTGGGGAACGTGGGGGGCAACTCGCGGTACCGGCCGAGTGTGGATGCTCCGGTGGCTTTGTTCTCGCAGATACGCGACGGGGTGGGCGCTCATTTGCAGGCTCGGACGGTGGACGGGAAGTTGTTGCTTACGGAAACGCGAAACATCGCGAGCAAGCAGTTTAGTCGGGAGATTTCGGCTACCACGAGGACTTACGAGGAGTATGCCACGACGCCGGTGGAGGTTGTGTTCCCCGATTTGGGGACCGCGTTTCGGCGTGACGAGATCACGGAGAGTCGCACTGTCATACTGTTGCAAGAAAAGTCGGGCGGCTTTCGTAAGGTGGCGCTTCCAGCTCTGGCTCAGACGGGGATGGCGATCGATGCGGTGGTGCTGGATTGTGATGGAGATGGCCTGGACGATCTGGTGCTCAGCTTGGAGCCGGTCCCACCGAACTCATGGGCGGGGCGTCGTTTGAAGGGGCATCTCGTGGTGATCGAAGGATCTGGCGATGAGCGGTTCGAGGCGTTGATGCCTTGGCGATCTGGGCTGGAAGTGAATGGATATCCGAAGCATTTGGCGACG
The DNA here is from genome assembly GCF_016595505.1 of Pelagicoccus mobilis. Classification (GTDB taxonomy): domain Bacteria; phylum Verrucomicrobiota; class Verrucomicrobiia; order Opitutales; family Opitutaceae; genus Pelagicoccus; species Pelagicoccus mobilis. The sequence continues at coordinate 42,097 of NZ_JAENIL010000052.1, read as the reverse complement.
GCCGATTTGGATCGGGATGGGAAATCGGAGGTTTTGGTCGGCTTAAATGAAGGGCCCCTGCTGGTTTTCGAGTTGAACTAGATAAACCGCGAGCGAGCGCTTGCCTCATGCTGAGGGTTCGCTGCAGACTTTCGAAATCGTGAAATCTCCCTTTTTGCCTCAATTCTCTCTGCTCCTGAAAACCTGTTTCTGCCTCGGCGCGTTTACTTTTGTCGCCAGTGGATACTCGCAGGAATCGGACGGTGGTTTGGAGGCCGAACTGGCTTTGCTCGAAAGCGAAGGGGAGAGTTTGGAGCGACTGGTTTCGATTGCCCGATTGCACCAGGAAGCGGGAGATCTGGAGTCTGCGGCACGCTACTGGCATCTTGCGAGCAAGCGGGACGACGCGACGCCGGAGACGGTGGGAGGGCTGGTTGCGATCTATCTGATGGCGGGAAAAGCGGAGGGGGCGGCCTTGATCGTCAAGGAATCCCTGGGGCGTTTTCCAGATTCGGCGGAGCTCCTGTACGTGCAGGCGAGCGTCTACGTGGCTCAGAAGAAGGTGCCGGCCGCGACTTACGCTTTGCAGAAGGCGATCAAGCTCGAGCCAGAGAATCCAAAATACAACTACAAGCTGGCTGAGATGATGTTTCTTCGTGGGAACGTCGATCGTGCGGAGCTGATCTTGGAGCCGTTCCTGGAAGCGGACGAGGTGATGGACGACATGGTGTTTCTGAACGCTCAGATTCTGTTCGTGACGGAGAGGGAGCGGCAAGGGATGCGTCAGATCGAGAAGATTCTGAAGAAGGATCCGGACAACCTTAAGGCGAAGGAGGCGCTGCTGGCGATGTTGTTGCAGCATTCCATGAAGGAAGCGAAGGCGGGACGTGTGAGTCGAGCCGTGAGAATGCTGGAGGATGCCGACGAGATCGTGCCTGGGGAAAAGAAGATTTTGATGGGGCTGGCCCTGCTTGAGGACGAGCAAGGAAATGGGGCGGAAGCGATGGCCTATTGCGAGCGGATTTTGGAGGCTGATCCCGAGGATATTAAGACCCTGCTCTTGCTAGGGCGTATGCAGCGAAAGGAAGGCCTGGCCGACGAGGCGGAGGTGACGTTTCGCGAGGGGCTGGCTTTGGCGGAGGAGAAGGGGGATCGAGAGTTGGTCGCCGCCTTCGAGAAGTCGCTCAATCCTTTCGAGTAGAGAACGGAGTCTTTTCCTTGATGCGGAGATCGCGTATTTTTTAGGGAATTAAATACCTTTTACTAATAGATACTTATCGGCTTTAGCGCGTGGGCTTATACTTGGGTCCGCAAAGTAAAGGCGTTGGGGAGGGGGCCGATGAAACTAGGTAAACCCCCGTATTTCAAAACGGCCAACCCTAAGAGCATCACATGGCCAACATACTTTTAGTAGACTCAGACGAAGTGGCGAAGCTTGCATTGCGAGGCATCGTGAGCCGCGGCGATCACCGTTTTTGCGCGGTGGATTCGGTGGCGGAAGCGTGGAAGCTGATCCGTGACAGCGTGAAGGTGGATTTGGTGTTCTTGGAGCTGAAGCTCAAGGGAGAGGGCGGTTTGATGCTGATTCAGCAGCTGAAGGCGGACTGTATTTTGAGATCGATCCCAGTGGTGGTCTACACCGGGCACCCGGATCGTGACAGCGTACGGAAGGTTTTGGAGCTGAAGGTGCAGAACTTTTTGGTGAAGCCTTATCGGGAGGATGCGATTTTCGCGGAGATTTCCAAGGCGTGTTCCGAGCCTTGGCGGGAGCATTATTTCGAGGAAGGCAACCCGGAGTGGGAGCCGGAGCGTTTGAACGCGATGCTCGAGAAACTGGAGAAAGCGCTGGCTGGCGGACAGGAGTCGCTGGCGTGTCGCAAGGCTCAGGAGGGCCAGCCGCAGAAGCCGATCGTGGATTGGCTGAAGCAAGTTTCTTTAGTCGCAGGCAAGGGGGGCGCGGAGGGGGTGGTCCGCTGTCTGGACGAGTTGGTTTTTAAGGCGGGCGAAGGGAGTTGGCCTAACGGAGACGTGAACAACGATCCGCTTGGGTTGGCCTCGCGGTTGATTCACGCGTATCTGCATTGTGACGAAATTCCCGAAGTGTTCATGACCGAAGAGGAGATCAATTCGGAGGCAGAGGCGCGTGACCGGAAGTTCTGGCTGGACGCCAACTTGGAAAACCGCTGCCCAGTGATCAGCATCGATCAGATCAAGCGGGAGTTCGACAAGCTCACTTCCTGCCCGATCGTGGAGTCGATTTCCGCTTCTTATCAAATGGCTGCGACAGGGCGTCCGACTTCGCTGGCGCCTTTGCTTGATTTGGTGCACAAAGACCCCGGCTTGTCCGCGGAGGTGTTGATCGCCGCCAACCGGTTGAAGAAGGACAAGGAGGACAAGGCGTCGGCCATTGAGGAGACGCGCATGGCGGTCGGCTACTTGGGCGAGAATCGTCTGGCTTCGATCGGCACGGCTTTGGATGCGGTGCCGGAGCGTATGTTTGAGGCGGGGCCGCAATCGAACTGGTCGTCCTTCCGCATGTTTCAGGTGGCGACGGGACGTATGGCTCAGTTTGTGTGCGAGTATCTGGAGATGCCCAGCTTGGCTCCCGTGGCGTACACGGCGGGTTTGATGCATGATTTGGGCAAGGTCCTGCTGACGCGGCTTCACCCGTTTGCCCTTCCTGCAATTCAGAAGTATGCCCTCGACACTGGTATCGGGCTGGCGGCGGCGGAGCGGCATTTCATTGGCTGTACGACGCATGAGATCGCGGAAGCGTACGCGGAGAAGCAGGGGATGCCATTGCGGTTTGTGAGCGTTTTTCGCTGGATCAACGACCCGGAGAACGCTTCGCGTGATCGGGATCTGGTAGCGGCGGTGTCGTTGGCTCGCGATTTGTGCCGCCATAATCACGTTGGCTGTAATGGCGATACGCCTATGGACGATCCCGCCTCCTTGGAGGCGACTCCGGAGTGGCAAGTCTTGAAGCAGCGCGTGTATTTGGGCTTCGATTTGGCGAAGTTCGAGCGATTGGCCAACGGGGAATGTCGGGCGTTGAAGCTTGAGCTCGCGGGTGCTTTGCCTCGTCGGGAGGTGGCGTAAGGGGAATCTTGAGCGTATTGCTGGTAAGGCATGAGTTTTGCTAACGGTAGACATGCCGATTTTTCGCCTTTTCAAGATCTGTTTGTTCGCGTGTTGCGTATCGAATGTTTGCCACGGGCAGGACGCATCGTCCGAATTTGTGCTCGACTACATGCCGCCTAAGGATGCGGAGCGGGTCGCCGAAATCTTGCCGGATGCTCGCTTGCTTAAGGGGGGTATTCGCTTCGTGGAGACGAAGGCTGGAAGCGGGCCGAAGTTTAAGAAGGGGGATACGGTGACGGCTCTCTATGTCGGCAAGTTTTTGGATGGGCGGATCTTTAACCAGAAGCAGAGTCGCTATCACAATTTCAGATTCGAGGTGGGCGCCGATCCGCGTGAGATCATCGAGGGCTGGGAGATCGCGATGCCTTTGATGCAAAATGGCGGGGAGTACACGGTGGCGGTTCCGTCCCAGTTCGCCTACAAGGACAAGGGGCGTGCCGGGCAAGTGCCGCCGTACACGACGGTGATGTTCGATATCCAGATCATCGACTGGGAGGCGGCCCGCTGAGAGCTGCTGCGTCTAGGCATGTGTCGTAGCGCGGCGCTTTAGCCCGCGTGACCTAGGAATTGATCCTGCAAGGACGACGCGGGCTGAAGCACCGCGCTACGGAGCGTTATTCGGGGTCGACCTCGGCGGCGGAGGCGCTCAAGTTGGGAGAATGTTGTTTCGCCCCATTGTTTCCCTCGTTTTATCAATCGTATTCGTTTCCGGATTACTGGCGAATGCGAACAAGGTGCTTTTTATCGCTGGCGAGCCGAGCCACGGCTGGAACAAGCATGAGTTCCCTGCGGGATGCGAGGTGTTGGCCGGTTCCTTAAATGAGAGCGGACTGGGGGTCGAGGCGTCTGTTTCGCTGGGTTGGCCAGAGGAGGAAGGTGCCTTTGAGGGAGTGGGAACAGTTGTCGTCTACTGCGATGGGGCTGAGCTTCATGTGGCCAATGAGAAGGTCGATCAACTGGACGCGCTTTATTCAGCAGGAGTGAATTTCGTCTTTCTGCACTTCGCGGTTGAGCCGGGGACTGAGGAGTTGGCCGCGTTTATGACGAAGTCGATCGGTGGCTACTTCGATCTGGATTGGTCGGTTAATCCGGTTTGGACTTTGAAGAACGCGACCTTGTCTGATTCGACCATTTCCAATGGCGTTTCCTCATTCGAGCTAGAGGACGAGTGGTACTACCATATGCGTTTCCGTGACGACGGTGGCTACACGCCAGTGCTCTCTGCTGTGCCTCCTGCTGATACCATAGGCGAGGATGGCCCGCGGTCCGGGAATCCGGTCTTGCGTGAAGAATTGGCTGCTGGAAAAGAGCAACATCTCGCTTGGTCGAGAGTCGGCGAAAAGGGGCAGCGTGGCTTCGGGTTTACCGGCGGGCATTTCCATTCCAATTGGAACGATGACGACTTCCGGAGACTCGTTCTAAATGGAATCGCTTGGACGGCGGGAATGGAGATTCCAGATCATGGAGTCGTATCCGATTTTCCAAGTATCGTTAAGTACAAGACGGTTGAGGAGTCGATCGCTCGCGGTGATGTGGCGGATATGGCGTCGCATCTTGAAATCGATCCCAGCTTGCTGAACAAGCCGGGTCGGGGAAATATGACGCTGCTGCAGCAAGCCATCATGCGGAAGAAGAGTGAAGCAGCAGCTTTCCTGCTGGGGCGAGGGGCGGATCCGAACGCTCTTACCAAGAGTAAGCAGACCAGCTTGCATCTAGCCGTGGTGCGAAACTTGCCGGAGATGTGTCGCGAGCTAGGGAATTACGATGTAGACTTGTCGGTCCGCGATAAACAGGGCTGGACAGCTCTGCACCTCGCGGCGGCCAAGAACCAGGCTGAAACGGTGCGGGCTTTGATCGAGATAGGCTGCGATGTGAATGCGCTCAGCGATGCGGGCGGAACGCCTTTGCACGAGGCTGGAGCAAGCGGCGGGGAGGATGTGCTGAAGCAACTGCTGGAGGCGGGAGTGGATCCGAAGGTGGTTTCGAGTCACGGAGTGACGGCGCTGGATTTGGCGAGAGAATACAAGAACGAAGCCGCTATTTTGCTTCTGAAGGATTTGTAGAGAGGGGGCTGTTCGAGGCGTGGGGCGGTGCCCACGCCCTACCTTTTAGTTTAGGGTGAAGGTCTTTGTGCGGCCGTAGTGCTCTGCGGTGATGCTTAGTTGCTCGATGGCGGTGATGCGCGCTCCTTCGATGGTGTCGCCCACTCCTAGGATGCGTCCGTTTACTTGGGCTTTCGCTCCTGAACTACGGTGAAAAATGGCGCCGAGCTGGATTTCTGGAAAGGGCGGCGGGGGCGGAGGTGGCGGCTCTGAGGGTGGCGTTTCGACGATTACCTCGGTGAGGATGGAGGGGGCTGCTTTGGGAGTGGCGTCAGTCTTCGAGGGCGCGTCGGATGACATGATTTCGTCGAGGATGTCTTGGCGGGAGCCGTAGTTTGCTCCTTGTGAGGGAGCGATGGATTCGGGCTCTTGGGCGGGGGCGTCTTCGATTGTGCTAAGAAAGTAGATACAGCTCAGGCAGCATACGATGCCTGCGGCGAAGGCGAGGTAGACGTTGTTGGTGTGCCGGTGGGCGGAAAGGCGTTCCTCCCGTTGCTCTTTTTTTTGTTGGGCGTCTTCGATCGCGCGGGAGAGCGCGTCGTGGGCGACTCGAGTTGTTGTTATGGGGGGTGGGGGGGCGTCGGTGGGGGCTTCCCGTTTTATGCTGAGCTTGGGTTTCGTTGGGAGGGGTTGTCCTCTGGCTACCAGTTCCCATTCGTCCCGCTTTTCGCTTAGGCCGATCTCGTGGAGGTAGGCTTGGTCTGCGATTGCATCTGCGTGTGAGGCTTGCTTGCGTTTGCGTACGACGGTATTGGCGGCGTGGACCGCGGTGAGGATGCTGAACTCGGATTGGCAGGCGTTTGCGGGGCGATGGTGCAGGGCGGTGGTTTGGCAGATGACGGAGGGCAGGTTCCAATTGGCCAAGAGGCGGGCTCCGACTTCCGCGTGGTCGCAGCCGAAGGCCTCGAGTTCGCTTCGCCAGGTGGAGCGGGAGTTTTCGTAGGCGCGGCGTTGGGCCTCGATGAACTGGTCTGGGATGACTTCGAGCAGGATCAGTTTGCCGATGTCGTGTAGCAGTCCGGCGGAGTAGGCGAGTTCCGCTTCTTGAGGGTTATCTGTAGTGTGAAGCGTGATACGGCGAGCTGCAGCGGCGACGTCGATGCTGTGGTTCCAGATCTCGCTCACGAGGGCGCAGTGGGTGGTCGATTGGCCTATGTAGTCGAAGACTTTGATGGCGAGCACGATGCTCTGCAGGGAACCGAGTCCGAGGAGATTGATCGCTTGTGAAAGGTCGCTAATCTCCTTGCCGAATCCGTAGAAGGGTGAGTTTACGGTTTCGAGGACTTTGGCGGAGAGGGCGAGGTCGAGGGAGATGAGTTCTGCTACATCGCTAATCGAAGCGTTCGGAGACTGGATGGCGCGAGCGATCTGGAGATAGCTGTCCGGCAGGCTCTGGAATTGGGAGCATGCTTCGAGGACTTGTTCGACTTGGGGGCTGGTTTGCCAGGAGCGTTCGCTGAGGCAGGTTTTGAGTTCTTCGAGCAACTCGTTGCTGGAGAGTTCTGTGGAGAGGAAGTGGCAGCCGCCTTCCAGGGCTCGGGAGAGGCTTGGCTTTTGATCTTCGCCGGCTCGGATGTAGGCGTGGGCTAGCGGCGCCCGGTCGATAAGTTTGGAAAGGAGGGCTAGTCCGTCGCCTTGGTTTGCGGCGAGGGAGGTGACGACGATGTCTGGAGTGGTATCCTCTACGGCTGCGAGAGCATCGGTTTCGTTTTGCGCCGTGACGAGTGTCCACGACGCGGCTTTAGGCTCCAAGGCGTTTTGGAGTGCCTCGATGGCGTTTGGATCTGGATCGATCACGAGGATTCGTGCACTCATCGGTCGGTTTGTTTGAGTAGGAGTATCGGTTGGATTGGGCGTTTTTTAAGTATTTGCTTCTGTATCCAGTTCGTGTGGGCGAAGGGGGGATTGGTCTGAACGTTTGACGAATAGCCGCAGCGGTCTAGTCTAGTGGAATGAGTACCCCCCTGACTGAGATTGCTGGCATTGGACCGGCGATGGCCGGCGTTCTTTCTGAGAATGGTTATTCGAGCGTGGAAGATATAGCGGCGAGTGATTTGGAGTCGCTTTGCTCGGTACCTGGCGTTGGACCAGTCAGCGGGGCGAGGATTCTTGCGGGAGCCCGGGAACTTGCCGAGGTGGACAAGATGCACGCGGTGCCGGTCGCTAAGAAAAAACCGAAGCCGGCGGTCAAAAAGAAACCAGCTCCTAAGGCGAAAAAGCAGAAGTCCAAAAAGTCGAAAAAGGGGAAGAAGGGAAAAAAGGCCGACAAGAAGGAAAAGAAGCCCGCCAAGTCTAAAAAGGCTAAGTCTTCGAAGAAGAAGTCGGGGAAGAAGAAATCCAAGAAGAAGAAGTAGGGCTTTCTTCATTTTGGTTCGTTCCGGTGTCGGTGACGTCGAAATGAGCTCGTCCCTTGACCCTTGGGCTCGGACTCATCATGTTTTGAAGCGTGAGCTCGAGTACTACCCCACTGAGTCGCCGCGGCTTTGTCAGTAAGGCATCGCTAGCGGTATCTGCCTTAAGCTTGAGCGCGTCTTCTTGGGGACGCGTGGTTGGAGCGAATGATCGGGTTCGCTTCGCGTTGATCGGTTGTGGAGGCCGAGGGGGGATCGTGGCTCTCAACATGGTGCAAATGGGCGGAGAGCTGGTAGCTCTCTGTGATTTGAACGAGCGCAAGTTCGACCGGGTGCTGGAGTTGATCGCGGAGGTGCAAACATCGAAGCCTCGTTTGATGAAGAGAATGGAAGAAGTCTTTGCGGCTTCGGATATCGATGCGGTGATCATTGCGACTCCTGACCACTGGCACGCTCCGGCGACGATTCTAGCCTGCCAGGCGGGGAAGGATGTCTATGTGGAGAAGCCGCACTGCCATAATCTTTGGGAGAGCCAGCAGATGTTGACGGTGGAGGCGGAGACGAAGCGTATTGTGCAAGTGGGTACGCAGAGTCGCAGCGCCCCGTACGTGCATGCTGCGATCGACTATATAAAATCGGGCAAGCTTGGTAAGGTGCATCTGGTCAAGGTCTATAACTTGAAGCCGGGAAAGCCCTTCTATCTTCCGGATTCGGGTGAGCAGCCTCGCGACCTGGATTGGAGCCAGTGGTTGGGGGCTGCCGCTGATCGAGATTGGCACAGTGGAATCTATCGGTACGGGTGGCACTTCTTTTGGGATTTTTGCGGAGGGGACATCTTGAACGACGCCTCGCATCAGGTGGACTTGGCTTGTCTCTTGATGGGAGATCCGGGGTTGCCTAACAGCGTATCCGCTTCAGGAGGACGGATTGCTCACAAGGGGGATGATGGGGAGACGCCGGACTTGTTGGAAGTGGTTTGCGAATACCCGGATTTCTTGATGACGGTGGAGCACTCGAATTACCCGAAGTATATGAGGAAGACGACGACAACGATTCGGCGTAAGGACGAGTTTCCTTATTGGACGCAGAACGCTACGCGCATCGAACTCTACGGGTCTGAGCTGATGATGACGATGGGCCGTCATGGTGGCGGTTGGATCGTGACTGACTCAGGCGGCAAAATCGTCGAGAAGATGTATGGTCGTCCACCTGACCAAGAGCACTGTACTGACTTTTTGAATGCGGTGAAGTCGCGGAAGAAGGCGTCGGCTCATCTTGACGCTTTGCATGCGAGCACCGGACTCATCCACATGGCCAATATCGCTCACCGAATCGGAAACCAGAAGATCTGGTGGGACGCCGGGAAAAAGCGTTTTAAGGACAACGCGGCTGCGAATGGGATGATGAAACGCAGCTACCGAAAGGGTTTCGAGATCAAGGTGTAGGGGAGCTCATCTCCCTGCTACAGATAGGGCGTAGACGGCGAAGGAGGCGAGCCAGTGTTCGCCTTCGTATCCGCCGCTGGCGATGTTTGGCAGGGTGACTTGGATGTGGGTGGCAGCGACTTGGCGCAGGTGCTTCTTGTGGGGGGAGTCTGGGGGCAGCTTTTGCGCGATGGCGGCAAGGCACCAGGCTCGGCTTAGATTGAGGCCGTCGAGGTGCACGAGTTGCCCGTCCATCCGGTCAGTGACTGTGGCGGGTTCCTCTAGGATTTGGGGAAGCTGGGGGAGGAATTCTGAGTACCAGTCTGCGAACTTTTCGGGACTGAGAATTCTCTGCATGAGATTGGCCTCTTCGAGGCAGGCGGAGAGGAAGTCGGATCCGCTGGGTTCGTAGTGGGCGGGGCAGTTCTTGTCGTTGGAGTAGTAGCGAAGGGCGGCTTCTTCGATGGCGGCTTTGAGTTCGGTGCGGTTGAGGGTGTGTGCGTAGTCCCAGGCGAATGACAGGCCGAAAGCGGTGTTGGGGTGGACTCCGGTTCGGATGGGGTAGGTTTGCTTGGGCAGGAACTCGATGTAGAGGGCTTCGATGTGATCGACCAGAGGCTGAAGGGCGGTCGCCCACTCGCGGGCTTGCGGATCTTCCCAAGTTTTTAGCTCTTCCGCGAGTTTCAGAAGCCAGGTCCAGCCGTAGGTGCGTTGGAAGCTTTTGCGCGTGCGGGGCGTCATGTAGTCGACCTCGCCTTGGATCTTGTGGGGCTGCAGGTTTTGAGAGATGGCGGCGCGGATCTTGTCTGCTTCGGGGAGTTCCGGAAACTCTTTTAGCAGGCGAATCAGCATCCAGTGCCCGTGGACAGAGGAGTGCCAATCGTAGCAGCCGTAGAATGCTGGGTGAAGTTCGCGAGGTGGCGCTTGGTCGGCATCGCTCTCCATGACGTGCCCGATTTTGTTGGGGTACTCGCGGCCGATGCAGTGGAGGGCGAGGGAAGCGAGGTGCGAGGCTCCTGCTTCGGTGAGGCGAGGAAGATCGTTCTGGTCGAAGCGAAGGTAATCGGTCTCGCTGCTCATCGATAGTGAAAAGGTGGATACAAAGCTGATGAAGGCGAGGGCGAGACGAGCGAGCATGGCGTATCAGCGGAACTGGTTGGCGGCTTCTATATACTCGTAGTCTTCTGCTGCCAGTTGTTGGCAGAGGGCGTCTTTGTCGACGGCATGCGAGAGGCAGAGGTCGTCGAGTGATTCGAAGTGATTTCTCAATGCGGTATTGACGATGCCTACGAGCAGGTTGGGGTCCATGTTGTGTATGTTGTTCCAGTCCACAGGGTGAGTGTTTTGGCAGCGTTCTCGGGCGCTTTCAAGAGTCTTGTTGTTCACTCCTTTTTCCTCACTCGGAGACGACGATTTTGCCAGGTTCGTAGAGGAGGCGGAAGCCGAAGCGAAAGGAGAGCATGCTCAGAATTTCCGCGAGGGTTTGTTCGCCCTCGAAGGTTTCGAAAATAACATGGGTGTCGTGGCCTTCTCGTTGGTGGATGTCGAAGGTGACGAGGAACGAATCGGAGGCTGTTTGGGCTAGGAAGTCAGCGATCTCCTTGAATGTTTTCCCGGCGATGTCGGGACCATGGACCGGGATGGTCTTGGCGAGAGCTTGAATCTCCTCGATGTCCTTCAGGTAGCTGGGGTCGAGATCGTTTCGCAGCTCTTTCCAGACGGAATTGATAATCACGCCTGAGGCGGAGTCGGGGTGCATCCAGCGAGAGCCGCACGAGCTTAGCAGTTTCTTGTTTCCTGCCCAGAGTCCAAAGCGGTTGCGGATACCCATGCCCCAGCCCATGTGGAACATTATGAGATCGTCTTGGGCTCGAGTGGCTACGAATGTTTTGTCGTCCTCGGACATTTCAGAGATGAGAAGGTCGGTGGCTTCCTTGAGGGTGCTCGGCATTTCTGGTAGCGCCAACAGGGCTTCCGACGTTTGGTCGGAGCGGACGAAGTCTAGGGATTGTCCACCGTCCGAGAGGGAGAGTCGAGAATCTGCTATTTTGAAGCTGATCGCCCAAGGTTCGCGATGGTCTGAAAAGTCGAAGATGACGTTGTCTCCATCGATCTGATACTTTCCGGTTTGTCTGGTCTGTATGCTCATCCCTCCGTCGGAGAATTTCTCGAAGCGACCGTTTTCCTTGAACGTGAGCTCGCAGGCGACTTCGTCGAAGAATAGAGAGTCGGAGAGGGGGCCGACCGTTTGCCATTTCCCAACGATCTCGTGATCCACTTTTTGGCACCCGAACAGAAGGCTCAGCGCGATGATCGGGAGGGAGTAATATTTTGTATTCTTCATAGTTCCTACAAGTGTAGGAATTGGGCGAAATAGCAAATCCGAGACGGTCTTTTTTTTGGTTCTCAATTGGTGGTCGAGAGTTAGGCTTTGCCATTCTAGTCGTAACCGACCGACTTCCAGTACTCTTTCGAAGACATATGAACTGCCGTTTTTTTCTTGGGACTTATACTTCAACGCTTGGCCATGTGGATGGCTGTGGTCCGGGGATTGTCCCGTGTGAAGTGGACTCCCGATCTGGAATTATGACTACAGTAGGAGAAGCTGTCGCCGTCGAAAATCCCTCTTATCTCTGGCTCAACGAAAAAGGTGATCGTCTGTACTCGATCTCTGAGATTTGCGATTTTGAGGGGCGTGACGATGGAGCGTTGAATTGTTTCGAGGTAGCTGAAGACGGGGGCTTGCGTTTGTTGCAACAGCGCAGCTCTAACGGGCCCGGGCCAGCCTATTGTCGGGGCGAGGAGACGGGGAGTCGTCTGCTGGTTGCGAACTACGTGGGGAGCAATGTGAACGTTTATCCCATTGCGGAGGACGGGCTGTTGGGAGAACCGGTTTCTAGCTTCAAGCATGAAGGGACGGGGCCAAACGAGTTGCGCCAGGAAGCCCCGCATCCGCATAGCATTGCGGTGATGCCTGGAAATGAAATCGTTTTCGTAGGCGACTTGGGAATCGACCAGCTGGTTGGCTATCGATTGGATGGATTAACGAAGTGTATCCAGAAAGAGGATGCATTGAGCGTGCGGTTGAGAGGTGGAACTGGTCCGAGACACTTCGTTGTTCAGGGGGCGTTGCGTGTCCTATACGTTGCATTGGAGCTTTCTTCGGAGATCGCGTGTATCCGTTTCGACGGAGATTGGAGGCAAGTGGGAGAGATTGAATACATCTCGTCGCATCGAAAAGGTGATGAGGCGACTTCTCATCCTTCCGAGATTTTGTTGAGTCCGGACGGGCGACACCTCTACATCGCGAATCGTGGGATCGACTGTATCTCTGGGTTCGAAATCGGAGAGGGTGGATCGCTTGAATGGTTGGGTGACTTTTCTTGCGTTGGGAAAACGCCGCGCCACATGGCTCTCTCCCCAGACGGGCTCTTGTTGCTTGTGGCACATCAGGACTCGAGCTCTCTTGATAGCTATTTTCGTGATGTGGAGAGTGGAGCGCTTAAGCCGACGGGTGAGTCGATGGCGGCCGGAACGCCGTCGTATATCGAGTTTTGCTAGTGACTTTTTTAATATGGCTAGTCGCACGAGGTAGATGACTGGCCCAGTCAGCCGCAATGCAGGATCAAGGCTCCACGGCGGCCTTCCCCCTTCGCCAAGGCTCCACGGCGGCCTGCGGCGAGGCCGCCCTACCTTTCACGTCCAATGAGAACGTGCCTATTCATCAGATAAACACTCTGGTGGTGTTAGACGTAGCTGAGTTTTTTGCTCACGCCTCCGTCTACCACAAAATCTTGGCCTGTGATGAACTCCGCTTTGTCGCTTACGAGGTAGGCTACCATTTGCGCGACATCCTCGGCTTTGCCGACACGGCCTGACCAGTGCTGGGAGTGATCTTCGGGGGTTGGCGTGTAGTCGTCACCGGTAAGTATCCAGCCAGGAGATACGCTATTCACTCTGATGGAAGGACCAAGACTCGCTGCGAGAGAATGTGTGAGGGAGATAAGGCCGCCTTTGCTGGCGGTATAGGCGAACGTATTTGCTTCGGATCTGATTCCACGGATCGACGCGATGTTTACGATGCTCCCTTTGGCTTGTCTGAGGTACGGTGTTGCCGCTTTGGCGCAGTAGAATGGGCCTCCAAGGTTCACTTCGATCACTCTCTTCCAGTCTTCGGGAGAGCAAAAATCTATTTCCTTTGTGCCTGGATCGGCGATGCCAGCATTGCATATGAGGGCGTCTAGGCGACTTGTTTTTGAGCAAATATTGTCGATGGCCTTTTCTACCGCATCAAATTGGCTGACATCGCATTGAATGAAATCGACCGAGGGAGGAAGTTCTTTTGCGAGCTCCAAGTCGAGTCCGAGGACGCTGACGTGAAATCCTTTTGTTTCCAAAAGTCCGACGATGGCTTTTCCAATTCCCCGTTCGCCTCCGGTTACGATTGCAGATTTGGCTGTATTCATTTTTTTGATTTAGTGGCGGCGAAGGAGGAGATGGAGTGTTTGTCTGGCAGTCCTAACTTTCCCTCCGTGGCGAGTAGATTGCTTCGATTAGGTCTGGTTTGGATTCGTCTCTAACCAATTCTAGATAGCGCAAGCCGCCGTCGTATTTGACTGTGAGGGTGCGGAATCGGTCGCCGTCTTCTACGAGAAATCTCACTTCTCCGTGCATGACTGTATCGGCGATGGCGTCGCGGAAACGGTTGAGGGAGAACTTACGGTCGTTGACGCCGATGATGATCATGCCCGGGGCAATGCCGGCGAGGTCGGCCGGCATGCCTGTGACGACGTTGCTGCTGACTTTACCGCTACTGCTGACGTTCATGCCGAGGGAGTCGTGGGCGTTGGCGTAGTTGTAAGTATTTTCAAAGTACTTTTGGGAGTCGGAACGTTCGTCGCTGTAGCGGAGCTTGTATCCAAGAAGCTCTACAAAATCGACTGTGAGTTTTTCTTGTGGTTTGCGGATGCGTTCGTCGACCAGCTTGTCCCAGTCGTAGTCGTGGAGGCTCTTGAGGGTTTCGATCACTTCTTCCTCCGAGAAGGGGAGACGTGTTCCGCCGGGGTAGTTGGCTCCGAGGAATTTTTGGGTAAAGTCGTCGAGCGTTACCGCGTTGTCGGTTTCGGTGCGAAGAATGGCGTCGATCTCCAGCCAGAAGAGAAGGCCTTCGTTGTAGTAGTCTTGGTTGCGGCGTAAGCTGCTCCAGTGTTTGCTGCCGCCTCGGAGCTGGTAGGCCGCGGCGGCTGTGTCTTCGAGGCTTCGCCATTGGCGGCCTGTAGTGGCTCGGCGGCTTCGGATGTTGTGGGCGAGGGTGCTTTTGAGATGGTCGATATCCCAGATCCCGCTTCGGGTGGTGAGGACTTCGCCGAGGTGTTGGGTCAGGCCTTCGTAGACCCAGAGGAGTCGGGAGTCTTTGGGGGTGTGGAAGTCGTGTGTGTGCATGCCGTCCGGGCAGCGGAACTTGCCGCACCAGGAGTGGACGAACTCGTGAGGGAGCAGACTGCCTTCCCAGCCGAGCAGTTTCTTTTCGTCGACGAGGGCGCGTTCGCTGATGCCGTTGAGGCTGCTCTTGAGGTGTTCGAGTCCGATGTTGGGAATCTCGTCGCTGCACATCACGAGAAAACTGTATTCTTCGAAGTGGGCTCCGCCGAAGAGGAGGCTGGATTCTAGGACGAGGTTGCGGAATTTCTCGAGCGTCTCGTCGGGGACGATCAGGGCGGCGGATGACTCGGAGGTGGCGAGGAGTTTGCAGCTTGGGAAGCCTTCGGTGGTGAGGTCGAAGCTACGAAGGTGTTCGCCCATGATGGCGGGGCTGTCGACGAGTTCGAGGAGTGTAACAGGGGCGAGTCTCCAAACGTCGTCTGTTTTTTCAGCGGGGATGGCGCTGCCTAGTTTCCATTTGTGAGGTAGGGTGAGCTTGGTGCTCACTTCAATGTCTGTGTGCTGGTGTTCTTCGGGGTAAACGACGAGTGTATTCCAATTTATGATACCGACGTAGGTGTTGCCGTAGGTGTCGACGCTCGAGGAGTTGGTGGAGGGTTGGCTGCAGATGTAGTCGAGCTCGATGGTGAGCTCCTTGTTTCCCTTTGGCACGTCGACGAGGAAGCGGAATCGGTCTATGGGGTCGCGGGTCCAGTGGAGGCGTTCTCCTTTCTCGTCGAAGATACGGAGCCCGCCCATGTTTTCGATGGGGCCGCGCGGGGCATGGATGCCGGGAATCCATTCGGGGTAGCGGATAGCGAGCTCGCCAGGTGTGGTGGCGAAGGTCATGCGGGCGTGCACCAGTTTGCGGGAGATCTCGGAGGCGTCGACTTCGAGACTCATGCTGAAAGGTTTGGCGGAGAGCGCGGCGGTGAACGCGGAAAGAAGCAGGGTTGCCAGAGCGAGGGGCAAGAGTTGGGATCTCATGGCTGAAAACGGTGGATGAAGCGGGGGCGTTGAGCAATGGTTGATTCTGCCCAAATTTTGTGAAGTAGATTGAAGGGCTTGTTCGTGGGATAGCGGCAAGCATCGCTAAACGCTAAATCGATTTTCGAAATGAACGTACTTTTAGAACCGGTAAAAATTGGAGCTTGGGAGCTCTCGAACCGAGTCGTGATGGCTCCTTTGACCCGCTGTCGTGCTGGAGAGGGGCGGGTGCCGACTGCTCTGATGGCGGAGTACTACGCGCAGCGAGCGAGCGTAGGCCTGATCATCAGCGAAGCCTGTTCGGTGACTCCGATGGGGGTGGGCTATCCTGATACGCCGGGGATTTGGTCGCGTGAGCAGGTTGAGGGGTGGCGCAAGGTGACCGATGCGGTCCATGCGGCAGGCGGGAAGATCCTCTTGCAGCTTTGGCATGTGGGGCGGGTTTCGGATCCGTCCTATTTGGATGGGGCGCGACCGGTGGCGCCTTCGGCGATCGCGCCAGCGGGGCATGTAAGCTTGATTCGCCCGGAGAAGGCGTTTGTGACGCCGCGAGCCTTGGAGGAGGACGAGATTCCCGGAATCGTGGAGGCTTACCGCAAGGGGGCAGAGAATGCGAAAGCGGCCGGTTTCGACGGGGTGGAAATTCATGGGGCGAACGGCTATTTGATCGACCAGTTTTTACAGGCTTCAACCAACAAGCGTGAGGACAGCTACGGTGGATCGCTCGAGAATCGGGCTCGTTTTCTTTTGGAGGTGACGGATGCTGTGCTCTCGGTTTGGGGCGCGGATCGCGTGGGGATGCATCTCTCGCCGCGCTGCGACGCGCACGATATGGGCACCCCTGAAAAGGAGGAGACCTTCGAGTACGTCGCTCGCGAGTTGGGCGAGCGCAAGCTTGCGTTTATCTGCGCTCGGGAAGCGAAAGGACCGGATAGCCAAGGGCCGAAGCTGAAGAAGATTTTTGGTGGCAGCTACATCGTGAACGAAGGTTTTGATGCGGCCTCGGGCAAGGCGGCGATCGAAGCTGGAGAAGCGGACGCGGTCGCGTTTGGCAAACTCTTGATTGCGAACTCGGATCTGGTGGATCGGATCGCAAAGGATGAGGGCTTCAACGAGTGGGATGAAGGTAGCTTCTACGGCGGCGCGGAAGTCGGGTACACGGATTATCCGCTGCTTGGCTAATGCGCAAATGGGGCCGTTGCAGCGCGTTGCAGGCGACGGCCCGATTGGTGTGACTTTCTGAGTAACCAATTCTGAGGGGCGGGGTAGTCAGTGGTGTTATGACCAATCCAAGATCCATACCCCTCTTTGCTTTTCTCGCTGCTTTTTTGACGTTGTTCGCCGGTTGCTCGGTGGCGACGAATCACTATGTCAAGGAGGGGGCTGACGAGAATCGGAGCTTCTCGACGGTGGCTGGCAATATCCGGGTGGGAGCCAATGCGAGCATTCGCGACGCCAAGACGGTGGCGGGAAACATAGATGTGAGAAGCGGTAGTCGGACTGGAAGCCTGAACACGGTAGCGGGTGAGATCTGGGTCGGCGAAGGCGCTCAGGTCCGTGGCTCGGTGAAAACGGTCGCCGGGAATGTCGAGGTTGCCCCGGGGGCGACGATTTCTGGCAGCGTGAATACGGTTGCGGGTAACGTGACTTTAAAAGAGAGCGAAGTTTCGGGTGACGTGAAGATCGTTGCCGGTGAGCTGAGGGTACTCGCCTCGAAGGTGCGGGGGGACGTTGTCGTGAGCAAGAGCTCCAAGAATTCGGGGGAGGCTCTCGTCGATATCGGAGAAGGATCGCAGGTAGGCGGTATCGTCGTGAAGCGATCTGCGAACGTGAGGCTTCGTATTCACAGTTCCGCTACTGTCGGGATGATTGAGGGCGTCGAGGCCGAATATTATTGAGGTCGAGTTCTTTTGGGATTGTGGCCGTTGGGGACAACGGCCGCTACCTTTTTGATGGTTGAAGGCTATCCTAGTTTGCTTTGGATAGGTTGACTTGGTCGATGTAGTACCAATCGCCCGCTCTGGCATCGTCGGCGAACCAGAAGTAGAGTCTTCCGTCTTTTACCGACGAGGTGAAGTTCTTGGTCGTGAATTTCACGGTGAAGGTCTTCCATTCGGTTGTGAGATCCACAGATGTAATTTTGAGGCCGTAGTTGCTGTACGGTGACACGTGCTTGGTGAGGGCGACTTCCAGGTCGCGTCCGGAATTCGAGTAGGCTGCAAAGGTGAGCACGTATTCTGTGTTCGGTTCGAGAGGAACGCCGGATTGCAGTAGTTGAATGTTGGTTCCTAGGGAATTGAGAGCGATCAACGCTGCGTTGCCGGTGCCATTGTAGCTCGAGAAGGTAGTCTTGGCATATCCTGATCCGTTGGTGTAGAAGCTCCAAGAGGAGAGGTCGTTTTCGAAGTCGCCGTTCTTCAGGACGTTTGAGTTTGGCTGAGGTTGGATGACTGGATCTTGCTCGGGAGCTGGATCCTCTTCCTTTTCGTTGTCCGGCTCTGTTGCTGGATCTGGATCCGATCCGGAATCAGGTTCGGCTTCTTGCTCCTGGTTGGGCTCGAAGAGCTGGACGTTGTCTATGAGGTATCGGTCTCCGTTTTTCGCGTCGTCTGCAAACCAGAAGACGAGACGTCCGTCTGATATCTCCGAGCTGAAGCCTCTCGTGGTGAAGGTCAGCGTGTGTACGTCCCAGCTGCTTGTGATGTCTACCCGCTCTAGGTTTAAGCCATAGTTTGTGTATGGTGTTCCGTGTTTGCTGAGAGAGACGCGGAGATTGTTTCCGGAGTTGGATGAAGCGGAGAAGGCCAGCTTGTATTCAGTATTTGGTTTGAGGCGGATGCCTGATTGGAAGAGCTGGGTGTTCGATCCGATTGAGACGATGGAAACCTCGGCCGCTGCGCCAGTGCTGGAGTCTGCGACCTCTGTAGTATTCGCGCTGCCAGCTCCATTTGTGTAGAACTTCCAGTCTGTTAGTCCGTCGTTGAACGTGCCGTTTTTCAGAGCGTTTGTTACGGGGAGAGGCGTTTCTGGGGCTGGCTCCGGCTCAGGTTGGGGCTCCGTTTCTGGTTCCGATCCCGCTTCGACGATCTGGATGTTGTCCAGGTAGTATCGATCGCCGTTTCTCGCGTCGTTGGCCAGCCAGAAGGCGAGACGTCCGTCTGTTACGTTTGAGCTGAATCCCTTGGTTGTGAAAGTCAGGGTGTGCGTCTTCCAGTCGGTTGTGAGGTTTACGATTTCCCGGTTCAGTCCATAGTTCGTGTAAGGAGTGCTGTGCTTGCTAAGGGAGAGGCGAAGGTCGTGTCCGGTGCTGGAGTAGGCGTCGAAGGATACCTTGTATTCAGTATTTGGTTTGAGGGGAATGTCTGATTGGAAGAGCTGCGTGTTGGTTCCGACTGAATTGATGGAGATCTGGACTGCGTTTCGCGATTCAACGATTTCTGCGCTGCCTGATCCGTTTGTATAGAATTTCCAATACGATAGACCTTCGTCGAAACTGCCGTTTTGCAGGGCGTTGATGCTTGGCTTGGAATCTTGGATCTCGATTGTTTGCTCCAGCGTGACTGGCTCCGAGGAAACGTGGACGTAGGCTACTATTTTCAGGTTGGCGGTACCCGCTTGATCAATGAGAAGCAGTCCATCGAATGGGGCTTCGGTAGCGGTGGCTTCGAGTTGGCCGTCGATGTAGTAGTCCACGTAACTCACTCCTTCCGTATCGCTGATGTCGAGGGAAACGAGGAAAGGCTCTCCGGTGAAAAGAGAATCTGAATCGGCGGAGGAGATGAAGTCGATGCTGATGCTGGGGGGGAGATCGTGAATCTCGTGGGTCGCTACGTTCGTGTAGTCTGTTGTCCCGAACGCGTTGTAGGCGCAGACGCGGTAGCTGTAGTGGGTGTCGGTCTCGATCGTCTCGTCGCGGAAAGTGGTGTCGTTTGCGGAGGTTTCGCCGATGATTTCGAAGGCTTCCCCGTTGATGGAGCGTTCTACAAGAAAGCCGATCTCGTTGTCCGAGTTGTCGGTCCAGTCGAGGCCTACGCTATGACCCATGGCGTAGGTTTGCCAAGAGAGTAGGAGAGTGAGGATTGTGTATCTGAATAGCAGATACGTTTGCGTTGCTTTTCTTGAATAACTCATTTCCCGTGGAAGTTGAATTTCCTGAGTGGGGTGGGAGTTATTAATTCGATTTCAGATGTGGCTTCTGGAGCTGGGAGCGAATAGCTGGGAAGAATGATGATTGGCGGCTATCGTTTTCCCTTCGGGGTTTTTAGGAAACTACCCCAGCTTGCCTTAGCGGCTCTTTGCTAAGTCGTTGATTCCCAGTCGGAGGGCGAATCCCCGTTTTATCGAGGACAGGTAAAAGCGATAGAGTGGAACCGCGTATTGTCCGTAGAGGCCGAAGGTTGGACTGCAGAAATAGCGGATATAAGAAACGGTGTTTGCTGATGGGTTGCCACAATTTGAATACAACGACGAGGTTGTTTGCTCTTGCTCTACTCTCACGCACTGAGGCGTTTAGGGAGAAAAGGATTGAGATCGGGCGTCGCTTTTCCGATTGCTGATTTTCGTGGAACGACGGAACTGTACTTTCAGCAGCGCGATCCTGAGCGGGTTGCGGGACCTCCCTTTGCTGGTGGGAGATCTGGAAGAGGCGAAGGTTTGGAAGCGCGCGTTCCGAACCCCGGATGACGTCGCCGTTTTAAATTTTGATCAAAAGCTGGGGCATCTTTACGAGGACGCGTTTGAACGTCTGATTCAGATGGATGCGGGATTGGAGCTGCTCGCTCGCAATCTGCAGGTTCCTCGCGCCGACGGATCGACCCTTGGCGAAATCGATTTTCTGATTCGCGATCGCGCGAGCGGATTGGTGACTCATGTCGAACTGGCGGTTAAGTTCTATCTCTCCTTTGTGGATGGAAGCTGTGTTGAGCGGTTTCCTGGGCCGGACCCGAGGGATAATTGGTTGAACAAGTTGGATCGGCTGCGGAGCAGGCAGTTGCGCTTGGGGAGGCTTGAGGAAACGAAGGCGCTGTTGAAGGAGAGGTTTGGGGTTGAGGAAGTCGCCGTTGGCCAACGGATCTATGGAGCTCTTTTTGATCGGTTTGACCGGGAGGGGCATTCGCGGCCGCCGAGCGTTCGCGCGGGATGCGTGCGTGGGTGTTGGCTGTATTTTGAGGAGTTGGACCGCTGCTTCGGCGGGCGAACGGAGTTCTTCGTTTTGCCAAAGTGTTTGTGGGGAGCGAAGATCGACGAGCGTGTGCTTGCGGAGCTGGATCGGGTTTCGGTGGAGGAGTTGGGGGAGCTTGCGACGGAGCGATGTGTGATGCTATGGGACGAGGTTTGCGCTCGTCCTGTGTTCGTTGCGCCGAGAAGTTGGCCTGGTGTAGGGGCGTAAAAAAGGCAGAGCGCCTTGGGGCTGCTCTGCCTTGAAAGTGGATGGTTCGAATGATCGCGTTCGCTTACTCGATCGTGAGGACGACGGTTTGAGATGCGAGGCCTTTTGAAGTGGCGGTGATGCGTGCGGAGCCGGCGTCGCGGTAGGACTGGACGATGAGCAGGGCTCGGCCTTGGTCCGTTACGATGCGGTTGGACTGGAAGTCCTGCACGTTGGTTTGGGCTCCTGTATCCACTCCGAGGAGACGGACGTCACCTTCGATTTCGAATACGACTTCGCGGTCGTCGGTTTTGACGGGCAATCCGTTCTCGTCGACCAGTTGGACCACGAGGTGGGAGACGTCGTAGCCGTCTGCGGCGAGAGTGGTTTTGTCCGCGGTGAGGCTGGCTTTGACGGGCGTGGATGCGGTGCTGAGCTGGGCTTCGACTGCTGTGCCTGCGAGACTGGCTTTGGCGGTGAGGGTGCCTTCCTCGAATGGGAGAGCCCAGCGGAAGAGGCGGTCAGGGCTTTCCGACATGCTACGGCTGCCGAGGGAGCGTCCATTGATGAAGAGCTCTACGATGCTGTAGTTGGAGCAGACTTCCACGATGATCTGTTCGCCTGGCTGGTAGTTCCAGTGTGTATTCGGAACTGAGGTTTCCCATTTGTAGGCGTTTCTGCTCTTGGCGACGGGTTGGCCGCTGTGTTCATCGAGTTTGAAGGGGGAGCCTTTTACCGGCTTGGTGGCGATGGAGATGTGGGGCTCGTCTACCCAGATGCTTTTGAAGTAGTTCCAGCCTGGGTTGCGGAAGCCGGCGAGGTTGAGCATGTCGCCGTACCAGTGCTTTTGTGGCCACTTCTGGTAGGATTCGCCCATGTAGGCGATGGCGGTCCACATGTACATGGAGAAGACGCCTGGGTTTTCGAGGACGTGCTTCCAGTCGTCCCAGGTGCCGGGGCACTCGTTGATGGTGACTTGCTTGTGGGGGAAGTGGTGCTCCGACCAGCTGAGCTCCATGTTGCGGTAGGAGAAGCCGACGATGTCGACGGCGTCCGCGTAGCCGCTGACCATGCTGACGTGAGGGACGACGAGGTTGGCGGTGGTGGGGCGTGTGGTATCGAATTTCTTGACCCAGTCGTTCAGCTTTTTGGCGGTTTCGGCTAGGATGTATTCACCCTTTGGCGACGCGTCGTAGCGTTTCTTTAATTCTTCCGGGGAGAAGATCGGCTTGCTGCCCCAGTACTTGCCTGAGTTTTGCGGATCGTTGGGGTCTTTCCAGAAGCCGGTGACGTAGCGGTAGTGCAGGTAGGTCCACTCGATCTCGTTGCCGATGGACCACTGGAAGACGGATGGGTGGTTGCGGTCGCGCAGCATGGTGCGCTCGAGATCGCTGTAGGCCCACTCCTGGAAGTGCTCGACGTAGCCTCGGGTAATGTAGTCGTCGTGGCGGTCGTGGTAGTTCTGGCGCTTGTCTTTGGCGTAGTCCCACTCGTCGAAGAGTTCGTTTTGGACGAGCAGGCCGAGCTCGTCGCAGAGGTCGAGGAACTCTTGTGAGAAGGGGTTGTGGGAGAGGCGGATGGCGTTGACGCCGCCTGCTTTGAGTTCCTCGAGTCGGCGTCTCCAAACGCCTTCAGGGACAGCGGCGCCGACGAGTCCGCCGTCGTGATGGAGGCAGACGCCTTTGACGAGGGTGGGCTTGCCGTTGAGGAAGAATCCTTCTTTGGCGGCGAAGCGGAGGCTGCGGATGCCGAAGGGGGTGGTGTATTTGTCGATCGTCTTGCCGTTCTGGCTAAGGGTGGAAACGGCGGTGTAGAGGTTTGGGTTTTCTGTATCCCAGAGGGCTGGCTGGGCGACGGCGAGGGATTGGGTGAAGGCTTCTTGGGCGCCGCGTTCGAGCTTAAGGCGCTCGCTGGTTTCGGCCACGATCTGGCCGTTCGCGTCCACGATGGAGGTGGAGAGAGTGAAGGCGGCTTTCTTGGTGGAGGTGTTGGCGACCTTGGTCTCGATTTGGACGGTGGCTTCTTGGTCGCTGATTCTCGGAGTGGTGACGTAGGTGCCCCAGATTGGGATGTGGAGCTCGTTTACGGTGATGAGCTTTACTTTGCGATAGATGCCGGAGCCGGTGTACCAGCGGGCGTCGGCGTAGCGCGAGTGGTCGACGTGCACGGTGAGAATGTTCTCTTGGCCTGGCTTGGCGAGAAGGTCGGTGAGGTCGAAGTAGACGGGAGAGTAGCCGTATGGGTTTTCGCCCAGCTCGACGCCGTTGAGCCAGAACTTGGCGTTGTTGTAGACGCCGTCGAACAGGACGAAGGTACGTTTGCCGTCGTTGTTAGTCGGGGTTGGGAAGTGTTTTTGGTACCAGCCGATGCCGCCGGGGAGGTAGCCGGTGTTGCCTTCCCATTCTTCGCTGAAGGAGTGTTCGACGCTCCAGTCGTGGGGGAGACGGACGTCGCGCCAGTCGCCGTCGTCGAGCGGCATTTTCGGGCCGAGCTTCTCGGATTCGCCTTGCAGGTGGAATTTCCATCCGAAGTTGAAATCCGCTTCGCGGGTTAGCTGGGAGCTCGCGTGAGCGGCGACAGTGGCGGCGAAGGCGAGCAGGGCTAGTTTAAGAGCTTTCATGTTTCGATCGGTTCGACAGAGGGCGAAAAGGCACACATTGTGCGCAATATCCAATCAAAGTACAGTGGAGATCTCTGCTAGGCCAGCGCCTAATTCGCAGCGGGCGCTGAACCATTTTAACGGGCGCCTGCTGGGGTGGCTGTGTTTCACACGAAGAGCGGCAGGAGGTAGCCGGTAGCGATTGCCATCGTGAAGACGACGACGAGGAAGGCGATGATGATGGGCTGCTTGAAGATGGATTTGAGAAGGATGACTTCGGTGATGCTGGCTCCGGCGCTGCCGATGATGAATGCCATGGCGGCTCCGAGGCTCATGCCTTTCTCGACGAGTCCGAGGCTGATGGGGATGACCGCTTCGGCCCGGACGTAGAGAGGGACTCCGATGATGGCCGAGAAGGGGATGGCTAGGGGATTGTCGGCGGAGGCGTAGCGGCTAATGAAGGTGTCGGGCACGAAGCCGTAGATGATGGCTCCGATGGCGGTTCCGATGAGCATATAGGGGAGGGCTTGGCGGAAGTCTTGGAAAGCTTGCTGGAGGGCCGGCTTAGAGGCGCTTGCGATAGTGGGGCGCTGGCTGGCGGTCTTTTCCTCGCTGCAGCATGAGCTGGATGGCGAGGCTGTGACCGGTTTGGGGGTGCAGCAAGGTGAGCTGGAGGGAGCGAGTGAAGGCTTGGGGCTGCAGCAGGAATCAGCGGGAGATAGGGAGGGGGCGCTGGCGAGGGAGAAGGTCGCTTTGCGCGGGGTGGGGGAGGTGTGCGGCTGCAGGTATTTTCCGAAGCCTAGCTTGTCGAGGGCCAGTCCCGCCAGGATAGAGAAGAGCATGGCGGAGGCGAAGTAGTAGATGGCGGCCTTTAGTCCGAAGCTGACGAAGAAGAGGCCGATGATGATCGGGTTGAGCAGGGGGCTGGCGAGCAGGAAGACGATGATGGCTCCGAAGTTGGTGCCAGCGCGGATCAGTCCTTTGAGGAAGGGGATGGTGGAGCAGGAGCAAAAGGGTGTGATGGCTCCCAGCAAGGCGGCGATGGCGTAGCTTCGTTTGTTGCTAAGGAGGGTGCGGATTTTTTCCGGGGGGATGAAGCTTTGGATCATCCCGATCAGGTAGCTGATTGAGATGAAGAGCAGGGTGAGCTCGGCGAAGATGAACAGGAAAGTGCCGCCCGCTTGGGAGAGGGAGTCAAGCGTGTCGGAGCCGATGGAGGGCTCGAGGCCGGAGAGGATCTGCCGGATGCCTTGGCCGAGCCATTCGCTGATGCTGAGAGATTCGTTGCTTGCTGTGGATTGCATGGCGCTGGGGCTCCTGGCGTTGCGTTTCCGCGTCCGAGGCCTGGGAGCTCGTGTTGAATATTTATAATTCTAGTATTGTCGAAATATAGGCAGCTGAAATGAGGTCTTGTCAAAGTAAAATTCTAGAAATATGGAAATGACAATTTGAGAGGATTGGCTTATGGATACTGAAATTGCAGCGAAGCAACTGGCGGAGCTGGGTCATGTGACTCGGCTGGAAGTTTTCCGGTATCTGGTTCGAGGGGGCCTGAAGGGGGTGCCGGTCGGCGAGTTGCAGGAGGCCTTGGGCGTGCCGGCTTCGACTTTGTCGCATCACATATCGCGACTGGTGTCGGTGGATTTGGTGAAGCAGCGTCGGGAGGGGCGTACACTTTATTGCACGCCTGAGTTTCAGGTGCTGGAGGCCTTGCTGGCGTTTATGCAGGAAGAGTGTTGTTCGAACGAGGAGTAGGCGGGCGGGACCGAGTTTTATGAAGAGGAAGGCGTTGATCGAACTGCTGGAGGGGTACGCAGCCAGGTGGCCGGGTGAGAGCGAGACTTGCGAGCGGTTTCTGGAGTTTGTGAGGAGGAACGAGGACTGTTTTGAGCGAAGCCTGCAGGAGGGGCATGTGACCGGTTCGGCTTGGCTGGTGAATCGGGCGGGAACGCATGTGCTGCTGACGCATCATCGGAAGCTAGGGGCTTGGTTTCAGCTTGGCGGGCATGCGGATGGGGAGTCAGACGTGTCGCGTGTGGCGTTGCAGGAGGCGCTGGAGGAGTCGGGGCTGAGCGAGCTCAGTTTGTTGGACGAAGCGATTTTCGACATTGATATCCATCTGATTCCGGCCCGGAAGGCGGATCCTGACCATTACCATTTCGATGTCCGTTTCGTCGTGCAGGCGACGGGGTCGGAGGCTTTCCAGGTGAGCGAGGAGTCGCTTGATCTGGCGTGGGTGGAAATCGATTCGATAAGCGATTTTACGGAGGAAGTTTCGATGCTTCGCATGGCTGGGAAATGGAAGGGACGATTGAAGCTCGAGTCCGTTTAGACGGGGTTGGGGCTGTTTTGCGGGGAGGCGGTTTTGTGTCCGTTGGGGACAGCGGGCGCTACCGTTCGGGGGAGGAATGCCACAAACTGGGGATACGGTTTGCGGTTTTGGAGATCTTTGGTAGATTAATAGGTTCAAGAATTAACCCTAATCTTATTACATGCCTATGAATACTCCAGTTTCCTCTTTGCTAACTAAGAAGTCTATCGAACTCCTTTCGGTCGCTCCAGACACCACCGTTCAAAAAGCCGTCGAGCTGATGAATCGCGTGCGCGTGGGCAGCGTCTTGGTCATGGATTCGAAGTCTCTCGTTGGAATCTTTACCGAAAGAGACGTGCTTCGAAAGATAGTGGCTGAGGGAAGGGATGCGACAAAGGTCGCGGTATCCGAGGTGATGTCGAGCCAGCTGGTGACCATTTCGCCGGATACGGAAGTGGGGCAGGCGATGGATATCGTGAGTGAGAACAAGGTTCGCCACCTTCCGGTTCTGGAGGATGGTCTGGTTGTCGGATTGATATCTGCGGGTGACCTTAACCGCCATGCGACGGAGACGTTCCGCGCGGAGGCTGGCACTTTGATGAGCTATCTGTCGGACTCCGGCGGTATCGGCTACTGAGTTGTCCAGGGGACGGTTTCTTAGCCGCTCCGAGCTTCAGATTTTATTTTTTCGATTCGGTCGATCTGCTTTTTTGGCGGATCGACCGAATTTCGTTTTCAGCGATGCCTATTGACTCCAGGAAGTCTTGATGGGCTTCGGGGGATTTCTCTTCGAAGGTTTGGTGCCATCGCATCATGTCTTCGTCACTGAGGCCCGATTCTCTCAAGAGCTCGACCCAGCGGTTCTTGTCCATGTATCGAGATCTGCGGAATGCCAGCGAGTTTTTAAGCATCGAAACGACACGGGATTGTTGTTGGCGAAGGGCTTGGATCTCGCGATTGATTTCGGAGAGTCTTTGATTGAGAGCCTTGGTGACTCGGCTTTTGGGTTTGTTGATGAGGGTTGCGATTATCTCTAGTGGGAGGCCAGCTTCGCGATAGGCGCGGATGAGCGTTAGCTGTGAATTGGCTTGTTCATCGTATAGTCGGTAGTTTGCTCCGGTGCGGGTCGTGGGAGGGAGGAGCCCGATGTCATCGTAGTAGAGGAGCGTGCTTCTTGATAGTCCGTGGCGTCGCGCGAGTTCGCGTATGGTGAGCATGGCTAAAAGCTTCTGGAGTTGTTGGACTTGAGGAAGGGGTGCCTCGCAGGCTGTACGAGGCATCCCATGTGTTTGGTGGGGCTTGTTTCAGCTCTGGCGGATAGCCGCGATCTCGTCGTCGCCGATCTGGAGAAACTCCAGAAAGCGCTGGTGAGATTCTGGGAAGCGTTTTTCCATGAGTTGGTGGAGCTTAGTCATTTGCGCGTCCGAAAGCCCGCAATCACGGAGAATCTGGACGAACGTGTCTTTGTTGAGTTCGTTTTTCATAGTGTTTTTTGAATGAGCGTTTGGTTTTTGCCGACGTCGATTTGGACAGTGTGCACTATGAGGCTGTAGTCAGGTCTAGCGATTATTTGGCTCAAGAGTATCTGTCCTTTATGAGAGTCGCCACGAGGGCGGTCCAGCCGGTTTGATGGCTGGCACCGTGACCTTTGCCGGTTTCGGGATTGAAGAACTCGTAGAACTGTTGGAGGCCTTGGTCGTGGTGGCTCATGTTTGCTCGCGCATCGCCTCCTTGCCAAGGGCGGGCCCCGTTCTTGTCGGTTTTGAAGATGCTGATTAGGCGCGTTCGGATGTCGTTGGCGGAGGCCTTGAGCGTTTGGAAGTTTCCTGAGCGGGCGGGGTACTCCACGGTTAGCGAATCGCCGTAGAAATTGTGGTATCGGTCGAGGGCGTCGATAATCAGGTAGTTCATAGGGAACCAAATGGGACCTCGCCAATTGGAGTTGCCCCCCGAAGAGGTAGGTATCCGAATCTCCAGCACAGTAGCGGAGTTCGTGGGTTTCGCCGTTTATGTTGAGGAAGCAGGGCTTCTCTTCGTGTACTTTGGAGAGAGAGCGGATTCCGTAGGGCGAGAGGAACTCGTCTTCGTCGAAGAGGTAGGAGAGTAGCCGGAGGAGACGTTCTTTGGTGGGGAGGGCGAGGAGGCGGTCGTTGCAAGACTCGGAGCTGGAGAGAGCGGTGATGCCGCTGGTGATGTCTTGTCTGTTATTTAGGTACCACTCCATGCGTTTTTGGAATCCGGGTAGCTCGTCGAGCGTGGACTTGTGAAGAGGGAGCGCTGCTATGAGAGGAAGGAGTCCTACGAGGGAGCGTATGCGAAGGGGTTGGGAGTTACCGTTTGGATACACGATCTCGTCGTAGTAGAAGCCGTCTTCTTCGTCCCACAGGCCGCGGCCGGCGAAGTGGTTGGTCGCCTCGGCGATGCTCATGAAGTGCTCGAAGAATTTTGAAGCGACGTCGGAATAGGTTTTGTCGACCGCGGCGAGCTCCAAGGAGATGGAGAGCATCTTGGAGCAGTAGAACGCCATCCAAGCCGTGCCGTCTGCTTGATGGAGTTGCGCCCCGCCAGGTAGCGGTTTGGAGCGGTCGAAGAGTCCTATGTTGTCCAGTCCGAGAAAGCCGCCTCCAAAGAGGTTGTTTCCGTTTGGATCCTTGCGGTTTACCCACCAGGTGAAGTTTAGTAGCAGTTTGCTGAATACGCGTTTTAGGAAATCGATGTCGGGGCTGCCGTTTTGCTTTCCCATCTTGTAGACTTCCCAGCAGGCCCAAGCGTGGGTTGGCGGATTCACGTCGTCCAGAGCCCATTCGTAGGCGGGTACTTGGCCGTTGGGGTGCATGTACCATTCCCTGAGGAAGAGGATGAGTTGTTTCTTGGCGAAGTCGGGATCGATCTCCGCGAAGGGGACCATGTGGAAGGCGAGGTCCCAAGCCGCGTACCAAGGGTACTCCCATTTGTCCGGCATAGAGATGACGTCGCGATTGAAGAGGTGAGTCCAGTTGTGGTTTCTGCCCTGCTTTCGGGATTCTGGAGGTTGGGCGACCGCGGGATCGCCCTTTAGCCAATCGTGAACGGAATAGTGATAGAATTGTTTGGACCAAAGAAGTCCGGCGTAAGCCTGGCGTTGGATGTCTTGTTCTTCGCGATCGGCGGAAGAGGTGAGCGAGGTATCCCAGAACGTGTCGGCTTGTTTTTTTGCTTTGTTGAACTGGGTGGTGAAGGAGCGTCCGAAGCTTTGTTTGGGCGCTTCCTTTTCCGAGTAGAGGCGGAAGTTTAGGGTGATCTCTTCGCCGGGCCGGAACGCTAGGTCATAGCGGGCCATGGCGATCGTGCCGGTTCCTTCGTGTCGAACTGCGGATGGGTCGTTGTCGATGATCCAGCGATGGAACGCATCTTTCGTGTAGGGAGTGTAGTTTTCCTCTCCATACAGCGCTCGGGTGCTGGTCTCGTTTTCGGCGAGAGCGAAGTGAGGGGCGACTCCGCTGGAGGATGGCTCTGCCTCGAAGTAAAAGGTTCCGAGCGTATCGCGTTCAAGACGAAGCTTGTTGGGGCTTTCGAGGCGAATGCTTGGTTTGAGGGAGCAACCCTCGTGTTCGCAGCCCCAGAACCAAGTGTTGCGAAACCAGAGCTTGGGTAGGGCGCTTAGTTTGGCAGGAGTCGCGGCGAGATTCTTAAAGGTGAAGGTTATGAGAATGTCGTTGGGCCCGCCTTTCGCGTATTCGATTTGGATATCAAAGCTTTTTCCGTTGTCGAAGATGCCTGTATCCAAAATTTCGTATTCCGAATCCTGGAGACCTCTTTGTCGGTTTTTCGCAATTAGATCTTGGTATGGGTAACCGGCTTGTGGGTACTTGTAGAGGGCTCTCGAATAGGAGTGGGTTGGAGTGGAATCGAGGTAGTAGTAGAGCTCTTTGTTGTCTTCGCCGTGGTTTCCTTGTTCGCCAGTGAGACCGAAGAGCCTCTCTTTTATGATCGGATCCTCGCCGTTCCAGAAGGCGGGAGTGAAGCAGAGGCGTCCTTGGCGGTCGCAAAAGCCCAGGAGTCCGTCCTCGCCCCAACGGTAGGCGCGAAGGTGGGCGTGTTCGAAGGGGAAGTGTTTCCAGGCGTCGCCGTTGGGAGAGTAGTCTTCCCGTACGGTGCCCCACTGTCGTTCTGACAGGTAGGGTCCCCATCGTTTCCAGTTTCGCTTGCGCTCTCGGTCTTCGGCCAGTCGTTGGATTTCGCTCTCTCCGATCATTTCCGGACGCTAGCCGGGAATGACTGGAAGGCAAAGCGGAATCGTGCTTTCCCGTTGTTGTGGAAAAGCTGATACTTTTTTGAGTGGGAAGATTTGGCTTACTTGACTGCTTTTGCTTCGAAGAGTTCGCGTTCGAAGAGCGCTCTGATCTCGTCCAAAACGTGGGGGTCGTCGATGGTGGCTACGGAAGGGAGTTCTTTGCCGTTGGCGATCGCTCTCAAGGCGCTACGCAGTACCTTGCCCGATCTCGTTTTGGGGAGGTGTTCGGTTATTAGGACATGCTTGAGGGAGGCGACTGCTCCGAAGGCTTCTCGAACCTTGGCCACAAGCTCTTTCTCAAGTTCGTCTGGTCCGGCGGTGAGGCCGGTCTTTGTGACGACGAGGGCAATGGGGACTTGACCCTTTAGGGCGTCGTCGATGCCGATCACCGCGCACTCCGCGACGGAGGGATTGCTGGAGATCGCTTCTTCTAGGCTGGCTGTAGACAGTCTGTGGCCAGCCACGTTTATGACGTCGTCGATGCGACCGACGATGTAGAAGTACCCGTTCTCGTCGCGGTAGGCTCCGTCTCCTGTGAGATAGTATCCCGGGTAGGAGTCGAAGTAGGACTTCTGGAAGCGTTCGCTATCTTGCCATAGGTCGATCAGGGTGCCGGGTGGAAGCGGGCAGCGGACTAGGAGGGTTCCTTCGACTTTTGGCGGGCATTCTGCCCCGTATTCGTCGACGACTTTCATCTCGTATCCACAAACTGGTTTTCCTGCTGATCCGGGTTTGATTGGCAGTAGTTCGATGCCGGTCATGTTGGCCAGCATCGGCCAGCCCGACTCCGTTTGCCACCAGTGGTCGATGACGGGGACTCCGAGGTTGCAGGAGAGCCACTCGAGGGTGGAGACGTCGCAACGTTCACCGGCGAGGAACATGTTCCTGAGAGAAGAGAGATCGTAGCGCTTCATGAGGGCGGCTTCTGGGTCTTCCTTGCGCATGGCTCTGATGGCGGTGGGGGCAGTGAAGAGAGCGTTGACATGGTGCTCTTCAACCACACGCCAGAAGGCGCCGGCATCGGGTGTTTTGACGGGTTTGCCTTCATAGAGCACGGTGGTGCATCCGCGAATGAGCGGGGCGTAGACGATGTAGGAGTGTCCGACTACCCAGCCAACGTCGGAAGCGGCCCAGAAAACGTCGCCGGGGCTCATGTCGTAGATCGTTCGCATTGAGAATTCCATGGCGACCGCGTGTCCGCCGTTGTCACGCAGGACTCCCTTGGGTTTTCCTGTGGTGCCTGATGTGTAGATGATGTAGAGCGGATCGGTTGCTTGTAGCGGGAGGCATTCCGCGGGCATCGACTTTGCGATCACGTGTTGCCAATCATGGTCACGAGACTGATTTAGGTCTGCTTTGACTTGATGTCGTTGCAAGACCACTACGCTATCTACTTCGTGCGATGCGAGTTCCAGGGCTCGGTCGACGATTGGCTTGTAGGGTATGACTCGATTGACCTCGATACCACATGAGGCGGTGAGCAGCGCTTTAGGCTTTGCGTCGTCGATCCGTTTCTGCAGTTCGTGGGCGGCGAAACCGCCAAATACTACGGAGTGTATGGCCCCGATTCGAGCGCAGGCAAGCATGGCGAAGATCGTCTCTGGAATCATGGGGAGGTAGAGGATGACTCGATCCCCTCGCTTCACGCCCAAGGCCCGAAGTGCTCCGGCAAGGCGAGAGACTTCGTATTTTAGCTCTCGATACGAGTATCTTCTTTTGGTGTCGGTTACTGGTGAATCGTAAATGATCGCGGTTTCACCTCCCCGCCCCCGATCGATGTGTCGATCGATGGCGAGGTAGGATGTATTGAGGGTGCCTCCCTCGAACCACTTCCAGTTTCCCTCCTGAGAGTACGAAAGGATTTCATCTGGTGAGGTAAACCAATCGATGTGTTTTGATTGTTCCTTCCAAAACGTCTCCGGATCGTCGAGAGACGCCGCGTAGAGAGAGTCGTATCCCTGTGTCATTGCTTGGGTTTCTTTCGTCTGTTGTTTTATGGGTAATAGCTACCAGCGAACGGGTAGTCTGGGTAGGGTGGCGTTACGACTGTGTAGTGAGATTGCAGATACTCGGTTACGTCGATCATCTGGCGAACGGTCATGGCTTTGGTTAAGTCAGGCATTAGAGTCTGACCTTGCTCGTCTTTGAATTTCGCTGAGTCTCCCTCTTTGATGGCGTGTGATGGGTAGATGATGGAGGTGACCAGCTCGGCGTAGGTTTCTACGTCTGTCACTCCACCTCCCAATTTGACGGTCATGAGTGGTTCTCCACCTGGGCGATCGAGCTTATCGGCTGCTACAGTGTGGCACTGGGTGCACCCCAGCTCGACGAAGGCGACGCGTCCTTGATCGACATTGCCGGGTGGGAGTCTAAACCCATGTGGAGAGTTCACGGTTTTCGTGCATGCGGCGAGCAACAAGACCGCGCACAGCACAACGGTTTGGCTTCGGTTCCTGTTCATATTTCCTCCTTTGCTGAACAGGGAAACTTATCCTCGTATTCGGAGAATCGCAACGTTTCCGGCGGTGTTCTAGAGCGCCGATCGAAGGATTGAAGGAGGGCTGATATCGGTATTTGAAACGCTTATATGTGTTTCGTTTGCACGCGGTCGCAGGGAGGCGTGACGCGGCGGTCCCGCCCTCCTTTGGGGATCGGTAGCGGTATGCAGATGAGCGCTACTTTGGAATCATAGTCAAAAGCAGTGGATAGCTGTTTGAGGCGAAATTGTTGGAGTTCCCACTTCAGCGGGTTTAGCGGTTGCCGCTGTTTAGGGTTGCCGCCTAAAGGCGGGACTCCAACGGTTGGGTTCTCCTCCGCTGCATTGGCTGATGAACGCTATTTTTTCACGTCGAATCGGTCTTGGTTCATGACTTTGACCCAAGCGCTTGCGAAGTCGCATACGAACTTACCTTTCGCGTCGCTGGAACCGTAGACCTCTGCTAGAGCTCTTAGCTCCGAGTTTGATCCGAACACGAGATCGACGCGTGTGGCGGTGCGTTTGATTTCGCCTGTTTTGCGGTCGCGACCGTCGAATACTTCTTCTTCGTCCGACTGTGGGAACCAGGCGACGCTCATGTCGAGCAAGTTGATGAAGAAGTCGTTGCTGAGGGTACCGGGCGAGTCCGTGAATACGCCGTGTTGCGATCCGTCCCAATTGGTATCCAGCACGCGCATGCCTCCGACCAGAACGGTCATTTCGGGAGCGGTGAGGCCGAGGAGCTGAGCTTTGTCGACGAGTAGTTCCTCGGCGGATACTGAGAATTTCTTGCGTTGGTAGTTTCGGAATCCGTCAGCGGCGGGTTCGAGCACAGCGAAGGAATCTACATCAGTTTGCTCTTGTGAGGCGTCCATGCGGCCTGGGGTGAAGGGGACGGAGAGGTCTATGCCTGCTTTATGGGCGGCTTGCTCTACCCCGGCGCAGCCTGCGAGCACGATGAGGTCGGCAAGCGAGACGTCTTTTTTGAAGTTCCGTTTTATCTCTTCCAAGGTTTCGAGTACTTTGGCGAGTTGGCTCGGCTGGTTGACTTGCCAGTCCTTTTGCGGAGCGAGTCGAATGCGGGCTCCGTTGGCACCGCCACGCATGTCTGATCCACGGTAGGTCGAAGCTGATGCCCAAGCAGTGGATACAAGCTCGGAAACGCTCAACCCGGACTCGAGAATTCTAGCCTTCAGGTCCGCGGCGTCCTTCTCGTCGATCAGCTCATGATCGACTGCGGGGATGGGGTCTTGCCAGATGAGTTCTTCTGCCGGGACTTCGGGCCCGAGGTAGCGGGATCTGGGCCCCATGTCACGGTGCGTGAGCTTGAACCAGGCGCGGGCGAAGGCTTCGGCGAACTGGTCTGGGTTTTCGTGGAAGCGGCGTGAGATCTTTTCGTATTCAGGATCGAAGCGCAGGGAGAGATCGGTGGTTAGCATGGAGGGGGCGTGGCGCTTGGAAGAGTCGTGGGCGTCGGGAACCGAGTTCGCTCCAGCTCCGTTTTTGGGAGTCCATTGATGGGCTCCGGCCGGGCTTTTGGTGAGTTCCCAATCGTAGCCGAAGAGGTTCCAGAAGAAGTTGTTGCTCCATTTGGTAGGGGTGGAGGTCCAGGTGACTTCCAGGCCGCTGGTGATGGCGTCGCCGGCTTTTCCGGAGCCGTGGGAGCTTGTCCATCCGAGTCCCTGCTCCTGTAGAGCTGCAGCCTCAGGATCGGGTCCGACTGCGGAGGCGTCTCCGGCTCCGTGGGTTTTGCCGAAGGTGTGGCCGCCAGCGATGAGGGCTACGGTTTCCTCGTCGTTCATGGCCATGCGAGCGAAGGTTTCGCGGATGTCGCGGGCGGCGGCGACGGGGTCGGGCTCGCCGTTGGGACCTTCCGGGTTGACGTAGATCAATCCCATTTGGACGGCGGCGAGAGGGTCCTCGAGATCTCGGTCGCCTGAGTAGCGTTCGTCGTCGAGCCAAGTGGTTTCCTTGCCCCAGAAGATGTCTGTCTCTGGCTCCCAGATGTCTGCTCGTCCTCCGGCGAAGCCGAAGGTCTTGAAGCCCATGGACTCGAGGGCGACGTTGCCGGTGAGGATCATGAGGTCGGCCCAGGAGATTTTGCGGCCGTACTTTTGTTTGATTGGCCAGAGGAGGCGTCGGGCCTTGTCGAGGTTGACGTTGTCCGGCCAACTGTTGAGCGGGGCGAAGCGCTGGTTGCCCGTGCCGCCTCCGCCTCTTCCGTCGCCGGTCCGGTAGGTGCCGGCGCTGTGCCATGCCATGCGGATGAAGAGCGGACCGTAGTGGCCGAAATCGGCGGGCCACCAATCTTGGGAGTCGGTCATCAAGGCATGGAGGTCTTTTTTCACCGCTTCGAGATCGAGGGATTCGAACTCTTGGGCGTAGTCGAAATCTTCGCCCATGGGGTCGGATTGTTCCGAGTGTTGGCGGAGGATGTGGAGCTTAAGCTGATTGGGCCACCAGTCGTTGTTGGTGGTTCCGGTTCCGGCGGTATGGTGAAATGGGCATTTGCTTTCTGAGGTCATAGCTAAGGTAGGTGGGTTTAGTTCTGTGGAGGAAAGACGAGCGAGCCGTTTCCGCACGTGCAAGCTAGGTGCGGATTTTCCAAATCTCGAATCGGGAGGCCGGTTTTTTCCGATTTTGTTAGAGGAACTACTTCAGTCTCTTAGCTAGGCTCGCGATCAGGCTTCCATTTCGGGAGTCGCGTGGTTGTCGGCGAATGCGATGATCTTCGCGGCGTTTCCGTTCGAGTCTTTCTCGATGACCTGGAAGGTCGCGGTGAGAAGCTTGCTACGGGTCTCCTCCGGGAAGCTCAAGCTCTTGAGATGGGCGTAGCATCCGATGGCCCGGAAGAGGGCTCGGTTGCGGCGTAGGTACTTGAAGAGGTCGAAGTGTTTGTGGACTTCGTTTTCGAAGTCTTTTCTGTCTTCGTATTCCTCTGTATCCACATGAAGGAGACGGGCGAACTCCTGAAGGCCTTTCAGGTTTTTGAAGAGGTCCTTCCGCTTTAAGCAAAGGGGGATTAGCAGGCTGTCGCGTAGGGCGGTCAGGGAGTACTTGTAGTTCTGGATCACGATCCGCTTGGAGGCTTGCCTTCCGCTCTTGGTTTTCAGGGCGCGGAGCTCGTACTTGGCGAGCATTTCGTGGCCTTGCTCTTGGAGGTCCTCGACGAGGGCTGATTTGATTTTGCTTAGCTCGGAATTGCTGAGATCTTCGGATTCGAAGGCGATGCGGGCTGCGTCTGAGTAGGCGGCCTTTCGTTTATCCAGATCGTACAGTTCTTCGCTCCAGTGGTAGGCATGGAGGGAGAGGGCGAGGGCGTCGCCCCAGAGTTCGGAGTCGTTTGGAGTGGTGGCGCCGAGCAGTTTCTCGACTCCTTCGTTGCTGAGGTGGAGCTTGCTGTTGAAGCTTAGGATTTTGCCGGCGTCTTGCTTCGCCATTAGTTTGGCGACGGCGGATTCGAGGGAAAGGAGGTCTTGCGGGAACGCGTTCCAGATACGCGCTGTATCCAGATAGTCGATAATCTCGTCGGTATCGATGACTTCGTCGTGGTTGCTTTGGTTGAGTGTGAGATCGAAGTTTAGGTTCGATATGCGTAGCTCGTCTTCGGCCTGATAGCTGTTGCCCATGGCTGTCGCTCCGGCGAAGAGGGTTTCGGCTTCCTTGCCGAAGCTGAGCTTGCGGTCGGTGTTGATGAGGAAACTGGGGAGGAGTTGTCCGGCTCGATTTTCCATCCAGGAGAAGCTTCTGCTGGTGGTGGTCGCGTTTCCGATGGCGAAGTCGCCAAAGGAGATGCCCAGGCTGAACTTGCTGATGGTCTCGGTGCTTAGCGTCTTGAGGAAGTAGCTCTCGTTTCCGTCTTTTTGCGATTTCGCGAGCGACTGGAGCCGGCTGAGTTTTCCTTTTCTTAGTTCCTTGTGGAGGGTGGTGAACTTTTCGGATGCGAGGTAGTCGCTGGGGATGGCGACGCGAATGAGCGCTTCGTTTGTCTTCACCTTTCGGTAGCTCCACTGCAGGCTGAGCTCGAATTCTTGGCGGGCGGTTTCTTCGACGTTTTTCTCGAGCGCCTTGCACCAGGTGTCGAGCGTTTGCCTGAGGTGTGCTCTTTGCTCTTGAAGGAGGTCTTCTGGGGGCTTCCCGAAAATACGGTCGCTCGCGTTGGCGAGTGCTTCCTGGAGCTCTTCCGGCAGGGATTGGGCGCTGGCGGCCCAGGATTCTAGCCGTTCGAATAGGGGGCTGGAGAGGCCGAGGATCTGGGCCCCGATTTGGGTTTTCAGATGCTTGAGCTTGGAGTTGCTTTTAGCGGACAGGGTGGACTTCGCGGATACAAGGAAGCCGGCGGCAGCGCTTAACGCGTTTCGGTGGTCTTTGCGCACCTCTACCACGAGCTGGTTGGTTTTTTCTGACTTGGAGAAGACGAGGAGGAAGCTGTCCTCGAGGGCGAAGTCCAGGTTTGAGAATATCTCAGCGTCGATCTCTACGTCGACCAGTCCGTAAGAGAGATTAAGTGCTGAAACTTTGGATACGATGGCGGAGGCGAGGGAGGTCCAGTCGACTTTTGCTTTCAGGTCGATGCTCCCGTTCCACTTCATGGCGAGGGCGTTGCCAGCTTCGATTTTGCGAATGCTTTGGGCTCGGAGAGGGGTGCGCAGCTTGGTGGCGTCGGCGATTATGGCTTGGCCTAGTTGTTTCGAGCTGTTGTGTTGGCGGTAGGCGTAGAACCCAAGCTCGAAGTCCGCTTTGGAGGAGAGGGTGGTGGGCAAGGTGGATCCCAGACTTATCGTCCCGTTGAGGCTGCCTCCTGCTTCGATGCCGTATTTGAGGTAGGGCTTTCGGTCGTCTGCCTGAAGGAGTGGGGAGGCGAGGTTTTCTGTGGCTTTGCTGGCCCAAATGCGAAGGGGATCGGGATCTCTTTTCTTTTGGTTTAGGATGGAGAGGCTCGCTTTGGCGTCCGCGGCGAAGGAGAAGCTCTCGGTGGCGTTTTCCCATTTCTTGCCGAGCGCCTTTTGGTGCTGGGTGGGGTGGGAATTGTTGCCTATGGGGAGGGCGAGGTTTGAGGGAATCGAATCGACGAGTTGCTCTATGTTTGCCCAGTTGGGGCTTGTGTCGGTGGTAGCAGGCAGGGTGGTGGGGTCAGACATGGCGAGTTGCGGTTGGAGTTCACGGTGAATAGGTGGAGCGCTTTTGCTGTCTGGGGGAGTTGGGAACCGGGTGTCTTGAGATGCGAGTTCCGTGGAGAGGGGGCCGAAGTTAAGGCAAGAGCGGGCTTTGGTCAATTTTGGCGAGCATCGGAAATCCCCTAGGCGTTGCGTGGAAAGGGAGGGAGGGTTGGAGTGGCTGTTGGCTGGGGACTGGGCTGGACAGAATCGGTGGGGCGAAGCACCCAGTTGCCTAGCGGAGGGCTGTTTTGAGGAGGGCGTGAGCGATCGGAGCTCAATTTTGACGGGTCGACTTTTTTGGCTCGGAATAAGCTTTGTATTTAGGGGACGAATACTGGAATGAAACGCTCTCTGCTGACTCTTTTTACGTTTTTCTGTTTGGCGAAGCAATTTCTCGCGCTCGCAGCCGTTGCGGAGGAGGCGAGCGAGAAGGAGTTGGGGATTGTTTTGGAGGTGTTGGACCGGTTTATGGTGGCTGGCAGGGAGGGGGATGCGGCGAGGGGGGCTCGGTTGCTGGATATGTACGAGAGCAGCCCAAAGAAGACGGTGCGGGATATTGAGGCCTATTTCAAAAGTGAGCGTGAGACCTTTTCGCGCTACGTTTCGATCGACTCGGATGTGTACGGCTTCGAATATCGCGAGAAAGGGTACCGTGGGCCGAATCTCGTTGTAGAAGGGGGAGTGGAGACGACGGGCGGTTTTACGGCTGAGTTTTCGTCTCGTCTGGTTTTGCGGGAAGGACGGTGGCGGATTTTGAACCTGGAGATCGACTAGGGGACTGAGGGCGGAATGGGGGCTTTGAAGGGTGGCTCTATATGGCGGCCTGCTCTTGCGATGTGGGTTTTCTCGGATAGGGTTGGGTGTGGCGAGGACGAAGAGTGTAGGAAGTCGTGATCGCTTGGACCGGCTTTACAAGGACTGTTGCGAGCAGTCCGATACGTTTGCTGGGTACCCTTGTAATACGGATTTCGATTATTCGGAGCTTTTCCGGTTTCTAGACTTTCCTCTGAACAATGTGGGGGATCCGTTCAATCCCTGCAGTTACCATTTGCACACTCGAGAGATTGAACGCGAGGTATTGCAGTGGTTCGCGGACTTGCTTCACGCTCCGGAGGGCGACTGGTGGGGCTATGTCACAAACGGAGGTACGGAGGGTAATCTTTATGGGCTCTATCTTGCCCGGGAGCTTCATCCGCGTGGCATGGTATATTTCTCTCAGGACACGCATTACAGTGTGAGCAAGAACCTTCGCCTGCTGCGTATGCCGCACATCATGATCAAGTCTCAACTGTCAGGGGAAATCGACTACGAAGATTTGAGGGAGACTTTGAGGATACACCGAGATGTTCCGCCCATCGTGTTTGCAAATATTGGTACCACGATGAAGGAGGGAGTTGACCGTGTGGACCTGATCCAGGAGATGCTAGATGGGCTCGCGATTCCGTCGTACTACATTCATTGCGACATGGCGTTGTGCGGCATGACTCTTCCTTTTATCGACGGGGCACCGTTTTTCGACTTTGCGGATGGGATCCACAGCTTGTCGATTAGCGGTCACAAGTTTATCGGATCGCCGGTGCCTTGCGGCGTCGCTTTGGCCTTGAAGCGCAATGTGGACTTGATTGCCAGAAGTATCGAATATGTGGGTACGCTAGACACTACGATAAGTGGCTCGCGGAACGGGTTTTCTCCTTTGATCTTATGGCATGCCATAAAGATGAAAGGGAAACGGGGATTTCGCTCTGAGGTGGCTCGGTGCATCGGGAATGCTCGCTACGCGGTGGAGCGGTTCGAGTCCGTGGGCTGGAAGGCTTGGAGGAACCCGCACTCGATAACAGTCGTTTTGGAGCGGCCTCCTGCTCGGATTTTGGACAAGTGGCAGCTCGCGGTTCAGGAGAGTACGGCGCATGTGATCGTGATGCCGCATATCGATCGGGAGAAGATCGATGCGCTCGCGGAGGATTTAGAAAGGTGCAGAAATGAAGCAAATTAGGATCGTGACTCGGTCGAGGATGGGGTTGACCGCTGAGATTGCGGAGATTCTTGGGGACAAGGGGATCAATATCGAATCGATGGATGCTGAGGAGGTGTCCGGGATGGATGTGGTGAGCTTGGAGGTGGATCGCTACAACCAGGCCTTGCATGCCTTGCGGGACGCGGGCTTCCCGGCGGTGACGGAGGATGCCCTGCTTTTGCGGGTGAAGGACGAGCCGGGGGCTTTGGCCATGGTCGCGAATCGTTTTAAGGAAGCGGATGTGCATTTGAGAAGCATCCGGATTATTCGGCACGAGCGGAATTTCGGGATCGTGGCGGTTTCCTCGGAGGATTCGGAAAAGGCGAGGCTGATCGTGAAGGACTGTTTGCTCGAGTGATCGTGTTTCAGCTCTGTGAATACGCGGCGTGGGATAGGCTTGCCCATGCCACGGCGTTGCGGTGAGCTTGGGAATGAGCTTTATCACCAAAGAGGAATTCGTGGAGCGGCTGGACTATGTGAAGGCAGCTCCCAAGGAAGAGGGATCGCTCAAGCTGATCGTGGTGCGACCCGTGTCGAACGAGCGGGAGATGCCTGCGAGTTGCTCCTTGAGCGTGGAGGAAGGGGTGGCTGGCGACCATTGGGCGAAAGGTTGCTGGAAATCGCTCCCCGATGGAAGTCCGGATCCTGCGGTGCAGATTGCGATGATGAATTATCGCGTGCTCGAGTTGATTGCCGATTCTGATGAGCGCCGCGCTCTGGCGGGAGATGCGTTGTGCGTGGATTTCGACCTATGTGATGAGAATTTGAGTACAGGTGATCGATTGCGAATCGGGGAAACAGAAGTGGAAGTGACTGACGTTCCGCATAACGGTTGTGCGAAGTTTGCGGAACGCTTCGGAAAAGAGGCTCTTGCCTACATCAATTCCGCCGAGGGTAAAGCTCTTCACCTGAGGGGGATCTATGTCAAGGTCGTATCGGATGGAGTGGTTTCTGTGGGAGACGCTGTAAAGAGGCTGGGCTAGCAGCTCTCGTGCGGAGAGGTGGGAGATAGAGGGAGCCTTTGTGTTTTTTTTTTTTTTTGGGGGGGGGGCTGCTCGATAATGTAACGAAGAAACGGATACTGTACCTGGCTCTTGTTCTCTTTTCTGCGGAGGAGGGTGGGTCGTCTGGGTTCGGTTCGTATTTGCCGTCGCTATCGCGGCTTTGATATGCGTTGTCGTTTCGTTAGAGGTAAGTCTGCTTTAGCAATCAAGATTGCTTTTTCGGTTTAAGGATGTGGCCATCCATGAGGACGACGATATCTGCGGGGGTGCCGAAGGCTGGGTAGTTGCCAAAGACGGAGCAATTCACGGAGTAGAACCATAGGGTTTTGGCTTCGGGAAATTCCAGGTCGTCGCTGTCTATTTTGAAGTTAGAAAGCGTGATGGATGTTTCCTCCCAGAATTCATCCTCGTCGATTCCGATTTGGGAGTAGTGTTCGCTGAACGCTATTCCCATGGCTTCAACTGCGGAAAGCGTGGAGCCGTCGGTTTTGAGATCGATATCCGCCCCCTCGATCGCTTCTGTTTTGGGTAGAGTGTAAACGAGCTGCTGCATGCTTCCGCTTTGAAATTCTGTTGCGGTATGTATCACGATTTCACTGTTTTCTTCTTCCGCTTTGAATTCCGGGAAGAGGTTCTCGACCTCCAGTTCGAGTTCCTTGGCTCTCTTCGTGATCATGATGTTGAGCTCCGGCTGGTGTCTCGCGGCAACGAGTTCTGAGAATCTCATAACTTCGAGGACAATCTGGTCTGACTTCTCCAGTTGCTTCTGCCCGATGGGAGTCTTGTAGAATTCGATCAGCGAACGAATTTCCTCCTCGGAGTAGGCCTCGCAAATAATCTCGACATACTTTTCCTCGAACACGTCCCAGGTGAGGTAGGTGTCTTGCCATTTGCTGAAGACGCCTTTGAAAGATTGCATCTGTGGCACTGACTCGATCTGAAGGTCGAGCGCCTCTTTTATCCCTTCGATGTAGCTCTTCTCGGCTTCCGTCTCTTTGAGGAACTGGCGTGCCAGTTCGCAGTGATCGTCCGAAAACGAAGATGCCTCGATAGAGGCTGATGACCAGGTGAGTCCGATTGCCAGAATTGCGCGTAGTACGGTATTCATAATTTAGTGGTTGGTGAAAGTATTCCTTTTCGTAAAGACCATTTCCTCTTCCCATGTGAAGGTCCAACAGCATCCAGCGTTTCCGCATAAGCTTGGCTCGGAGTAGGCGACGTCAACAATACCGTC
This sequence comes from Pelagicoccus mobilis, assembly GCF_016595505.1. Classification (GTDB taxonomy): domain Bacteria; phylum Verrucomicrobiota; class Verrucomicrobiia; order Opitutales; family Opitutaceae; genus Pelagicoccus; species Pelagicoccus mobilis. Next base: position 254 of record NZ_JAENIL010000052.1, on the reverse strand, counting down.
TTCGTTGAAATCGGCAACGATTCTGGAATAGACCTTCTCTTCCGCCGAAAATACTGAATACGCCGAAAAAAAAGTATTAGAAATGAGAATACGAAGATTTTCATTTTTCTGGCTAACGCAAAGCTCAGGCGGCGGCGAGAATCGCCGTTGCCTGAAGCACCTTGATATGTGTTATTCTTTTCATCTTCTGGCTCCGGTCTCCCATAGGTGGTCAATGCAGTAAGCAACTCCATTTACGGCCTGCTTCGAGCAGT
>NZ_JAENIL010000051.1 GCF_016595505.1 Pelagicoccus mobilis | reverse complement strand
CCCTAACGGCCACCCCTCTGTTCAAATGGCCGTTGGGACAACGGCCGCTATCTCACCTACCCCTGGTACGAATCGCTCAGCATCTTGTAGTTCTGTGCCGAATACCCTTTGCCAGTCGGTCCGCCATCGGGAAGCAGCACAGGCACGATCATTCCTGGGAGCACTGAGGAGACATCATCCCAAGCGTCCGGGCCGCCCATATCGGTGCGGATCCAACCGGGATCAACATAATTGACCGTGATACCGTCGTCCTTCAAGGCGACTGAGAGATCGCGAGTGAACTTGTCTACCGCCGCTTTAGAAACACTGTAAGCCGCCAAGTCCGGCTGGTCCGCAATCCCGGAACTCACGTTGACGATACGCCCCCACTTCTTCTTTTGCATGCCTGGAGCAAAGGCCTGACAGAGGCGGATCAAGGCATGTACGTTCACCTGAAACACCTTATCCCAAAGCTCACGGGATTGTTCGAGAACGGGCTGGGCCTCTTGAGAAATCGCGGCGTTGTTGAAAAGGATATCGATGTCCCCGACCTTCTCTCGGATCTGCTGAATCACCGACTCAACTCCTTCTACCGAACTGAGCTCACCAGCCACCACCTCTACACTGACCGACAATTCGCTGAGCACGGCACAAGTCTCCGCAGCAGCTTCAGCACTCCGACCATGCACAATTACATTCGCCCCTTGGCGAGCTAAGCCAATCGCCACTTGGCGACCAATTCCGCGAGTCGAGCCAGTGACGAGCGCCCATTTACCTGAAATAGATGTCTTCATTTCCCCAAGACAAAACAAAGGGCGAGCTCCTGTCCAACGACAATGAGCTCGCCCAAATGTATAAAAGATACCGCAGTATCTAGCGGTGCGCTGCCATGCGACGCTCCCGAGCAGTTCGGTTCATCGCGGATTTGATCCGCGCCAAACGCTCCTTCTGAGCTTCGGTCAATTTCGGCTTGGTCGCTTGAGGCTCTTCTGTTTCCAAAACGGCAGCCTTCGATTCCGGATACGACTTTGCGAACTGTGTATTCATGGGTGGAGACTTTTAACGGAGGTTACTCGTAGTCGTCGCCGACGGTTGAACGGTACCAGCCTTCGGGGCAGTAAGGCCAATGTACGAAGCGCGCCGACGAGAAGTATGTTTAACGAAAACGCCTTCTGAAGGCGGCAGGGCCAACCCCACACTAGGGATTGGGTCAGATCGCTGCCGATGCAGATGCCCAGATGCAACTAGATGCCAAAACGAGCAAGTCCAAAGGCCCGGCGATCGAGCCTATAGACTATTCAATGTCACAGAAAGGTAAAGTCGACGCACCAATTTCGTAGTGAAAATGATCCGTTCTAGCGCTTCAACTTAAGCGCTGGTTCTTAGAAAAACAGCGTTTCCATCTCCTAGGAGGGCAATGCTCCGTCATTGCCGCAGCGGTTTGAATGAGCTCCAAGGCAACGACAGAGCCCTCCAACTGCTAGAGCACTTTCAACTCGAGGAAAAGCGCATCCCGGTCGTCAGTCTCGTTGGATACCTCGATTTCGTATTCACCCGGTTCCAGCCAACCACGGATGCTCCCGTCACTAAGCCCCTCGATCACCTGTCCAGCCTCCGCAAAAGCCATCTCCCCCGACTGTCCCACCAAACTCAAACCGTAGCCCGTCGTGCCAGAGCTTGGCGTAAACGAAGAGCCTAGTGCGTTGATTTGAATCTGGATTGGACCGCCTCCCTCAATGCGGTAACTAGCGACAACTCCATTGGATTCATCAAACTCGTAATCGAAAATCCTCACTTCGCTAGGCGTCCCCGTCAGATCCTCGTAGCCTTGTAGAGAAGCCTGTAGCGCGGGTCCTCCCCGAAAGCTCGACCAGCCTAGAGAAGCTAGCTTGTCGCCACCTTCCAATGCGTAGAGCGTCCCATTGTTGTTTCCAACAAGCAAGGTACCATCAGGAGCGAGGACGGGCGACGAATCAATGAAACCGCTAAACTCAGTCTCTCCAATTAGCGCCCCATTTGAAGACAGCACTTTCAACACACCTTCGGAGCCACTGTTCAACGCTCCCGCATAGATTCGTCCCATCCCATCTACGCAGGGCGTCGAATAGTAGTTTGCTCCAATAAAAGTCCGCCAATTCAAATCGCCGTCCCACGAAAACGAATACAGGTATCCATCTCGACCAGAAATCAAGCAGCTCCGTCCCATTCCCTCTACAAATGATCCTTCGATGATTCCGCCTGTCTCATGTTTCCACTCGAGAGAACCGTCAGTCGCATCCAAAGCGTACACGAAATAGTTTTGGCAACCTACAAATACCAACCCCGTCGAAGTGATCATCGGACTGCTGCTGATCCCATCATCGCGCGATCCCGCTCCAATCTCGGCGGGCACCTCCCATGTCCAAAGTTCCTGCCCATTCGAATCGATAGCAGTAACCGCACCTGCAACTGATCCCACATAGACGTTCCCCGCGGAGTCAACAGCAGGAGAGGAATCGAGCTCGCCCCCCACTTCAAAGTCCCATTTTAGAGATCCATCCGGATTGATGGCATAGAAAAACCCATCGCTCCCTCCGACATAGATCGTGCCATCTTCCGCAACCGCTGGCGACGCATAGACAAGACTCGGCATGGCGAACTCCCAAACAAGCGTCCCATTACTCGTATTCAGAGCTAAGATACGATCATCCCAGGTTCCAATGTAGAGCACGCTGTCGTCATTGCTCAAGGTCGGACTCGACTCGATCCAGTCTGTGGTCTGAAAGCGCCATCTCTGTTGGCCGTTGGCATCCAGCGAATAGACGTATTTATCAGTCGAACCAAAATAGACATTCCCTACGGAATCGATCGTAGGCGAGCTAACGACTGGCTCACCCGTTGCAAACTCCCAGACAACCTCGCCCAGTTCCGCGGATCGAAGGCTCGCTCCGACCGCTAGACTGACACACACACCAATAACAAATTTGAACATACTATTTCCTTAAACAATTACTAGACGCGACACGATTCTCACTCCTAACGCCAGCGTATACCCAATAATACAGTTCGCGTCTCAAAACTCGCGAATGACTCATTCGAGCTTTCCTCTTCCGTGCTCAGATTCAAAAACGCGCTCCACGATTCGCTCAGCTTTCGCTCCATCTCCAGTTCCCAGTACCAGGAGTCGCTCGCCTTCAGATCCCCACCGTCCCCAAACTGATGATCGTATTGATACTCCGTATACGTTCCCGATAGATCAAAATCAATTCCCCACGCGGAGGTCCTCCATTCGATATCAGCACTCAAACGCGAGCGGTCATAGTAACCCGTCACTAAATCCTCTCGTTCCCGGTAGGCAGCGGTTAGCTCCAGAATGTTAACCGTATCAAAAATAATCGGAGTAAACCTGAGGCCCGTCTCAGCACCGACCATCTCCGTTTCAAGCAAGGTATCCGCCAATGGGATACCTGAAAGCGAACGAGCGGATTTCTCGTCGTATTGACGACGCCATCCCTCAAGCTCGCTCTTCCAAGTTAAGGCATCAAGCAAAGGACGCTCAAACTCTACCTCCACACTGAAGCTATCGTAATCGTTCGACATATCCTTAAACGCCATGTGTCCCGCACTCAGTTCGATGTCATATTCGAATTCGCCGAGCATCGATTCGTACCCGACATAGAACTCCGGTTCGCTGCCTTCGACAATGAAATCGACGCGTTCCAACTCGTCGAAGGTCGCGTCAAAAACTTGGGTTAGATCTAGGTAGCGAGCTCCAACTCTCCCTTTAGAAATTAGCCCCACATAGGATTCCAATTCCGTTTGCAAAAGGTAGATCGCGTGCACAGGCACCCCATCCAACTTGTCATAGGTCCTGACATCGGCGTACGCGAGCGAACTCCAAGTAAATTGGTCTCCCCAGAAACTCTTGTTGGCGACACCTTCCAACCCGAAATACGCAAATGCAGAGTCTAGTTGTACCACCTCTCCTAACAATACGTTCTCCGTATAGCCCACTCCTGCGGCTACTGAGGTTTGGGTGGAGAATTCCGAGAACTCGGAATACAAATCATCGCCCGTGTATCCCCAAACGGTAAGGGAAGCGGCAATGATTCCAGCTGAAAAGACTCGTGACATAGGCGTTTGTTTAAAAGCCGCGCCAGAACCCTTTCTGACGCGACCCAGTTAAACTAGATTAGTACCAACAGATACGTATCGTTTAGCCCTCTGGAGTAGACTCTTCTACTTCCTCTTCAACCGCTTCACGGTTGGCACGGCGTTCTTCGCGTAGCGTACGGCGATCTTCCTTCAGAGCCTGGAATTGGTCCTTGTAAGTCAAACGAACTTCCTTGGCCGCTTCCTTGATGTCTTCCTTGGTAGCGTCTTCACCGAGCCCTTCGACTACTTCCTTAACTTCAGCGCGTACAGCTTGCTGGAGTTCGAGTACCGCGAGGCGGTGTTGCAAAGCAGCAGCCTTACCTTCGGCGAGATCGTCACCCTTTTCTTCGATAACGGCGTTGATGCGGTCGATCTGCTTTTGCAGGTCACGACCCTTTCTCTCAGGAGCAGCAGTGAGGATTGAAGCAGTAGCCGCGAAGGCGATGATGAATGTGACTAGTTTCTTCATAAGTATTCCTTTTATTGATTTGGCGACGTCAGCCGTGTGCTGCGTCGGGAAACACTATTGCACACACCGTGCCAGCCTACCCAATCCAACGTTTCACACTCACCAACAGCAACTTACAAAACGAGCAACAAAATCACTTCTTTCGTTCAATTCTCGCTTCGGGGAATATTCCCAACAAACACAGCCCTCCCCCAAGCCCACATTGGGAAATGCCCCCAAATGACCTGACCTTCATACCTTGAAGTTCAGACAACAGGAGCTAAGTAACACCAAAAACCAATCCCTAGATCGCAAAACAAGGAATCGCTTGAACGGGGCGAACAGCACCACAGCCCCGAACAAGCGACCCTAGTTTTTCCCATAGTTATTGCGTCACATACAATTAATTCAGTGAGGATGTAAGTTCCGTAACGACTCGATTCGTCGGCTTCACTTCCGAGAGCAGGGGCACGCGTCTCTGAGATGTCGTACCCGCCGCCGAATCCTTCAACTTAGGCGTATCCAAAATTCCAGCAAAACTCTGCAACTCCTGCACTTGCGTTTCCAACTGCTTCGCAAGGCGGGTCATTTCGAGCGCCGCAGAAGCCGATTCCTCGGCGCCCGACGCATTGGCCTGCACCGTCTGGTCCATCAGCATGAGCGAGTGATTGATTTGGTCGATCCCCTCAGCCTGGTCTCCAGAACAATTAACGACCTCCTCCACAAGAGCCCTCACCTCCGTGCTGGTCCGCAGCACTTTTTCAAAACTCTCCGAGCAAACCTGTACGCACTCGTTACTCTCGCTAATCCGGACCACAGAATCATCGATCATCTGCCCCGTCTCCTTAGCTGATGCAGCCGCTCTCATAGCCAGGGCCCTTACCTCTTCTGCGACTACGGCAAACCCAGAACCAGCCTCGCCTGCTCTCGCCGCTTCCACAGATGCGTTAAGGGCCAGCAAATTCGTCTGAAACGCGATTTCATCGATTGTCTGTACAACATTCTGAATACGCTTACTGCTATCAAACAAGTCGCTGATCTTGCCTGTCAGTTCCGAGAGACTTTGATTGGTAGCTTCAATCGCCTCGATCGTCTCAGCAGTGAATTTTCCCGTCTGTTCAGTTTTTTCCGTATTCGTCACTGTCTGAGCGGAAATCTCTTCCATCGCGGCCGCGGTCTCCTCCAAGGTCGACGCCTGTTCAGACGAAGCATCCGCCACGGATTCACTACCTTTTTGTACCTGTATCGCTGCAGAGGATACAGCCGAAGAAGCTCGAGCAATCGAACGAGAAGAATTCACGACCATACGCTTGGTTCTCAAAATAACGAACCCCGCCGCCGCCACGCTAGCAACAATACCAACCGCGACACAGATGATGATCAGCAAACGCTGGGAGCTTGCTTCCGACAAGAGCTTCTCATCCGTAACAGCATGGTGCGAAATCTCCTCTCGCAAACGCCCGAGCAATCCTCTCAATTCCTCAAGGGCTGGAATTGACTGCGAAGAATAGATTGCCGCCGCAAGATTCGAGGCTTCGAGACCTTCTCCTTCGCGATTGATTTCAGAGCGAAGCGTCGTGTGCAATTTCTTGGAGTATTCACGGTAAGGGTCCTCAAGCTTCTTTTCAGCGACCTCGATCCGTCCTCGGTTTAGTTCCGAAAGCACGGACTCTACCGCATACCTCCAGCGCGTCAAAGTGCTCTCGATCTCCTTTTGAGTCGCATCTCCCTCCCCCGCACCGGAACCAGCCTGTGTATTAGTTTTTTCAGCACACTCTTCTATCTTTCCCCAGAGGGCTTTATCCAGTCCCTCTACCCTTTGCCCGCCATGAGCGGCGATAAGCTGCTGATCGACGAAAGCGCTCACATCCAACACCCGAAGCTCAAGATCAATCAACGCCCCCAAGCGCTTGGGGTTTCCTTCAGTATAAATAGAATCAATCTCCTGAGCCGAACGATGCAAAGCCTCATGCCATGGAATGATTTCCTCCAGAATCTCCGTCGCTTGTGGATAAGTCTGCTCCAGCATTACCCGATCCTCGGAGGACAACCATCGCCCCATGTGACACTGTGTCGGATCAGTCTCCACCGTAACGTTCTTAACCGACGCATTAGTGAACAAGTAGCTAAGCTCCTGAGCCCACTTCAAGTGGTCCGCTTCCAGGCGAGCGATCGACAAGTCATCCCTATTCGCTTCAACGAGATCTTCCGTCGTCGAGAGCAGTTGGTTGATTCCACTCAAGCTCGTAAAAGACAAAACCAAGACAATCAGCAGAATCGCTCCAAAACTGATTCCGAGCATTTTACCGATGCTCAAACGTGTCTTGCCAGATTTGGCATAAGGTCGGGGTAGGCGTTTCATATGCACAAGCGAGTTGGTAGTTGTACCATTGATCGGCCAGGGGACTTCGCATTTAACGGTATTCTACCAAAATGAAACAACTCAGCCGAAACTAAGGACTCCACATTCCCCACTGGGGGCTATTCAAGGATGACCAATAAGGCAAACTCCCCAGAGAACTACCTATAAACGCAAAAAGCTCCCCTACGGGTTGTACCGCAAGGGAGCTCTAAACAAACAAGCTGAATTGACCTTATTCGGAAATATCTAGTTTAGGGAGGCCAGAGTTGGACTCGCCGCTCGCCCTCTCACGGGGTAATCATCGAACGCTACAGGAGCGGCCGCAGACAATTCGACCTTCGGCGTTCTTGCTTGGGCTGATTCCCCTGCGAAACGCTGCAAACGATGAACCTGCATCTCCAACTCTCCGGCCAATCGCGCCATCTCCACTGCGGCAGAAGCGGATTCTTCAGCCCCAGAGGCGTTTGATTGGACCACCTTGTCCATTTGCACCAGAGAAACGTTAATCTGGCCAATCCCCTGGGACTGCTCCTCGGAAGCGACAACCACTTGGTCCACCAAAGAGCGTACCGAAGTACTCGTCTGCAGGACATGATCAAAGCTCTCCGAGCAGCGCTGCACAAACTCGTTACTCTCACCGATCTTCACAACCGACTCGTCGATCATCTCCCCTGTCTCCTTAGCCGATGACGCAGCTCGCTGCGCCAAAGCACGTACTTCATCCGCAACTACAGAAAATCCAGCTCCAGCCTCCCCGGCGCGAGCCGCCTCTACAGAGGCGTTCAAAGCAAGCAAGTTCGTCTGAAACGCGATCTCATCGATCGTTTGCACAACCTTCTGGATCTCCTTGCTGCTATCAAAAAGCCCGGTGATCTTCTCTTTCAATTCAGCTAGGCTCTGGTTCGTTTCATCGATCGCGCCAATAGTGTCCGTCGTATAAGCCCCCGTTTTCTGAGCCTTCTCTAAGTTAGACGAAGTCTGTGAAGATACTTCCTCCATGGCGGCAGCGGTCTCTTCCAAGGTCGACGCTTGCTCCGAAGAGGACTCCGCCACGGAACGACTCCCCTTCTCTACCTGCTGCGCCGCCGAGGCAACTGCTTCCGACGCTTGAGCAATAGAACGCGATGTAGAAACCAGCATCTTCTTCACTTTCGACGTAACCAAGAATGCGATACAAACACTTGCCACAACGCACACCGACACAAACACCACAATGAGAGCCCTCTGCTCTCCCGCTTCAGCAACAAGCTTCTCATCTGTCACGGAGTGTTTAGCCACATCCTCTCGGATGTCCTGCAACAAGCCCTGCAGATTCCTGAGAGCCGGAATGCTCTTCTTTGAAAAGATCGCTTTGGCTTCTTCAGAGTTTGCCTCCCCAGCCTTGCAATGGTGATCAATCTCCACCGCTGATTGGTGCAAACGTTCGTGCCAAGGCACCATCCTTGCAATCATACCTGAGGTGTTGGGATGCCCCGCTTCCAAGCGTTCACGCTCTTCCGAGACGAGCCACTTGCCCAAGTTACAAAGCGTGGGATCTTTCTGCACCGTCACCTCATTCACCGCCGAATCCGTAAAAACAAAACTCAGATTCTGGGCCCACAAGAGATGGTCGACCTCAAGCTGCGCCATTGCGGCATCCGTCTCATTCGCCACGATCAACTCCTCGGACGTCGAAAGCAAAGTTGAGACACCATTAAAGCTCGATAGCGATAGAACGGCTACGATGAGAAGGACAGACGCGAAGCTAAATCCGAGCATCTTTCCGACACTCCAACCTCGGCCACTAGCGGGAACAGCATGTTTGGTCATAATTATAAGCGGTTTGGATTACTCACTATTCGACTTCCTTAGAGACCTCTTAGACAAAATCCCCTAGTTCTCGTTAGATATAAGAAAAGCAGCCCACCTGCATTAGAATCTACAACACAAGAGGGCTTCCCAAATTCCCAATCTTCCCCATGCTTTGCTCCGAATGACGATCCAGGACGCCATCGAGTTTATCAACGCCTCCCTGGCCCCCGCCGTACTCCTCACCGGAGTCGGTCTGCTGCTAGCTGGCCTGCAATCAAAATACAGCACCATCGCCGCGGTGATTCGCCAGCTTAACGCTGAAAAGCGAGAATCCTCCGTGCCAGAGACGACTCAGCGACTGAGCGACCAAATCGCTTCGCTCATGGTAAGAGCAAAACTGATACGCAACGCCATCTTCTGCTTCTACCTTTCCGTCTTCTTCGTAGTCAGCTCCTCCATCGCACTCGGTTTCAGCGCCCTCGCAATATTCACCGCATCCACTCCCATCTTCGCCCTTTTCGGAGTCGCCCTCTTCCTGCTCTTTCTCGGTTTATGGTACGCAAGCCGCGAAGCTCTGCTCTCCTACCGTATCGTTCAATTGGAGACATGCGATGACTGATCTCTTCGACAGCAACCTAAGCAACTACCAGGCCGTCATCGCCCCCTTTGTGATGATGACCTCCTGCGCCACCCTCGTCTGGGCCTTGCAAACACGCTTTAGCCGCGTCGTACAAGCCATCCGCAGCCTCACCTCCGAGGGCAAACGCGACAACATCGACTACTCCCACTCCCTCGAAATCCAAATCACCTGGCTCAAAAACCGAGGCCGCCTACTGCGCAACAGCATCGCTGGCTTCTACCTCGCCATGGTCTGCTTCCTTCTGTCCGCCATGGTCCTAGCCGCGTCGCTCGTCAGCCAGACGGACCTAGCGGAAGCAGTGGTCGCCCTCTTCCTGAGCGGACTCGCCCTCATGTGCTTCGCGCTCGTATCCATTCTCACGGAGACAAGTCGCAGCTACGGCTCGCTCGCAGAAGAAACCCGAAACCGCTAGAGCACTTTTCTTTCGAACAGTCGCAGTTCCCTTCAAGCATCTTAAAGTGGGAAGCGGCCTTGTGCCGCGATTCTCAGCGCCTAAACAAAAGAAAAAACCGCTAGTTCCGCAGCTTCTCGACCGCTTTGATCATCGACAGCGCCTCCGCAGGCTTGTCGAAAAAACCGTCCGCCCCAACGCGTTCCGCCGCATTGCGCAACCCAGGGTCCACACACCCCGTCAGCATAAAGACCGGAGCATCGGATCGAGCCTTCAACTCCCGAATCACTTCCACACCTTCGGTTCCGTCCATTCGCTGGTCGACCACCGCAAACTCGTATTCGATCGGCCGCAAGGTCTCGATCACCACATCCCCATTGTCCACAGCCAGCACATCCCAGCCGTAGTGGTTAAAAAGCAACTCCAGCGACTCCAACACCATGGGGTCATCATCCACAATCAGCACGCGCTTCCTTTGGCCCGTATCCGGTAAATCGGCTAACATCTTCTACTACTCTCCCAACAACTTCTTCTCCCAAGCCCGTTCCGCTTCCATCACTCGCTGTAAGAAAGCTTCCTCGCCCAAGCTCGCCGGAATCGCCGACGGATCAAGCGGCAGCCAAATATCGAAACGCACGCCCCCCATCTCGGAACGGTCCGCCTCGATGGAACCCGAGTGGTGATGAATCAAGAAAAAGGCCGCCAAGAGGTTGATCCCATATTGGTCCGGTTTTCCCGAGCGGGTAAAAAACGGATCGAAGAGGCACTGCAAGTTGTCCTTGTTCAGCCCAGGACCATCGTCCTCGATCAAAACCCGCACCCCCTCAATGCCGGCCTCGGAAGCAGCGGTTGAGAGAGAGATTTTCATCTTCCCATTCTCCTTCGCATTCTCCGACTCGTCTCTCAAAAGCAAGTCGAACAAACGATCCACCATCACGCGGCTAGCGGAGATCTTCGGCAGCTCCACCGGCGTAAAGTCCACTTCGATCGATCGGCGGGCCAACGCGCCCTGCTCCCTCTCCAACGCATCTGAGACTACCGCGCTCAAATCGATATCGTCCCCATCCGGCACGCACGGAGGCTCCGGGATTTCCTGCACCTCCTTCAAAAGATCCAGAACTTTGGTGATCGACTCCTGAGCGGTAGAATAAAAGTGGTTCCAGTAGTTCGGATTGCGCAAATGCTCCAAGTCCACGTTTTCGCTCTGCAACTTGATCGGAGTCAGATCCAGGAAAGTCTTCACCGCGGTCAGTCCGTTGCGCATATGGTGGTTCAAGCCAGCCGCGAAAATCCCCAAGCTGATCAAGCGATCCGTCATCATCAGCCGCTGCAGAGCCGACAGCTTCTCGCGCATCAGCAAATCGCGCTCACGCTGGATGAGAAAGAACTCCATGGCTCGCATGATGTGCATCTCCAGCTCCGGCGTCTCTACCGGCTTGGTGATGTACTTGTAGATCGCCCCTACATTTACAGCCGCGATCGCCGCATCGATGTCCGCATAAGCCGTGCAAAGCACTCTGATCGTGCGCGGCCGCAGATTGCGAATCTTCTCCAGCAAGTCCGTCCCCTGATCGCCCGGCATTCGTTGGTCCGTTACGATAACGGCAAAAGAGTCAGGATCTGCCTCGAATTTCTCCCAAGCGGACTCCGCGTCGTAAGCGGTGACAACGTCGAACGTATCCAAAAGATACTCACCTACCAGATCTGTGGTCTGCTCTTCATCATCCACGAAAAGAACGCGGAATTGCTTGTAATCGTATTGGCCTGTCATTTCTAGACGGATACAGGAGATTTCTCTCTCGAATAGCTCGGGAAGCTCATGGAAAAGCGACACCAGGAATCGACTTCACTCTCCACAGACACCACCCCTTTGTGCTGCTGAATTATTCTGTGACAAATACTTAGGCCGAGTCCTACTCCTTGTCCAACCTTCTTCGTCGTAAAAAAAGCGTCGAAAATTCGCTCCAACTCATCCTCCGGAATCCCCTTCCCGTTATCCTCAAAAACCAGCCGTACCTGATCGCCCACCACCGAGCAGTCGATCCGGATCTCCAGCCCGTCCCCGCCCTTTTCCCGCAGGCTGTCGACCGAGTTCTGTAACAGATTGATGAAAAGATGCACCAGCTGGTTCTGATTCCCGCGAACCGCCGCCCCTTCTTCCACTGATAGCGTAAGCGTAATCTCCGCCGCCGGGATTTGCACGAAACGCACCGCGGTTGAGAGAGTCTCATCGAGCTCGACTCGCTCGAACATCGTCGTATCCGGATGCGTAAACTCTCGCAGACTCGACACGATCGAAGACACACGGCGGATTCCATCATGCAGATCCGTCAACGGCTTCTCCAACAACTCCGGCTCCGGATGCGGAGAACGCGTCAGACGCTTCTTGATAAGATGAATCGAGGTCGTCGCGAAATTGAGCGGATTGTTCACCTCATGCAGCAAGCCCGCGCTCAACTGCCCAAGCGAAGCCATCTTCGCCTGCTGCACCATCTGAGTCTCCGTCTGCTTGATCTGGTCCAAAGCCTCTTCCAAACGCACCGTCTTCTCCTCGATCTGCTGCTGCATCTCGAACACCGAAGCCAAGTTCCGACAACGGGCCAGCAGCTCGGTCGAGGAAAACGGCTTCGTCAAAAAGTCAGTCGCCCCCGCATCCAACGCTTGGAACTTGGACTCCTCATCCGCCCGGGCCGTCAGGATCACGATCGGAACTCCCTTATGCGAATCCAACTCCCTCAGTCTACGCGTCGCTTCGATCCCATCGACCTTCGGCATCATGTAGTCGAGCAACACCAGATGATGGCGACGCTTCTTCGCATAGCGCAAGGCCTGCTCCCCATCGTGAGCCTCGTCGATCCGATAGCGGGCTTTCAGTTGCGACTTAAGAAAACGCATCATCTCCGGCTCGTCATCAGCGATGAGGATCGCCGGACGCCGATCTTCGCTCGCCTCCTCATCAGCCGCATCTCCGCTCGCCTTCTGCTCATGCACATGCGACGGGAAAAACTCGGCTCGGCGATACAACTGCTCCAGCCACTTCGTATCCACCGCCTTCTTGTCCTCCACCACCTCCAGCTTGATCGGCTCCACCGGCAAAGTGACATCCAGCTCAACGCTCATCGTCGTCCCTACGTCTAGCTCGCTGGTGGCGGATACGCTGCCGCCATGCAGTTTCGCCAGATCACGTACCAACGATAGACCAATCCCCACCCCTTGGAAGCGGCGATTCGAAGAGGACTCAGACTGCCAGAAACGATCGAATACACTTTCGAGCTCCTCCGGCGATATCCCCTGCCCCGTATCTGCGATGTCAATACCGAGCACGTGCCCCCTACGTTTCGCAGTTAAAGTGATACTCCCGCCAGGCGGCGTGAACTTGATAGCATTGAACAACAAGTTGAGCAGCACCTTCTCCACCTTTTCCCGGTCGAGATGCACCTTCGAATCCCCCCCCTCGTCAATCTGCCAAGAAAACTCCAAATCGCGCTCCTGAGCCATCGGGTGAAAAGAGCGGCAAACCCCTTCCAAATACGGCCTCAACTCGATCTCACTCGGACGCAACTTCAAGGACCCCGCATCCAGTCGCACCAGATTGAGCAGGTCGTTGATCAACCGCATCAGACGCATCGCGTTCTGCTGCATGATATCGATTAGCTCGTCATGCTCCTCCGTCCCTATCCGCCCCTCCGGCCGCCGCAAGCGATCGAGCGGTCCAATCAAAAGCGTCAACGGCGTGCGCAGCTCATGGCTGATGTTGGCGAAGAAATTCGTCTTCGCCTTGTCCATTTCCACCAGCTTGAGATTAGAAGCCTCCAGCTCCTTCCGGTTCGCTTCCAATTGCTGCCCGACCGCGTACTCGCGAAAACGCAGCTTGTTCAAAAAATAGCTCCCCGTCACCACGATCATCCCCGTCACCAGAATGAAATAGTAGTTGTTCACCAACATACGCGTCGACTCGATCCCATCCGCATGGAAGTAGCAGGCCGCCCCATACATCAGCATAGTCATAAGCAGATACAGCAGACTATCCACCGCATCGACCCGTACCGCCCAAGACAAACCGATCAAGATCAGATTCAGCCCAGCGTAGTAGCCCGAATGAATCCCCTCCGTGTAGTAAATCATCAGGCAGATGAAAAACGACGGCAGGAAAAAAAGCAGAGTCTCGAAGGTCCGATGAAAACGCTTCCAAAATTCGAGAGCCAGCAAACCATAGAGCCCGAAAGCGATCGCCGAACACAAGAGTCGCAAAAAGAGGAAAAACGTCAGCTGCTCAGGATAGACCATATAGTCCAACGAGAAGCCGAATGGCATCAGCAACGCGACGAGCATGCTCCCGGTTCGCGTACCGGACACCCGATGGGACTTGTTGTACTCCCGATACCTAAGCCGAAGCGCTTCCTCGGCCTGCAGATCCATATCCGACATCTCAGCCCGGTTTACGAATCTCGAGAAAGATATTCACTCCTGTCTCGTCCTTGAGGACACGTACTCCATCCCTCGGCGCGTCCTTCGGAGCCAACTCCAAAAATCCCTCTTCGTCCCGGTAAATCAAATGCCACTCCATCACAAACTCCATCACCTTCTTGCAGGGGTTGCTAGAGTCAACATTTGTCGCGATCACCACTCCACCAGGAGCGACCATATTATAGAACGTTTCCAGCAGACGCGCGCAGACCCGGTCGGACAAATAGTCGAACAGCCCAGCGCAGTAGACCACGTCGTAAAGCACCTCGTTCTCCCCGTCATTTCCGATTTTCGCCCCCTCGCGTAAGATCTGGTTCACCGAACGCTGAATCATCCGCACCGGCGTCGAGCGCCTCAGCTTCGCCTTCAGCTCGCTCAACTCGCTCCCCGTCTGATCGATCGTCTCCTTGTTGAAATCCAGCAACGCGAAATTGGCCCGCTCGCAAAGGTCGTCATTGGTCAAAAACTCCCTCACCTCCATCGCCGGCCCGCAGCCGAGATTGAAGATGCGAGTCCCATGCCCCGCCTTCGCGCAGCGACGCGTCTCTGCAGACAAGGCCTTGGTGAGATACTTGATCCGATTACGGTGCGCTTCCGCCGGAGCAGTCGCCAAAAAAGCGCTGTTCACCACCTTCGCGAAAATCGACGCCCCCTCCACCGGGTTGCGCAAAATCATGTTCACCATCTCGAAGTCGCCCGCGTACCCAAGCGGCTTGTCGTAGGTACGATGGACAAAGGGCGAGCAAAGCACCAGCGGGTGAAGCTGACGCCGGCAATACGCTCGGTGAATCGAATTGGCCTCTTCCGAAACCGTGGATCCGAGAATCTCGAACTTCTTGAAAAGCTCGTCCACGATCGGCTCCACCAAGCCGTTGATCCGGCTAATGATCTCCAGCTCGCTCTGAACACGCGTCGGAGGAGGTGACGAACGAACCGCAATCTCAAGCTGCTCGGTCCAACGACGCAGATCCGTCAACAGGTTCTCCATGTCCGCGATGATCACCTTCATCTGCGGCGAGATCAGATCGAACTTCTGCCAATCCTTGATCAAACGATCGAACTCGTCAGCCAAGCCGCTGACCTGGTTCGAAGGCGAAAGCATTTCCACATCCAGCCAGCTCTCCTCGTCGAGCGAAGCCTCGCAAACAAGGACCAGCCCCGTGTTCACCATGTTGCTCACCACCGCCCTGCCGCTGTAGACCTTTCGAGAATTAATCAAAATCTCGAACTCCCCGAGGACCTCGGACAGCTGCAGAATGCTGTAAGGATTATAAACTTCAAACGTGACCAAATAACGCGTCATACGCATCAAAGTGGCCCGTATCCGAGTCCCCTGGCTATTGGTGCAAACGACGAGACTCTCGTTTTCTAGATCTTGGCTGGTGCTCATTTATCAGCTAACAGGTAGACGGACAGTAAACGCGCTGCCCCGCCCAGGACGGGAACAAACCGCGATCGCACCCTTCGCCGCCTCAACAATATGGCGAGCGATGAAAAGCCCCAATCCGCTACCCTTTTTCTTAGTGGTGTATCGTGCTTCGAAAATATGTTCCGTGATCTCGGACGGAATCCCCGCCCCGTTGTCTCGCACCACAAACTCGGCCATATCGCCGCGCACACGAGCTCTGAACTCCACACGGCCTTCCCCCCGAGCAACCGCCTCGATCGCGTTCTGCAGCAAGTTCACCAGTATCCGAGCTGTCGCATGCCGATTCAGCTTCGGCAGCAGATCGCTCTCCTCCGCCTCCAAGTCCACCTGCACAGCCTTGCTCTCCGCCCGCAACGCGACGAAACCAACCGCATCCTCAGCAATCTCAGCGAGAGTCGCAAAATCAGGTTTCAAAGTCTCCGGCTCCGAAAACGCCCGCCACTGGTCAACCAACGCGCCCAGATAGGCAACGTTCTGCCCGATCATCTTACCCAGTTTCTTGCAGGTGTCCGCATCATCGTTGTTCTCTCGAAGCAAAAGAGCCAGAGCCTGGAGACTGGTCAACGGATTCCCCACATCATGCAAAAAGGCAGACGAGACCAGCCCCACCTCCGCCTTCTCTACGTGGCCGCTCGCAGAAACCTCCGTTTCCCCATCCTCAGGAACCTCGTCATTCGCCAACTCCCGCAAGCGAGTCCGCAGCGAGCTCGCGTCAAACGGCTTGTGCAAGCAATCGCTCGCCCCCAAGCGCATCGACTCCTCAACCACTTCCAAA
Source organism: Pelagicoccus mobilis (assembly GCF_016595505.1). Lineage (GTDB taxonomy): Bacteria > Verrucomicrobiota > Verrucomicrobiia > Opitutales > Opitutaceae > Pelagicoccus > Pelagicoccus mobilis. The sequence goes on along the minus strand of NZ_JAENIL010000051.1, from coordinate 37,153 downwards.
GTCGCAAAACCAGTCAAAATAACAACCCGAGCCGAACGATTAATCTTACGTATCGACCGGAGCGCATCAAGCCCATGCTGGTCCGGTAAATGCAGATCCAAGATCACCAAGTTCGGGCGCAAAGCATCAAACAAACGAACACCGTCACTCACCGTTCCCGCAGCATGCGTCTCGTACTCATCCTTAAGCAACATGAGCAAAGCAGCGCTCACAGAAGGATCATCGTCGATCAACAAAATCTTCTTTTTCGAGTGGGTCAAAACAGCGTTCTCCAAAAGCTACCAACCACTACTAGGTAGTGAGCCAAAACATACAAGCGCCAATCCAACTCAAACGACGAAAGATTTCAACCCCAGCCAAAATTAAAGTACTACGCTTTAACCAGTTAGGGAATAAATCTAGCGTATTATACCCATACCCACTCACCAATTCAGCCACACCAAACGAGGGACCCTGAGAAACACGATAGGGGTAGTAACGGACGTATCAAGACACTGAATATAGTGGTATCTACCCACCACAAACTCTCAGTACCGTATTCAATAACCGAAGACACTCAAATCCCGTATCCAAACCAACCTCAAAGAGCCCCCGCCCCTCTACAACATAGCCCTCCTCGCCAAACCGCAAAAACACAACAAACACCACTCAAACAAGCACACAACCAATCCAGCATCCAAAAACAGGATACAAAACAACAGCCCATTCGCGAGCGAGCTAGCCCCCATCGCCAACTCGCGTCACCAACAACATCAAGCAACCACGCACCACCCCACCCTCGAATAAAACAAAAGCCGCCTCTCAACAAAAACACCTCAAATGTAAAAACGCCCCCCCCAAAAAAATAACCTCCCCAAGCCATCCCACCTCCCCAAAGTCCCAAAGCCGCCTTGCGCAAAATCATGTCGAACGTTCGACATCATTCTGCGCAAACGCTCTTCCTCCCGCGGAAATGTCACTTTTCCTAAACAAGGTCTTGATCCCCGCCGGAGCTTCTACACCGTCATCGACTTTCCTTTCCACGCACAAATGCCAGGTCCCTCCAAGCTACCCAAAAAATCCATCAGACGAGTCAAAGACGGCGTACGCCGCTTCCTCGAGAATGTGGCGGGCGAACGTAGCGAGGAGGAGGACGAGGAACTTGAAGACAGCCAACCGCTTCCAGCGCCCGACACGAAAAACCTCCCCGACGATCTCGTACGCATCGCCGAGCTCGAGCACTCCATCATCGACGCCGAGCAGCGGCAAACAGAGAAATGGCGCTCCGAAATGGCCTCCATCCTCACGGACCGCGAAGAGCGCCAAACCTACTTTTCCGACCTCGCTACCGAACGCGAAGCTCGCTTTGAGAAAATGCTCGCGAGCGCCAAGGCCCAGCTAGCCGGCCTCCCCCCCATCGAGGAACCCGAGCCAGAAGAGGAACAAGAGCCCGAGGAAGAAGAGCCAATCGCCGAGATTATCCCTTCCGGCCCCTACGCCTTCCCGACACTCGAGCTTCTCGAAACCTCCGACATCGAAGAAGCCACCCTTGTCTCCCCCGATAAACTGGAGGAGCAAGAGCTCAAACTCCAAGGCACCCTCGATAGCTTCGCCGTCGACGCCATGGTCTACGACGCCGTGGTCGGCCCCCGCGTCACCCAATTCCGCGTCCGCCCCGGCATCGGCGTCCGTGTCGAAAAGATCAGCGGCCTGCAAAAGAACATCTCCCTCAATCTCGCCCAAACCAACGTACGCATCCAAGCCCCCATCCCGGGCGAGCCCTTCGTTGGCATCGAAATCGGCAACGGCAACACCCTCCCCATCCGCCTCCGCTCCGTCTTCGAGTCCCGAGCCTGGCAACGCGGTTCCGAAACCATCCCGCTCGCCATCGGCATGGACATCCAGGGCAAAATCGTCGTGGCCGACCTCGCCAAAGCGCCGCACCTCCTCATCGCCGGCGCCACCGGTAGCGGCAAGTCAGTCTGCATGAGCAACCTCATCGTCAGCCTGCTCTACAAATTCTCCCCAGAAGAACTTGAGCTCGTCCTCGTCGACCCCAAGCGCGTCGAATTCGGCCTCTTTCGCGAAATCCCCCACCTCATCCACCCAGTCGTCGGCGAAGCAGACAAAGCCGTCAAAGTCCTCAAGTGGGTGGTCCAGGAAATGGAGACCCGCTACGAGATTCTCGCCGAAAAGCAGGTCCGCAACATCGCCGGCTACAACGCCAAGGCCGAAGCCCAAGGTTTCGACAAGATGCCGTTCATGGTCGTCATCATCGACGAGCTCGCCGACCTCATGATGACCTCCAAAGGCGAAGCCGAAGCCTCCCTCGCCCGCATCGCCCAACTCTCCCGCGCCGTCGGCATCCACACCATCATCGCCACCCAGCGTCCATCGGTCAACGTCATCACAGGCGTCATCAAAGCCAACTATCCGACCCGCATCGCCTTCCAAGTCTCCTCGGTCGTCGACTCCCGTACCATCCTCGACAGCAAGGGAGCAGAGTCCCTCCTCGGCGCCGGCGACATGCTTTTCAACCCGCCTGGCTTCGCTCGCCTCGTCCGTATCCAAAGTCCAATGATCCAGGACGAGGAGATCTCTCAAGTCGTCACCCACGTAAAAGCCGACCAAAACGAACGCCACCGCGTCGACCTCTCCGCCTTCGAGCAAACCGCCGAAGGCACCGCTGAATCTCTGGCCGACGGCGTCGACGACCTCTACATGCAGGCCCTCGCCATCGTGGCCGAGACCCAAAAAGCCAGCACCAGCTACCTCCAACGCCGACTCCGCATCGGCTACAACCGAGCCGCCACCCTCATCGAGGAAATGGAAGACCGCTTCCACATCGGCCCACAAAACGGATCCACCCCTCGCGAGGTATTCGTCACAACGGAGGACCTCAACCAATGAGGTCAGCAACCAACAGGTGGGACAGCCGCTCCGCGGGTGTCCAAACAACCAAGGTAGGGCGGTCTGGCCCAGACCGCCGCATTGCAGGCTCCCCCTTACCCCACAACCCCCAACCGAGCACCCGCTAAATGGACATCCTATCCATCAACGATCTGCTCGACGCCCTTGAGGAGCACGGTGGCGAGAAAGTCATCAAGCTCACCCGCAAGCGCCCCATTTCCAGCTTCGCCCTCCGCAGCCTGTATTCAGACTACGCAGACAATCCCCACTACCTCCTCTTCCTCGCCCAATACCCACTCCTCCCTTCAGAGCTGGCCCAGTCCATTTCCTCCAATCTCAAACCAAAGCAGGTTGAAGTCGCCACCGCTCTCGCCAGCAATCCACGCTCCCCACAACAAACCCTCGCCCAACTTTCCCACAACAAGAACGTCAACGTTCGCATAGCAGTCGCCCAAAACCCGAACGCGAGCCCCAAGGAATGCCAAACGCTCGCCGAGGACGAAGCCCCCTTTGTACGCGCAGCCATTGCTGCCAATCCAGGCCTTCCCACTTTTCTCCAGTTCATCCTCGCAGGGGACGACGCGCCCGCAGTCAAGATCGCCCTCGCCGAACGCGAGAACCTCGACCACGACGTCGCCCACCACCTCAGCAAAGACAAGAGTAGCCTGGTCAAAACCGCCCTTCTCCAAAACAAGACACTCGACCCCGAAATTTTCCAGATGTGGGCCGACGGCGACGACGAGACACTCCAGAACCTCCTACTCCGCGAAGGCGACCGCTTCCCCGCATCCGTCCGCAATTCCCTCCGCTACTCGACGCACTCCAGCGTCCGCTTCGGAGCCCTCGACACCACTCCCCTTTCCCTTCCGGAAATGCTCTGGCTCGCCGAGTCAGATATGATCGAGGATCGCGCCTACCTCGCCCAGAAGCCCGACCTCCCTGCCGCAGTCCAACGTATCCTCGCCCAGGATACATCGCCAAAGGTCCGTCGCTACCTTGCTTCCAGCGGCAATCTCCAACAGGACATCGCCGAACGCATCGCAACCTCCCACGACCTCGAAGCCTGCATCACGCTCGCAAAAAATCCAAACGCGAGTCCCGAGCTCCTCAACGAACTCTGCCTTCACCCTGATCCACAAGTAGCCACCCTCGTCGCCTACCGCGATGATCTCACCGACGCACACTGGGACCTCCTTGTCAACAAACGCGAAGACGACACCGTAGCCGAACACATAGCCTTCCAGGCCGTCGACTACGTCAACATAGAAGCCGCCGTAGCCGAACGCTTCGCTACCAGCCTCAACCCTTCCCTTCGCGCCTTCGCCGCTGCCGCCTTCGAACTCCCGGCAACCAACCTCGCAACGCTCGCCCAAGACCACTGCGACAAAGTCCGCGAAGCCGTTGCCAGCAACCCAAACCTCCCCGAAGCCCAACTGCGTTCCCTCACCTACGATTCCAACAAGGACATCGCCAACATCGCAGAAAAAACGATTTCCCTCAGGATCCAAAACGTGAATACACCAGAAGAGCCAACGCCACGCCACGCTTTCAGCAGCCAAGTTGAAACCGGCTCCCGACGTAAAATTCTCAAAAACATACTAAGCTTCTTCAAAGAATAACCGCAAAAGGTAGCGGCCGCTGTCCCAGCGGCCACAAGCCCTAGCAGAAATCAAAATCATGGCAAAGAAACCAGCAAAACTCGTCCCCCTCACCTTCGCGGAAATCGTGCTCCGTGGTGATAGCGAAACAATCCGCCAAGCCCTCGAGGCTCGCACCAAGATCGACGATCTCCTCGAGGAACGCGAAGCCGCTTACAAGCGCATCGCCGAACTCGAAGGCCAAGTAGAGTCGATCGTAGGTGAAGAAGGCGTCTTCCCATTCCCAGAACCACCCGCGCCCGTAGCGGCATTCCCAACCGCTCCTGCGAAGAAGGCAGCCAAGAAGGCAGCTCCAAAGCCAGAGGCAACCGAGGAAGAAGCACCTTCCGAAGAAGAGCCAGCTCCCGAAGCAGCCGAGGAAGAAACACCAGAAGAAGAGAAGGAGTAACCCTCCCACTCAAGATCACTTAGCGTGATCTCATAGCACCTTAGTGTCACTTCGTGCCCTTCGTGGGCAACAATTCACACATGCCAGATAACATGTCCATAGACGAGCTCGTCGCGGTCAACTCTCTGCTCATCGAGCGAGAGACCTGCCTCGCTGACCTCAGTCATATCGAGCATACGATCTCGGACATACTTGGAGAAGCCTACCCCTTTGAAGATCCCAAGGTAGAGCTCCCCTCCCGCAAAAAGGGCAAACGCGCCAAAGCACCGAAGAAGCAAAAAGCCAAAGCGCCGCCCAAGATCCGCCGCCTCAAGCCCGGCGAATCAGGCTATCGAGTCACCCTGCTGGAAAACGGCGAAGTCCAAACGCACGACCTATTGGACTTCGCTCCCTTCCAGTCGCTCCTCGCCACCCCACTCCCCCATCATCGTATCCAAAAAGTGGAAATCCTCGACGACTCCTTCGAATCCGCCGACATCCTGTTCGAGTCACCCTAGGAGGGCTACGCTCCGTCGTAGCCACCACAACGGACATCCCATAAGCTTCCTCCCGCTTAACGTTGCCTTAGCGGTCTTTTTCCTTACCAAGAAGAACGTCCCCACACGTTCTCATGAAAAATACCCCTTCCCGAAGATCATTCCTACAAGCCGGAGCCCTAGGCGTCGCCGCAGCGGCAACCGGCTGCTCAGCTCAGCACACAACCCCAATGCCTTCCTTCAAATTCTGCCTCAACATGAGCACCATCCGGGAGGCCAAACTCGATATCGAACAACAGATCGATATCGCAGCTCAAGCAGGCTACTCCGCGATCGAGCCATGGATGGCTCCACTTCATGAATACAAAGAAAAAGGCGGAAACCTCTCGGATCTAAAAAAGAAGCTCGAAGACAAAGGCCTCACCGTGGAGAGCGCCATCGGGTTCGCCCAGTGGATCATCGACGATCCCAAAGAACGCGCGAACCAGCTTGAAGCATTAAAACGAGACATGGACGTGCTTCAGCAGATAGGCGGCACGCGGATCGCAGCCCCACCCTCCGGAGCTCAAAAAAGCGAAAGCATTCCATTGGACGATGTCGCCGAACGCTACCACGCCGCTCTCGAAGTAGGCCGCCAAAGCGGAGTCCTCCCGCTCCTCGAAGTCTGGGGGTTCTCAACGAATCTATACAAAGCCTCACAAGTGATGTACGTCGCCGCCGCCGCGAACCATCCAGACGCCTGCTTGCTCCTTGATATCTACCATCTTTGGAAAGGCGGATCCGGCTTCGAATCACTATCCCTTCTCAATGCTGACGCACTCCCAGTCATGCACGTCAACGACTACCCATCGAACATCCCCTTGGCGGAGCTTAGCGACAAGGATCGCGTGATGCCCGGAGACGGCGACGCGCCGCTTGCCAAGATCGTCCCCATGCTTCGCAAGATAAATCCGTCCATGACTCTATCGCTCGAGCTCTTCAATCCCGATGTCTGGAAGATGCCGCCTCTCGAAGCCGCAAAACTTGGCTTGAGAAAACTAAAGGCCATGGCCCAGCTTTGATCTAAAAAAGAGAGCCGCTACCCTCGAGCCCTTCCAGCGAGATTGCGCTGGATAGCCGCCTCTAGATCCGCCTTTTTCAACGGCTTGGTAAGATAGTCATCCATCCCAACCTCTATTGAACGAGATCGGTCCCCCTCCAGCACATTAGCCGTAAGGGCTACGATCGGGACGCGTGTCCGTTCCCCCTCTATCTCACGGATTTTTTCGGTGGCTGCATAACCATCCATCACCGGCATCTGACAATCCATCAACACCAGGGAACAGCCCTCGTTCTGATAGATAGCAACCGCCTCCTCTCCATTCTCCGCAACCAGGGTCTCAAAGCCCATCTTGTGCAGAAACCGAGTCGTGATCTTGAGGTTAATCTTGTTGTCATCCACCACGAGGACTCGCCCTTTCGGTGGAGCTGGCGAGTCCGCGCAAAGATCCCCATCCTCCGGCGGCCTAGGAGCAACACTCTGTGCTGGTCTTTCAACTACAGCATTCAAAGCACCTAAGAGCTGGGACTGACGAATCGGGTATCGCAAAATTCCATCAAGCCGCACCGAAACCGCCTCCTCCAGCTTTTTCCCAAAACCTATGGTCCCAAAAAGAGCGATCTCACGCGATGGAAAACGAGCCCCACACACGCGGCGTATCAATCCTACTTTTTCAATGTCCAGCTCTCCATCCCACACGACAATGTCGAACGGAGTTGTCACAAAGCTCAGTTGCTTTTCGAGATCTTCACTAGGGTCGAGCTTCAACAACTCGACATCGAAACACCCCCAGCTCCTCAAATGGTTTCGCAAAGTCTCCGAAACCGATCCCTCCTGGTCTTTCGCAATCAGAAACCGCTTCTTACGCAGATCCGCACACAGAGAAACACTCATGGCCACCCCCTTCGGCTGCTTGCGGAATGGAAGATCAAAGTAGAAGACCGAACCTTCTCCGACTTCACTTTCCAATTGAATCTCGCCTCCCATAAGTTCCACGAGGTGCTTCGAAATAGCGAGCCCAAGGCCAGTTCCGCCATAGACTCGTGTATGAGAACTGTCGACCTGCTCAAACGAACGGAAAAGTCCGTCCTGCTTTTCTCTAGGAATGCCGATACCAGTATCTCGTACCGAAACCCTCAATACAACAACCTCGTCCTCTTGCTTCATCAGCACCGCCCGGATCGAGACGGAACCCTCAAGCGTAAACTTGATAGCGTTCCCTGCCAGATTGATCAAAACCTGACGCAACCGATTGCTATCCCCGATCAAGAGGCTCGGCACATCCGGCTGGATCTCCGAGATAAACTCGACTCCCTTTTCAATCGCTCGTCCAGACAGCAAGCCAACCAGATCATCAAAAACCGAGATCAGGTCAAAACGGTGCTCGTCTAGCTCCATCTTCCCAGCCTCCATTTTGGAGAAATCCAAAACGTCATTGATAATCCCCAGCAGAGCTTCAGCCGACTTATAGCTAGAGGTAGCAAACTCACGTTGCTCACCATCGAGCTTTGTATCCAATAAAAGCTGCATCATCCCCAGAACGCCATTCATCGGAGTCCGGATCTCGTGACTCATATTCGCCAAGAACCGGCTCTTCGCTTCATTCGCCTGCTCAGCCTGGGTTCGAGCTTCCAACGAATCCTCCAGAATATTCATCATAGCCTCCCCCATCTGGCTATTTTCCTTTGCCCGGCGATCCATGTCATCGATCGTGAGATCCCTCAACGACAAGTCTGCCTGCAGGTCCAGAACCTGATCGGTAAGCTTGCCAACCTTCCGCTCAGCTTCGCCCAAGCCAGCCTCTAGAACCTCTGTCTTTTGCTCTAGCAATCGCGCATAGCGCCCGGTCTCGATGTGAAGCTTCTGACGCTTGAAAAGAGCCGCCCCTAACGAAAGGGCTGAAACCGAGAGCAGCCCGATCAGCAGCCACAAGAAGTCTGATTCAACTACCATGCTCAGTTGTTGGCCCCAGCCTTGTAAGGAGGTTCACGGTCCAATTCCGAGGAGAGACGGTTTATCTCCTTTTTCAGAGCCACCATCTTAAGTTCACGATCGATAGCGATCCTATTAAAAGACTCCACTTCGCTCACCTTCTCCTCGAGTTGATCACGAGTCCGCTCCGCTTCAGACTTCGACTTTCGCAGCATGTCCTTGTACTTTTCGCTCTGAGAACGATCACGTATCTTCACGTTGAATACATCCACTCGACCGATAGTACCTGCAGACGTTTCAACCTGCACTGGGAAACGCTCGTCCGAACCACGGATCCCACAGAACGGGATCGCATTCAGGTCCGCTCCATTAAAATCCACGATGCGACTCATTTGCTCAAACGACTCCAGCCGCTCTCCGTCCGATCGCTTGATAAGATCCCAAATAGATGCCTCAGACAGCCCACCAACCTCACGCCCAAACATAGAGCAAGCCCCAGGATTCGCCTGCATCACCCTGCCATCCTTGGAGCAGGTGAGAATGCCATCCATCGTATCACGAATAATCAGCTCATTGCGGGCAACCGTCTGTTCCAGCGAGCCCAATAGCTCATTGTACTTTCTGGCAATCTGCCCCACCTCAGTGAACGGCTCTACGCTAACCCGACGAGAGAGGTCCAGCTGTCTCGACTGACGCTCCATCTCCCTCAACAAATCCAAATGCTCCGTCGACACACGATGCTCGGATTCATTCAGGCCCTTAAGCTCCTCCATCTCCCCGACTCGCAAGGGAATCCAATTGGAGATCAGCTTCAAAAAGAAGTACGCTGGAAAAAAGCCAAACACGACACAGCACACAACTCCCAGCCCTTGCACCCCCAATTGCTGAATACGACTCGCTCCTTCCGCGAAATAGGAGCTCTGCCCAAACAAAGCCACAGCCAAAGTTCCCCAAGCGCCCGCAAACGCGTGCACCGATACTGATCCCACTACGTCGTCGAGGCCCCATCGTTCGACCAAACGGTCTGAAAACACCATGACCACAGCTCCAATCGAACCGATCACGATTGCAGCGACAGATGATACCATATGGCAGCAAGCCGTGATCGCCACCAAACCCGCCAGCATACCATTCATCGCGAACTTCAAATCTGGATACTTTAACAAGTAATATCCAACGCACAGCGCGGTCAGCAACCCGGAGCTCGCCGCCAATATCGTGTTCGCAACGATCCCTGGCACCTCACCACCCCAAGCCAAGGTGCTACCTCCGTTAAACCCGATCCACCCAAAACAAAGCAACAAGGTACCCAACAATGCCAAAGGCAGACTCTGTCCGTGAATAGCTTGCGGCTTCCCGCTCTCGTCGAAGCGCCCGATACGCGGGCCAATGACCACGATACACGCCAGAGCGACCCATCCTCCAATCCCATGAACAACCGAGGAACCCGCAAAGTCGATGAAGCCTAGCTCGCTCAGCCAGCCAGAGTCTCCTCCCCAAACGCCCCCCCAAGCCCAGTGCCCAAAGAGCGGATAAATGATTACGGAAACTAAGGCCGAAACCCAAAGGTATGCCTTGAAACTCATTCGCTCCGAAACCGCACCCGATACGATCGTCACGGAAGTGCCACAGAACATCACCTGAAACACGAAAAATGCGACCTCGCCCGCACTACGCCCATCGAGCTCGAAAAAGAATTGGGAGCCACCGAACAAGCCGAAATTCGATAGACCAAACATCAGGCCAAATCCGCATATCCAAAATCCCAACACAGAGATGGCAAAGTCAGTCAGATTCTTTACCGCAACATTGATGCTGTTCTTGGTCCGAGTGCATCCACTTTCCAAACACAAGAAGCCCCCTTGCATGATAAATACCAGAGCCGCGCAAACAATCAGCCAAAGGTGATCGAGAGAAGAAGATTCCATAGTAACCCCGCGCGTAGCAACTAGGAGACCAGCAAACATCAAAAACTAGTAAAGCAGCCGCCTGCCCTACACGACTCTGAAGAAAAACACCGAAATCAGACCTGCAAACTCTCTGCTGATCAAAACAGCTCTCAAAAATAGCTCCATTTTGAACAGTACCCCTCGCAAAAACGATTGAGCGGACAGGTTACACCACCCGAGTCAGCAAACTCTCACCCCAACAAAAAGAGCGGGTCATCAGACCCGCCCTCAAATTATCTTCGTGAATCTTCGTGCCCTTCGTGGGCAAAAAACGCTTACAGACTCTCCAGCAACCTCGCGATTTCGTCGCGCTTAGCCTGCGTTTCAGCCAATTGCTTGCGAGCGCCTTCGACGACGTTGGCCGGAGCCTTGTCGACGAACTTCGGGTTCTTGAGTTTCCCTTCGCCAGCAGCGACTTGCTTGTTGAGCTTCTCGAGTTCCTTGCTGAGACGCTCCTTTTCGGCTTCCACGTCGATCGCGCTTGAGAGATCGAGGTAAACCGTACCGAGAGCACCTACTGAACCAGGGCATCCGTCAACGCTATCCTTGAGTTCGATCGTCGCCGCACCCGCGAGCTTCTTGATCGTATCCAAGTTCTCGGACACGACAGTCGCACTTGCGTCATCTGCAGCCGTTACGAAGAGCGTAACGTCACGCTTCGAAGCGACATTGTACTCGGCCTTAACTGCACGGGCCTTGGAAATGAGTTCCTTAACTTGCTCGACGTTCGCCGCAGCGGCTGCGTCGACCTTGATGCCAGCTTCAGCGAGCTTAGCTGAAAGCTCGTCTGCTGTAGCCAGCTGAGTGTCTTGGATGTAAGCGCCTTCTTCGCAGTATCCCATTGCATGCCACAGCTCTTCGGTGATGTGCGGCATGATTGGGTTAAGGAGCTGAAGGGCTTGGCGTATGACGAGGTCGGATACGGCGAGGGCCATATCGTGACGCGGGTCGTCCTTCTTCTGCAGAAGCGCCTTGGACGCTTCAACATACCAGTCACAGAAGTCACCCCAAACGAAGTTGTAGAGCGAGTGCGTGAGTTGGTGCAGCTCGAACTTGGCAAACTGGCCTTCGATCTCCCGCATGGTTTCGATCATGCGGTTGAGGATCCAGTTACTGTATCCATCGAGCGGCGACGCCTTGAGGCGGTCGATTATGGAATCGAGCGATGCGTTGGAATCAACCGCACCGTTCATCTGGCGGAAGCGGCAAGCGTTCCAGAGCTTGTTGCAGAAGTTACGTCCGATCTCGATACGCTCTTCGGAGAAGAGAATGTCAGAACCGCTTGGAGCGATGTTGATGATACCGAAACGCAGACCATCTGCGCCGAACTTCTCGATCAAGTCGAGCGGATCGGGCGAGTTGCCAAGTGTCTTTGACATCTTGCGGCCCTTGCTGTCGCGGATGAGACCGTGGATGAAGATATCCTTGAACGGGATGCGAGCTGCGATCTCGTCGTCGGTGAGCGCCTCCTTCTTGTCTTCTCCGTAGAGTTCGAGGCCAGCCATGATCATGCGGGCCACCCAGAAGAAGATGATGTCGAAGCCTGTAACCAACGTGCTGGTTGGGTAGAAGTGAGCGAGCTCCTTGAGTGTCTTCTCGTCGGTGTTCGGCCAACCGAAGGTCGCGAACGGCCAGAGGTAGGAAGAGGCCCAAGTGTCGAGAGCGTCGTCGTCCTGCTCCCAATTTTCAGGATCGGATGGACCGTCGACGGATACGTGCCAGTTGGCCGGATCGGTGCGGTCTCCGCCCTTCTTGTACCAAACCGGGATACGTTGGCCCCACCAGAGCTGGCGGCTGATGCACCAGTCTTGGATGTTGTTGAGCCAATGCAGGTAAACCTTTTCCCAACGCTTCGGGTGGAACTTGATGATGCCCTTTTCGACCGCGGCCTTGGCTTCCTCGACCTTCGGGTACTTAAGGTACCATTGCTCGGAGAGGCGCGGTTCGATGGGTACGTCTGCACGCTCTGAGAAGCCGACGTTGTTTTCGTAATCCTCGACATCGACGAGGGCACCGATCTCTTCGAGCTTCTTGGCAGCGGCCTTACGAGCGGCGAAACGCTCCATGCCTGCGAACTCCTCACCGGCGGCTTCGCTGAGCGTGCCGTCGGGATTCATGACGTCGATGAGCGGCAGGTCGTGACGCTTACCGATGTCGAAGTCGACTTGGTCGTGGGCCGGCGTGACCTTGAGGGCACCGGTTCCGAAATCCTTTTCAACCGCATGGTCCGCAACGATCGGAATCTCTTCGCGTGGGAAGGGACGCCAAACATGCTTGCCGACAAGATCTTTGTAACGCTCGTCGTCCGGGTGAACTGCAACCGCGGTGTCACCCATGATGGTTTCTGGGCGCGTGGTGGAGATTTCGAGGTAGCGGCCTGGCTCCTCGACGATCTCGTAGCGCATCTTCCAGAACTTGCCCTTCTGGGGCTTCATGATGACTTCCTCGTTGGAAAGCGCGGTCTGGGAGCTTGGGCACCAGTTAACCAGTCGCTTGCCGCGGTAGATGTAGCCGCGCTCGTAGAGTTTTACGAAGGCCGCGCGAACGCTGCGCTCGTAGCTCTCGTCCATGGTGAAAGTCGTACGACGCCAGTCGCAGGACGCACCGAGCTTACGAAGCTGGTTGAGAATCTTGCCCCCATGGTCGTCGGACCACTGCCAGGCGCGCTCGAGGAATTTCTCGCGGCCGATCTCACGGCGGGAAGTGCCTTCATTGCGGAGGGCTTGCTCTACCTTGGTCTGGGTGGCGATGGACGCGTGGTCAGTGCCGGGAAACCAGAGGGTACTCTTACCTTCGAGGCGAGCGCGGCGGATGAAGATGTCCTGCAGGGTGTTGTCCAACACGTGGCCCATGTGGAGGATGCCAGTGACGTTGGGCGGAGGGATCATGATGGAGTAGGACTCCTTGCCTTCCTGCACCTCGCCTTCGAAGCAGCCGTTTTCCTCCCAAGCGGCGTACCACTTGGGCTCAACTTCCTTCGGGTCGTAACCTTGATTGATTTCCTGTGCCATGAGCTTTTCGCGTGTTTTCGAAAAAAAGGGCCTAGCGATAAGCGTCCCCCAGAGGGAGAGCAAGCCCCTTCGACCGCTTTTATGCGACTACGCGGCTGCTTGGAAAATGCAGAAACGCGCGAAACGACCGCGTGGCTAAACCACAGCTTTAGAAGCGGCCTCCATCGTATCCTGGATCGAGTTATCCAACTGGCCCAGAAGAGCCTCGGCCGCAGTGGCATCTCCTCCGATACAGGCTTCCTCGATTCGCTTGGCAATCAGCTCCAATTGCCTCGCTCCATAGTTCGAAGCAGCTCCCTTAATCGAATGGGAATGCAAACGTAGATTCTTGAGGTCGATCTCAGGAGAGACCACCGCCTTGATGCGCTCGCGCTCTTCGGTCAGCGATTCGATAAAAACCGCTATCAAAGGCTCGAGCTGCACCTGGCTATCTCCAATGATCGACTTGAGGCGCGTGAGATCGAACAGCTTCTCGTTTTCGTCCTCGATCGCCTCCATGGAGTTCATGCTCAAAGTAACATCGGGCGAAACCCCTCCGACCCATTTCTGGAGAATCTGCATGAGCTCCGCGGGACGAATCGGCTTGGCGATGTAATCATTCATCCCAGCACGAATGCACTTATCCCGGTCCCCTTCCATAGCGTTCGCAGTCAGCGCGATGATTGGCGTCTGCTGATTCCGATTTCCCGGAGCACTTTCGCGAATCAAACGGGTCGCTTCGTAACCATCCATCTCAGGCATCATGCAGTCCATGAAGATGAGATCGTAAACATCAGCCTTCGCCGCCTCCACTGCGGCAATCCCATCTTCCTGCATTTTCGCATTCACCCCTAACTTGCCGAGAAGCTTGGAAGTCACGATCCGATTGGTCATGTTGTCATCGACCACCAAAACCTTCGCATGCGAGAAATCGAACTTGCTCACGCTCTCCTTTGGCAGGGCAGGAGTCTTGGGAACATCCGATCTGAACACATTTAGAATCGCTTCCGGGGACGCAGGTAAAGCGGTGTATTGAATTCCTAGCGACTCGCAATTTGCCCCGATATCCGGACTGTCGCAATGCGTGTGCAGCATCGACAAATGGCTCTTCGGAAAACGCAAACGCAGGGTATCCAATTTTTCAGGATCGATATGCTCCGCTTCGAAGAAAACGACATCAGCAACAGAGTCACCGCCCGAGTCATCCAAGACTTTTTCCGCCGCGACCTGAGAGAACTCAGCTCCGAAAAATTCGACGACACGTCCGATCTCTTCCACAGCCTTGCTCGGAGCAGCGTAGACCCGAACCTTCAAGCCCGACAAATCTTGATCGTCCCGACCAAGCCGCACTTCCAGGGGCGATTCCGATCTCGGCAAATCCAACTCGAACGAAAAGCGAGTCCCTACGCCGAGCTTGGAAGAAACGTTTAGCTTGCCACCCATCAAATGAATCAGTCGTTCCGAAATGGCGAGCCCAAGACCAGTGCCGCCAAAACGTCGCGTCGTCGAAGCGTCGGCTTGGGAAAAGGACTGAAAGAGCGTTGGAACCACCTCCGGCGCAATTCCGATACCACTGTCCTCGACCACCACGGACAACCTCTGACTTCCGTCCTCCAAGGGCTCAGCAGTCACGCGAACAGAAACCAAACCGCGTTCCGTGAACTTGATAGCATTGGAAAGCAGATTGGAGATCACCTGCCTCAAGCGGTGCGGATCCGACACCAGACAATCACGCAAGCCAATCGGATACGACACATGGAACTCCAACCCCTTGCCTTGCGCATTACCTGCGAACAGCGACGTCACCTGCTGCAACAAGTCCACCGGGTTAAAAGGAATCTCTTCAATCGCCAGCTTCCCCGCCTCTATCTTGGACAAATCAAGAATGTCGTTAATCAAAACAAGCAGCGATTCGGAGCTCTTAACCAACGTATCCAAATACTCACGCTGCGTTCCATCGAGATTCGTATCTGCCAACAAGTGCGTCATCCCAACAACGCCATTCATTGGCGTCCGGATCTCGTGACTCATGTTTGCCAGAAACTCACTCTTCAAGCGCTCAGCACGGATCGCCTTCTCCGCCATCTCATTAGCGCGTGAAGTCTGCAAACGCAGGTTCTCATTCAATCCTTCCGCCTTTTCACGGGCTTGCTGAGCCTCGGCCACCCCGGCCCGCACTTGCTGCTTGAGAGTGCGGTTGTAGTTAGTGATCGAATCATGGGCCACCCTCAAGTTCTTGCTCAACAAATAGCCCAACACCAACGCCGCAACCGCAGACGCAGCAACCAAAAACACAACCCACGAGCGTTGGCTCACGTAGGAGTTCTTCTCAGCCAAAGCCTCAGCTTTGAAATGCGTAGAAAAGGTAAGCGAGACTTCACGCAGGACTTCACTCAAAGGCAACAGCGACTGCTCAACCTCCAAAGTGCGCCCACCCCCCTCTAACTCGTCTCGCCTGTTCAGTATTCCCAAGAACGAAAGGCGACGGGCATCGGCCAACTCCTTGTTAAAGCTCTGCTCGATCGACTCGAAATGGGTGTGGGCATCCAAGAGAAGATCGGGGATACGATCCAGTGCAGCCTCGTCATAGAGCAACCCTCGCAATTGAGAAACGATAGCAAGATAATTTCCCGTGTTGGCGATTTGGATACTCGCTGCTTCGAATAATTCGGTCGTAGGTTCCTCCTCAATCGTACGCAACGCTTGATTCATGGATGAAGCGAGTCGATCAATGGCGCTCTGCACGTAGGACAGGTCCTGCGAGTAAACAGTCGGAACCCCTTCCTGCTTGGCCAGCAAAACGCGAAACTCCACCAGACGCCCCAACTCATCCGAAGACGGAAGAGCCCAGGTATGTCGCAGCGCTTTCGAAGCTTCCGTCCACTTCTGTAATCCGAACGTCGAAACTTCGTTTTCACGGAAAAAGCGGTCACCCACCGCCGCAGCTTCGCGAGCCTTCGGCAATTCGATTTCAGCCGTAAATCGCTCCGTCCCGGCAAATTCGAATATCGCTTCGTCTATCGCTTCGATCAAATCTAGCGTCTCGATCTTCCGCAAAGTCTCCGTCACTCGCTTGTCCATCTGATTGACCTGCATGTAGGCCAACAAAAAGAGAGGGATCAGCAAAATGGTCGCCGTAGTCGCTAGCTTCCTTCCAATCGAGGAGCCATCGGTCAGTAGCTGATGCCTCTTCTCCACGTCCTCGTGAGATTCCGCATCTGTGTGTGAACTGTTCTCGCGCTTTCGTTCCACCTTCTATTCTCCAGTCAATTGGGCGACTTGCAATATTTCAGGCTCCCAACGCAGCCCTTCCCGCCTCGAAGCGGATCGATTCAACAAAATTCCTGGCATGCCTTCATCATCGTAAATGACGAGCGAAACCCCTAAACGCCCAAAATCCGGATTGGTCGAAGCGCTGATCGCTCCCCTTTTCTCGGAGTAGGCTAAAACCCGCGGCAAATTCGCCCGGTTCGATACGACCACCACATCAACTCGCCCCTCGGGCAATCTGTCCCCAACGCTCACGCCACCCAAAACCCGTGCCCCTACCGAATGCCCGACATGAGTTTCCAACTCCTTCGCAAGAGCTTCATTCCCCAAAACATGGATACGTATATCCTCAGCACCAGCCCGACTCGAATCCAACGCCACGAGCCGCACCAGAATCGCAGCCGAAAGCGAAGGTGGCAAACTGCCCTCACTCCCGCTCAGACGAGCCACCCCTTCTGCCCAGCAGAAAAGCCAAAGAAGCAAGCTAGCTGCGACCCCGCGTTTCATACTATAGATCCAAAGCCACCCTCACCGTGTAGCGCTGCGTGTTAAGCTGGGGTATAAGCGAATTTTGAAATCCATCCGCATCGATCGAAAAATCGTCTCCAGAAGTCGCGCTTTCAACTCCTGGCACGAGATAATCCTCAGCGAAGAGATTCTCTACCTTGAACGACACACTGTATTTATCCTGGCGATACAGTACATTCAAACCAACGACAGCGTGTGCTTCAGCCTTCCGATTCGTAAGTCGCGCGGAGTTTGAGTCCGCACGCAAAGGGTTCTCTGAAAACAAGTCCCTCTCGCTCAACCATCGGGCCGACAGATTCGCGTTCCATCGCTCCCGAATCGGTACGTTCAAATTGAAATTGACCTTGTGCGGAGCGACATCCCCTTGCTTCCCATGCTGCAACACCCACGCCCCAAGCTGCGTGTCAAACTGCTGATCCCCCATCGAGCGCGTATAGGTATAAAACAGCTCACCCGTTAGGTTCGAAGAACCAGGTATCGGATTTGGGAGCCGAAAGGAGTTCTTGTATTCAAAACCTCTGACTTCACGATCTCCAACATTCTGGCCAGTGGCGATCGCATCCGAAAACTCCGATTGGTAAATCGAGAAATCGTGCTGAAACCGCTCTCCTTGGCGTACAAAGATAATCTCAGTCGTCTGCACCTTCTCAGGCAAAAGCGAATCGTTGCTAATCCTTCCAGTGTACGCTCCATACAGATCCTTAGGAGACGGTTCCTGAAACGCTTCCCCATAGACAAGTTTCACCGAAGTCGCCGCGTCGAGGTGATAGATCAAAGCGCCCCGAGGATTAAATTCATCCCCGTATTCAGAATTGTCATCCCAGCGGATCGAACCATTGAATCGAAAATTGCCGAAATCATAGATCGCCTGAGCAAAGAGCCCCACATCCTCGGTATCCGAATTGTTGGAATCCAAATTGAAACTGTCTCCCAATTTCTCCGATAACAGCAGCGGTGACTCGGACGAAATATCCCCCGCTTCCTGCACGCTCGATTCACCCACGGACACTCCCAACCCATCCCAATAATTCGAAAGTATGTAAGCTCGATTCAGTCGCTTCTCCTCATATTTCCAACCACCACTCAGCTGTAGATCTTCACTTTTCTGGTAAGTGTAGCGTTGCTCTAGACGCCAAGCCTTATTGAAGGAGTTCCAACTTGAGATACTAACGAAATCCCCAAAAGACTCCGCCCAATCCTCTCCACCAGCTCGACTCTCCCGATACACAAGTTCCGAGTCGACGCTCAATTTTTCGTCGAAAAACGCGTCCTCTCTTTCCAAATACATCTGAAGAGAAGAGTGCGACCAGATGCTATTGGGCTGACCATCCGCAAACGAGTAGTACGGCCCATATCCCTCATCCGTCTCCCACGCGAACAGTCCCAAAGAAGTACGCCCCAATCTCACTTCCGCCGTAACGCCCCAGTTGTCCGTACGATCCGAATACTCGCCCAACGGATTCCCCTGCACAAGTTCATCGGACTCCACCACTCCATCGAGATCCAGATCACCCGCTGGGCTCAAACGTCCCGTCACCGGATCGACCCCCAAACCGATTCCCGCTCCCCAGCGCTCCGGGTCGGCTAGCAAATCAGGGTTCGTATAGCCCCACTCGGAGTAGTCCTCGATCCCCGGCTCATCCGAGTCGTAAACAGTGAATCCCACGTCCAATGAAAATTCGCCCCAACGCCCGCCAAACGCAGCATCCACACTCTTGGTGTCAAAATTCCCCAACGCTCCGCTCGCTTCCAAATAGTGTTCTCCCGACTCCAATTTCGAAGCGTCCCGCGTAATCACGTTGATCACTCCCAAAAACGCGTTCGGCCCATACACCGCGCCCGCCGGACCGTGCAAAACCTCGACCCGCTCGATCGCCGTGATCGGGTACTGCCGAGATATCTGCGCCGTGTGATTCCAGAGATTGTTGTCCGGCTTACCATTTACCAACAACAAGGTACGTTGCGTCCAAGGAGTCCGATACCCCCGCTGATAAGCCACCGTCTCCACCGTGCCCGCGGTTCGGATAACATCGAAGCCGGGCAAGCCAAAGAGCATATCGTCCAAGCTGTCATAGCCGCGTCGCTTAAAATCCTCCCTCGTCAACACCACCATAGAGGCCGGACTATCCCTCAACGCCTCCTTTACTCCAGATGCTGTATCAGAATTTTGGTGAAGCTCCGAACGCTGCTTGAGCAACTCCTCAAGCGTCATGTCTGTCAGTTCAGCTGCCCAAGAAATTGGATACAAAAATAGGATTGCGCACCAAAAGGGCGCACAACGCGTGAGCGGCGTGCGTAACAAACCACGCGCAACTCGAAAAGATCTGTCTGTCTTGGGCATTTAAGCGTTGGGCCTAGGCAACTTATACAATCGGATTCCAACGCCGCAAAGTGAATGAATCGTCACCTAACGGAGCAATAGCCTAGCGCACATTTACAAAAGATTCATACAAGCCCCCCCCCTCCCGCCACATAAAAGCACGACTTCCCACCACAAATTAGCATTGGCGCTGAGCAGACAAAACATACCTTTCCAATACTAACCTTGTTCTAACACCTCATCCCTTAAATGAATACCCCGATATCCCGCCGATCCGCCTTGAAAAAAGCCGCCACAGGAGCCGCCACCATCGCCACTACCGGAGCCATCGCCGCTCACCACAAAGACTCCGAGCCCTACTC
The DNA here is from genome assembly GCF_016595505.1 of Pelagicoccus mobilis. Classification (GTDB taxonomy): domain Bacteria; phylum Verrucomicrobiota; class Verrucomicrobiia; order Opitutales; family Opitutaceae; genus Pelagicoccus; species Pelagicoccus mobilis. The sequence goes on along the minus strand of NZ_JAENIL010000051.1, from coordinate 17,352 downwards.
CTTCAAACGCAACATCCACCACTCCGCCTGCCGCTGGTGCTACCGCAAGGTGGAGCTCGACGATCTTTGCCGCCAAGGGAAGAAAGTCGGCCTCGAAGCCCTCGACCTCGTGAGCTTCGACGATCTGCCAACCCTCAAGAAACACGGCCTCGAGGGCTCTCTGCTTTCCGGCGTTCCCGGCGGAATCGCCAGGGGCTTAAACCGATTCGAGAACCACGACAAGATCGTCGACTTCTTCCAGGAAGCCGCCCCTCGAGCTGCCAAAGAAGGCGTGAAACGTATCATCGTCTTCTCCGGAAACCGAGACGGCATGGACGATGAAACAGGCTTGGACAACTGCAAGGTCGGCCTCGAACGCATTGTGCCGATCGCCGAAAAGCACGGCATCCAAATCATAATGGAGCTGCTCAACTCCAAGCGAAACCACCCCGACTATATGTGCGACCACACCAGCTGGGGCGTCGAGCTCGTCAAAGCTGTCGGATCAGAAAGCTTCAAACTGCTCTACGACATCTACCACATGCAGATCATGGATGGAGACGTCATCGACACCATCAAAGAATTCCATCCCTATTTTGGGCACTACCACACAGGAGGCGTTCCCGGCCGTCACGAAATCGACGAAACACAAGAGCTCTACTACCCCGCCATCATGAAGGCAATCGTGGATACAGGATTCGACGGCTACGTCGCCCAAGAATTCATCCCAGCCTGGGACGATCCCATCAAAGCCCTCGCCCACGGCATCCGCACCTGCGACGTATAGATACTTCACCCGTAGCGCGGTGCTTCAGCCCGCGCCTCAGGAGAGTAAGAATATAACGCGGGCCGAAGCGCCGCGCTACAGTTCCCTACGCCCGCCCGCCAAGCTTCTGCAGGAGCTTCTTGGTCATCAGGATCCCGGTCGGCTCGTCCAGAGACTTGCCCTCCCACTCGATCCCGATGTATCCGCGGTACCCTGACCGTTTGACGATATCCATCAAACGCAGATAATCCATATCGCGCTCAAACCCTTCAGGATTGAACGCATGCGTCTTGGCGCTCACCCCTTTCGCGAACGGCATGATCTGCTCAGTCCCAAGGTAACGATCATACTCCTCGCCCGTCTCGCGATTGATCTTAAAATTGCCAAAATCCGGCAGCGTTCCGCAGCGAGGGTGGTCCACCAGACGCATCACCGCAGCCAGCCAAGCTCCATTGCTCGAAAGTCCACCGTGGTTCTCCACGATCACGTTCAGCCCATACGTATCCGCAATCTCTGACAAGCGACGCAAGCCATCCGCCGCCAACTTCAGCTGCACGTCAAACTGCCCCTCCGAAGCCGCATTCACGCGGATCGCGCCACAGCCGAGCGCGGCCGCCATCTCGAGCCAACGGAGATGGTTCTCGATCGCCTGAGTCCGCTTCGCGTCATCCGGATCTCCCAAACGACCTTCCCGGTCGCACATGATCAGCACGTTGTCCACTCCCTCACCACTGGAAACACGGGCCAGCTCGTCGATCATCTTCGCCGAGTAGTCCTTCATGTAGAACTGGTTAACGTACTCGATCGCATTGATGCCAAATTCGTTATTCGCGATCTCCGCGAAGCGCATCTTGTCCTTCTCCCCGCTCCAAAAAGCCTTGTTGATCGACCACTGAGCCAGCGAGATATCAAACCACTTCCCATCCAGATCAGACTTCTTCTGCTTCTTCTCATCAGAAAAACCAGAGCGAGTAAGGAAGGATGCGGCGGCGAGCCCGAGGGCTCCTTTCATAAAATTACGACGAGATTCCATCATTTTTGGGGTCTATGCGTTTGGGTTAGTAACTTGGGGATCGACTCGGCAGCCAATAGATAGCTTGGATCCTTGGCAACCAACAACAGGGTTGCCAATACATAAGAGCCTGGTCACCCCAAAAACGCTTCATCACCCCAGTATATTTCCCGACGAACATGAAAATCGCAGTCGCAAGCCTGTGCCTAACGGCCTCCCTCGCTTCCCTCTCTCACGCAGCCAAAATGCGTCTGGACCCAAATGTCGACCGACTCCCCGAACCGGTCCTCTCCGAAGCGACTTCAGAAACGCAACTAGCCGTCCAGCAACTCAAGCTTCCCGCCGGCATCGAAGCCACGCTCTGGGCCGCCGAGCCCATGCTCGCAAATCCCGTCGCCTTCGCTTTCGACGAGCAAGGTCGCGCCTACGTCTCCGAAACCCATCGCTACGGATCCAGCGTGCTCGATATCCGTGGCTACATGGCCATGATGGAAGAGGACATGTCATGGCGAACCATCGAGGACCGAGCCCAAGGCATTAAAGAACTCTTCGGCGAACAAGCCGCCGACTTCGAAATCGAGGGAGAAGTCGTGCGCCTCCTCGAAGACCGAAACAACGACGGCACCGCCGACTTCACCGCAGTCTACGCAGATGGCTTCAACTCCGCCCTCGACGGCGTCGCCTCAGGCGTCCTCGCCCGCAAGGGAGAAGTCTGGTTCACCAACATTCCCAGCCTCTGGAAATTCGAAGGGGTCGACCAGCAAGGCGCCGCCAAATCGCGCAACGAACTCCTCCGCGGATTCGGCGTCCACTTCGGCTACACCGGTCACGACTTCCATGGCCTCGCCATCGGCCCCGACGGCAAACTCTACTTCAGCATCGGCGACCGCGGAGCGAGTGTCCCCACCCAAGAAGGCGAACGCATCGATTACCCCGACACCGGAGCCGTATTCCGTTCAAACCTCGACGGAAGCGAACTTGAAGTCGTCCACACCGGTCTCCGCAATCCACAGGAGCTCGCCTTCGACGAGCTCGGAAACCTCTTCACCGGCGACAACGATTGCGACAACGGCGACTTCGAACGCCTCGTCCAGATCGCCGAAGGCGGCGACTCCGGCTGGCGCATCGGGCACCAGCAAGCCCCGCTCGGCAACGCCGGCGTCTGGATGTCCGAAGGCTGGTGGAAAACCGAGTTCGAAGGCCGCGCCAAATTCGCCCTGCCTCCCATCTCCTACATCGACGACGGCCCCAGCGGCATCGCCTACTACCCTGGCACCGGACTCAGTCCTGAATACCAAGGCCACCTTTTCATCACCCACTTCAAAGGCAGCATCGCTTCCAGCGGCATCACCACCTACACCCTCAAGCAAAAAGGGGCCGGCTTCGAACTCGGCGAGAAAAAGGACTTCCTTGGCGGCATTCTCCCCACAGACGTCGCCTTCGCCCCCGACGGAAAATTCTACGTTCTCGACTGGGTAAACGGTTGGCCAAAGTCCAACAAAGGCCGCATCTACGCCCTCTCTCACGAGGAGACCCAACAAAGTCAGCTGGTTAAAGAAACCCAGTCGTTGATCGCCCAAGGCATGGAAAATCGGTCCGATAGCGAACTCGGCAACCTGCTCGGCCACCCGAACTGGAACGTCCGACTCGAAGCCCAGCTCGAGCTCGCTGCACGCGGAGCCAGCAGTATCGAAACCTTCACTACAATCGCTCAGGACCAAACTGCAGAGCTCTACCCACGCCTCCACGCAACCTGGGGCTTGGGTATTATAGCCGGGGGCGACTCTGCAAAAGCCTCGCAGGCCATCCTCAAACTCCTCCAATCCTCCAACAGCGAAGTGAGAGCCCAAGCCACAAAAATCGCTGGCGACCACAAACTCTCCGGCAGCTACGAGCCCGTCCTTGCAAACCTCACTCACTCCAACGCCCGCGTCCGCTACTTCGCCGCCCAAAGCCTCGGCAAACTAGCCAATCCTGCCGCAGCCACCGCTCTCCTCGAAGCAGCTCGCGAAAACGATAGCCAAGACGCCTACCTCGAGCACGCCATCGTCATGGGACTCGCCGGATCCCAAAACACCGCAGTTCTAGAAAAAGCCATCACCGACGATTCCAAAGCGGTTCGATTCGCCACTCTCCTCGCGTATCGAAAACTTGGCGACGCAACCATCGCTCGCTTCCTCAAAGATTCCGACAAGGAAATCGTGTTCGAAGCTGCACGAGCGATCAACGACGCGCCCATCGAAGCCGCCTACCCAGCCCTCGCTGAAGCAATCGACAGCCCATTCGCAGACGATCCCATCCTCGCCTTCCGCGCTATCAACGCACACTTCCGCCTCGGAGAAAAAGCAAACGCCGAAGCCCTCGCCAAGTTCGCCACCACAGAAAACGCCCCCGAAGCCAACCGCCTCGAAGCCCTCAAGCAAATCGCCACCTGGGCAAATCCGCTGCAACGCGATCGCCTCATCGGCACTTACCGCCCCCTCCCGAACCGCGACGCTCAAGTCGCCGGAGACGCCCTCGTAAGCGTATCCAAAAAAGCGCTCGCCACAAAGAATGGTAACGTACTCGCGGAATACCTCTCCGCTCTCAATTCGCTTTCCGTCTCCGATCTTGCCGACGAACTCTACGCCCTCGCCACCGACGAATCCCAACACGGCCCTGCCCGAGTCGCCGCGTTCGAGTCACTCGTTCGAAACCACGACCACCGCATCGACAAACTCCTGCTCGTCGCCAGCAAGTCCAGCTCCTCCGAGCTCCGCCTCGCAACCCTTCCCGTCGTCACAGAACGCAATCCAGACCAAGCCCTGGTCACCCTCGACCTCATGACCAAAGGCTCGGTCGAAGAGCAACGCGTCGCCTACACCACCCTGGCCAATTCGAAACAAACCTTCGCCAGCCGACTCCTCGTCGATAGCCTTAACCGCCTCATCGCAGGCAAGGTTCCCTACGCAGCCCAACTCGAGCTGCTGGAAGCCACCGAAAACCACCCCGACGACGCCATCCAAAGAGCATTCCAATCCTATCAAGCCGCCATCGCTGCCGATCCGGATCCCATCGCCGCCCATCGCTACGCGCTCGAGGGAGGCTCCAGCGATCCGGGAGGTCGACGCGCCTTCTTCGACAACAAGGCCATGGCATGCGTCCGCTGCCACATCGTCTACGGGCCAGGAGATGCCGCAGGCCCCAATCTCGCAGATCTCGCCTTCCGCCTCGATCGACGCGAGATGCTCGAGTCGATCGTCGCTCCCAACGCTGCCATCGCCGAAGGATTCAACAACGTCATCCTCACCCTCAAGGACAACACCAGCCTAGCGGGCATCGTTGCGTCGGAGACCGATACAGACCTCACCCTCAAACTCGTCACCGGCGAAACGAAATCCGTATCCAAATCCCAGATAGCCAATCAGACCGCCATGCCATCGAGCATGCCAAACATCTTTGGCACCCTTCTCTCCCGCCACGAAATCCGCGATCTCGTAGAATTCCTGTCCCGCCAAACCTGGCAGCCAACCGACCGAGCCAAGCACGAATAACCAGCCCAGCCAACCAATACCCCGCATGAGCAAGTTCGCCCGCAACGTCCTCCCCTTCCTCTCAATCGCGTGCTCGCTCCTCAGCTCGTGCCAAGAGCCCGCCAGCCCTAAGCACTCCGTCATCTTCGATACAGACGCGAACAACGAGCTCGACGACCAAAACGCCCTCGCCTACCTGCTCCTCAACGGAAACGACTTCGTCGTTCGCGGCATCACCTCCAACGCCACCTACAACGGAGGCGACGCCAGCGAGCACCTAGCAGAGGCAGAACGCGTGCTCCGTCTCTGCGATCTCTATGGCGAAGTCCGGCTCATCGAAGGAGCAACAGCCAAGTTCGAAGAGATCGCACCCAAGCTAGACACCCCCGACTACGACGGACACCAAGCGGTCGACTTCATTATCGAACAAGCCCACCAGCACGACCAAGAACCGCTCATCCTACTCGCAGTCGGCAAGCTCACCAACGTCGCTCTCGCAGTCAAAAAAGACCCAAGCATCATCGAGAAGGTCAAACTCGTCTGGCTCGGCTCCAACTATCCCGATCCCGGCGAATACAACCTCATCAATGACATTCCTTCCATGAACTACCTTCTCGATACCGACATCCATTTCGAGATGGTCACCGTCCGCTACGGCAAGCCAAGCGGCACCGACGCAGTTAAAATCACCAAAGAGCAAGCCCCCAAACTCCTCGCCGGACTAGGGCCACAGGTCCAAGAGCCAGTAACCGGCCGCCACGGCGGAACCTTCAAAAACTTCGGCGACTACTCCGTCGATCTGTTTGAACACATCGAATACTACGGCACCCCGCCTTCCCGAGCCCTCTTTGATATGGCCGCAGTCGCCATCGTCAAAGACCCGACTTGGGCCGAAGCAACCCCTATTCCCAGCCCCAAGATGGTCGACGAAAAGTGGGTCGACCAGCCCGACAACCCACGCCAGATCACCCTCTGGGAAAACTTCGACAAGCAAGCCATCATCGCCGACTTCCTCTCCACCCTCACCGACTACAAGCAAGTCAGCTCGAACTAACCCCCTCCCCCTGCGCAGAACGCAACGTAACGTTACGTAGCACTCTGCGCAGCCAACAAACGTAAAGAAAAGTTAAGCCCTCCATTCGCCCAACTTCTGTCTTCGCCAGAAACGCCGTCCTCCGTTGACCCCCAAGCCGCTGAGGTCCACCTCCCTGCGTTCTCAGAACCACACACGGAGATGTCCACAGGATCGAATACACAAGGAAACCCAGCCGTCGTAGGGCTCGCTGGATTCGGAATCACCACACTGCTCCTGCAGTTCCACAACGTCGGCTGGTGCCACATGGGCCCCATCCTCGCGACCGCCATCATCTTCGGCGGCATCGCCCAGCTCATCGCCGGCTTCCAGGAATTCAAGTGCGGCAACAACTTCGGCTACTCCGCCTTCGTCGCCTACGGCTCATTCTGGATCGCCTTCGCAGTCATCCTGCTCTGCAACCACTACGAGCTCTATGCCTCCAGCGGCACCGACGTCGGTTGGTTCCTCGTCGCTTTCGGCGTGTACACAGTGATCATGCTCATCCCAGCCATGCGAGTACATGGCATGATGGCCCTTACCTTCCTGCTGCTCACAATCGGCTTTCTCTTGCTCATCCTCGCCCACTTCGGCTTCCCATTCCTCACCAAGATCGCCGGCTTCGAACTCATGGCCTGCGCCCTCTGCGCGCTCTACATGATGGCCGCCTCCATCTACGAGCAAGTCTTCGGTCGCCCCATCCTACCGCTCGGCAAAGCCTGGCTCGCGTAATCATCCACAACCCTCAGTCCCACTCACCCAAGCGTCTCGAACTCCGAGACGCCTTTTTTATCGTTCGGTAACCTAATCGCCGCGACGCTGTCCAAAATACGAAATCCCAATCCAACGCTACCCCGTAAAAGCTGTGAGCCAGCTATGAATACAATTCTTCGCCTCCCCCTTACCCTCCTATCCTTGCTAGCCCTTTGCCTCTCGATCTCTGCCCAGACTCGAGACGAGCTCTGGCAAAAGGTCGCCGACGCCGAATCGCAAAACCTCCCGCGCACCGCCATCACCCACCTCGACGCAATCATCGAAAGCGCCCTTGCCGAAGAAGCTCCAGCCGAAGCGATCAAAGCGATTAGCAAAAAGATCGGCTTCGAAAACCAGATCGCAGGCTCGGACCAAGGCGAAGGCATCAACCGCCTCAGACAAACCCTAACCTCCGCCAGCCCCGAACTAAAACCCTTCCTCCACGCCATGCTAGCCCACTCCTACTGGGACTACTTTAAAAAACACCGCTGGCAGTTCTTCGACCGCAACCAAATCGCAGGCGATCAAGGAGACGACTTCCGTACCTGGGACCTGAAGCGACTCCTCATCGAAATCGACGAGCAATTCACCGCCGCCCTCTCGTACGAAAAACAACTCAAAGCCACCCCAATCCAAAACTACAACACCTTTCTCGGTCCCACCTCCGCGCCCGACGCCTACCGCCCCACCCTCTACGAGTTCATCGCCCACCAAGCCCTCCAATTCTACGAAGCCGGAGAACAAGGCATGATCGAAGCCGAGTTTTCCCTTATCATCGATGCGGACGGTCCAGCTCTCGGCGATGTCGACGAGTTCCTTAGCTGGAATCCCCAAAAACCGGATACCTACTCCCCCGAGTTCAAATCAGTCAAAGTCTACCAGGATCTGCTCCGCTCCAACACGCTGGCACAAAGTCCAGCAGCCCACTACGACGCCAACCTATCTCGCCTCCGCTACGTCTCCAACATCGCCTTCGGCGAAGACGTTCTCTCGCGCTATATCTCAGAGCTCGAGCGCCTCGCTCGTGAAGCGAGCAACCACGAAATCAGCTCCCTCATCCTAAACCGACTCGCTGAAGCCCACCTCAAAAACAACGCACCCCTTGAAGCTCACAAAATCGCAAAACAGGGCTGGAACCGATACCCCGACAGCATCGGAGGAAAACTCTGCTACAACACTATCCAACACATCGAGAAAAAGGACTCCTTCCTACAAACCGAATACGTCTGGAACGCTCCATGGCCTACCCTGGATCTTGAATACAAGAACCTGACCGAGGTCCACTTCCGTGCCTATCAAGTGAAATTCCCCGCAGATGTAAGGGTCTCCACTAGAAGTGGATCAAAAGATTGGATACAAGAAAAACTAAGTGAGCAACCAAGCTCAGCGTGGTCAGAGCAACTCCCTCCCACCAACGATTTCAAAAGCCGCATTGAGAAAATCGCCGCTCCCACAACCCTCGCTCCCGGATACTACGTCATCCTCGCCAGCCACACGCCAGACTTCACAGAAGAAGACAATCAAGTTTCATCCAGCTATATCTGCGTCAGCGATCTCGCCCTCGTTTTGGATAGAAACCAGCCTGGCACTCCGCTCAAAGGCCTCGTACTCGACGCATTAAAAGGAACACCGATAGAGGGAGCAGAAGTCGAGATCTGGACCCATCGACAAAACAGCGGTCTAAAAAAGAGACTCACCGTCCACTCCGACAAATCCGGAGCCTTCTCCGTCCCCAGCACCTTCGACAACGAAAGCACCTTCATACGAGCCATCCACGACGGGCACGAATTAACGAATAAGAATCCGATCTGGATCAATAGCCATCGAAGCCGCCAAACCGCAGACAGAAGACTAAGCTTCTTCACCGACCGCGCTCTTTATCGTCCAGGCCAAACCGTCCACTACAAGGCGATCGCTCACTCGTCGCACCGAGCAAAAGGCGAATACACCACTCTCCCCAATCGAAATATTAAGATATCCTTCCGCGATGCCAATCATCAGGAAGTCGCCGCCAGGCGTCACGAAACAAACGACTTCGGTTCCTTCAGCGGCAGCTTCACGATTCCCGCAAACGGCCTTACAGGCTCCTTCTCAATAGTCAGCGACGGCCCGATCCACGGCTCGACCTACTTCAACGTCGAAGAGTACAAACGCCCCAAATTCCAAGTAGAACTCACGCCTCCCAACCAAGCCCCTAAACTCGACGCCACCGTATCCTTAACCGGAAAAGCGACAGCCTACACAGGGACTCCTATCGACGGAGCAAAGGTCAACTGGCGCGTGGAACGCAACACCCAGCTTCCTCGCTGGTGCTGGTGGTGGTTCCCCAGCTCAAGCAAAGCCATCGCCCACGGCAACGCCATCAGCGAAGCCGATGGAACCTTCAGTATCCAATTTAACGCTACGCCAGACAAATCCGTCCCGCAGTCAAACGAACCAATATTTAACTACACGATCTACGCCGACGTTACCGATTCCGCCGGCGAGACGCGTTCGACCCAGCACACTCTACGCATCGGGTACACAGCCCTTCAGGCGCAGCTGCAGATCGCTGATTTGCAGACAAGCAACGCTCCCGTTCACATAAAAGTCCAAACAAGCTCCCTCGACCAGCAACCGCAAAAGTCTTCAGGCACCCTAACCATCTACCAACTCAAACAACCCAAGGAAGCGAGAAGAGCCCCCTTGCAGCTAAGGCATCGATTGCGCCCAAACATCGCCAAAGACCTCCAAGCGTTTTCACCCACCGAACCTCGTACTTGGGAAAACGCAAAGCAGGTTTCCAAAAACAAGATAAAGACCGACCAGACTGGCTCAGCAACCGTAGAGAAACGGCTCAAGCCAGGCCCCTACCGAGCAGAGTTTAAGGGGAAGGATCGCTTCGGAAACGCATTCACCGCCCAATACACGTTCAACGTCATCGATCCGCAAAACGATACGTTCGCCACGAAAATCCCCAATTTTCTCAGCACATCCGACCAAGAGCACGCCCCCGGCGATACCGCGGAATTCATTTGGGGCACCGGCTATTCGAGCGGCCAAGCCTTCGTCGAAATCAAACGCGACGGTGAGACAATCGACAGTTTCTGGACAGAACCTGAGTCCACGCAGACACGCATCCAAATTCCAATTACCGAAAAGGACAGAGGCGGACTTTCTCTCCTCGTCACTTATGTACGCGAAAACCGGGCCTACCTCGAACGTCGCCTCATCCAAGTCCCCTGGACCAACAAACAACTCAGCGTCAAATGGGAACGCTTCCGTTCAAAATTAGATCCCGGAAAACCGGAAACCTGGACCGCCATCGTATCTGGTCCCGACTCAGAAACAGCGGCGGCCGAAATGGTCGCCACCCTCTACGACGCCTCCCTAGACCAATACAAGCAACACCTGTGGTTTCAGACGATTGGAGCGTTCCGTTTCGAGAGCTTCTATCGAAGCAGTGAGTTCATCAACACCGCTCAATCGTTCCAACATCAATTCGGCCGCTGGGAACGAAAGAACCTGCCGATCGATTTGTGGTATCGAGATTTCCCTACAAGCCTATCCCGATTCATAAACTACGGAAGCGACGAAGAGGTCTTCGAGCTCTCGCCCTTCAGTGCGAGCGATGGATACGCTCCTGTTCAAACATTGGCAGGCAGCAGATTAAGGTCCGCACCCCCTCCCCCAGCTGAACCGACACTCTCCGTTAGCAAAGATTCTTTGGCTGATGCAGGCTCCGCAGAGTCAGGTGTCGCCCTAGCCTTCACACCTGGGAACTCAAACAAACCAGACCTCTCCCAAGTCGCCGCCAGAAAAAACCTCGCCGAAACCGCTTTCTTCTATCCACACCTCATAAGCGACGAAAACGGTATTGTGAAAATCCAATTCACGATGCCAGAAGCCCTCACCAAATGGTGTTTCCTAGGATTCGCTCATGACCAAAACCTTCGATCAGGCCTGCTTGCTGATACCGCGATCACCGCCAAGGACTTGATGGTAGAACCCAACCCGCCCCGATTCCTTAGAGAAGGCGATGAGGTCGAATTCACCGTCAAAGTATCCAACCAGTCTGACAGCAAGCAAACAGGTCGACTGCGTCTCAGCTTTTCGGATGCAGCGACGCTCGATTCCGCCGATGAGAAACTTCAGAATCTCTCCAACGAAAAAAGCTTCACAGTTCCTGCCAAACAATCACGCAGCTACTCATGGCGAATCAAAGTGCCCGATGGAGCAGGCGTACTCACCTACAAAGCCATTGGAGGGACCGATACGCTCAGCGACGGAGAAGAAGGATTTCTCCCCGTACTCAGTAGACGGATACTCGTAACCGAGTCCCTTCCACTACCAATTCGCGACGCGGGAAAAACGGAGTTCGAACTCAAAAAGCTCATCGAGTCCGACCAGTCTGACACGTTGCAAAACCAAAGCCTCACCGTACAGATGGTTTCCCAGCCCGCTTGGTACGCGGTCATGGCCCTGCCCTACTTGATGGAGTACCCGCACGAGTGTAGCGAACAGCTTTTCAACCGCTACTACGCCAACACGCTCGCAGCCCACATAGCCAACTCCGACCCCAAAATCCGACGCGTCTTCGAGCTCTGGAAAAACACGCCCGCACTAGACAGCCCTCTCGAGAAGAACCAAGAGCTCAAGTCCGTCCTTATCGAAGAGACACCTTGGCTTCGCCAAGCCGATGACGAAAGCGAAGCTCGACGCCAAGTCGGCATCCTCTTCGACGAAAACCGTCTGGCCAACGAGTCACGTCGAGCCTTGCAAAAGCTGGCCCAGCGACAAACAGGAGACGGACGCTGGTCCTGGTTCCCCGGCGGACCTTCCAGTGACTACATCACACTCTATCTGGTCACCGGTTTCGGACGACTCCGCCACCTCGGAGCAGACATAGATGCTTCGCCAGCTCTAATGGCACTCCCCAGTCTCGACAACTGGATACAAAAACGCTTCGCTACCATTCAAGAGGAATACGATTCTCCATCCAAGTATTCACCATCTCATTACGAGATACTCTACCTCTACGGACGAAGTTTCTTCCTAGAAGACAATCCCATTTCCGCCGAGAGCCGCCAAGCCTTCGACTTTTTCCTCCAGCAAGGAGCACGGCATTGGAACGGAGCCTCCAGCCTACAAACCGAAGCGCAACTCGCGATCGCTCTCAACCGGTTTGGCGATACCGACACCGCAACCGCGATAATCAAGTCGCTCAAGGAGCGAAGCCAGTCTTCCGAAGAGCTCGGCATGTATTGGGCCGACAACAAGCCGAGCTGGTGGTGGTACCGCGCTCCCATCGAAACTCAGGCCATGATGATCGAAGCCTTCGCCGAAATCACCCAAGACCGCCCAACCGTCGAAAAACTAAAGGTCTGGCTGCTCAAACAGAAACAAACCCAAAACTGGAAAACGACCAAAGCGACTGCCGACGCCGTTTACTCCCTTCTCCTGCAAGGCGACGACCTCTTAGCTAGCGACGCGCTCGTGAAAGTCTCGCTCGGCGAACGTCTCATCGAACCGAAACATGTGGAAGCCGGCACCGGTTACTACGCCGAGACCTTGAGCCGCGACGAGATCACCCCCGACATGGGCCGAGTCACCACCACCAAGACAGACGCGGGCGTGAGCTGGGGCAGCGTGCATTGGCAGTACCTCGAAGACATGAGCAAAGTCACCCCCTACGAAGGCACCCCTCTTACCCTCAAAAAGACACTCTTCGTAAGACAAAACACAGCCAACGGCCCCGCTCTAAAGCCAGTCACCGGTCCCCTCTCCGTAGGCGACGAGCTCGTCGTCCGCCTCGAGCTTCGAAGCGACCGCGACATGGAGTACCTCCACCTCAAGGACCAGCGCGGCAGCGGAACCGAACCAGTAAACGTCCTCAGCGGCTACCGCTACCAAGACGGACTCGGCTACTACGAGAGCACCCGCGACGCCGCCAGCCACTTTTTCATTTCCCACCTCCCCAAAGGCACCTACGTCTTCGAATACGCCACACGCATCCAGCTCCGCGGCCGCTACCAATCCGGAATCGCCCAAGTCCAGTGCATGTACGCCCCCGAGTTCAACAGCCACTCCCAAAGCACTGTCATCGAAGTCAAATAGCCCCGAATCCCAGTCAGGCAGCTGGGATTCACCTGAGCTTTTTACGCGGAAGACACCTCACGCGTAGCTTGCTGTTGACCCCAAAAGCCTAATCCCCCTTGCTGCAAATCCGAGCGGAGCCGCACAAACGCTCCCCAATCGATCCCTGCAATGATTCAAGCTTTTGCCAAACGACTGAAGAACGAAGTCGCCAGCCACCTGGCCTTCAACGCCGAGACCAAGCCCGCCGAAAAACTGGCCGCCCTCAAGAGCTTCCTCCAGTCCGGGACCGAAGCCATCAAAGCAGAACACCGCAAAGCAGCCCCTGGACTCGAAATAGCCAAGGCCCGCTCCATAATGATCGACGCCCTTATCGCCCAACTCGCCGATCCCGCGATCAAAGGCGTGCAGGAGTTCATCAGCCATTCGGACATCGCCATCAGCGTGGTCGCGCTCGGCGGCTATGGCCGCGAGGAGCTTTGCCCCCTCAGCGACATCGACATCATGTTCCTGTATCCATCCGATACAGACGCAAGCCTCCTGGAAAAAGCCCAAGAATACCTCGTCCAGGAAGTTCTCTACCCACTGTGGGACGCCGGGCTGAAGGTCGGACACTCCAGTCGCTCCGTGGATGAAGCCTTCAAGGAGGCCAGAGCCGACATCCAGACCAAAACCGCCCTCCTCGAAGCCCGCCTCATTTGCGGATCCGAGCCCCTTTTCGAAGGTTTCCAAACCTCCTACCAGCTCTTCTACCGCAAGGAGAACCCCAAAGGCTACATCGCCCAGCGCCTCGAAGACCAGCGCAGCCGCCGAGCCAAGTTTGGAGGCAGCATCTATATGCAAGAGCCGGACATTAAGGGAGGCGTGGGTGGTCTACGCGACTACCACAATACGCTTTGGATGGCCCAGGTTCGCCTCAACCTGAAGCACATGGCAGGCCTCGTACCGCTCAATTACCTCAGCAAGAAGGAGCACTCCGAAATCCTCGCCGCCTACGAGTTCCTGATCCGCGTCCGCAACGAGCTCCACTTCCGCCTCAAGCGCCCCTCCGACCTGCTCTCCCTCGAGCTACAGCCCAAGGTCGCCTACCGGCTCGGCTACAAGCAACGCGATATCCTCGAGCGCGTCGAGGGCTTCATGCGCGACTACTACAAGCACGCCCAGGTCATCTACCGCGTTTCCAAAAACATCGAGAAACGCCTCGCTCTGACATCCAAGGAAACCTCCAAAAGCGCTTTCCAATCCGTAAAAAGCTTCCTGCTCGCCCGACGCAAGGAACGCGTCAAGCGCGTCGACGGCTTCCTCATCCGCGGCCAGGAAATCACCTTCGACGAAAAGAACGTCTTCGAAGAAGAGCCCAACCGGCTCATCCGCATCTTCCGCCACAGCCAGCAAAACAACGTCGAGATAGATTTTGAGCTCAATGCACTAATTCGATCATCGCTCCATCTCATCGACGACGCCGTTCGCGAATCCCCCGAGGCAAACCTCAGTTTCCGCACCATCATGCAGGAAACCGGAAACGTGTACCCAACTCTCAACGAGATGCACGAGCTCGGCGTCCTCGGCGCCTTCATTCCCGAGTGGGGAAAACTCACCTGCCTCGTCCAGCACGAGTACTACCACCGTTATACAGCGGACGTGCATACCCTTCATACTATAAGGGAGCTTGATGAAATTTTTTCAAACCCCGACGGGATCTACCGTCCCTACCGTGAAGCGTTGCACGAACTGAGATTACCAAATCTAATCTATCTCATCCTCCTTCTGCACGACATCGGCAAAGCCAAAGGCATCCGAAACCACGCCGACTCCGGCGTCGAAATCGCCGACCCCATCCTCGATCGCCTGCAGATCGATGAAAAAAATCAGGCTTCCGTCCGATTTATTATCAAAAACCATCTGCAAATGGCGCGGTTTTGGCAGAGGTTCGACATAGATGATCCAGACACCGCCAAAGCATTCGCAGAACAGGTCGAGTCTCCCGAGTACCTCCGCCTGCTCTACGTTCACACTTTCTGTGACGCGAAAGGCACCGCGGCAGGCCTCTGGAACCAGTACAAGGACACCCTCCACCGCACTCTCTACCGCCGCGCGCTCGACGTTTTCAAAGCAGAAGGCAAGCTGGAGCAACACTACGAGGAGCACAAAGCGATGACCCAACGCGAACTGCTCTCCATCGAAATCGAAGGCGTCGGCAACGAAGAGATCGACGCCCATTTCAAGCTCCTCCCAGACCGCTACTTCATCAACACCGGCAAAAACGAGATCATCCAACACATCCGGATGATCAACCAGCTCATCAAAGAAATCTCCGGAGCAAACTCGCTCGGCGCCCTCAAGCCCGTCATCGACTGGCAACACGACGTCAACCGCTCCCTCACCGTCGTCAACATCGTCACCTGGGACCGAGCCGGCCTTTTCCACAAGCTCGCCGGAGCCCTCAACATCGCCGGCTACTCAATCCTCAGCGCCAAGGCCATCTCGCGCGACGACCATATCGCCATCGACACCTTCTACGTGACCGAAAGCGGCCGCGGCTCTTCCGATCCCGAAAAAGCCAAGGAAGCCTTCGCCGCCGCCGTGCAAGACGCCCTCGTATCCAACGCCGACCTCTACCCACGCATCCTCGAGATCATGCGCAAAGAGGCTTCCGACATCTTCTCAAAAAGTGACGACAATCCACTTGCCGAATCCTTCGAGCCGCAGGTCGACGTCTACCACGAGCTGTCGCTGCAACGAACGATCCTCGAAGTCCAAGCGCCCGACCACCTCGGACTGCTCTACCAGATCTCTCACCAGATTTCGCTACACGGCTTCGATATCACTTTCGCCCGAATCAACACCGAACGCGGCATCGCGATCGACACGCTCTATCTCAGCGAAGTCGATCCCGAAGAAGAGACCAACGGCCAAAAGCTGATGGAACTCCGAGAAGGCCTCAGCAAAGCCCTGCTCGAAGACGCGAAAGCCAACCAATAGCTAACAGATAGCGGCCGTTGTCCCCAACGGCCACCCAAAGCAAGCAGCTAGCTCTCCTCTACCTCGGCTCCCAAATCCCTCAACCGAGCCAGCATATCCTCCGGCGATTGAGCCTTCTCGAAGGCCTCCCGCGGCGTGATAAGCCCCTGATTGTAAAGACTGAGCAAGTGCGTATCCATCGGGATCATACCAAGAGCAGCACCCGTCTGGATATCCGAGTTGATGCGATAAGTCTTGTTGTCGCGAATCAAAGCGGCGATCGAAGTAGTCGTAACCATAATCTCGAGACCCGCCACGCGACCTCCGCCCTTCTTCTTACAAAGCACCTGTGAGATGACACCCACAATCGACGACGCGAGCTGCGTACGGATCATCTCCTTCATGTTCGCCGGGAAAGCGTCCACAATACGGTCAATCGTCTTAGCCGCGCTATTCGTGTGCAGCGTGCCAAAAACAAGGTGCCCCGTCTCCGCCGCGCTGATCGCGGCTTCGATGGTCTCCAAGTCACGCATTTCCCCCACCAGAATCACATCCGGATCCTGACGAAGCGCCGAGCGGATCGCTCCCGAGAAAGTATCGACGTCTACCCCAACCTCACGCTGCGTCACGATGCACTTCTTGTGGTCGTGATAGTATTCGATCGGGTCCTCAATCGTGATGATGTGGCCGCTGCGGCGCTCATTGATGTAGTTCACCATCGATGCCAAAGTCGTACTCTTACCAGACCCCGTTGGTCCGGTCACCAGAATCAGGCCACGCGGGCGGTACAGCAGATCTCGGATCTTATCTGGAATACCAATCTTATCGAGCGGAATAAAGTCAGCAGGAATGAGACGAAGCACCATCCCGTACACACCCTTGGCCCGAAGAACGCTCACGCGAAAGCGAGCCTTGTCCAAGTAAGCGAAACCAAAATCCGCCCCCCCTGTAGTCTTAACCTGTTGGATGTAGGTGTCCGGGGTGATCGACTGCACGAGCTTCTCCGTATCCGACGCCGTCAAGTCCGGACCGTCCACGGAAACCATCTCTCCGTGCAAACGAATCGTCGGCGGGCGGCCTACTTGGATATGCAGGTCAGAGGCCCCCTCGTCGAAGACCAGCTCCAGCAGTTCATTCATCTCGTAATCCATATAGCTGCAATATCGTCAAAAACGCCGCCGACCTGAGCTCCGCAATTCAACGATTCTCCCCTACAAAATAT
>NZ_JAENIL010000050.1 GCF_016595505.1 Pelagicoccus mobilis | reverse complement strand
TGTCGAACGTTCGACATGAAACTGCGCAAACGTCCCCTCTCACACGCTAGAGTGAGGGCTGGTTTTGCTCGCTTGCGGAATCCGGTTCTAGCCAAAGACGGGCTCGTCAACCGTCACCGAAAGCACCTCTTCCACCGTCGTCATGCCAGACATGACCTTGCGAACGCCATCCTCCCGCATCGACCGCATGCCGAGCTGCCTGGAGAGCGAACGCAGTTGGGCCGCCGTGCCGTTCGAGTAGATGAGCCGTTCGACCTCCTCATCTACTTTGAAAATTTCAAAAACCCCAAATCGTCCGCGGAAACCTTGTTCGTGGCACTCGTCACAACCGCGCCCACGCATAAACGTCGCCGCTCGGGCTGCCTCCGGATCGAGACCGATCGCATGCATTTCCCGAATCGTAGGCTCATAGCGTTCCTGACAGCTCGGGCATATCTTGCGCACAAGACGTTGAGCTAGGGCCGCCCTCAGGGAAGTCGCTACCAGATAGGGCTTTACGCCGATATCAACCAAACGCGTAACCGCCGAGGGAGCATCGTTGGTGTGCAGCGTACTGAAAACCATATGCCCAGTCAGAGAAGCGTTGATCGCGATCTCCGCCGTCTCCAAATCCCGGATCTCCCCGATCATGATGATATTCGGAGCCTGACGCAGGATCGCCTTCAAAGCGGCCGAAAAGCTCATGCCGATCTCCTTCTTAACCGGCACCTGATTGATGCCCGGCATCTGGTACTCGATCGGGTCCTCGACCGTGATAATCTTTCGGTCGGGCTTGTTCAAATGGTGCAGACAGCTGTAAAGCGTCGTCGTTTTACCCGATCCCGTTGGTCCCGTAACGAGCAACATGCCGTCTGGCATGGCAATCATCCGCTCGTAGGACTCCTGGTCATCTGGCAAGAACCCGAGCTCCGGCAACCCCAACATGAGCCCTGACTTGTCGAGCACACGCATCACGATGCTCTCCCCGTACGCAGTCGGCAGCGTCGAGACGCGAAGATCGTACTCAGTGCCTTCCACTTTCACCTGGATCCGGCCATCCTGCGGCAAACGCTTTTCCGCGATACTCATCTTTCCCATCACCTTGATACGGGAGATAACCGGAAGCTGTAGCCGACGCGGAGGCGGATTCGGCAGCTCTTGCAGCTGGCCATCTATCCGAAAACGCACCCGAAAACGCGTCTCAAGCGGCTCGAAGTGAATGTCGGAGGCGCGAAGACGCACCGCATCCGAAATGATCACCTGCACCAGACGAATGATCGGAGCATCGTCCTCCCCCATCATGTTGGCAGAAATTTCGACCCCGCTTTCCGCCACCTGCACCTCGTCCGCAAGCTTTCGCTCCTCCTTGCTCAAACGAGCGGAAGCCGTTTCATGCGAATCCAAATAAGAGGCGTCGATAGCGATCTCCAAGTCCTCTTCCGCCGCAAGCACCGGCTCTACCTGCTTACCGAGCAAATGCGAAAGCGTATCCAGTTCTTGGAGCGGATCGGATACGGCGACTCGAATTCGATCCCTCCCAACTGACAGCGGAAACACTTGAAAACGGCGAGCAAGCGCTTCTGGCAGAAGCGAGCGGGCATCGTCTGGCCATGGAGCCTCCGAGAGGTCGATCGAATCGATAGCAAACTCTTTGGCTAACTCGCGAACCACACTCTTCCGGTCAGCGTACCCTTTTGAATAAAGAGCCTCCAAGATCTCCTCGTCGCCAGCCTTGGGCAAGGACTCTCGAACGACACGTAGTTGCTCGTTGGAGACGAGACCACGCGATTCGACAACTTGAAGGATCAGGGTAGAATCTGCCATGCAGATTCTTTGCTAGCGCACAATATCCCTATATGGCCACCTTTTCCGGCACCTCGCTATCGATCTCTCCCAGCTTTCTCAACTCGCCCCCCGCCTCTTTCGTAATTCGCTTGGCCAAGGTCACAAGCTCCCGGTCAAACTCCACGCATTCTTCAGCCTCAAGCGTCACAAGCGTCATCTGATTCAAGTAGTTGCCCAAAATGTCATGAGCCACCCTCACTGTATTCACGACCGCCTCCCGCTTCTCTTTTTCCCGTTGCTGCTCGAGCCAGAACGCACGCTTCGTCAGGACAAAAATCAGCCCGCCAGACAAACAGACATAGGACCAGCCCTTCGCCGTTTGGATGCTTCGCAGCAACTCCGGATCCGAGGTCATCAAGTGCAGCAGGCTATCCGAAAAGAAAATCCACAACGCCCCGAACACCAAATAAGCAATGGTTATCCTTAAGTGATTATTCATACATCAAATAACATTGCATACAAAATATACCCAAACTCAACACCAGCCCAAATCACTCATCTCCAGCCTGTTGAACGATCTTTTACTCGTTCTAAACACAAAAAAAGCCGCCCCCATAAGGAAAGCGGCTTAGTCTCAAATTAGACTGCAAACGCTACTTGAGCGACATCAGGAACTCGATGTTGTTGTTCGTCACCTTCAGGCGCTTGACCAACATCTCCATAGACTCGACTCCCGGTACGCCCTGCATCACGCGACGCAAGCCGTAAACCTTCTCCATCTCTTGCGGGTGATAGAGCAACTCCTCCTTTCGCGTACCGCTACGCTCGAAGTGGATCGCTGGGAAGATACGCTTGTTGATAAGCTCGCGATCAAGGTGGATCTCCATGTTACCGGTTCCCTTAAATTCCTCGAAAATCACCTCGTCCATCTTGCTGCCAGTATCCACCAAGGCAGTACCCATGATGGTCAGCGTGCCGCCGTCCTCGATGTTTCGGGCAGAACCGAAGAAACGCTTGGGCTTTTGCAAGGCCGTCGCCTCTATACCGCCCGACATAATCTTGCCGCTGTTGCTCGCCAATGCGTTGTAAGCGCGAGCGAGACGGGTAATCGAGTCGAGCAGGATTACAACATCCTTGCCCTGCTCCACCATGCGGCGGGCCTTCTCGCAAACCATCTCCGCGCAATGCACGTGGCTCGTCGGGGTCTCGTCAAACGTTGAACTAACGACCTCGCCCTTAACACGACGCTTGAAATCGGTCACTTCTTCCGGTCGCTCATCGATCAAGAGCACGATGAGGTGCGCATCCGGCCAGTTCTCCTGCACCGAATTCGCCAATCCTTGCAGCAAAATCGTCTTACCTGTACGAGGCGGAGCTACGATCAATCCACGCTGACCAAAGCCAATCGGTGTCAACAAATCGAATGCACGCATGGATACGTCCTTCTTGTTGTTCGTCGGGTCCGGACGCTCGAGCACCAGTCGCTTGGTCGGATAGTAAGGGATCAAATCCTCAAACGGAGTGACCTTCGCGATCTCCTCCGGAGCGCCGCCCATAACTGACAAGATCTGAACCGCCGCTGGGCAACGTTCCCCCTCTTCCGGAGCAATCGCTACGACCTCGATCTCATGACCGCGCTGCAACCCGTATTCACGAATCAAAGACGCCGGAACGTACACGCTCTCAGGCTTCAGCTGATAATTGCTGACCGCGTGGACGACATAGCCATGTCCATCGTCGCTCGTATCCAAAAATCCAGTATCCTTAAAAATCTTCTTCCCTTCACGAGCAAACTTGTAAAGGGCTTCGATCACCTGCTTGCGGCTGCACTTCGGCTCGAGCTCTGCTCCCAGGGTACGGACAGCATCCGCCATCGGCTCCACCTTAAGCTCGTAGAGAGAAGTGAGATCGATCGGTTCCGCCACGTCGAGCTCCTTAAGGAGCTCCTCGCAGGCTTCCTTGTTGGGGAAACGAGCTACCGCAGGAAGTTCGCCTTCGATGTGGTCGCGCTCGGATGGAGGTGGCGGCTGGCGCCAACCGCCTTGCTGCTTGCCGCCCTTCTTGCCCTTCTGCTGCTTGCCGTGCGGCTTTCCATGCTGCTTGCCGCCGTGCTGTTGATTCCCTTGGCGGCCGCCCTGTTGCTTGTTCTTGTTGAACTTGCCCCCCTTTTGCTGGCGGTCGTTGCGATGCCCGCGATCATTTCGATCATGCTTGGGCTCCGGCTTTTCGGATGCGTCTTTCTTCTCTTCTGACTCTGAAGATTCCGCCACAACTTTCTTGCGCTCAACCTTCTCCTCCTTCACGTCAGGCACGACCTCCACGGTATCCTGGCCATCGGAGTGAGAGCCACGTCCCTTGAAGTCCGTCGGACGAAACTCGTTATCCGCCGTCTCCTTCTTGGGTGCGGGAGCGTCCTCCTTTACAGACGCTTCCTCTTTCGCTGGAGCAGGCTTTTCCGCCTCTGCCGGCTCCGCTGGCTTCGCAACCTTTTTAGCCGCCTTCTTGGCAGCCTTCTTAGCAGCCTTTTTGGCAACTTTCTTGGTCGCCTTCTTCGCAGCTTTCTTGGCGGCCTTTTTCGCCGCTTTCTTGGCCGCTTTACGCGGGAGATCGTCGAACCCGTAATCGAGCGGCAAACCGTCGTCGGGATTTAGTTCTGAGTCGCTAGACATAGTGAAATGATCCTAGAAATAGCGGGAAATCGCGTTCCCTGAACGCCAACCACAGCGGTCGCGCGTTCTAAAAAAATTGAGCTCTTATTGGGTGTGGAGGGTTTTGATTTTCGATACCAGGCGATCGACCTGTTCAGTTAGGAATTCGAGGCTGCCGTCATTGAGCAAAACGATGTCCGCAAGCTCAGCTTTCTGGGACACCGGCATCTGCCTTTCCATGCGGGCCAGAGCCTGAGTTCGATTCATTCCTCTCTGCTCGAGGCGCTCGACCTGCGTGTGCGGATCAGAGAACACGCATATCGTAAGATCAACGTTTTTCTGAAGGTTTTTTTCGAAGAGCAACGGGATTTCGATCACCCAAACGCCACCGGAATCCGAAGCCTTCTCCCAAGTCTTCCGCACACGCGGATGCAAGATAACCTCCAAGGCCTTCAAGCCCTCCGAATCCCCAAAAACGATTTTCCCCAACTCGGCCCGATCAATGCCTCCTTCGGCGCCTCGCACTCCCTCTCCAAACCTCGAAATCACCTCGGCAATCGTCGCCTCATCCTCCGCCAAAAGGTCATGCACGATCCGATCCGCATCGATCGTCGAAAGCCCGCGCTCAGCCAACAGCTTCGCAACCATAGACTTCCCGCAACCAATACCACCCGTGAGCCCAATTCTCATACACCAACTCCCTAGCCCAACCGCGCCTCCAGACAAACACAAAAACAAGCCACCATCTCCTTCACCAAACAAAACGCTTGCCCACGCCCCACCTGAGCCAGCACACTCCTTAGCTCCTGTTACCCAACTCCTTATCCCTCCATCTCAATATGCTAGCCATCGTCTCTAGCGCGGCTCTGCAAGGAATCCAGGCCGTGCCCGTACTCGTCGAAGTCAACTCCGGCGAAAGCGGAGATCCTCGCCTCATCATGGTAGGTTTGCCGGACGCCGCCGTCAAAGAGTCCGACGACCGCGTTTTCTCCGCCCTCGCCAACTCCGGCTACCGAAAGCCGCAAACCCGCACCACCATCAACCTCGCCCCGGGCGACCTCCGCAAGGAAGGCCCCATGTACGACCTGCCGATCGCCCTCGGCATTCTCGCCGCCACCAACCAGCTCTCCGGCGAACAACGACTCCGCGACTACCTCATCGGAGGCGAACTCTCGCTCTCCGGAGCCACTCGCCCCATTCGCGGGGGGCTCGCCTTCGCCCTCCAAGCCCGAGCCTCACAAAAGCGCGGAGTCATCCTCCCCCTCGCCTCCGCCCGCGAAGCCTCCCTCGTCGACGGCATCGAGGTTTACGCCGCCGAATCCCTCAACCAGGCCAAACGCTTCATCGAAGGCACCCTCGAGCTGCCCAACCTCTCCGGAAAAACCATATTCGACTCCAACGGAACGGGCCACGAGATCGATTTCTCTGAAGTCAAAGGCCAAGCCGGAGTCCGACGAGCCATCGAGATCGCCGTAGCAGGAAATCATAATCTCCTCATGATCGGGCCGCCGGGTTCGGGAAAGTCCATGATCGCAAAACGCATTCCTGGCATCATGCCCGATCCCTCTCTCGACGAATATCTGGAGATCCTGCAGATCGAATCGGCAGCGAGCATCACCCGCGATAGCCCGCTCAAAAAACACCGGCCCTTTCGAGCCCCCCACCACACAATCTCGGACGTCGGCCTGCTCGGTGGCGGCAGCATTCCGGGTCCCGGCGAGATTTCGCTCGCCCATCACGGAGTGCTTTTTCTTGACGAATTACCTGAGTACAAACGCTCCGCCTTGGAGGTCATGCGACAACCGCTCGAAGACGGCCAAGTCACCATCTCCCGATCCGCCGGCAAAGTCACGCTCCCCTGCAACTTCATGCTCGTCGCAGCCATGAACCCCTGCCCTTGCGGATATCTCGGATCCCAACAAAAGGAATGTGGCTGCTCGCCTCATCAGGTGCAAAAGTATCGCCAACGCATCAGCGGGCCGCTTCTCGACCGAATCGACCTGCACGTCGAAGCTCCCGCCCTCTCCATCTCCCAACTCCGAACAGCCAACCCCGGCGAGCCTTCCTCAAGCATCCGCCAACGCGTTGAAGCGGCTCGAGCCGTGCAACGTAATCGTTTTTCAAATACCCCCTTCAACGCCAACGCCGACATGGGCCACAAGCAGATCCAGGACCACTGCGCCATAGCCCCCGATCTAGGCGATCTGCTCCAGCAAGCGATGGAGAGGCTCTCCCTCTCCGCCCGCGCCTACGATCGCATCTTGAAAGTCAGTCGAACCATCGCCGATCTCGCCTCTTCGCCAGAAATCGAAATGCCTCACTTGATGGAAGCCATCCAATTTCGCTCGCTCGACCGAATGGGCAGCGTCTAGACCTCTCGAAACAAACCAGTGAAATCGCCCCTCGTTAAACTCATCATCCGGGCACTCGTCGCCTCCGTCCTCATTTGCTTGATCCTCTCGATCTGGGTAACATTCTACGAATGGAAGGAAGATCCCGCTGGCATTTTCAGGGGAGAAAACGGCACAAACTGGAACTTCGTCTTCGATACCTTCAACAGCTGGTTCTGGCCCAGCCTTATCTCAGTCGCTCCGATAGCTGTCGGTCTCGCAGTAGGCATCGCCTTGCTCAGACGCTTTGCCTTCAAAAAAAAGAAAGACGCTCAATAGCCCGAGCGCCCGCCCAGTACCTAGTTCGACTCCGGCCCCCGCGAGTAGAAAGGCACCAGCTCGTTGAGGTGTCCTTGCACAATTTTCGCGATATGCCCCGGAGCCAGCTCCCGCTTGTGCAACTCGAAAAGAGCCACCAAGAGAGCGAGCTCGATATCGGTCTTCTTAGCGGAAACCGACTTCATCTCAGCCACAATTTCCACCGCTTTCCGCTCTGCTCTTTTATAGTCGTCGAAATTCTTCTCGCTCGGAGTGCTCATGAGGCAAGACATGAGCCTTCCCGCCAAGAATCGTCAAACACGATCTCACGCGCTCGATACGCTTAACTGATCCAGCTCCCTCCGGCAATTGACTCCGCCCGACAGATCAACAGCGTCTCCTTGTCCTCCCAACCTCAACCTTTCGGATCTCCCATGAACACAATTTCCACGAATAGCATCCCCACACAACTTCTACGCTCTGTATTCCTGTTTCCAATACTCCTGCTGCTCGCGAGCTGCAGCGATAAGCAACCCACCTGGAAATCTATCTTCAACGGAAAAGACCTTCAGGGATGGACCGTAAAAACGTGCGGAGCGCCAGCAGGCGAAAACTACAAGAACATCGTCCGAGTCGAAGACGGCCTGCTTCGCATGGACTACAGCGAGTTCGAAACCTTCTCAAACCAGTACACTCACGTCTTCTACGAAGAGAAGCTCTCTCACTTTCGACTCCGCCTCGAATACCGTTTGCACAGCGAACGCGTCCCAGGCGGGAAACACTTCACCGAACTCAATAGCGGCGTAATGTTCCATTCCCAATCCGCGGAAAGCATGGAAGTCGACCAAGAGTTTCCGGTTAGCGTAGAAGCCCAGTTTCTCGCTTGCCACAACCGCGAGGAATGCGATCGCACCACAATGAACATCGCCAGCCCCGGCACGCACGTCACCTTGCTCGATGGAGAGCTTCGCAAAAACCACATGACATACACGAAACATCCAGCGCCACTCCGCGACGAATGGCTAGCTGTAGAAATCGAAGTCCGCGGCAACGAGCTAGTCCACCATAAGATCAACGGCGAAATCGTACTCAGCTACACGAATCCACAAATCGGAGGCACAAACCATCGCCCCGACAATTTTCCCCTCCCTGAAGGCACGCCTTTGGAAAGTGGATACATCGCCCTTCAAGGCGAAAGTCACCCCATCGACTTTCGCAATATCGAACTCATGATTCTTCCAACCGAATAGCCAACGCCCATCATGTTTTCGTCACGCAAAACGATTCCCCTCCCGTCGACCGAAGATCCAGACTACCTTAAACTCTACACCATTTCAGCCACCGGAGCACCCGTCGTCCCTTCCGACTACCTGGAACGACTCGGTGAAATCAAAAACGCCAAGCCAATCCCATGGGCTCAAACGCCAGGATTCGCGATTTTTCACGAAGGAGCATCCTTGCGCTACCTCGTCGTTTGCTGGTGGGGGAACGACAACGAACTATTCAACTCCGTATCAGTCTTCGAAAACGGAAGCTGGATCGAAGACACCTCAAAATACTCCTTCTGCCTTTGGGATCTCGAGGTTATTTGGCACGAACGAAATAGCTACATAAAGCACCTGTATTCGGGAACACAGGACTTAAACGCCTACCGCGAAGACACGTTCGCGAACTAGGAGTCTTGCCCAGCCAGTTCTAGCACGTCCTCGTACAGTTCTCTAGCTAGGACCTTACGATCGCTACCGGGCTCTCTCTGAGAGCCAAAGACGATTTTCGTCTTAACACGCTTCACTTTCGCCATACGCAACAGGTGCTCTCCGAAGCCCATATCGCCCCACCAGCAAACATCCAGAGCAGGATCGCCCTCTTCGCATTCATAATTCAAATACGCAGGAGTGATCGGCCAGCCATTGGACACCAACGGTTGTAGCAACGACGCCCGAAACGGCAGAACAGCCCTACCGTCCGTAGAAGTCCCCTCCAGAAAAAAGGTCATATTCAGTCCAACATCCATCACTTCCGCGAACCCCTTCTCCTTAGTCGCCACGTCGCTGCGACGCTTGCGGTCGATGTAGAGCGTCCCCGCCATACGACAGTACCAACCGACCACCGGCCAGCCATCAACCTCCAGCTTCGAAAGAAAGACCTGCGGAGTAACCGATGCAAGTACCACGATATCCATATACCCCAAATGGTTCGGAGCCAAAAATCCCCCGTCGGGAATCTCCCCTTGCACGGAAACATCGAACCCGAGCACTCGACACATTCGCTTCGCGTTTCGCTTCAACCAAGCCGCGCGATCTTGCCGAGACGGTTTCCGCCTGACACAGAAAAGATAGTCGAGTCCTGCGATTATGAATACGCCTACGACACCCAATAGCCGCCAGGCTTGGCGTAATCTCTTCACGAACGCATTCACGCCCTGTTTCAAAATCTAGCCGTCGGACGATGACAAGCCCCGAACTCGAACCAATCAAGATTACCCAAGAAACTTAGCCATCGCTCGAGGACCCAGCGCCCTCAAATCCAGCAAGGTAAGAAAATCGATCGTCTTGAAATCTCGATCAAGCGCCGGCTCTCCGCAGATCCGAGCTCCTAAGGTCAAGTACGCCCGCATCAAACGCGGAATATCCACCGACCGCGAGAGCTCGATAATCTCCTGCTCCCGTCCCGCCCCAACACTACAGTCAAAGCGTTCGGTGGCCTTCGTCAGAAAACGCTGCTCCGCCAGATAGCGAGTTAGCTTACAGTAGGCCGCCTGCCCGACCAGCGGATCAGTCGAAGTGATCGAGCTGCAACCAATCAAATAACGTGCCTCGCAGAGCTTCGCATACTGAGCGATCCCCTTCCAAAGCAAACCGAGCACCACCATATTCCGATGCTCCTTCGCGATGCACGCGCGTCCCAGCTCGATCGTTTCGGAACGAATAGCCTCGAAAGGTGAGAAATCAAATTCCTGCTCGCTATAGTAACCGATGTTCGCCGCGGCCGAATCCCCCGTTTGCAAACGATACGTCCCGATAATCGCTCCCGTGGTAACATGCTCGATGAGCAAATGGTCGCAAACCACGTCGAACGGGTCCGCATCCTTGCCAGTCGCCTCCGACTCGCTCAACCCCTCACCGAGCTCCACGTTGAATACACCGTATCGCAGCCGCTGGGCGGCAGACACGTCAGAATCGCTTTGCGCAATTCTTACCTTGTATGCAGAAGTTGGAGACGGTGGGATAAAATCCTGGACACGTCGTCTACGTTCGCTGGCGCTGGTGGGCATTTTACTCGTTTGGATTCGAAGGCGGATCGCTAAGAACCGCTCAAAAACAAATCTCACGAACACCCCTTCGAGTCAAGGGCGCCGCCGCCCTAAACACGCTAATTAACCAGCGCGTCACCCTCCGTTCACAAGATCGAAACAGAAAGACCGTCGGATCCAGCCCTAGAAGAACATGTCCTTCGATTTCTCGTACTCGGCAATCGCATCATCCAAGTAGCTGTGCAAGGCATTGAGACGATCCATGGAAGACGGGTGAGTCGAATTGTAGTTGTTTCCGCCCATCGGACCTTCGAGTTCGACCATACGCTCCATCACAGTGATCGACGCATTAGGGTCGTAGCCGGCACGGGCCATGTACATGATACCGATATGATCCGCTTCGGCCTCTTTGCCTTGGTCCCAACTCGCCGCCGCTTGTCCCGCGCCGATTCCGTAAAGACCCATGATCGTCGGAGCCGCGTTGATATACGTTCCGTTACCCAGAGCCGCCGTGCCGCTCACCGCGGCCGCGATTCCGATCAAAGTACTTCCTGCCCCCAACACCATCTGCTGGGATATTCGTTCGTGCGTATGCCGCGCCGTCACGTGGGCGATTTCGTGAGCGACCACCGAAGCCAGCTCGTCCTCCGTCTTCACGATCTTAAACAATCCCATGAAAACCCCGACCTTACCTCCAGGCATCGCGAACGCGTTCACCTCCGGCTGGTCAAAGACGACAAACTCCCACTCCGCGAGCGGCATATCCGCAAACACCTGCTGCGAGATTCGGAATCCCACGTTTTGCAGCATGTCATTGTAAGTCGCATGGCTCGAGATCGGCATCTGCTGCTTCATTTGCTCGAAGGCTGCGATCGACATCTTAGCGACCTCGCTATCCGAAGTCATGTTCAACTGCTTGCGACCGGTAACCGGAGTGGTGCTACAAGAAGAGAACAGAATCGAGGCGGCAAGTAATGGGGCGATTAAATATGAAGTCTTCATTGGCTGTTCGGTGTAATCTACGCTACGCGAAGAACGATTACGTCGTAGATTCAATTTCGGTTTCAAAGACACTCGCCTCAAACCCTCAGATTTGCAATAGATATCCCCAGACTCACGTAGTCTTCAAATACGTTCGACCTGCCCACGCCCAACCTTATAAATGCCTGCAAATGCTAGGGATAGCCCCCACTCCCAGCGACTTAGATGAATCCGGAACCTTAAGCTTTTCGTAATTTCCTACAACCACGCTTCACTTGCAGCCACTCTTGGCATAGTGTGTGCAGAGATCGATTTCTCGACATTTTAACCCAAAACAACCTGACACCCGCGCGACGCGACCTCACCAAAGGAGAGTAGACTATGGCAGATCTTCAAGATCCCTCACGGCAAACGCCAAAAAAACACAAAGTCATCCACTGGAACCCCGAAGAGGACGACCTCAACGCAAACTCGAAACCCGTCGTTAAAGCCTACCTAGGCGGAGCGATCGCCACGATCGTCATCGCTGGCATCGGGCTCATCACCTACTTCCTCTTCTTCTACACGCCGCCCAGCAACGACGTCGCCGAACTCGCGGAGAACGAAATCGCCCAAGCCGACCCGCGCCGGGCCTTCGAAAGCGTCTCTAGAGCCCAAGGCGTGAAAGATGCCGTAGACCGCAAGCTCGAGGCCGCCCGCCAGATGCCGATCACCGGCAACGAAGTCCTTCGCCAGAAGCTCATCAACATAGAGAAGGAGAAGATCGACGCCGACGATCTCATGACCGACTCACGCTTCGCACGAGCCATCGCTCAATACAACGTAGTCGAAGGCTTGATCGAAGATTTCACCACGGAAGTGGAAAACAAGCAAAGAGCCCGCGGGCTCTACGATTCCTTCCTCGTCCGCTCCAGCGAGCTCGAAATCGGCAAGCATCTCAACGAGGAAAAATTCGAAGCCGCGTTCGGGGCCGCCTCGGAAGGTAAAAACTTCCTCGATGCCGGCAGCTTCACACCTGCCCTTCAACGACTGGAAGAAGCCAAAGCGAATCTCGACGAAGTCGAGCAATCCATCCAAGGCTACATCCGATCCAACGCCTCTCAAGGAAACCGCTTCATCGCTCAAGGCAAAAGCCAGGAGGCCGTAGAAGCGTTCACCAAAGTCCTCGAGCTGGACCCAGCCAACGAGGAAGCTCTCAAGCAGCTCGAGCGCTCCCGCGTCGCCGACAAGGTTTTCGCCTCCCTGCAAGCCGCTAAACACAGCGAAGAAAACGGAGATTTCGAAAAAGCCCTCAGCCATTTCCAAGAAGCTGCATCCATCGATTCCGGATCCGCCAAGGCTCAGTCCGGCGTCTCTCGACTCAAGCGAAAGATAGCCGAGCGCGACTTCGCGGCCGCCTACTCCGCAGCTCAAACAGCCATCGCAGAGTCGCGCTTCGAGGACGCCATCAGCAACTACCAAGCGGCTCTCTCCATTTTCCCGGAACGCACCGATATCGAATCAGCCATCGATCGGGCTCGCTCCGAAAAGCGCCAGAACGACATCGTCACCCGCATCACCCAAGCCTACGATTTCGAGCGCGTCTACGATTGGGAAAGCGCCCGAGACCTCTATCAAGACCTCGTCAACATGGAGCCAGATCTCCAGGAAGCGAAAGATGGACTGCTTCGCACCGGACGCATGATTCGCAGCATTCTTCGCTACCAGACCCTGCTCGAGGTTGCTAAGGGCGAGGCCCAACGCACCGAGTTCCAGACAGCGATCCGTACCTTCGACCAAGCCATGAAGTCCAAGCCGGAATACCTCGAGCTCACCGAAGAGGGCGAACGCCTCCGGAAATTTCTCCAGCTTCAAAGCCAGCCCGTCGCGGTTACCATCATTTCAGACGGAAGCACCTGGGTGAGCATCCAAGGACCCTCCATGCGCAAACCCGAGAAATTCGATACCACCCAAGTCAACCTTCTCCCCGGGAAATACTTCATTATTGGAAGAAAAAAGGGATATCAGGACGTCCGCTTCGGTCTACAGATAAGGGCCGGCATGGCCCAAGAGCCTATCACGGTCTCAGCCTCCGTGAAAAACGACTTCTAAGCGACCCCACCTAAACCTCGCCAACCCCCAGCACTATGGCCAACACGCACAAAACTCACCGTCGACTCGAACTACTCTCCGTCGCGCTAGGCTTGGGCATGGTCACCGCTGCTTGGGGAAACTTCGATCCTGACCCCACCATCTACGACGCAGGTCAAAACGGAGCAAGTTCAGGTGGAGCCAATGTCCAGACAAACTCGACTCCGCTGGGCGGGCAAATCCAGGTCGTAAACGAATCGCAACTCCCGCCAATAGACATCCAGACCAACATCCCTGGAATCAACGGAAACGGCATCAACCTGCCCGGAGCAGCCGGAGCGATCGCCCAAGCTGCCGGCGGATCCAGCGGAGGTATCCCGCCGATCTTCGGCGGCGGTAGCGGCGGACAAAGCGGAGGCGGACAAAAAAGCCCCTTCCCCATGCCTTCCTCGCAAAGCCAAGGCGGGCAACAAGGTCAGCAGGGCCAGATGCCGCAGGGACAACAAAGTCAAAGCCAGTCCGGACAACAAGGTCAGCAAGGCCAGATGCAAGGACAACAAGGCCAGCAGGGACAACAAGGTCAACAGGGGCAGATGCAGGGCCAACAAGGCCAGCAGGGGCAACAAGGTCAGCAAGGGCAACAAGGGCAGCAAGGGCAGCAAGGGCAACAGGGACAACAAGGCCAGATGGGCCAACAAGGATCCCAATCAATCTCTCAACAGCTTCCGCCTCCTCCACCTGAGCACGCCATAGGAGACGAAACCGCCCAGATAGATCCCAACGGAGAATCTCAACAACAGGGAGGCGAACAAGGCGGCGAAGATGGTTCTTCCAGCCAAACTGCCCAAAATAACAACAAGCGCAAGAACGGCCCCGGCCAGCAAAATCAGGGCGAGCAAAATAGCGAAGGCGATGGACAAGCGATGCCGGAAGACATCGGCGGTTCCGCTGGCAGCAAGCGCGGCAAGGGCACCATCGACGACGTGGCGGTTCCGTCAAATCTGTAGTCGCTCCGCAATTTCGAATGAAAAAAATCCTCCTCTTCGCATTCAGCCTGATCTGCGGTAGCGTCCTCCACGCCCAGCAAGAAAAAGTAATCGTGTTTCCCGTCGAAGCCATCGTAGACGGCGCCCGATTCTCCAAACAGAAATTCAACGAGACCTACCCGGGAATCGACGTCACGCTCTACGGCCTCTCCGACGAAGGCTGGTACGTTCGCTACAAACACGAGCTGCTCACTTATCTCTACGGCCCCATCGACGACCTCACTTTCGCCCGCCGCCAGAAAAAGATAATGGAAGAGATACGACTCTCTATCGTGCTCAAAAATCCGTCGCTGAGTAGCAGCACCGTCGACATAATCCGCTTCGACTTCAACGCGACCCCCGAAAACATGGGCCAAGTCGAAGACGTCGACAACCCCTACCTCATTCCGGAACTCACCGAAGATAAAGATAAAGAATAGGGAGCGTCTTCACGCCCCCTTTCAAGGTTAGAGGCCGAGCCTACAAACTCACCCAAGCGGAATCTTCCGCGAGCGACTTGATCGCCGCGTCGGTGAAACGCATGTAGGCGAGTCCATCTTCGAAATTGGTTAGCCTGATCGGAGCCTGCTCGCGAATACTCGCTACAAAGTCCGCCTCCACATTCCAATCCGCGGTATCCTCCTCCTCAGGTTCGATCAACTCCTCTTCGCCACCCAGCAACGTTTTCGTCAAACGCCCTTCATTCAAATCCAAACGAAGCGTTCCCTTACTGCCCGCCAACACGTAGTAGTCGCTCCCCTTCCCCAACTCGAGGCCAGTCATACGACAGTTCAAGCGAAGTCCGCTCTCGTATTCCGCAATCACATCGATCGTTTCCGGAATCTCGACCTCAGACTGCTCATCAGTTTCCGCATCGTGTCGTTCCTTGGTGAATACAGCCCCGCTCGCAAGCAACCGGTCAGGCTCGATCCCAAGCCAACGCTGCACCACTTCGTAATAAATCCCGAGCATCAGAGTATTGTTGCCGCTCAACGCCCGATTCTGTCGCCAATTCAACGGAGCCTCCGAGTCGACATTCAGGCCCAACGCCTTCGAGAAGCTCACCTCTCTCAAATCCCCCAGCTCCCCCGATTCCAAGATTTTCCGGATGGTTGCGTCCCATTTCAAAGTGAACGGCGAAGGAACGATCTGAGCCACTAACTCGGAATTATCCAAAGACGCCTCAACCATTGCCTCACCTTGAGCCGTATTCATCGCCATACGAGCTTCCGTGAGCACGTGCTTCCCTGCCTTCAAAGCAGCAATCGAGATTTCCGAGTGCAAGTAAGGCCAGGTACCGATACAAATCGCGTCGATCTCGGGATCCGCTACCACATCCTCCCAACGTTCCGCGATTCGAGGAATATCAAATGCCTCCGCCGCCGAACGCGAAGACGCTTCGCTTCGGTTGCAAACGACATCGACACGAACGCCTTCAATCGCTTGAAAACCTGGTATGTGGCGAAGTCGCGTATTTGTGCCCGCGCCTATGATCCCAACTCTGAGCTCTTCCATGCCGCAGAAGTTGGCGTATCCCAGAGCTGACTACAATTCTATTTCGCGTTCGGATAGCTGCCCAGCCACTTCACAAAGGGGCAGAACTCTTTGAGCTCCTTAACCGCTTCCGCCACCGACTCTTCCTCGATATGCCCCTGAGCATCGATAAAGAAGCAATACTCCCAAGCAGTCTTACCGCTCGGACGCGACTCGATCTTGCTCAAGTTTAGTTTCCGCGAAGAAAAGACGCCAAGAGCCTTCTCCAACGCGCCCACCGTATGGTCGACAGAGATCAGGAAGCTCGACTTGAAATCTACGCCAGCCGCATGACCGCTCGACTCCTTTCCGATAACGAGAAAACGAGTTGTATTATCCAAACGATCCTGTATCCCTTCAACAACTACTGGAACACCGTAAAGATCAGACGCCAACACAGAAGCGATTGCCCCAGCCTTTGGATCCTCTTTCGCGATCTGCACTGCCTTGGTAGTGCTATCGCAGGTATGCAATGACGCATTCGGCAAATGGGCATGCAACCACTTGCGACATTGCCCGATCGCTTGATCCTTCGAATAGACACGCTCGATCGAATCCGGCTGAGATTGCGAAATCAGGCTGTGGGAAATCGGAGTAAAGATCTGCGCGCAAATCTTCAGGTCCGACTCGAAAAACATGTCCATCGAGTGAGACACCGCGCCTTCAGTGGAGTTCTCGATCGGGATCACGCCATGGTCAGCCTCGCCTTTCGCTACAAGGTGGAAGACATCCGGGATCGCTGGAGCTGCAATGTACTCGATGCTCGCCCCGAACTTCTTGATCGCCGCCTGATGCGTGTAAGTCGCTTCCGGACCGAGATACGCGATCCGCATCGGCTTTTCCAAAGCGATCGCAGCCGACATGATTTCACGATAGATCGCTCGAATCGCCTCATCGCTTAGCGGGCCTTGGTTCAGTTTTCCGAGCTTGCGAAGCACCTGTTCTTCGCGGCTTGCCACATAAATAGGCGAACCTTCCAAACGCTTTACATGGCCGATTTCAGCGGCAGTACGAACGCGCTCATTCAACAGCGTGAGCACCTCTTGATCGATCTCGTCGATCTTCTTTCTTAGCGTATCCAAATCCATGCTACTGATTCTCTTTAATATCCTCTTCCTCGGAACCTGCGTCTTCCTCCGAAGTCTCTTCTGCTACTTCTTCAGCAACTTCAGCTTCCACGGAATCGTCAACCGGCTCCTCCGCTTCTTCAACCGAGCTTTCCTCAACTGTGTCAGTGCCTTCAGCGCTTTCAGGCTCTTCCGCAGCCGTATCCGCCTCGCTCTTACGCTCTCCTTCCGGCAGCCCCATGTCCTTCTCGGTCATTTCGTGCTGGTTAGAGACCTCGTGCAGCCACTCGTCCAATTGTCCGGGAGAAAGCACGTCTGAAGCAGGAAGCTCTTCGATTGAGCGGATCCCAACGAATTCTAAAAACGATTCTGTCGTTCCGTACTGAATGGGGCGTCCCGGCAGGTCCGCACGTCCCACCACCTGTACAAACTCTCGCTCAAGCAGCTTGCTCAAAGGCGAATCGATCGAAACGCCACGGATTTTCTCCACCTCTGCACGAACGACCGGCTGGCGGTACGCAATCACCGCAAGCGTCTCAAGCGCCGATTGGTTGAGCTTGATCGGGCGCGGCTCGTCTCGCAGCAAACTGATCCACTCCCCAACAGTCGGCGAAGTCACCAGCAAAAATCCGCTATGTCGCTCGATCAGACGATACACCTCGTCCTTGTCGATCAGCTCTTCAGCGATGCGATCCATCGACTCCCGAATCTGAGCCGATGTAATGAGAGAAGGCACCTCGGTGGTCGGCATCCCGTCACCCGGCAAAAATGGTTGCTCCGGTTCCTCGAAATCGATCGGCGGCTCCGCCCCCTCCTCACCTTCCGGTTCTTCCCTCGCGGCATGGTACTTCGTGAAGACGCCTTGGATGTCCTTGACGCTCAAGGGTCCGGACGCGCCGAAAAGGAGTGCTTTTAAAACTCGGTCTAAGCTGAATGCCATGGGTTAGGAAAGGAGGGAAAAAGTGGCTGAATTTGGGCCAAAGTATAACTTGATCGCAATCCGGCCCTCTGATGTAAAGGTTCTCTTTTTTCTGGAGAGACCGCTACGGGCTCCTCGGAAGAAGGCAAATCAAAGTTTCTCAACCACCACTTCCTTTGAGCGAACAATCTAATTGCAACCGTCCTTTCTCATCTACGCTCGTTGACGGCAACGACCGCGCCCCAGCCCGCTCCATGCTTCGCGCAGTGGGCTTCACCGATGAGGATTTCAAGAAACCCCAGATCGCGATCGCATCCACTGGCTCCGACCTCACGCCGTGCAACATGCACATCGACGAGCTCGCCGAACACGCCACCAAGGGTGCCGACGCAGGTGGAGCGAAGCCGGTCAACTTCTCCACCATCACCATTTCCGACGGTATCTCAATGGGTACCAAGGGCATGCGCTACAGCCTCGTTTCACGCGAAGTCATCGCCGACTCCATCGAGACCGTAGTCGCCGGCGAAAGCATGGACGGCCTCGTACCCATCGGTGGCTGCGACAAAAACATGCCAGGCTGCATGATCGCCATCGCTCGCCTCAACCGCCCAGCCATTTTCGTCTACGGCGGCTCTATCCTCCCTGGCCTCCACAAGGAAAAGCCAATCGACATCGTCTCCATCTTCGAAGCGGTCGGTCGCCACGCAAAGGGTGAAATCGACGACGGCGAGCTCAAGGAGATCGAGTGCAACGCTATCCCAGGTCCTGGATCTTGCGGCGGCATGTACACGGCCAACTCCATGGCCACCGCTATCGAGGCCCTCGGCATGTCCCTCCCTGGTTCTTCCGCTCAGCTCGCAGTCAGCCAAGACAAGCGGGAAGACTGTTTCAACGCAGGCAAGCAAGTCGCCAAGCTCATCGAGCTCGACCTCAAGCCACGCGACATCATGACCAAGGCCGCCTTCGAAAACGCGATCAAGACCTGTATCGCACTCGGCGGCTCGACCAACATCATTCTCCACCTTCTCGCCATCGCACACGCGGCGGACGTCGATCTCACTATCGACGATTTCGAGCGCCTCGGCGAAGAGATCCCTCTCCTCGCGGACGTGAAGCCTTTCGGCAAATACAACATGTCCCACCTCATCCGCATCGGCGGCATCCAGCCAATGATGAAGATCCTCCTCGACCGCGGACTCCTCGACGGCTCTTGCATCACCGTTACCGGCAAGACCATCGCCGAAAATCTCGCAGACGTTAAGCCTTACCCAGCGTACCCAGCCGAGCAGGACATCATCCGTCCTTGGGACGACCCAATTAAGGAAACCTCCCACCTCCGCGTCCTCCGCGGAAACCTCGCTCCAACTGGCGGCGTGGGCAAGATCACCGGCAAGGAAGGTCTCTACTTCAAGGGCACTGCCAAGGTTTACGAAAACGAAGAAGACTCGCTCCAAGGCATCCTCCGTGGCGACGTTGTTGCCGGAGACGTAGTCGTCATCCGCAACGAAGGTCCAGTTGGCGGTCCAGGCATGCGCGAAATGCTCTCGCCCACATCCGCAGTTGCAGGTCGTGGCCTCATCAAGGAAGTCGCCCTTATCACAGACGGGCGCTTCTCAGGCGGTTCTCACGGTTTCGACGTCGGCCACATCACTCCAGAAGCGGCTTGCGGCGGTCCAATCGGCATCGTCAAAAACGGTGACGAAATCGAGATCGACGCGGTCAAGAACACCATCTCG
This sequence comes from Pelagicoccus mobilis, assembly GCF_016595505.1. Taxonomy (GTDB): domain Bacteria; phylum Verrucomicrobiota; class Verrucomicrobiia; order Opitutales; family Opitutaceae; genus Pelagicoccus; species Pelagicoccus mobilis. The sequence goes on along the minus strand of NZ_JAENIL010000050.1, from coordinate 34,330 downwards.
CTCAACATCCCACAGGACGAGTACGACGCCCGCATGGCCGCCTACGAACCAAAGGGACCAGGTGAACGCCGTGGCGTTCTCGGCAAATACGCCGCCCTCGCCTCCTCCGCCTCAGAAGGCGGCGTGACCGACAAGAATCTTTAACTCCAATCTTCATCTTCCTCCTCCTCTTAATCCTAATCTAAAAGAGGAGGATTAAGATTATGATGAAGAGGAAGACTATGAGGTGAACAAAGCGACGCACCAAGAAGCTAAAATTCACCATTCACACTTCACACTCCACCATTACAAAAATGTCTTGGGATACATTCAAAGCACTGACCTTCGATTTCCCCGAAGTGTCGCTCTCTCTTGATCTCAGCCGTCTGGGCCTCCCAGAAGGCTACGTCGACTCCCAACGCGATGCCTTTGCAAAGGCCTTCGCTGCAATGGACGAACTGGAAGGCGGCTCCATCGCCAATCCAGACGAAGGACGCATGGTCGGCCACTACTGGCTGCGCAACGCGGACCTCGCTCCAAACGACGAGCTCAAGAACACAATCAACTCTAGCGTCGCTCAGATAAAAGCCTTCGCCGAGAAGGTTCACTCTGGTGAAGTAAAGGGTGCCAACGGCGCTTTCACCGACGTTCTCGTAATCGGCATCGGCGGCTCCGCCCTCGGCCCACAGTTCATCGCTCACGCTCTCGGCGTACCAAGCGAAGACAAGGCTCAGGTGCACTTCTTCGACAACACCGACCCGGACGGCATGGACCTCGCCCTCAACGCGATTGGCGACCGTCTCGGCAGCACCCTCTCTCTCGTCATCTCCAAGTCCGGCGGCACAGCGGAAACCCGCAACGGCATGCTCGAAGCCCAGAAGGCTTACGCCGACATGGGACTCGACTTTGCCAAGCACGCCGTGGCGATCACTGGCGTCGACTCCAAGCTCGACAAGGTAGCAGCATCAGAAGGCTGGCTCGAGCGCTTCGAGATGTGGGACTGGGTAGGCGGACGTACCTCCGTACTCTGCGCGGTTGGTCTCGTAGCAGCCGCTCTGCAAGGCATCGACATCCAAGCTCTCCTCGACGGAGCCGCTGCCATGGACAAGGTCACTCGCTCCAAGGAGATCGAGAAAAACCCAGCCGCCCTGCTCGCGCTCTCTTGGTTCTTCGCCACCAACGGCAAGGGCGAGAAAGACATGGTCATCCTCCCTTACAAGGATCGCCTCCTCCTCTTCTCCCGCTACCTCCAGCAGCTCATTATGGAGTCGCTCGGTAAGGAGTTCGATCTCGAAGGCAACGTGGTCAACCAAGGTATCGCCGTTTACGGCAACAAGGGTTCCACCGACCAACACGCTTACGTTCAGCAGCTCCGCGAAGGCGTACCAAACTTCTTCGCCACGCTCATCGAGGTACTTAAGGATCGCCACGGCCCATCCATCGATGTCGAGCCAGGCGTGACCGCCGGTGATTATCTCCAAGGCTTCCTCCTCGGCACCCGCGAAGCGCTTTCCGAAAAGGATCGCCAGTCCATCACGATCACAGTTGCCGAAATCAACGAAGGCAGCGTCGCCAACCTCATCGCCCTCTACGAGCGCGCAGTCGGTTACTACGCAACTCTCACCGGCATCAACGCCTACCACCAACCAGGAGTTGAAGCGGGCAAGAAGGCCGCCGGTTCTGCAATCGACCTCGGCAAGGCCATCGTCGAGACGCTCGAAGCAAACAAGGGTGAGTCCTTCGACGCGCCAGCCCTCGCTGAAAAGCTCGGCAAGCCGGAGTCTACAGAGCTCGTCTACAAGATCGCTCTGCACATGGCAGCCAACGCGAAAGCCGGCATCTCCAAGATCGACGGTGCCGCGTGGCACGAAGCTAAGTTCCTTGTGCTTGCCTAAGCTCTAAGCATCCGTATATTCACGGCCTGCACTTCAGTAGATACTGGGTGCAGGCTTTTTTTGGATCCACTACAGCCTACCTCCCTAAAACCCTAAAACCGGACAGTATTGACACTTAGTGTTTGCCCCTAATTGTCTATTCATACGTATCCACCGCTCGACTCGAGGTTCCCTATGCCTCATTTACAAATCAGATCGTTAATCGACCGATTCTGCTAAGTAAGTTCCTACTTCCCTCCTCTTTTCATGACCTCCTCCTCCCTTCACCCCGAAAAAGACGAGATTCGATCATGAGGCGATTCGCCGCCCGTCTGAAACAGCGCTTCCGCTCCGCCCCGCTGTCCAACAAACTGCTGCTTATCGTACTGGCCTGCAGCCTCTTAGCCCTTTCCCTCATCACTATCTCTAGCGTCGTTCGCGAATACCGAATGGCCGCCCAAAGAGAGATTGAATCGCTCAACACTCTATCGGACGTGCTCGCAAGCAGTACCGATGCAGCGCTCCGCTTCGAAGACCCAACGGCTGCGACCGCCATCCTCGCCGCACTTCGCAACGAGAAGCACATCACTTGCGGGTTCATCCTGGTGGAAGAAGGCAAAACCTTCGCGGAGTACCATCGCGACGAGCCCTGCCTACCCGCAGATGCCCTCGCTACGAACTTAGAGCCAGACATCTTCGTCGTCTCAAAACCCATACAAGTCGGTGGCGAACAACTCGGCACCTTGATCATACGCTCGGACAACAGCGACTTAAGAGCCCAGCTCATCACGGCCATAACCATAAAGTTCGCCATCCTGATCCTCTCCCTAGGAGCCTCCCTCCTGCTGGCAAAACGCCTTCTACCAATCATCACCGACCCAGTAACTGAGCTCGCAAACCTCGCACTGCGCGTATCGGAAGAGCGGAACTACGACCTTCGGGCCCTTAAGCGAAACAACGATGAAATCGGCACCCTCGTGGACAGCATCAACTTCATGCTCTCCACCGTCCGGCAACGAGACAAGTCGATCAACGAAACGAACCGGAACCTCGAAGCCCTCGTCGCAGACCGCACCGTCAAACTGGTCAAAGCTCGCGAAAAAGCGGAAGCCGCTCTCGAAGCCAAAAGCGATTTCCTCTCCACCATGAGCCACGAGCTACGCACTCCGATGAACGCCATCATCGGCATGAGCTCCGTGCTACAGGCCGACGGCCTAGATCCCAACCGGGCCCGCCAAATCGAGATCATCCAAAAAAGCTCCAGCAACCTTCTCAACCTGATCAACGACCTCCTCGATTTCTCGAAGATCGAAGCCAATCGCCTAGAACTGGAAAACATCACATACGACCTAGTCTCCTGCGTCGAAGAGTCCCTCGATATCGCGGCCGCCGCCAAAAAGAACAACCGACTCGTCTACTGCGCCAGCTTCGCCCCTAACCTCCCCTCCCAGCTCAAAGGCGATGTCACTCGCCTACGGCAGATTCTGGTCAACCTCCTCAGCAACGCCTTCAAATTCACCAAGACGGGCTCAGTCACAATCGAAGTCAATCACGTCCCCGCAGATCGGGCCACCGGCGAACGCATGCAAATCTCGGTCCGCGACACCGGCATCGGCATCCCGGAAGATCGCCTGAACAGCATCTTCGAATCCTTTACCCAAGCCAGCCAGTCCACTTCTCGCGAATACGGCGGAACCGGCTTGGGGCTGACCATCAGCTACCGGCTAGCCCTCGCCATGGGCGGCAACATCCAAGTCGAGAGCGAGGTCGGCACCGGCTCCGTCTTCCACCTTACCCTCCCCATCGACCGAGCCCAATCGCTCAACACCGTCGTCGGCAAGCCGCTTTCCGTAAAGAAGCCACTGCAAGTCGAGCTGCGAGACCTCCCGCCGGCCCTCGATGCCTCCCTCCGAATCACGCTCACCGCATGGGGTTGCAAGCTGGTCGGCCAACGCAAAGAAGCCGGAACCGAAGCGGACTTGATCGTCGCCTCCGCCCTCTCTGAGGACGAATTCCGAGCCGTGGAAAAAGCGACACGCATCCACCCAAACGACCGCGTCATCCAACTCTGCCATTCCGACCACGCCATCCTCATTCGCAAGACCACCACCGCCTCAGTGCTGACGCTTCCCATTCGGATCCGCGACCTGCGAAACACCTTGCTCAAGTACGTCGAAACCAGCGAATCCCCCCTTTACGACCCCACTAGCCCATTCGCCTCCTACCAAACCGAGAAGTGGCGCAACCTACGCATCCTGCTCGCCGAAGACAACGAGCTCAGCCGCAACGTCTTCCTCCACCACATGGAGCTCATCGGAATCGATATCGATACCGCATACAACGGAGAGCTCGCCTGCGAACTCGCCCTCGAGCACGACTATGACATCATTTTCATGGATGTACGCATGCCCAAGCTCGACGGGCTGAAAAGCGCCCGGCAGATTCGCGACAAGCAAAGCGAAAACCGGAAACGCCCCTGGATCGTGGGCTTCACCGCCAACACCGATCCCGACGCCCTGCTCGAGATAGAAAAGTCCGGCATGGACGACTACCTGTCAAAGCCAGCCGTAATCGGAGACATCGCTGACAGCGTAAACCGCTACTTCTTCGAAAGAGGTGAAGATCCCAGCTCCCTCAAGGACGCTTAAGGGGACTCCTCGAAATTAACTCCCTCGGCTCTTGCCCACCGTAAAATTCGATCCATTGTCTGGGGACCAAAATCATGAGTTTGTCCCATCGACTTGAATACTGGACCCTAATCGCCGTCGCCCGTTTCCTCTGTATCATCCCACGCCAATGGGCATTCCAGATCGGCCACGGGATAGGCAGGCTGGCCTGGGCGCTCGGTATCCGAAAGAAGCTCGTCCTCTCAAACATCGCTCAAGCACGGCCAGACGCAGACGAAGCAGAGCTCAATCGCATCGGCCGAGCAGCCGCCAGCAACTTCGGCCGGACCACCTCAGAATTCATCCGCTATGGCATCAAAGATCGCGACATCGTAAGCGGCATCGTCAAAATCGAAGGCCTCGAGGAGTTAAGAGAAACCCTCAGCCAAGGCAAAGGGGCACTCCTCCTCTCAGGACATTTCAGCTCCTGGGTCATCCATTTCGCAGCCATCTCCCTCGCAGACATTCCCCTCTCGCTCCTCATCGGCCGTCAACACAACCAAAAGGTCGACGAATTCATCAGCAAGATCCCAGGCGATCGGGTCGAAATGATCAACAAAGGCCGCGCTGCCGTAAGGAGCATCCTCGCAAAACTAAACGAAGGTCGCGCCATCGTCTTCGCTTCCGATCAACACGCAGGCAAAGGCGGCCTCATCCTACCCTTCCTCGGGAAAAACGCATCCACTCTTCCACTACCGGGATCAATCTCCGCTAAACACGACGTCCCTGTATTCACAATGTTCGGACACCGAAACGAAGACGGAACCCATTTGGTAAAGATCGAGCCCATGCCCCTTCCCGGCGGCATGACAAAGGAAGAACACAAAGTAGAAGTCATGCGACGCTATAACATAAAGCTCGGCGAAATCGTTTCCGAACACCCCGAACACTACTTCTGGTATCACCGACGCTGGCGCGAAGAGAGCGAAACACCCGTTAGTTAAACACAACCAACTCGCCGGGCTTGGACGGAGAAGAATTGAAACGATGAACAGGCTTAGGAGTTTGGTTCTGCGTTTTATTCCTAGCCTTCTTCCCTTCCAGCAAGCTGTTTAACTCATCCACCGCATTACGCAATCGGTGCGACTCCTTCTCGAGCGTATCCGCAGCATGGGCACTGTACTTCGCGCTATTGGCAGTAGATCGAGTCACATCGTCCATCTGACGCATCGCTTCCGTCGTTTGCGTGATACCCGCCGACTGCTGGGAGGTCGCGTCCGCGATCACTTCCACATAACCATCCGCTTCCCGAATTCGCTTCACGATATTCTCAAGGCGCTCCTTCGCGCGAATCGAAATTTCCGCTCCACGAGCAGAGTCATCGATCGCCTGCTCGATCTTGCTCCCCGTTTCGCTTGCCGCTTTCGACACGCGCTGGGCCAAGCTTCGTACTTCATCCGCAACGACAGCAAACCCAGCCCCCGCCGCTCCGGCCCGAGCCGCCTCGACAGCGGCATTGAGCGCCAGCAAATTCGTCTGAAAAGCGATATCCTCGATCGTCCCAATGATGTCAGCCGTCTCCGCGCTGCTCTTCTGAATCCCCGTCATCGCAGCCTCTAGCTCCGAAATCTCGCTCACTCCATCCTCCGCCGTTTCCCGAGCTAGCCGAGTCGCCGCCACCGTCTTATCCGCATTTCCTATATTCTCAGTCGAGCGATTCGAAATCTCCTGCAACGCCGCAAACGTCTCCTCCAAAGAAGAAGCCTGCTGATCACTTCCTGAAGCAAAAACGCTACTCGCAGCCAACACCTCGCCCGAAGAGGCAGACAAAGCGGCCGTAACCTCGGACATCTTCACTGAAGCCGACTGCAACCTACGATTGATAACCCTAGGTATCCAAACGCCCATGACGATCGCCACCAACACCGCAACGCCACAAATCCAAAGAATCGTCTTTCGCCCAGCAATCGCCTTTGAAACAATTCCAGCAAGCTGCCGATCAAGTTCCCCCACCATCCCATGCGAACGGGAAATAGTGCCACGCTGGATCTCTCGAATCGATTCGTACAAATTCGAAGAAGCCGCATCGATCGAGTTCGCCTTGATCGACAATTGCTCCAATTGCCCGGAGAGTCCTTCCTCGTCGACGAATCCAATGAGAATCCCCCCGAACTCGCCAAACGCGTCTTCCGCCAGCGATTCACCCACGGTGCTACCAGCCAAACTCTCCTCCAAAGTCGCCAATGCCTCCTGCGCTCCGACAATCGAGTTCATCACCTTCTCTTCAAACTGTGAAAACGCTCGGTCGTTATGCGAGAGAGCGACCGTACGTTGGGCAGCGGACACGATTTTCGACGCGGAATAGGCAAGCTCCGTCAGCGCTCCCTCCGCGATTCCTCGCTTCTCGACGCTCAATAAGTCCGCCGAAACCTCGTCCAATCGATATCCATAAGTTTGATACAACCTTTGGTACTGATCGCTGATCTTATCGAGCTCGCGAGGCAGTTCTTCCTTCATCTGAAGATAGTTCTTCCGCGTCAGATGAAGCTGAGCGACCTGAGTACGAATATTTTCAGGAAACCCCAAACTCGCCCCTTCCGATCCGAAAACAGCCTCCAGCGCCTCATCCGGATCGAACCGCTGCAATTGATCAAAAGAATTCATCGCTTCAATCCGCCTCGAGATGGCGACAATCTCATTCGCCTTGCCGACCAAAACCGAATCGCGCTTCAAGTTCGCGACAACCCGATCTTTTCCGGACTCCATCTGAGAGGACAGCTGTCCAATCGTCATCACCGCAAACGCAGAGAGAACGAGCACCAGTACAACGCTCCCTAGGAAACCTAGGAAAATTCGAAATTTTAAGCTCATGAAACGTGGGATGTGGCAGGGTTGGAAAGCTGCTTAACATGCGCTCCGATCTCGGAGTTTCGCATACCCCATCAGTCGGCAGCCACCTCCATAGCCTAAAACGCCTAACGTTACAGTCGCGTCACGAACGCGAAACATTTCGTCTCGCTAGCGAGACGGCTAAAAAATCCCACTAGGATCCCGGGCCTCTACTGATAAGAGATCTGTGACGGGCTGCAGAAATTCTGCGGAGCCCAAGGCCCATTGTAGGCAAAGGTGAAATGAGGCGAGAAACGTTCGCCCGCGTCGTAAATCGACTTTTCAAACACCCGCAAACGCTCCCGATTCACCAAGCAATTGAAGGTAACCACATCCTCCTCGGAACGAGGCAAACGGCTTTCGCGAATCTCCGCGCACCAAGGGCCAATCATCTCTTCAAGCTGCGTTTTATAGATCTCCTTCTCCTTGGCCAAGGTACGGGTGAACTTCTCACACTTCTTAGCCCGATCTCCCAAGAAGTAGAGCAAACGACCATTGAGCACCTTTCCTTTCTCATCACGAAGGTACGGGTACTTCTCGATCAAGTGGTCCAGCAGATCCGGAACGTCGAAACGCATGGTCACCTCCATCTCTACCTTCCGGTAGACCCGATGCAGCTCCTTGAGGAGGTCCTCTTGATTGTTCTTAAGAACCTTCTCGACCTGAGAAAGACTAGAAAGCGTCAAACCATACTGCAGCGGGATGATCGAAGACTGAGACATCAGCAACCGCTGCACGTGCTGGTGGGCAAAGATGTCGTCGCCCGCCAACGTCAAAGTCTGCTGGCCATAAGCGCTCACCACCGCGGACACCTCGCCAACCGTCACCATGAAGAGGTTCCTCCCCTCCACTCCGGTCAAGTCCTCTAGGTCGTGAGGTGCTTCGGATAAAGTGTATGCGTACAGGAAGATGCTCATCTCGAAAGTGGTCAGTTTCACGAGCTCGGAAACAAACTCGTAAAAAAGATGTGAAGCCACCCTCGTTCGGAGTCAATCAGCCCCTGATCCCTTTACACGGAATCGGGGAATCCATGAGAGGCCGGAACTCCCAACCCTAGGATCTCCGGCCTAATCATGGCAAATTCGCTTAAACAAGCTCTTCTCTGAGCAACCAAGCCGCATGGGCCGCCCCAACCAGAGAGATCGAGTAGTCCTTCACGATATAGACCGGAATCTTGCGCAACACCTTCTTCACCTGCTCCCGCGCATTCTGCTCGAAAAAGTAGATGAACTGGCTGCCTTCGAGGAAATAGCGCTCGTTCTTGCCCACGATACCGCCAGCGAGAAACAGGCCGCGACGCGGCAAAACCGTAGCCGAGAAATCGGCTGCCACACGTCCGTACACCTTCACGAACAAACGGATCACGTCGCGGCAAACAGGGTGGTTCTCGGCATGACGGGAAATCATGGCCGGACGCTGCAAAGCATCCGTGTCCAATATCCGTTGCAAGGTCTCATCTATCTTCATCCCCCTCATCAGGATGAAATAGTCGAGAATCGTATTCAGGCCGCGACCGGACAACAGGTCCTCGATCTCCACGATCGTGTTCGCCGACCCCTGAGCATGAGCCCGCAACTCCTCCGTCTCCAGGTCAAAGGCCGCGAAACAGGCGTGCCCCCCTTCCGACGGAAGCGCCCGATAACGGTCCCCCTCCTTGATCAGCATACCCACGCCAAGCCCCGTTCCCGCTCCCACGATCAAACTCACTGGACCGATCGGCTCCGGATCATGGCCATCCGTATGAGGCAAATGAGTCACCTCCTCAGGATTATCCAGATCAAGCAACGGCACGCCGTAGCTTATCGCCTCAAAATCGTTGATGATCCGAGTCGGGAAACCAAACGCCATCTCGATCTCCGTCCCATCCAGATTCCACTCCAGATTCGACAGATCGCAGTGGTTGTTCGAGATCGGTCCGGCGCCGCTGATCCCTGCCACCGCCACCTTGATTTCCGGAAACTTCGCTGTCGCCGCTTCGAGCAGATTGTGAATCGCCGGCATGATCGAATCGATCTCATTGCTCGGAGTCGCCGTCTCCACCAACAAATCAAACGAGCCATCCGCAACCTTTACCAAGGCTAGATTCGAGTTCGTTCCACCGATGTCTCCCGCCAGGACGACGGGCTCGCCATTCCAGGATTCACTGTGCCAGATCGCTTTCGTTTGATTCGCTTGCATAGCCATATGTCGGAAAAACGCGCAACAAAGAGCATTCCGTTCCCCGTTTCCAACACAAAATGCCTCTTCCAATTCAACGCGGCAATCCCCACTCTTGCCCACGCCCAACCTTAACCTCGCAAATGCCAACCCCCGATCAATTCGCCATCGCCCTCGCCGCACTCAATTGCGTCAGCCTTCTCCTCTTCGGAGTCGACAAGGCCCTTTCCAAAACCAAACGGCAACGCGTCTCCGAAAAAGCCCTGCTTGTCTCAGCCGCTCTCGCCGCCGCCCCCGGCGCCCTAATCGGAATGGTTCTCTTTAATCACAAGACCTCCAAATCCAAATTTCGCTACGGCGTGCCAGCCTTGCTCGCCGCCCAAGCCGGCGTCACCTACTGGCTCGCCTACGCCTAGACCTCCTGTTCCGCCCGCTCTTTCAGTTTCGCCAGTCCGTCCTCGAAGAGAGGTCCAATCATATCCGGCATCAAAAAGGCGAAGTAACCTCCGAGAATAGCAGAGGGCACGCTCCCATTCATCTCCCAGGTTACGACCATCGTTTCCCCTGACTCAGCAAAGGTGATCGAGGAAGTGTTCACGAACACATCATCGTTAAACAATAGATCAAACCAGACTCCACGTTTTGGATCAGCTTCGGTAAACACCAACCGTCCATTTCCGTCCTTATCGGTCCAGCTTTGAGAAGCTCCGACACCGGTGGTCTTATCGCCAAGAGTAACCTCAACCGAAGGATCAGCATCTTTCCACGGTCCCCACTCTGGCCACCGCTCAAGATCTCCAATCAGCGCGTACAAGGTTTCAGGTGATGCCTCCACTGCCACTTCCCGCGTCACAGTGAAATCCTTTGGCAAGAAATAGCCCACCACGAGGCCAAGGACGAACATTAGCGAGATGAAGGTTAAAATGCGGACGAGAAACTTACCCATTCTAGATATCTGCTAAGAAGTCGCCTTGCAGGCAAGCGAGGAAAGCACAGCGCCCTGCTACAATTGCTCTAGAGCAGTACTGACAATCTCATCAATCGGTAGCCGAATATCCACTACCACCGCGTCGGTCGGTTCCTCCAAGGCCTCGAGCTGCGAATCAACCAAGGTCGTCGGCATAAAATGATCCTGCCGATTGCCCACCCGTTCGAGAATCGTCTCTCGATCCCCCTTGAGATAGAGCCAGCTCACACGCGACAATCCCTCTCCAAGCGCATCCCGATAGCGTTGCTTCAGAGCGCTGCAAGCAAGGACCACGGACTCGCCTTTGGCCAAACGCTCGGACAAAACACCGTTTAGCGTCTGCAGCCATCCCGCCCGATCCTCATCGGTAAGCGGGATTCCCGAGCTCATCTTATCGACATTACTTTGCGGATGAAAATCATCCGCATCCAATATCTCGATACCCTTCGCCTCCGCGATTCGAATCGCGATAGTGGACTTCCCACTACCGCAGATCCCCATCACAAAATAGGCGACCGGCACCTCAGCCTTTTCTTCGATTACCCTTCCCACTTGAAGTACAGCGTGGAAAGCGGAGGCAGCGTAAACTCGCCTGACTGAGGGAAGTTATCGTACTCGATCGGCTCGGAATTCACGCCATTCACGTTTCCGGCATTGCTTCCGCCGTAATACTCGGAATCCGTATTCAAAATCTCACGCCAATGCCCTGCAGAAGGCAGACCGATACGGTAGTTCTCAAGCGTCACCGGCGTGAAGTGACCGATCACCAAGATCTTGCTACGGCCATCAGGCGAAGTCCGCACATAGCTGATGATGCTTGATTCAGCATCCCAGCAAGCGATCCAGCGGAACGACTCCGGTTCGAAATCCGTATAAGCCAACGCAGCCTCCGTGCGATAGATCCGATTCAAATCCTTAATCAAGGACGAGATGCCATTGTGGTCCTTAAACTCGTTGAGATGCCACTGCAGAGACTTGTCGTAATTCCACTCTTCGGACTGGCCGAACTCGCTGCCCATGAAGAGCAACTTCTTGCCCGGATACGCCCACATGTGGCCATAAAGCGAACGCAACGTCTGAGACTTATCCGTGATGGAACCCGCTCCCATCTTCATCAGCATCGAACCCTTTCCGTGCGTCACTTCATCGTGAGAGAATACAGTCACAAAATTCTCGGCATACTGGTAGAGCATGCCAAACGTCAGGTTGTTCTGATGATGCTTACGGTAGATCGGATCCTTTTCGAAATAGGACATGTTATCGTGCATCCAGCCCATGTTCCACTTCAAGTCGAAGCCAAGGCCACCCTCAGAAGGTGGTTTGGTCACGCCTCCAAACGAAGTCGACTCCTCCGCGATCATCAGCGTGCCAGGATAGTACTTGTGCACGAGATCGTTCGCTTCGCGCAAAAACGCGATCGCTTCCAAATTCTCGTTACCGCCATACTGATTCGGAATCCACTGCCCCTCTTCGCGAGAATAATCGAGGTAAAGCATGGAAGCCACCGCATCCACGCGCAGACCATCGATGTGGTAGCGGTCAAGCCAGCTCAGAGCATTCGCCACCAAGAAACTCTTCACCTCGTGACGACCAAAATTGAAAATCAAAGTGCCCCAGTCCATGTGAGCCCCAAGGCGAGGGTCTTCGTGCTCGTACAAACACGTTCCGTCAAACCCGGGCAAAGCGAAGATATCACGCGGAAAGTGAGCCGGCACCCAGTCCAAGATCACGCCGATATCGCGTTGGTGCATATAGTCGACGAAAGCCTTGAAATCATCGGGCGTGCCAAATCGATGCGTTGGCGCGTAGTATCCAGTCACTTGATACCCCCAGGAGCCATCAAACGGGTGCTCCGCCACCGGCATCAGCTCGATATGCGTAAACCCATGCTCGGTCACGTAATCGGCAAGCTCCACCGCTAGCTCCGCGTAGGTCAACGGACGTTGGTCTTCATCCCAGCGACGTTTCCAAGAGCCGAGATGCACCTCGTAAACACTCATTGGCTGATCGATCGCCTGATGGTTCACGCGCTTCGCCATCCAAGCCTGGTCACTCCAGCCGTACTCAGAATGATCATAAACGATCGACGCATTGTTCGGCGGCGCTTCGAAATAGCAGCCATACGGATCCGTCTTTAAGAAAATGTCACCATTCTTCGCTCGAAGCTCAAACTTGTACATCTCGCCCGGTTCCATCCCAGGCACAAAAAGTTCCCAAACGCCGCTCGCGCCCAAAGAGCGCATCGGATGGTAGCGACCATCCCAATCGTTAAAGCTCCCCACTAGGGAAACCCGTGACGCATTTGGCGCCCATACCGCGAACGAAACTCCCGGCACTCCATTCACCACCTTCGGGTGAGCCCCGAGCTTCTCATAGATGCGGTGCTCGTTCCCCTGGTTGAACAAGTACAAATCCGAATCGCTGATCGTCGGCAAAAACGAGTACGGATCGTAAAACTGGCGAATCTCCTTGTTTCGCTGCTCCGACCGCAAACGGTAGGCAAACACCTGGTCGCGGTCCTCGATCAGGACTTCGAAAAAGCCATGCTCGTCGACTTTCTCCATCGGATAGCGAGGGCCGTCCTCAGAGCCGGCGTCCACCACCTCGCACTTCTCCACGCCACTTAGGAAAGCGCGGACCAATATCCCCCGCTTCTTCCCCTTCGTGAAGGGGTGCATCCCCAGAATATCGTGCGGCGTGCCCGCCGTCGCGTCGATGAACCGTTTTAAATCTTGCTTCGAAGTGTACATAAAAATGTCCGAATTGAGTTGGCTAATGACTGTCGAACCCGATGCCATCCTTGGATAGGATACACAAGGCTAAACAAGTTACAAACCCATGATAATGAGCAAACTCCCTGCCAACTTTTTCACAATATTTCCCCTCGCCAGCCAGCGCCCTCCGGCAGCCCCCTTAAGCGAACTCTCGAAGCCCCTCTTGATCCTTGCCAGCCCGCTCTCCGCCTCCCTTATTAGACAGCTCTCAATCCTGACCTGATGATCGAGCTTATCCGCAAACTCACTTTCCCTCTCCTTCTCGCCCTGTCTCTCGGCCTCGCCACGCTGCAGGCCCAAGACATCGAGCTCATCCCGAGCGGTCCCGTCACCTACGACCAGAACACCGGGGAACTCGTGGCAACCGATGGAGCCCAAATCACCTACGGCGACTGGCTTCTTTCGGCCGAGACCATACGATTCAACCAAGAGTCCGGAAACGCCACCGCCACCGGCAAAGTCGTCTTCTCCCGCTACGACCTGCGCCTCACCGCCGACAACCTGACCTACCGCCCCAGCGACCAATTCGCCCGCGCCGAAAATTTCAGGGCCGGCAACGGGCTCTACTACGTCGAAGGCAACCTCCTCGAAGGCAACCCCGACAACTTCCGCTTCGAAGGCGTCAACTTCCACCCCGGCGAGCCCGGCACCTTCCTCTTCGTCGCCAAGGCCGGCGAACTCGCCCTCATCGACCAAAACGAAGTCCGCGGCAAACGCCTCTTCTTCAAAGTCGGCGCCGTCCCATTCCTCCTCATCCCCAACATCACCCAGCCGCTCGACGCCGAAACCAACCTCTTCAAACCCACCATCGACTACAGCGGACACATCGGAGCCCTCATCGGAGCCGAAGCCCTCGCCCCCGTCAACGAGCACATCCGCCTCGGCGGAAACGTCGCCCTCACCACCGAACGCGGGTTCCTCGTAGGTCCCGCCGCCCGCTACAGCTTCGACGAAGAGAACTACACCGTCAGAGGCGCCTTCATCTCCGGCTACATCGACGACGACGGCGAACCCGGACGCGGCGTCGACGGCGAGCTCATCGACTCGGACCGCTACTTCGCCGAGTGGAAGCACCGCCAGATGTGGACCGACAACCGAGCCAACATCAACGCCTACGCCCGCTACTGGTCCGACTCAGAGGTCACCCGCGACTTCTACGAAGAATCCTTCGACCGCATGCAAGATCCAGACTCGTATCTGGAAGCCAACTACAACGCCGACAACTGGCAACTATCCTTCTTCACTCGAGCCGCCCTCGGAGAGTTCCAAACCTACGTCGAACGCCTCCCCGAGCTCCGCTTCACCTACTTCCCCACCGAGCTCGGCCACGGCTTCAGCCATAGCGGATTCTTCTCCGCCGCCCGACTCCAGCAAAACACGGTTTCCAACCAAAGCGTCTCCAGCAACAAGCTCGACGCCCACTACGGAATCGAGTGGAACAAATCCCTCTCCGACGGCATCAACCTCCGCCTCAAAGCCGGAGCCCGCGGCCTCCGCTACGACGACGCCGAATCCTACATTCAATACTCCTTCGGCGGCAACCCCGCCCCCTCTCCAGACCAGCAAACCTTCAGCGGCAACCGCGCCTACGGCGAGCTAGGAGCCGACCTCAACCTCAAAGCCTACGCCACCTACGACTTCCAAAACGAGTCCTGGAACATCTCCGGCATCCGCCACATCTTCGAGCCACGCCTCTCCTACCGCTACGTCCCAGAGCTCACATTCGACGACTCCCTCAATGGCCGCCAGCTCTTCTACCAGCCCAACACCCCCATCAACGCCCGCGGCGTCGATTCCCTCTACATCGAGCAAGGAGCCTTCGCCAACTACCTCCCCTCCCTCGATCTCGAAAACCGACGCGACGCCGACAACATCCGCGAAGACCACAAACTTCGCCTTGAATTGAGAAACCGGATACAAACCCGCCACAAAGACGGCGGATCCCGAGACCTCGCCCGATTCGACCTCGCCACCGACTACTACCTCAAAGGCTCCGAATACGCCGAAAAATACTACTCCCTCCTCAACCTCGATTTCGAGCTCACCCCAGCCCCATGGCTCGAGCTCACCGCCTTCACCCGGCTCGATCCCGAAGACGGATTCTCCTTCCAAGAGTTCAACTCCAGCATCGCCATCAAAGACGAAGGCTACTGGAAAATCGCCTTCGGCTCCCACTACCTCGACGGAGACTCCAGCTTCAACAACTCCTTCTACCAATTCCAGTCCCCCTTCTACTCCTGGCAAACCTGGCCCAACTACGGCCGCAGCTGGCCCGAATACCGCAACCTCCGCCTCGAGCAATACTTCGCCCACCTCGAGTACCAGTTCTCCGAAAACCTCAAGCTCTACGCCACCACCCGCTACGACGACGAATCCGGCGTCTTCTACGAACAGCGTATCGGCATCATGCAACGCGCCCTCGAGCAATTCGGACTCCAATACGAGCTCCGCATCTACGACGGCGATCGACGCGAATCCGACTTCGGCGTATCCATCGGTATCGACCTCTTCGACGAATAGGAACGCAACGCCCCATCCTCACCAACCCCGGAGGGCAACGCTCCGTCGTTGCCGCAGAACCCGATCACAATTGTCCAAGCCGCTCCTAAACAAAGAACTCAGACTCGCCCGGCTACACAACCAGCGACGCATCGCCTTCTCGCTGATCGAGCGATCCCGTACCCTGCTCAAGCCAGGCACCGCCTTCACCCGCGAACTACACGAGCTCTTCCGCTCCCAAGGCAGATTCGGCTCCAAAGACCGCCGCCTCTACCGCGAGCTCATCTACACCTTCCTCCGTTACCTCCCTTGGCTTGAAGAAAAGCTCAAAGACCAAGACAACCTCCTGGATACACTCATCCAACTCGCCGCCCCAACCCCCGAGATAAGAAGCCTGTATCCAACCCTCTCCGACAAAACCGCCCACGAGTCGATCTCCGAACAACGCTTCAAAATCCTCAAACGCGAAGCCCATCAACTCGAAGAGCTCCTCCCTCCTTGGTTTGGAGAACACACAAACCGCAAAGTATCCATCCCCACACTACTCACTCTCATCACCCGCCCCCCACTCTGGCTCCGCATCCAAAGAGATCCCAAAGAAGACCTCGTCGACCGCCTCAAAGCCACCGCCACTCCCGAACAAGCGGAGCAAATCGCGAAGCACCCGCTCATCCCCGACTGCCTGCACGCCCCAGCCGACTATCCGCTCGCCAATCACCCCAGCTACCTCGAAGGCGAAGTCGAGATCCAAGACATCTCCTCCCAGATCCTCCTCAACCTCCTGAAAGAACCGCCCCGAGGCAAATGGCTCGACGCCTGCGCCGGAGCCGGAGGCAAGACCCTGCAACTCGCCAACCTCCTCAAGCCCTACGGAAAAGTCACCGCCTTCGACCCGCGAAGCTCCGCCCTACGCGAACTCCAGTCCCGCGCCAAACGCTCCGGACTACGCAACATCTCCGTCCTCCAGCAACGCCCCACCAAAGGCAGCTACGACGGCGTGCTCGTCGACGCCCCCTGCAGCGGCTCCGGCACCTGGCGACGCCACCCCTACCTCATGCGCCAGACCCGCGAGGAAGACATTTTCGACCACGCCAAAACCCAACTCTCCATCCTCAAGAGCTACTCGACGCTCGTCGCCGACGGCGGCCTGCTCGTCTACAGCACCTGCTCCCTGAGCCGACACGAGAACGAAGCCGTAGCCGAACGCTTCCTAGAAACCGAAAAAGCCTTCCGTCACGAGCCGCTCTCCCCTCGGTTCGGATTCCAAGACCGCGGACGAGGCATCACCGTCCACCCCGAAGACCACAACGGCGACGGCCTCTACGTCACCACCTTCCGCAAACAAGACTAGGAACTCGCCCCGCATCCTCCACTTTTCACCCTTCACATTTCCCACTTCCCTCAGCACTCTTCCCACATGCCCGAACCGACCGAGACCGGAGTAGACTATTTCGCCAACGCCCTTTCCAACCCGCTCAACACCCAGACCGAGTCTCTCCTCCGGCCCCCTTCCTTCGACGAATTCGTCGGGCAAAAAAAGACCGTCGAGCGACTCAAGATCATGTCCGGAGCCGCTCGCAAGCGCGGCGAGCCCCTCAACCACATCCTCCTCTCCGGCCCTCCCGGGCTCGGCAAAACCTCCCTCTCCTTCATCCTTGGAGCCGAAATGGGCCGCAACGTGCGCATCACCTCCGGCCCCGTCGTCGAAAAGGCAGGCGACCTCGCCGGCATGCTCACCAACCTCGAAGAAGGCGATATCCTCTTCATCGACGAGATCCACCGCATCCCCAAAACCGTCGAAGAATACCTCTACTCCGCCATGGAGGACTACTGCATCGACATCATGATCGACCAAGGGCCAAACGCCCGCAGCGTCCGCCTCAACATCCCCCGCTTCACCCTTGTCGGAGCCACCACCCGCAACGGCCTGCTCACCGCGCCCCTACGCTCCCGCTTCACTCTGCAAACCCGGCTCGACTACTACGGCCCCGAAGACCTCCTCAAAATCGTGCAACGCACCTGCCAGCTCCTCAGCGTCCCCGTCGAAACCGAAGGCGGACTGGAGATCGCCCGCCGCGCCCGCGGCACCCCGCGCATCGCAAACAACCTCGTCAACTTCGTGCGCGACTACGCCGAGGAAAAAGGAAACGGCACCATCACCAGACCGATCGCCCAAGCCGCCCTCGAGCTCCTCGAGATCGACGCTCGCGGACTCGACGAAATGGACAAACGCATCCTCCGCGTAATGGCCACCACCTACAACAGCCGTCCTGTCGGATTGAATACACTTGCAGTCGCAGTCGGAGAAGAAAGCCACACCCTTGAGGAAGTCCACGAACCCTACCTAATCCAAAGCGGCTACATCCAACGCACCGCCCAAGGCCGCGTCATCACGCCAGACGGATTACTCGCCATCGGACTCACCGCAAGCGAAGGCTAAAAGGTGTCCCATCCGGGGAACAATTCCTCCCCGCCGAACACTAACTCCCTTGTTGTTACCCCATGGGAGCGAAGCATTCCAACTCAGCTCGAATCCTCAAGACCGTCGGCCTCACACTTCTCGCCGCAGGTTCCTTCGCCATTGCCCGCTTCCAAGCGCCACCCGAGCCCCAAACGACAGGGATCACAGCCGATCGAGCCCCCTCCCCGGGCACCCCGCCCGACCTTGTGCTCGAGTCATCTCAGCTCGCCGCAAACCACCCTCTCGGAACGCTCAACTCCGCTTTCTCATCCGGAGAACGCTTCAATATACACTACACCGCGCTACTCCTCACCCAAAACCACAGCCCCCAACAAATCGGCCAACTCTTGCTCGGCTGCGCAGACTTCGAAGGCTCCGACGCCGATATCGTCAGCCTTATCTTCGCCCTCGACCTCGCCTACCGAGACCCGAACCTGCTCACCCAGGTCCTCCGCCAGACCCACAAGTCGGGGAATCGCTACCTAGACCTATCGAGCCTTTTCTACTACTGGGCTTCAGCCGCTCCCCAAGACGCTTTTGACACAGCTCTCAAGCTCCCTCAACACCTTCAACGCCAAGCGTTCCAAGGAGTATCCAGATCAGGAATACGAGAAATAAAGAAACAGGTCGAAGCCTACTTGAGTAGCTCCAACTACCGATCCTCCGGCAACAGCGAATCCCGAGAGAAAGCCATCCAGGCCATCGCCCAAAAAAGCTGGAAATCCGATCCCGAAGGCTTCCTCCGCTTCTTCTCCAAAGGATTCCAAAACCGCCCCCTCGACGGGCTCGAGCACGCTCTCGAGATCGACGATCCCCACTTGCAAAGCCGAGCCCTAGACAGTCTGCGGCACTCGAAATGGGAAGACCCCATCGAAGGACTCAAAACCGCACTCGCCCTCGTCGACGAAAACAACATCCCCAACCCGCAGAAGCGACGCGGATTTATCGCCAACATAATTAACCGAGCCGGCCCCGAACACTACATCGAAGCCATCGGCGTCCTCGAAGCCGCCACCTCGCCCCAGGAGCGAGCCAAATACCTCCCCCTAATCCAACCCGGCGATCACAAATCGATCGCCACGCTCCTCTCCTCCAGCTTCATCCAGTCCATTCCCGATTCCCCGAGAAAAACGAACTTCCTCCGCAATACCCTAAACTCCTTTGCCCACACCGACTGGGAGCGTTCCCTCGAACTCCTCAACCAACATCTCCCCACGCATATCGTCGAACAAAGCATTCCCATTCTCGCCAACAACGCCTACCGCATAGACGGAAGCCAAGCCGCGATCCATCTCCTAGAAGCGACAAGTTCAAACGAGCTAAGAACCCAAACCATCCAACAGCTCGCCAACTCCTGGGGACAAAAAGATCCCCTCGGCTACCTCAGCTGGACCCTCTCCGAACCCAACCAAGCCGAACTCCTAAGTGCGCAAAAAAACGCCATCAACTATTGGGCGAAAAGCGATATGGAGTCCCTCAGGCTCTTCGAGTCCGAAGTCGAAGAAGGACAATTCAAAACAGCCCTTCAGCAAGGCATCGGCGTGGGGCTCGCCGCAAGCGATCCGTATTCCGCTATCGAATACGCTTCCACCATCAGCGATATCGAAGCGGCAGTCCCCATCGTAAGCCAAGCTGCCTACACCTTGTCCCAAACAGAACCGCGAGCCGCAGCGGAGCTCATCGTTTCGATCTACCCGGACAACCCATCCGCTCAACGAAGCCTGCAGCGAATCGGTAGAACCTGGGCCGATTCAGATCCCCAAGCCGCCTCCGTTTTTTTCAGCAACCTCCCCGAAAGCCACTATACCACACGAGCACTGGCCAGCACCCTACAACGCTGGGTACATCAAGATCAGAATGCCGCCATCGACTTCATAACAAACCTGCCTTCCGGAAACAGAAGGGACCAGGCCATTACCAACACCGGATTGCTGCACAGCCTACAAAACAGCCAATCGGACGATCTTCCCAAACTGCTTGAGATGATCGAAAACCCAGAACTTCGCACCAATCTTCAAAAGAGGCACCTCAATCCAGGCTCCGGAAATGGATAAACGCCCCACCAGTCAATCTCTCTTCAAGGCGCTATCCGTCCTAGCGATCGTAGTCGCGGGGTACCTTATAGGCGTATCCACAAACCGATCACAAACGCTTGAGACTGTCACCTCATCCCAGCAGCAGTATAAATCCACTCCCACCAGCAACCAGGCCCCTTCGCCTGAATCAAAACAATTCGACTCCTCAGCCTGCATTAAGAAACTCAAATATTGGGCCAGTTCCGCAGACGCAATTTCACAGCAGTTTCCACTCTACGACACCATAGCAAACACCCGAGTCGACGCCTTCGAGGAAGTCGCGCTCCATCTGATCTTCGACCAGAGTCCCACCGGTAAAGAAGCGATCGAAGTCCTCTTCCTCCATTGGCGAGTCGAGAACCCTCTTTCGCTCCTCCGCTTCCGACACAGCGCCAACGAGTTCTGGGGCCCCTTCACCTACTACAACACAAGCTTCATCGTAGAGCGCCTCCTCCATCACGATCCGAGCGAACTTCTCTCCACCCTAAAAGAACTCGAAGCCAAAGGCGCCAAACTCGAAGCCGAGTACAAAGCCCTCTTTCGCCTACTCAATGAAACCCCGCCAAACGAGCAAACTCGCCTTCTCGCCGCACACATCCAGCAGCGAGCTCTCGAACTTGGCATCGATCTCACGCCCACCCTCAAGCAACCGCCCTCCTCTCAGCAAACACCCGTCACCGTCGCTAATGTACTGCTCGAGCTGGAAAACAACCCCAGCAATGCCCACAGCGTCTTTTCAAAACTCGTCACGCAAGACGTAGAAACCGCAGTTGAACTAGCCCTCAGCATCCAAGATCCGAATACACGTCAATCTTTCATTTCAACATCCATAAGTCATTACACCTCCGCCTACCCACACGACTCCGTATGGCTACTCACAGAACTCTACAAACCCAACGACTACAACACCTCGAACCAGCTGATCAGAGCCCTCGGCTCCGCCCTCAAAGCCGACCCCTCCGCCGCAAAATCATGGGCTGAAAACGAAGAGGCCAGCCCCCTGCTCACTCGCCTTCTGCGAAACAACCATCTCTCCGATCCCAACTTGCTCCCAATCCTCCTCCATCAGCCCGATTCCCAGTGGAGAACCGAGCGCATAAAGTACTGCCTCCGCAGCCTCGGCCAAAATGACTACGCCGCCGCCGACGCCTGGATCTCACAAAACCTCAGCGGCCGAAACGAACTCCAGTCACGAATCAGCCTCATGCATCACTCCCTCGAGAAAGATCATGAGGGAACCCTGGCGTTCGTGCAACAAATCCCGCCCGGTCCCGACCGAAATTTAGCGGTCAGAACCATGGTCCAATCCTGGGTACAGAAGGATTTCGACGCCGCCCTCGCTTGGGCCAAAAAACGAACCGACCCAAGCGACCGATCAGAAGCCTTCCAAGCCCTCGCCCACCAATGGGTCTCAACCGACTTCGCCGCAGCGAAAGCCTTTTCGGAAGGAGATATCCCTAGCCAAACCCTAAAGGCCTATCAACAAGTCGTCTTCGAGCACCTACGGCAATACAAGACACCCCAGGAAGCGCTGGACTACATGATCAACACCTCCAGTGAAAACAACCACACCCACCAACTACGAAGAGCCCTTTCAGACTACGCCAACGAGGACCCCCGAGCCGCCTTCGAGGTAGCCGTCAAGTATCCTCAATACAATCACATCACAGCGCGAGCCATTCACTCCTGGTTCGAACAAGATCCACCCGCCGCCCTAAACGCCGTACTGAAGCAGACTGGGCCCGTCGCCGAAACCGGTATTCAACAAGCCGTAAACACCTACACCCACTACGACCCAAAAATGCTACTCGAGCTTGAACACAAAATGACAAGCCCCGAGCAAGCAGACGCCTTTTACCACGCAGTCAAAAACAACCGGCAACTCCGGCTATACAGCCAAGACATCTACCAGCAGCTCGTCAGCACTCCCAAAAACTAGCCGGGGCTTCACTACGAAAAATCCCAATCGCCTCCCCACAAGCTCGCAGGAGCAAACTCCACGCTATTCCCCGCCGGGTCCCTTACATAGAGTGAAGTCCCGCCACTCTGCCACTGCATCTCTTGCTCGATCTCAACGCCAAGCTCTTTAAAACGCTGCCTCCATCCAGAAAGTTCCTCCTCCGTCGCCGCAAAGGCGATGTGCCCCTCTCCTCGCGCCCCATGACTCGGAACCGGACGCCCAGCCTCCACGCTCCGGCGAGGGTCAAACAAAAGCAACACACTATCCTGTAGTCTCAAAGAGACTACAACGTCAGACTCGCTGTAAAGCTCTAGCCCGATAACATCACGATAAAACCGAGTCGTCTCCGCCAGATTCTCCGCATACAGAATGGTTTCGAAAATACGTTTCGCCCTCACAGGTCGAAATCTAGGTCAAAATCGAGTTTGAGCAACAAAAAGCCCGCTCCCGATAAGGAGCAGGCTCGTAAATTCAGATTCTCGAAAAACGGACTAGGCGTTCGCTAGAGCGTCCTTGATACGCCCCATCGCCTCTTCGATCTTTTCACGAGAGTTGAACGCGCTGATACGGATGTGACCTTCTCCACAAGTACCGAAACCAGCACCCGGCGTACAAACGACACCCGCTTCGTTCAACAGCTTGTCAAAGAAATCCCAAGAAGGCTGTCCGGTTTGGATCCAAACGTAAGGAGAGTCATCACCTCCCACGCACTTGTATCCAAGCCCTTCCATCGCGCCACGCACGATCTTCGCGTTATCGAGGTAGAAGTCAGTAAGAGCCTTGATCTCAGCCTTCCCCTCCTCCGAGTAAACAGCTTCCGCAGCCTTTTGCACCGGATAGGAAACGCCATTGAACTTCGTGCAATGGCGACGGTTCCAAAGCGCATGCACGCTGTGCTCATTCCCAGCAGCATCCTGAGCCTTGAGAGACTTCGGCACCACCGTGTACGCGCAACGAGTACCCGTGAAACCAGCATTCTTCGAGAAACTGCGGAACTCGATCGCGACATCACGAGCGCCTTCGATTTCGTAGATGCTCTGCGGCAACTCCGGATTACGCACGAATGCCACGTACGCCGCATCGAAGAGAATGATCGCTCCACACTCCTTCGCGTAGTCAACCCAAGCCTTCAACTGCTCCTTGGTCGCAGTCGCGCCAGTCGGATTGTTCGGGAAGCAGAGATAGATCAAGTCAACCTTCTCTTCCGGAATAGAAGGAACGTATCCGTTTTCTGGAGTCGAATCGAGATATACGAATCCTTCGTAGCGTCCATCGACGTTCGCGCCCGTGCGGCCGGCCATCACATTGGTATCGACATAAACTGGATAAACCGGATCCGGAACGGCGATCTTGATGTCTTCGCCAAAGATTTCCTGGATGTTACCAGAGTCACACTTGGCGCCGTCGCTCACAAAAATCTCGTCCGCATCGATGTCCGCTCCGCGGGATTCGAAGTCATTCTTGGCAATTGCTTCGCGCAGAAACGCATAGCCCTGCTCCGGACCATAGCCGTGAAACCCTTCACGCGTCCCTTGCTCATCGATCGCCGCATGAAACGCCTTCTGACACGCTTGCGGAAGCGGCTCAGTCACATCGCCAATGCCCAGACGAATGATCGGCGAATCAGGATTCGCCTCCTGGTAGGCAGAAACGCGCTTGGCGATGTCAGAAAAAAGGTAGGAAGCCTTAAGCTTCAGGTAGTTTTCGTTGATGCGGATCATGATTGGAAATTAGGTTGAGCAGGCATCACAGCCAAGAGCTCCAACGAGTCAACAAAGGACGAACACTCGGGCAGCAGGAATCCCTACGAAACAGTCAATTCGTTCGCGTTTTCTTCGCTCCTCAATTAGATAGGACGCCTCGGTTCCTCAACGACTCCTCCCATGAACTCCGCAACACCAGCCCCAAGCATCGCCTCTATTCGAGATACGATCGGCCTACGAGCAGGTCGCCATTTCGAACTCGCGATGCGACACTGCATCGACGACCCCAAGGTCGTCAAAAACGAGTCCTACATCCGAATCCTTACCGGAGAACCAAACCCATTAGGCAACTTGGCGGCTATTGCCACCTCTACCGACAACGCTTCAATCGCCGAAATAGCCAAAACCTACCGATCCATCTCAGCGCCCTCGGCCTTCGTCTTCGTAGAAGCAATCGACGAAACCGTCCGCACCACCTTGGAATCACACGGATTCAGCGACACCGGCGGGATGCCAGCGATGGCTGTCGACATAGATACCGTCAAAGAAACCAAGCTTCCCGACGGCTACGCGTGGAAACGAATCGGCACCGAAACGGAAGCCAAGAAATGGACCTCAACGCTCGCCCTCGGCTACGATCTCCCCGTCAGGGTGGCGGAGCTCTTCTCGCCCGAGCGCTACGGCGATAGTCTGCTAGAGCACGAGTCCCTCCAATTTTGGGCCGTCTACTGGGAGGATAAACCAGTCGCCACCTCTATGCTTTTCCTCGCCGACGGGCTCGCTGGAATCTACTGCATCGCAACGCTTCCTGATCACCGCAAAAAAGGCATCGGCGCATTCGCGACCGCTCAACCCTTGAAAATCGCCAAAGCCTGCGGCTACTCGGTCGGGGTCCTGCAGTCCTCAGAAGCGGGTCACTCGGTCTACCTAGGGCTCGGGTTCTCCGACTACGCCCTCATGCCCATGTACCTGCGGATTCCAAGCTAAGAGCCGGCACTCAATCCTACTTGCCGTCGTCGACCGACTCAAACGGCACCTCGATCTCCTCGTCCTCGGAAGCCAAATAGTGGCAGCCTTTGCTTTCGGGATTCAAGCTCGCCGCATGCACCACCAGCATCGCGGACTTCACGGCGTTGCGAAGCTCCACCAAGGAGCGCGTCAATCGAGCCCCCGCGTAAAATCCGCCGATCTCCTCCGCAAGTTGGCTCAAAATGCGTCGAGCCCGCATCAAGCGGCGCGGCGAGCGGATCAGCCCCACGTAATTCCACATGGTGCTTTTGATCAAACGCATATCCTGACGAATCAAAACCTCGTCGGCTTGCCGCTCCGGGCTCACCCACTCGTGAACTTCGGGCAAGTGAAACTCTTCATTCGCAACATCCTTAGCGTCCGCGAGCGCCGTCATCTTCGCGCCAACAAGACACTCCAGCAACGAAGTGCTCGCCAAACGATTCGCCCCATGCAGCCCCGTACAAGCCGTCTCCCCAATCGCATTGAGATTGAGCACCGAGGAACGCCCTTGCAGATCGGTATAAACGCCCCCGCAGGTGTAATGCGCCGCTGGAGCGACCGGAATCGGCTCCCGGCTAATGTCCACTCCGCAAGCCAACGCCCGTTCGTAGATCGACGGGAAGCGATCCTTGATGAAGCCAGGCGACTTACTGGAAAGGTCGATGTAAACGCAGTTGTCTTCCGTCCCCAAAAGCTCGCGATGAATCGCCCTCGCCACGATATCTCGAGGGGCTAGAGACTTCATTGGATGCTGCGTATCCATAAACGCATGACCATCGCCATTGACCAGTACACCCCCTTCTCCTCTAACCGCTTCCGAAACCAGGAAGAGCTGGCAATTCTTCTTCAGAAATACCGTCGGGTGAAACTGAACGTATTCAAGATCTATGACACGCGCCCCAACTCGCTGAGCCATGGCAACCCCGTGCCCCACCACACCTTGCTGGTTAGTGGTATTGCGGTACACCTGGCCAAGGCCACCCGTGGCAAGAATCGTTTTCTTCGCCTTGATCGCCTTGATATCGCCGCTGAGAGCGTCGAGAGCGTAAACGCCGATACACGTGATCGGGCGGTACTTGTCGAGTGGATCCGCGGAGTTGTGCGAAAGCGTCAACAAGTCGATCGCCACATGGTTCTCAAGCAAGCGGAGTCCCGGCATCTCACGCACGTAATCGTGCATGTTGTTTAGAATAGCCCGTCCCGTAACATCCTTCGAAAAGATGATCCGCTTGTCGCTGTGCCCGCCCTCGCGGACGTATTTGAGCTTACCAGCCTCATCCCGATCAAAGGGCACAGTCACCGTGTCGAACAAAAGCTCGTCCACCGCCGACTGCCCTTCCCTCACTAAGGTTGCAACCGCCTCAGGATTCGCAGTGTGGCCCGAAGCCACGATGATGTCCTTTTCAAGCTGCTCCGGATTGAAGGCGGTATCATAGATGATCCCGCCCTGAGCCCATTTGCTGTTGGCCCCCATCGAGAGCTCGTCAGCGCATATCATGGTGACCGAAAGCCCTTGGCGGGTCGCGTGGTGAGCATAGGCACTCCCCGCAAGCCCAGCGCCGATCACGAGGCAGTCTGTATAAAGGGTTTCCACTCTATCGAGACACGAAAACGGAAACTAGCAACCCTTGCCAGGCTGGTGCGGAGCCCCTTCGGCGATCTCAAACATGCGATCGATCGAATGCAGAGCCTTCAGTCGGAGATCCTCCTCCAACTCGATCACCTGATCCTCACGCGGGGCGATCAACACATCGCGAATCTTCTGCAAAGAATTCATCTTCATGTACGGGCAAAGCTTACAACCAGATATAAAGCGCTTTTCAGGAGCTTCCACTTCGATGCGCTCCACCAAACCACATTCGGTGAGCATCATGAAATAAGGCGCTTCCGTCGCCTTCACGTACTGCATCATTCCGCCAGTACTGCCGACATAGTCGCTCTTCTCCGTGATGTTCAAAGTACACTCCGGATGCGATACCACCTTCAGCCCCGGGAATTTCCCCCGAGCGTCCGCAATGATTGTCGGATCAAAGTCATCATGCACGATACAAGTGCCATCCGAGGAAACGATCTCCTTATCGATGCCGAGCTTCTTCATTTCGACCCGGATGTTCTCAGCCATCAACTTGTCCGGCACAAAAAGGATCTGCTTCTGAGGAAGAGAAGCCACGATCTTATAGACGTTGCTCGAAGTCACACAAACATCGCACTCCGCCTTTACCTCGGCCGTGCTGTTGATGTAGCACACCACGGCAGCATCAGGATATTGCTTTTTCAGCTCCCTCAACTGCTCGCCCGTCAAAGAGTCCGCCAAGGAACAACCCGAAGCGCGATCGGGCACGACCACTTCAGATTCGGGAGAAAGAATCTTGGCCGTCTCGGCCATGAAAACCACTCCAGAAAAAACGATGCTCTTCGCTCCCGACTGCTTCGCCTTCAGGCTCAGCATATAGGAGTCCCCCGCAAAGTCCGCCACGCCGTACACGATTTCCGGTTCGACGTAGGAGTGAGCCAACACGACAGCCCCCTTCTCCTTTTTAAGATCATTGATCTCTAGCGTGAGCGGAGCGATTTCGCGACACTCCTCTATATTCCAAGAACGGCTCGCCTCGCACTCCACGTGCATAAGCTTGGCGAGGAGACGTTCCGCCTCCGCCTCGATTTGGGCTTCCGAATAGTTTCTGTTTTCTGCGGCGCTAACCATGGTTTGAGCACTAGCTAAAATTAAAGGCATAGAGCTTGAGCGCTTCACCCAAGAAAGGAAAGCATTTGTAGACACTTCATCATTCTACATTCCTACCTCTTAATTCAAAGAGTGGTACCCAGGGTGGGATTGGATTGAGGCTAGAACGCCTCAAGTCCTTCGGACCGCCTGCGGCGCCCCATCTCCGCTCGAGAGACTCGCTCCGTCGAACCAAGGTTCTCGTCCCACAAAGTCTCATCTCGCAAAACTTCATAGTTCTGCATTCCAACCTCTTACTTCAAAGAGTGGTACCCAGGGTGGGACTCGAACCCACACTTCCGGAGAAAGCGGATTTTGAATCCGCCGCGTCTACCAATTCCGCCACCTGGGCTTCCTCGATGGGAAGATGCAAACCTGTTCAGCCTGCAGAGAAGATTGGGAGTTGTGCCACGCCTAGGAAGTGTTGCAAGCCAAATTGAAAACCACTCCGCACCTTACGCGATTTTCGCCCCGCCAGATCATAAAAAAGATTCGAGCAGGAGAACCGAAAGAAACATATCTAACTGATAGTCTGCAACTTAAACAACCTGCAATAAATATTCAGAAAAACACCAACAAACTTTGAACGTATCCCCCATCACTACGTCTATCTTTGCAGGACATAATAAGGGTTTGTTCAATTTTGTATCTAGTTTGTAGTTTGATAAGTCGAAAGAGGTGCCGCTTAGCGGCGCCTCTTTTCGTTTTCAGAGTCCCTCTTTCCCGTAAAAAGAAAAAGACGAAAAAACTCCCAAAACTTTTGAACGAATCCGCTCCCAGCGCGCCTATCCCAGCATATAGGTAGTTTAAATTTCTAGAATCTGGTTTGTAGTTTGATAAGTTAGGAAAGGCGTCGCGAAAGCGGCGTCTTTTCTATTTGTAAGGCCAAGCCTCTCGCTTCTTAGCTTAAGCATATGCCAGACTTCCGATGCTTCTGCGAAAACTTGCCCGACTCGATTGGATCTCTCGTCGATCTTAGTCCTGAGGAATCGAATCATCTGGTAGCAGCCAATCGCGCCCGAGAAGGAGACCCCGTCCGCGTATTCGACGGAAAAGGCCTAGAATGCGACGCCCGTCTCACCAACGCCAACAAACGTAAGGCCACCCTCACGCTCGAGACGATCCAACGCGTTCCTCACCCTCCCTTTCGCATCGCCCTCGGCCAAGCGCTCCCCAAAGGCAAACTGATCGAAAGCATCATCAAAAAAGCGACCGAGATCGGTATCCAGGAAGTGTACCCGCTATCCAGCAGCCGAGTGGAATCAAAGATCGATCCGAAAAAGGCCTCCTCCAAAAGCGCGAAATGGGAGCTTGCCGCTCTCGAAGGAGCCAAACAAAGCGGCAACCCAAGGCCTGCTGAAGTTCATCAGGTTTGCAGCCTCCCAGAACTCCTAGACCTTTCCCAAAGCTACGAGCTCAAACTGATCGCCAGCCTAGAGGAGCAAGCCGTCTCCCTAAAGCAACACCTAGCCCGTTTTTCCAGTTCTCAAAACGGCAAGTCTCCGAAGTCCGCGATCTGGCTAATTGGCCCCGAAGGCGACTTCACTCCAGAAGAGTACGAACAGGCCTACCAAGCGGGGTTCTTGCCCACGACCCTCGGCCCCCACGTCATGCGCAGCGAAACCGCAGCCATCCACGCCCTGAGCATCACACACTACGAACTCAACTCATTCTCCAACGGCGAGTAATTTCCAAGCGGTTCCCTGACCGGCCAATAGTGTAAAGAACTAGGTCTAGCTGTAAGAAACAGCAACAGATCATGCTTCGCCATTGTTTAGAGCGAGAGACGATCTCACTCATTCTCAATGCCTTACGGGAAGCATCGCAAAACTGGCATCAACAAAGCTAGTACGTAAGAGCCTAAGGCCAGCGGGCTTCAAAGCCTGCACTCGCAAATCGATGAAACTCCACTCAGCTTTCCTAGAAAATCTCCCAATCGCGGCTCAGCTTTCGGACGAAGCGGAAAGCTCCGACGTCGGACTCGCAATCAGCGGCGAAGTCGGCTTCATCATCCTAGGCACTTTGCTCCTCGCAGTCGGAAGCTACGTTTTGATCGCTAAGCTTTGTCGCAGCCTTGCATCGAGCGGGAGCGAATAATCCCGCTAAGCAATTTTCTTTTGAACAGTCGCACTTCACTTCAGGCATCTTAAAGTGGGAAGCGGCCTTGTGCCGCGATTCTCAGCACCTAAACAAAAGATAAAATCCCGCTAAGCAATTCTAGAGAGCTCTACCAAGTCATCAAACCGCCGGCGAAGGTGAATCCAGCGCCCACCGAGCAGAAGATGATATTGTCGCCCTCTTCGAAAATCTCCTCTTCAGCGGCCCATCCAAGAGCCATTGAAACCGACGCGGCAGACGTGTTTCCGTACTTGTTGATCGTTACCACAAACTTCTCGTAAGGAATCCCCACGCGCTTGCTGACCGCTCTTAAAATACGGGCGTTCGCCTGATGAGGCACAATCCACGAAACGTCCTCCGGCTTCAGGCCATGACGCTCCAAAGCGCTTTCGATAATATTCGAGAATGCCAATACCGCACGCTTGAACACCACGCCTCCATCCATCTTCAGATAGAAGGAATCCAGATCTTCACCCGGCTTCGGCATCGGATACAAAGCTCCGCCGCCCACTCGAGAAATGGCATCCGTGAAACGCGCATCGCCGCTGAGCTCCAAACGATGCAAACGATGTCCCCCATCCCCTTGAGTCAGAATCGCCGCCCCCGCGCCATCTCCGAAAAGAAACGCGGTCTCGTGATCCTTGGGATTGGTGATGCGCGACAAAATTTCCGCCGTCACTACTAGGATGTTTTTGGCAGTGCCGCCGTAGATAAGGCTACGCCCGACCTCCAAAGCATACAACCAGCCAGAACACGCAGCATTCAAATCAAAGGCCAAAGCCTGTTCGATCCCAAGCTCCTTCGCCAAAATGCTAGCGGCTCCGGGAACCGGATGATCCGGCAAAAGCGTCGCCACTACCACCGCGTCGATGTCGGAAACCTCCAGCCCTGCCATCTTAAGAGCGTGACGGGTAGCCGTGCTTGCCAAACTCGTCGCCGACTCGCCCTCGGAAATCACGTAGCGCTGCTGAATGCCAGTCACCTTGACGATCTCCTCCTCGGTCTTACCGGGAAACTGTTTCAGGATCTCGGCGTTAGAACGCATGTTCTTAGGAACCGCATAGCCGATCCCCGCGACACATGCAGTGTGCGTCGCGCCTGACCCAGCCACGCCAACGCCAGACACAGCCAATGGAGCAGCCTCTTCAGCTGGCTTATACCCTTCGATGTCATCACCCGTCACACGTCCGCCAGGACCTGTTCCCACGATATCCGTTATCGCAGCCGGATCCAGCCCTCGCTCGAGCGCAAGTTTCTTGGCCCGTGGAGTCCAACGAATTCCATTGGCCTTCGCCACCGGAGCCGGGGCTGCCACAGCCGCCGGAGCAGGCGTCGCAACCACCTCTTGCATCACTTCCACAGCCACAGGTTCAGCAACCTTCTCAGGCGCCGCTTGCGGAGCAGCCGCGCCATCCACCGCAAGGTGAGCGACAGAAGTATCCTCCGTCTCGATACGGACGAAAGGCGTACCGACTTCCAAAATATCGCCAGCTCGACAGTGGATCTCCTTGATAACCCCATCGCACGGAGCCTCGAAATCGAAAACCGACTTATCGCTTTCTAGTTCCGCGAGCTTCTCGCCCTTGGAGATTTCCTGACCCGCCTCGACCTCAAGGTCGATCAGGGTCATTTCGTTCACCGTTGCTCCCATAGATGGGATCGGCACGTCGATTTGGAAGCTCATGGCCTGGCTCGTTTTTTCAGAAAGACGTTCGGGAAAAATCCTGCGAATTAGCGATTTTCTTCCCTCTTGATGGCGGCTCCCACAAACGCTTCGAAAAGCGGGTGGGCCTTGTTCGGTTTGGATAGAAACTCAGGATGCGATTGTACAGCGAGGAACCACGGGTGTTCCTTAAGCTCAACCATTTCCACGAGATTGCGCTTTGGATTAACCCCGCTCACAAGCAAGCCAGCAGACTCGAGACGCTCGACAAACTCGTTGTTCACCTCGTAGCGGTGGCGGTGACGCTCACGCACGCTCTCTTCGCCATAGGCTTCAAACGCCCTCGTTCCGGGCTTAACTTTACACTCGTAAGAACCGAGTCGCATCGTGCCGCCCTTGTCCACGACCTCCTTCTGCTCCTCCATCAAATTGATGACCGGGTTCTCCGTGTTTTCGTCAAACTCCAAGCTGTTCGCATCCGCCAAGCCCAACACATTGCGGGCGAACTCGATCACCGCGATCTGCAAGCCAAGGCACAAACCGAAATAAGGAATATCGTTTTCACGAGCAAAACGGACCGCCGCGATCTTACCTTCCGTACCGCGATCACCAAAACCGCCCGGCACCAAGATCCCGTGCAAGCTCTTCAGCGACTCCAGCCCCTCCGGATTCTCCAGCGACTCGGCGTCCAAACGCTTGATCGTCACCGCGCAATCATTCGCGATTCCCGCGTGCGTGATCGATTCGTAGACCGACTTGTAAGCGTCCTGCAACTCGATGTACTTGCCGACAACGCCAATCGTCACCCGCTTCGATGGCGACTTCAAGCGACGCACAATATCCGTCCAATAGCTCTCGGCCGGAGGCGGCGCGTCGAGCTTCAACAAGTCCACCACCAAGTCGTCGAGCTTCTCGCGGCGCAACATAACCGGCAACTCGTAGATCGAAGACTCCACGTCGATCTCCTCAATCACCGCCTTAGCAGGCACATTACAGAAAAGACTCATCTTCTCCCGCAACTCGTCTTCGATCGGATGCTCCGTACGGCAAACCAAGATGTCCGGCTGGATACCGATCTCGCGCATCTTCGCCACACTCTGCTGGGTCGGCTTGGTCTTCAGCTCTCCCGCTGCCGCCAAGTAAGGCAAAAGCGTGCAGTGGAGGAAAATCACATTGTCGCGCCCCGCCTCGAGCGCGAACTGACGCATCGCTTCCAAAAACGGCAAGCCCTCGATATCGCCCACCGTGCCACCGATTTCGGTGATCAGGATGTCCACGTCCTCGCTCGCTTCCGCGATACGCTGCTTGATCTCGTTGGTCACGTGCGGAATCACCTGCACCGTCTTGCCCAAGTACTCGCCGCGACGCTCCTTCTGGATGACCGACTCGTAGATCTGCCCCGAAGTGAGATTGTTAAACTGGCTCAGCTTGCCCGAAGTGAAACGCTCGTAGTGGCCAAGGTCGAGATCGGTCTCCGCCCCGTCATCGAGCACGTAAACCTCGCCATGCTGAAACGGATTCATCGTGCCCGGATCCACGTTAAGGTAAGGGTCGAACTTCTGGATTCGCACCGTGCAGCCACGCTCTTCCAGGAGCGCGCCCAGAGATGCGGCCGTCAAGCCCTTGCCGAGCGACGAAACGACACCGCCCGTCACGAAAATATACTTCTTTGCCTTACTGTTTTCCACGTTGGCTGCCATGAGAATTAGAATAAAAAGAGGAGGTCAAACTACATCGCGCTACTGAGCTAAAATCATCCAGCCGGCAAACACCACGATCGCCAAAAGCGCCACCGTCACCAGCACCACCATGCCGATTCGCAACAACTTCCAGACGACCCAGCCAAGACCGAGCCCGACGATAACCAAGCATGCCGTGACAAGCCAGGACGGGTATACTTCGTAGAGTCCTTTAAATTCGTCGATCAGCTGCGCCATGGGGGGCGACTCTAGGAGAGCCCTCTCCACCGCATCAACCCCCAATTCCCAAATCCGTAAAATTGCAGTCCACCCGCCACCCGAAGAACTTTTTTCAAAAAACTCCCGACTCCCCCTTGACCCTGCGCCATACTACAAGCCCTACACTGCTCAACATCATGAATCAGGAAACACTCACCCGAGGCCAACTCGCCAAGCAATCAGGCAAAACCTTCGAAACCATCCGCTTCTATGAAGAGAAAGGCCTGCTCACCCACGCCTACCGCGACAGCTCGAACTACCGCCGCTACCGAGCCTCCGATTCAGATCGCCTCATCTTTATAGAAAAGGCCAAGCAACTCGGATTCACTCTCCGCGAAATCGGCGAAATCCTCGATCTCCACGACCGCGAAGCCGGAGCCTGCAAGACCCTCGCTCAAAAAGCCCAACGAAAGCTCGCCGAAATCGATCAGCAAATCGCCGACCTCGAACGCCGCCGCGAACTTCTCAAACGCTTCGACAGCTGCGACGCCCTCGACCTCGTAGACTGCGATTGCGACGTCATCGAACACGCCAAAAACGGCGCCGCCGACTGCGACTGCTAAAGATAGGGCGGTCTGGCCCAGACCGCCGCGATACCCTCCATCCCACACACCGCCAACCCAGCGGCCCAAGCTACCGCTTACCCAAAATTCAACCAACAACACACAAACAAAATGAAAAACGAAACAAAGATAGAAATCATCACCGCAACCGCATGCTGCGCCGATTCGGCAGATCAAAACTGCTGCCAAGACCAATCCTGCAACTGCGAACTCACCTTGTATTCAGCCGATACCGACAACGGTAAAGCGCGAGCCGCCGAACTCGGAGCCCAATGCTTCCCCGCCGTCGCCATCAACGGCCAGCTCCTCCCCTGCACCCCCACCGCAAACTGCTGCTAAGGTAGCGGCCGC